>NZ_PXWG01000210.1 GCF_003011965.1 Streptosporangium nondiastaticum
CGGCCCGGCCCGCCCGCCTGAAGGCCGCCGGCGACCGGCCCCTGCGGCTCGGCAGCCCCCGGCCCCGGCTGCGCATGGTCGGCTTCGGCCTCACGCTCGTCCTGCTCGTCTTCACCGTCCGGCTGCTGCAGGTGCAGGCCTTCGACGCGAGCGCCTACGCGGCCCGCGCCAACGTCAACCGGTACATTCCGGTCACCCTGGCCGCCGAGCGCGGCACCGTCACCGACCGCTCCGGGGTGGACCTCGCCACCACCGTCGACGCCTACGACATCACCGCCGCGCCCGACCTCCTCACGCCCGAGCGCATCAAGACCGAGGGCGCGGCCCGCCGTGCCGCGGCCCTGCTCGCGCCCGTCCTCGGCGAGCGCCCGGCCGTCCTGGAGCAGAAGCTCACGGCCAACCCCAAGTCCAAGTACGTCGTCCTCGCCCGCCGGCAGCCCCCCAGGGTCTGGAACAAGATCAAGGAGCTCAAGAAGGCGGCCGCCGCCCGGGCGCAGCGCAAGGAGGGCGCCGACGTCCTCGCCGGGGTCAACAGAGAACCGCACAGCAAGCGCGTCTACCCCAACGGCGGCCTCGCGGCCGGGATACTGGGCTTCGTGAACGCGGAGGGCCGCGGGGGCGGCGGCATCGAGGCCCAGTTCGACCGTGTCCTGGCCGGCCGGGACGGCAAGCTCGTCTACGCCCAGTCCGGCGGCCGCCAGGTGCCCACCGGCGACGTCAAGGAACAGCCCGCCGTGCCCGGCTCCGACATCGAGCTGACCATCGACCGGGACATCCAGTGGGCCGCGCAGAACGCCATCGCCCGGCAGGTGCAGGAGTCCGCCGCCGACCGCGGCTACGTCGTCGTCCAGGACAACCGCACCGGCGAGATCCTCGCCATGGCCAACGCCCCCGGCTACGACCCCAACGACCTCGCCCACGCCGACAGCGACGCCCTCGGCAACGCCGCCCTGCAGGACGCCTACGAGCCCGGCAGCGTCAGCAAGGTCATGACCATGGCCGCGGTCCTGGAGGAGGGCGCCGCCACCCCCACGACCCACGTCGAGGTGCCCAACCGGCTCCCGCGCGCCGACCGCTCCTTCGCCGACGACGTCGACCACTCCACCTGGCACCTGACGCTCAACGGCGTGCTCGCCAAGTCCAGCAACATCGGCACGATCCTCGCCGCCGAGCAGCTCGGCAAGGACCAGGGCGAGGCGAACCGGGTCCTCCACTCGTACCTGCGGAAGTTCGGCATCGGCGAGCCCACCGGCCTGGGCTTCCCGGGCGAGACCCCCGGCATCCTCGCCCCGCCGGCCAAGTGGCAGGGCTCCCGGCAGTACACCATCCCCTTCGGCCAGGGCCTCTCCCTCAACGCCGTCCAGGCCGCCTCCGTCTACTCCACGATCGCCAACGGCGGCGAGCGCATCCGGCCCACCCTCGTCCGCGGCACCAAGGGCCCCGACGGCCGCTTCACCCCCGCGCCCGTCCCCGAGCGCACCCGGGTCATCAGCGACCGCACCGCCCGGGAGCTCGCCACGATGCTGGAGTCCGTCGTCGACGACCGCGAGGGCACCGGCACCAAGGCCAAGATCCCCGGCTACCGCGTCGCGGGGAAGACCGGCACGTCCAACCGGGTGGACCCGCGGACCGGCCGCTACCACGGCTACACCGCCTCCTTCGCCGGCTTCGCCCCCGCCGACCAGCCGCGCCTCACCGTCTACTGCGCCATCCAGAACCCCACCAAGGGCAGTTACTTCGGCGGCCAGATCTGCGGACCCGTCTACAAGCAGGTGATGGAGTTCGCCCTGAAGACCCTGCAGGTACCCCCCTCCGGCACCCAGCCGCCCCGGCTGCCGGTGAGCTACGACGACGAGTGAGCCGGGGGCCGGCGTGACGACCATCACTCCCGATCCCGGGAACCGCGACCCGGGGCGCCCCTCGCTTCGCGACGGGGCGGGTGCGCCCGGTACGCTCACCGCCGTGCCACACGCTGATCAGTCCCACCCCAGCCCCCAGGGAGCCCCCGCCGCATCGCCGGGTGCGCCCCGCCCCACCCACGTCCGCCCCGCGTCCCTCGCGGAGCTGGCCGGTCAGCTGGGCATCCCCGCGCCGCAGGGCCCCGGGGCCGCCGTCACCGGCATCACCCACGACTCGCGCGCCGTGCGCCCGGGCGACGTCTACGCCGCCCTGCCCGGAGCCCGCTTCCACGGTGCCGACTTCGCCGCCCAGGCCGCGGGCCTCGGCGCCGTCGCCGTGCTGACCGACGCCGCGGGCGCCGAGCGCGCCGCCGCCACGGGCCTGCCCGTGCTGACCGTGGCCGACCCGCGCGCCGTCATGGGCGAGCTGGCCGCCACGATCTACGGCCGGCCGGGCGAGGAGCTGCTCCAGATCGGCATCACGGGCACCTCCGGCAAGACCACCACGGCGTATCTCATCGAGGGCGGACTGCGGGCGGCCGGGGCGAAGACGGGCCTGATCGGCACCGTCGAGTCCCGGATCGGCGACGAGCGGATCAAGTCCGAGCGCACCACCCCCGAGGCCACCGACCTGCAGGCGCTCTTCGCCGTCATGCGCGAGCGCGGCGTCGCCTCGGTCGCCATGGAGGTCTCCAGCCACGCCCTCCGGCTCGGCCGCGTCGACGGCTGCGTCTTCGACGTCGCGGTCTTCAACAACCTCAGCCCGGAGCACATGGAGTTCCACTCCGGCATGGAGGACTACTTCCAGGCCAAGGCGGAGCTCTTCACCAAGGCCCGCAGCCGCGCCGGCGTCGTCAACCTCGACGACGAGTACGGCCGCAGGCTCGCCGCCGGCGAGTCCGAGGTGCCCGTCACCACGTTCTCCGCCGAGGGCCACCCCGACGCCGACTGGCGCGCGGCCGACGTCGAGATCGGCCCGTTCGACTCCGTCTTCACGATCCTCGGCCCCCGCGGCGAGCGGATCCGGGCCCGGGCGCCCCTCGCCGGCCCGTTCAACGTCGCCAACGCCCTCGCGGCCGTCACGGCCCTCGTGGCCGCCGGGATCGACCCGCAGACCGCCGCCGACGGCGTCGCCGCCGTCCCTGGCGTGCCCGGCCGCCTGGAGCGCGTCGACGCCGGCCAGCCCTACCTCGCCGTGGTCGACTACGCCCACAAGACGGACGCCGTCGAATCGGTTCTCCGCGCGCTGCGCAAGGTCTGCGAGGGCCGCATCCACGCCGTCCTCGGCTGCGGCGGCGACCGCGACACCACCAAGCGCGCCCCGATGGGCGCGGCCCTCGCCCGGCTCGCCGACACCGCCGTGCTGACCTCCGACAACCCCCGCTCCGAGGACCCGCTCGCGATCCTCGCCACGATGCTGCAGGGCGCCGCCGAGGTGCCCGTCCACGAGCGCGGCACCGTCCTCCTGCTGGAGGACCGGGCCGACGCCATCGCCGCCGCGGTCGCCCGGGCCGAAGCCACCGACATCGTCCTCGTCCTCGGCAAGGGCCACGAGCAGGGCCAGGACATCAACGGCGTCGTCCGCCCCTTCGACGACCGCCAGGTGCTGCGCGAGGCCGTCGAAGCCGCGCAACAGCGCTCGTTGACCACGCACCGGAACGACCAGGGATGACAGACCGCCATGCGCGCACAACCCTCCCCCCGGAAGCCCTCCCGAACGGCCGGAGGTAAATCTCAGTGATCGCTCTGTCCCTCGCCGAGATCGCCGCCATCGTCGGCGGGCAGCAGCACGACATACCGGACCCGGACGCCCGGATCACCGGTCCCGTCGTGATCGACTCCCGGGCGGTCGAGCCCGGCAGCCTCTTCGCCGCGTTCGCCGGGGAGCACGTCGACGGCCACGACTACGCCGAGCGCGCCGTCGAGGCGGGCGCGACGGCCGTGCTGGCCGCCCGCCCCGTCGGCGTCCCCGCGATCGTGGTCGCCGACGTCGAGCGGGCGCTCGGCACCCTGGCCCGCGCCGTCGTCGAACGGCTGGGCACCACCGTCGTCGGCATCACCGGCTCCGCCGGCAAGACCAGCACCAAGGACCTGATCGCCCAGCTGCTGCAGCACCTGGGCGCCACCGTCTGGCCCCCCGGCTCGCTCAACAACGAGATCGGCCTGCCGCTCACCGCGCTGCGCGCCACCGAGGAGACCCGGCACCTGGTCCTGGAGATGGGCGCCCGCGGCATCGGCCACATCCGCTACCTCGCCGAGCTCACCCCGCCGCGCATCGGCGTCGTCCTCAACGTGGGCACGGCCCACGTCGGCGAGTTCGGCGGCCGCGAGCAGATCGCCGTGGCCAAGGGCGAGCTCGTCGAGGCGCTGCCCGCGGCCGCGGACGGCGGCGTCGCCGTGCTCAACGCCGACGACCCGCTCGTGCGCGCCATGACCGCCCGCACGAAGGCCCGCGTCCTCCTCTTCGGCGAGGCCCCCGACGCCGACGTGCGCGCCGAGGACGTCCACCTGACCGCCACCGGGCAGCCCGCCTTCACGCTTCACACACCCACCGGGTGCGCCGACGTGACCATGCGGCTGTACGGTGAGCACCACGTGTCGAACGCGCTCGCCGCGGCCGCCGTCGCCCATGAGCTGGGCATGCCCGCAGAGGAGATCGCCTCCGCGCTCTCCGGGGCGGGCCAGCTCTCCCGCTGGCGCATGGAGGTCACCGAGCGTGCGGACGGCGTGACGATCGTCAACGACGCCTACAACGCGAACCCCGAATCCATGCGAGCCGCGCTGCGCGCGCTGGCCGCCATGGGCGCAGCCGCTGCGGCGAAGGGGGCCCGCACGTGGGCGGTGCTCGGCCGGATGGCCGAGCTCGGTGAGGAGTCGCTCGCCGAGCACGACGCGGTCGGACGGCTCGCCGTCCGGCTCAATGTCGGCAAGCTCGTGGCAGTCGGGGGCAGGGAAGCGGCCTGGCTGCAGATGGGCGCCTATAACGAGGGTTCGTGGGGTGAGGAGTCGGTGCACGTGTCCGACGCGCAGGCGGCGGTCGACCTGTTGCGCAGCGAGTTGCGCCCGGGTGACGTCGTGCTGGTGAAGGCGTCCCGGTCGGTGGGGCTGGAGTGGGTGGCCGAGCAGCTGCTCGCCGTCGACGGCGAGGTCGCCGGCTGATGAACCAGATCCTCTTCGCGGGCGTCATCGGTCTCTTCCTGACCCTCATCGGCACCCCGCTGCTGATCAAGTTCCTCGCCCGCAAGGGCTACGGCCAGTTCATCCGCGACGACGGCCCGCGCGGCCACGCCGGGAAGAAGGGCACGCCCACCATGGGTGGCATCGCCTTCATCCTGGCCACCCTGATCGCCTACGCCCTGACGAAGGTCATCACCAGCCACGAGCCGACCTTCTCCGGCCTGCTGGTGCTGTTCCTGACGGCGGGCATGGGCCTCGTCGGCTTCCTCGACGACTACATCAAGATCGTCAAGCAGCGGAGCCTGGGCCTGCGGGCCAAGGCGAAGATGGCCGGCCAGCTGATCGTCGGCATCGCCTTCGCCGTGCTCGCGCTGCAGTTCGCGGACACCCGCGGCCAGACCCCGGCCTCCACCCGGCTCTCCTTCACCCAGGACTTCGGCTGGTCCGTCGGCCCGGTCATCTTCGTGGTGTGGGCGCTGTTCATGATCCTCGCGATGTCGAACGGCGTGAACCTCACCGACGGCCTCGACGGCCTCGCCACCGGCGCCTCCGTGATGGTCTTCGGCGCGTACGTCTTCATCGGCACCTGGCAGCACGGCCAGTCCTGCGGCAACCCGCTGACGGCCGGCGCCGCCTGCTACGAAGTGCGCGATCCGCTCGACCTCGCCGTCGTCGCCTCGGCCCTGATGGGCTCCTGCTTCGGCTTCCTGTGGTGGAACACCTCGCCCGCCAAGATCTTCATGGGCGACACCGGCTCGCTCGCCCTCGGCGGCGCCCTCGCGGGCCTCGCCATCTGCTCGCGCACCGAGCTGCTGCTCGCCCTCCTCGGCGGCCTCTTCGTCCTGATCACCATGTCCGTGATCATCCAGGTGGGCTCGTTCCGCCTCACCGGCAAGCGCGTCTTCAGGATGGCCCCGCTCCAGCACCACTTCGAGCTCAAGGGGTGGAGCGAGGTCCTCGTGGTGGTCCGGTTCTGGATCATCCAGGGCCTGTGCGTGGCCATCGGCCTCGGAATCTTCTACGCGGGATGGCTGGCCATCAAGTGACCCCTCCTTCCGGCTCTTCCGGCTCTTCCGGTCCCTCCGAGCCCTCCGCCTGGAGCGGCAAGAACATCACCGTCGCCGGCCTCGGCGTGAGCGGCATCAGTGCCGCCCGCGCCCTGGCCGGCCTCGGCGCGCGGGTGACGGTCGTCGACGGCGGCGACAGCCCGCAGCTGCGCGAGCGCGCGGCAGGCCTGGAGGCCGACGGCATCGCCGTACGGCTGGGCGACGCCGAGACCCTGCCCGAGGGCACGGAGCTCGTCGTCACCTCTCCGGGCTGGAAGCCGTCGAGCCCGCTGTTCGCGGCGGCCGCCGAGGCCGGCGTGGACGTCGTCGGCGACGTCGAGATCGCCTGGCGCCTGCGCGGCGAGAACGGCCGCAAGCCGGCCGCCTGGCTCGCGGTCACCGGCACCAACGGCAAGACCACCACGGTCCAGATGCTGGCGTCGATCCTGAAGGCCGCGGGCCTGCGCACGCGCGCCGTCGGCAACATCGGCACGCCGATCATCGACGTGGTGCTGGGCGACGAGGAGTACGACGTCCTCGCCGTCGAGCTCTCCAGCTACCAGCTGCACTGGGCGCCGTCCGTCCGCGCCCACTCCGGGGCCGTCCTGAACCTGGCCCCCGACCACCTCGACTGGCACGGCTCCATGAAGGCGTACGCCGCCGACAAGGGCCGGATCTACGAGGGCAACCAGGTGGCCTGCGTCTACAACGCCGCCGATCCCGCCACCGAGCACCTGGTCCGCCAGGCCGACGTCGAGGAGGGCTGCCGCGCGATCGGCTTCACCCTCGGCGCCCCCGGCCCGTCCATGCTCGGCGTCGTCGAGGGCATCCTCGTGGACCGCGCCTTCGTCGAGGACCGGCGGACGACCGCCCAGGAGCTCGCCGAGGTCTCCGACGTGAAGCCCGCGGCCCCGCACAACGTCGCCAACGCCCTCGCGGCCGCGGCCCTGGCCCGCGCCTTCGGCGTCGAGCCGCAGGCCGTCCGGGACGGCCTGCGCGCCTTCCGCCCGGACGCCCACCGCATCGCCCACGTCGCGGACGTCGCCGGCGTCGCGTACGTGGACGACTCCAAGGCCACCAACACCCACGCCGCCGAGGCGTCCCTCGCGGCCTACGAGTCGATCGTGTGGATCGCCGGCGGCCTCGCCAAGGGCGCCACCTTCGACACCCTCGTCACCAAGGCCGCGAAGCGGCTGCGGGGCGTCGTCCTCATCGGGGCCGACCGCGCCGTGATCGCGGAAGCGCTGGCGCGACACGCCCCGGATGTCCCGGTCGTCGACCTCGACCGGACCGACACTGGGGCGATGGCCGAGGCCGTGCGGGAAGCCGCGCGGCTCGCCGGGCCGGGGGACACCGTGCTCATGGCCCCGGCCTGCGCCTCGATGGACATGTTCACCGACTACAACAAGCGCGGCGAGGCCTTCGCCGAGGCGGTGCGGGACCTGGCCGGCCAGGAGCCCGGCGGCGCGGGCGCCTGACGGCTCAGCCCTGTGCGGCAGCCCGGAGCCTCCCCGGCGGGGAAGCCCCGGGCCGCTTCCGGTGGTGCGGCCGTACGCCGCCGGAGACGAGCGAAGGGGACATCCGGATGCACGCGGACGACACCCCGGGGCCGCCCGGCCCCTGGACGGCCCTGCGCGGCCCCGTCGCGCGCTCCGGGCCCGCCCGGACGGGCCGCCCGCGCCCCGCAGGGGCCCGTGGAGGCGGCGCGGGGCGGGG
>NZ_PXWG01000211.1 GCF_003011965.1 Streptosporangium nondiastaticum
CGGCCGCGCCCCGCCCGCAGCAGGCCGGCCGGACGGCGCAGGCGGCCCCGGCGGTGCCGGCCGGCCGCGGCTGATTCGGGCTCCTGCGGCCTTCGGAACGGCCCACTACGGTCGGACGTCCGACGCACGACCGGTGTACGGGACGGATGTTCCCGTACACCGGTCGCGGCGCCGTTCCCGGTCCGATCGACGAAGGGACGACCATGGTCAAGCCCATCACGGCCGCGGCACTCGAAGCGCGCTACCAGAGCTCGTTCGGCCGCGCGGCCGGCTATCTGCCGCACAGCCGCAAGGCGGTCGACGCGTGGCTGACGGACCTCGTGGCCAAGGCCCGGAAGCGCACGGCGGAGCACGTCCCCACCGTCCAGGCCCTGGCGGAGCTGCTCGAATCGGACAAGCCCCTCCGCGACAACGTGAACCTGATGATCGAGCAGGCCCAGCAGCTCGACCCCGGCCACAAGGCCGAGCACGTCAAGAACATCGACGAGATGCTGAAGTGTCTCGACGAGATCACGGTGACGGCCCCCGAGTACCGCCTGGACCCGAAGGAACGGGTCTTCTTCCCCATGTCCGCCCTCTTCTGCTACATGATGGCGACACAGGCGGGCTGGGACGCGTTTCGCGACGAGCGGTTCAACGACGCGCTCCTGACCATCCTGAGGGACGGATGGTGCGCCTTCCTGGACAGCCCGGAGAGCCGCTACGTCCTCAACGAGGGCCCGAACGGCTGGCTGTGCCAGGCCGCCTCCGAGCAGAACAAGCTCTACGAGTTCGTCATCCCCGAACCCGGCGCCCTCTACGGCGGATTCGTGTCCTTCAACGCCTTCTTCAACCGGCACATCAAGCCGGAGTTCCGCCCCAACGGCGCCAAGGACGATCCGCAGGCCGTCGTCTCCCCCAACGACGGGTCGGTGGTGCGGTTCGTGTCGGACGTCCAGGAGGACGCCGACATCACCCTCAAGGGCCAGCCGTACGCACTCCGTCAGATGCTGGGCGGCTACGAGCACACGGACAGGTTCGTCGGGGGCGACGTCTTCCAGTCCTTCCTCTCCGGGGCGAACTACCATCGCTGGCACGCCCCGGTCGACGGGATCGTCAGGCACGTCGAGCGGATCCCCGGCCTGTTGTTCAGCGAGCTGCCGATGAAGGACGTGGACACGTCCGCCGGCACGCTCTCGCAGGGCTACCAGGCGAACGTCAACACCCGGGGGCTGGTGGTCATCGAGAGCACCGTGCCCGACATCGGCCTGGTGTGCGTGATCCCCGTCGGCATCACCGAGATCTCGTCGGTCCGCTTCAGCGTCGCCGTGGGCGACCGGGTCACGCGGGGCGACGAGCTCGGCTACTTCAGCTACGGCGGGTCGAGCATGGCCCTGGTCTTCGAACCGGGCAAGGTGGAGTTCACCGTGCCGAACAACACGATCGACACCGCCGACGACGGCGCTCCCCTCTTCGTCAACGGGCGGATCGCCACCAAGAAGTGACGTGATGAGGCGGCGCCCCTCCCGCGAGGGAGGGGCGCCGCAACAAAGGTTCAGCCGAGCAAACCCGGCAACGCGGGCAGCAGCCCGATCTGCCGCTGCACCCCGTCGTCACCGCCCAGCTCCGGAAAGTGCGCGAGCAGTGCGGTGCACCGCTCCACGAGCTCGGCCTTCGGCTCCTTCGTGAACTGGTGGAACTGGAACGGCGGTCCGGCGTGGACGAGTGCCTTCGGCGGTGTCTTGAGGTCGTCCGCCGTGAGCGGCGTGCGCACCAAGAGGTCCGCGACCGGGTACAGCACCCCCTGCATCACGGCGATGAAGGCCCGCTCCAGCCCGTACCGGCGGTCCGTGGTGAACGCGTCCTCGTCCGACGGCGGCTCGGCTGACATCGGCTCGTCGTAGATGGCGTCGAGCAGCGCCAGCACGTAGCAGTAGACGGCGTTCGAGAGCACCATCAGGTCCCGGACCGGGCTCGTGTCCTTGAGCAGGCTGATGTCCGGGTCGTCCAGCACCGGCCAGATGACCTCCTCGTCGTCGATGGTGAACTTCTGCAGGCCGTTGTCGTCGACGACGACGCCGATGCCGTTGAGGCCCTTTTTGATGTCGGTGAACTTGGTGTAGTGGGAGGCCTGCTGTTTTCCGATGGCCGGCGGGGGGTAGTCGCTCGCCGGGTCGCGGACGATCGGGTCGGGCAGGTAGCCGTGGTCGTCCCACGCGCCCTCGCCCTGGTCGACGATGACCTCCATGGCCTGCAGGGCGGTGTCCTCGCTGGTGATGAGGCGGGGGCCGTCGGAGCCGCCGTTCTGGTTCCAGTACCCCCGGTGGTACTGGTGCCGCCACAGCGTCTCCCGGGCCTGGTCCCAATCGATGCGCTCCTTCGCGTCATCGCTGCTGAGGAAGCGGATGCCCTTCTCGATGCGCCGGTAGAACTCGCCGAGGGACAGGTAGGGGCGGACGGCCTCGGGCTTCGGGGGGCGGATGCCCTCCGGCTCCTCGATCCCCCGGAAGGTGTCGATCTGGTCCGTGGACAAGCGGCGCAGGTGCAGCATGAGCTCGGGGACGCGTCCTGCCATCGGTTCCGGGTACTTCGGGATGAACTGCTCGTCGTAGCAGCGGAACTCCTCGCCCTTGCCGATCGCCACGAGCAGGTTGCGCACGTTCGTCAGGTGGAGCATCTCCTCGATCGCGATGCCGGTCATGAGGCGCTGGGCCGACGCCCCGGCGGCCCACTGCGAGTAGCCGCGCGTCTTGATCGAGTAGGTGGCGTAGAGGTAGAGCGGGATCGTGGACAGCTCGACGTGGGCCGCGGCCTTCAGGTGGTCGGCCAGGTCCTGGACGGTGGCGATGTCCTGCTCCGGGTCCGCGCCCAGAGCCTGGATGTCGATCATGATGCGTCCTCCGGGTGTGCGTGCAGCAGTCGGTCGTACGCCGCCCGGCTCAGCTCCCGGGTGACGACGGTGTGGTCGCGCCGGGTGACGGCGAGCCGGACCGGGTGCGGGGCCGGGGGCTCGGGGTCCCGGCCGCGGCGGACCTCGGTGAAGTAGGTGTGGACGGGCGCGCAGGCCCGGAAGAGCCTCAGGGGCGGGGTGCCGCCCGTGCCGTCCTCCGGGCCGGGGGCGTCCAGGACTTCGGTGAAGGCCCGCTCGAAGCGGACCAGGTCGATGAGCAGGTCGATCCACGGCTCCCGCTCGGCGCCGGGCGCGGCGTCCGGCCGGGTGCGGGCGAGGTGGCCGGCGAATCCGCCGCTCAGGCCGGTCAGGGTGGGGGAGCGGGAGGGGTGCGCTTCCAGGTAGGCGAGCGCGAACCCGTCGAAGATCTCCCGGCCGAGGAGGTGCACCGATCCCGGGTGCAGGCTGCGCATGCACTCCGTCAGGCGCAGCCGGTAGCCCTGCTGGTGGATGTGCAGGCGTTCGCGCGCGGAGAGGCGGCGCGAGGCCGTCAGCACGTCACCGGGCGCGTACGGGCCGGGTGCGTGCGGGTCGAGGATGGCGGCCTGCATCCAGCGCTGGGTGGCCGCGAGGCCCGGTCCGGGGGTGCCGTCAGCCATGGCCGCCCCCGGCCGTGACGGCGGTCACCGAGTCGGCGACGGCCCGCGCCCGGTCCAGTTCGGCCATGAGCTCGGGGAACGGCGGGAGCCTGTCGTCCCGTTCGAGGAGGGTGGCGGCTCCTCCTCCGGTGAGTTCCACGGCCGTGCGGTACAGCTCCCAGACGGGTTCGGCGACGGGGGCGTCGTGCGTGTCGATGATGTGCGTGCCGTGGTCGGTGTGGCCGGCCAGGTGCATCTGGACGACGCGCTCGTGGGGCAGTGCCCGCAGGTACGCTTCCGGGTCGAAGTCGTGGTTGTACGCCGAGACGTGGACGTTGTTGACGTCGAGGAGGATCCCGCAGTCGGCCTCTTCGGCCAGCCTGGCCAGGAACTCCCACTCGGTGAGGGTGGAGGCGCGGAACTCGACGTAGCTGCTGGGGTTCTCCAGGATCAGCGGCCGCTCCAGCACGTCCTGGACGATGCGGGCCCGGTCCGTGACGTGGGCGAGCGTCTCCTCGGTGAAGGGCAGCGGCAGCAGGTCGTGGGTGTTGATGCCCAGCACGCCCGTCCAGCAGACGTGGTCGGACACCCACGGCGCGTCCACGTCGTCGGCGAGCCGCTTCAGCCGGCGCAGGTAGCCGGAGTCGAGGGGGTCGGTGCTGCCGATGGACAGCGACACTCCGTGCAGGACCACGGGGTAGTGGTCCGCGATCTCCTCCAGCGCGCTCCGCCGGCCGCCGTGGCAGCCGAGGAAGTTCTCGGAGATGATCTCGAAGAAGCCCACGGCGGGGCGGTGTTCGCGGATGTACGGGAGGTGGGGTGTCCGCAGGCCCGCCCCGAAGCCCAGGCGGGGCGTGCCGAGCCGGGGCTCACTCACGGTCGTCCCTCGCGCTCCGGGCGGGCTCCCGGTTCGCCGACGGCTGCTGCATGTAGTCGTAGTGCGGCATCCGGTCGTCCGGGATGCCCTGGCCCGGGGCCGGGCCGAACGCCTTGCCCGCGGCGTACATGCGGGCCTCGAAGAGGCGGCGGGCCTGCTTCCAGACGCTCTTGCCCTTGAGGGGCCCGGCCGAGAAGACCCTGCTCTCGTTGATCGGGCTGGCGCAGCTGCCGTTGTACCGGCAGTCCTGCTCGCCGGGGTGGAACTGCTCGTAGTCCGTGCCCGCGTAGCCGCAGCCGCCCTGGCCGCGGCAGGACCCTTCGCCGTGACAGACGTGGAAGACGGTGGCGCAGGTCCCGGTCCCGGCCATCTCGGCCGTCCCCGAAGCGTCCAGGCCGGCACAGGAGTTGAGGCCCATGCAGACGTGCAGTTCCTTCGGGACCTCTTGGGGAAGCGGGGTGGGTTCGTCGCGCATGTCGGTCGTTCCTCTCGGCTCGACGGCGAAAGGGCATACCTTTGCAGCACCGTCCGGAGGAACGGGAGGGAGCGATCCGGCCATGGCGGGACGACCCGGAGGTTTCCGGCCAGGGCGGACTCCGGCCCGCGGGCCGCGTCACGCGCCGCTCTCGGAGATCACCCCTTCCACGTACGCGATGACGGGCGGCCCGAAGTGCGCGTACGTCCGGCCGACGGCGGCCAGGAGCGCGGGCAGCGGCCAGTCGTCCGGGAGGAGTTCGGGGGGCAGGCCGGGCGGAGTCCGGAGGGTGTCGGTCAGGCTGCCGCCGAAGAGCCGCGCGTAGGCCGCGAGGGCGGCGGCGCCCGGCCCGGGCGGCACCGGCTGCGCGGCGACGGCGGCCGTGAGGCGCGCGGTGTGCTCGCGGTAGCGGCGGTCCAGCTCGGCGAGCTCCCAGGCGCGGTGGGCGACCTCGGCGGCGTCGGCGGTGGGGAGTTCGACGCGCCCGAAGTAGACGGTCCCCTCCTCGGGGGGTCCGCCGAGTTCGGCGAGCAGGTGGTCGCGGCGGTCGGCCGGCGAGATGAGGACGCCGGGCTGCATGAGGCCGTAGCGGGCGAGGGAGGCGGCGCGGCGCAGCCGGTCGCGGTAGGCGCGCCGCGCTTCCGGAACGGTGTAGAAGACGGCGTGGAAGAAGCCGTCCCAGGCCGGGGGTTCGGGGCGGCCGTGGCGGACCTGGCGGAAGGACTCCAGGAAGGTGCCGGCGAGGCGGTAGTCGGCGCCGCGGCCGCGGGGGGTCGCGGCGATGAGGCCGTCCCGGCGCATGCGGGCGATGAGGGAGCGGGCGGCGGCGGGGGTGAGGCCCAGGTCCGCGAGCAGCCGCACCAGCGCGACGCCGGGCAACTCCTCGCGGCCGGCCACTCCGTAGAGGAACGGCACCAGGGAGACGTTGGCTCCGCGCGAGACGCTCGCGCTGCCCTGACGACCTGTTAGGCTCTGGAGATCTGTTGCACTCTCGCTCACGATCGTGAGCATATGCGATACAGATCAAAAATGCATGCGGGTACCAAGAAAATTGAACGGGGCGGGAATGACGAACGCGCACGGCGCCGGTGAGAGCGGCAAGAGAAGCGGCGGGGCCAAGGGGCTGATGAACTGGGGGCCGGCGATCCTCTTCGGCGTGATCCTGCCGTTCGTCACCTACGGGATGCTGACCGACCACGGCGTGAGCCAGGTGCACGCGCTGCTGCTGATCACGCTGTGGCCGGCCGTCGAGACGCTGCTGCACCTGGCGATCAAGCGCCGGGTCGACGAGTTCGGCATCATGATGCTGGCCCTGATGCTGCTCGGCGCGCTGAGCGCGGTGGCGTACAACAGCACCGAGCTGATGTTCATCAAGGAATCGGCGATCACGGGCCTGCTCGGCCTCACGTTCCTGGGCAGCCTGGCGATGCGCCGGCCGGCGATGTTCTACCTGGGCCGCAAGTTCGGCACGGACGGCACCCCCGAGGGCCTGGCCCGCTGGAACGGCCTGTGGGAGTTCCCCGGCTTCCGCCGCATGCAGTACCTGCTGACGTCGGTGTGGGGCGTCGGCTTCCTGCTGGAGGCGGCGATCCGCGTGGCGCTCACGTACGTGCTGCCGACCAAGGCCATGGTGCTGGTGAACAACCTGTTCCCGCTCGTCGTCGTGGCGGCGCTGGTCACCTGGACGACCGTGATGGGCAAGCGCGGCCGGGCCCGGTCGGCGGCGGCACAGGCCGCGGCGCGGGCGGCGGAGACGGCGGAGGGCACGCCCGCGGTGCAGGGCGCGGCGTAAGCAGGAGCCCTGCTCCCGACCGGTCCGCGGCGCCCGGTCCGGCTCGCCGCCGGGCCGGGCGCCGCGCCGCGCTGCGGGCCGGGTCAGCCCTTGAAGGCGGACGCCACCTGCGTCAGCAGCCCGACGTCGGTCAGGAACCCGAGGTGCGTCTCGCAGGGCACCAGGGTGTTGACCGCCCCCTTCAGCGGTGTGCTCGTGAAGGGGTTGATCACCCCGTCGCACGGCGAGTACCAGGTGCGGTAGTCGACGGCGCCGGGCGTCTCGTCACCCGACGCGAGTCTCTTCAGGAAGTCGGAGCCGGGCGACATCTCCTGGCAGGAGACGGACAGCACGGCGCAGAGCCCGGCGATGTACGTGCCGTGGTGGGGCGCCGCCAGCGAGGCCATGTGCTTGATGTCCGCGGCGCCGCCCAGCTCCTTCGCGTACCAGAGCGAGACCAGGCCGCCCATGGAGTGGTTGACGATGTCGACCTTGTCCGCTCCGGTGTCGGCCTTCACCTTCGCGACGAAGGCCGCGAGCCCCTGGGCGCTCGTCTTGTTCGAGCCGAAGAAGTCGTAGGAGTAGGTGAAGAGGTCGCCGGGCCGGTAGCCGGCGGCCAGGAACGCCGCGACCGCCGGGTCCCACGTCACGCCGTCGCTGAGGTACCCGTGCACGAACACCACGGGCGTGCGGGCGGACGCGGATCCGGCCGGGGCGCGTACGGCTCCGGCGGAGGCGGGCGCGGGGGCGGCTTCGGCCGAGGCGGCGGGACCCGCCGTCACGGTGGCGGCCACGGCCGCCGCGAGCGCCAGGGCGCTGATGAGCCTTCGCATACGATCCTCCCGGTGAGTGGGACGCGCAACGGATGCGGAGAGCATGCAGCGCCGCTCCGGAATGCGAATCGGTGAAATCACCGGGGTGCGCGCGGCGTTCGCGGCGACCGGTCCTCCCGACGGCCTACCCAACGGTTTTACTTACGAGTAACTTGCTGGCAACACCCCGCACTTGCTCAGGAATCCCCCACCCTTCGCCCAGCCTCCGGCCCCCCTTCCCCCGGCGCCGGAGCGAGGAGGAGCCACCGTGCGCGACCCTCAGGCCGCAGGCCCCA
>NZ_PXWG01000212.1 GCF_003011965.1 Streptosporangium nondiastaticum
GGCCGACCCGGCCGGCTGCGCGGCCATCGGCGCGACGGCCGCCTGCACGGCCGCTGCCATGGCGCGGGGGCGGGCCGCGCCGACCGGGCGCGGTGTGCGGTTGACCCTGCGGTGCCTGCGGCCCTTCTGGCGTTTGCTCATGGATGTACCACTGCTCCGTCCTGTGGCGGGGTGCGTTCTGCGTGCTCTCCCCCGGGTCAACCCGGCGGTCATCAGGCGGTTACGGCCCTTTCTCCGAGTGTGCGGGACATCACGCGCGAGCCCGGAAGGGCGCGCCGCAAGTGCTTCTGGTGGCATATGTGACGCTTGGGACGTGCGCATTCTGATAGTGGAGGACGAGGCCGGACTGGCCGACTCGCTGCGGCACGGCCTGGCCGCCGAGGGTCACCTCGTGGACGCCGTCCACGACGGCCACCGCGGCCTGACGGCGGCGCTCACCGGCGTGTACGACGTGATCGTCCTGGACGTGATGCTGCCGGGGCTAAGCGGCTACGAGATCTGCCGGCGGCTGCGCGGGCTCGGCCAGTGGACGCCGGTGCTGATGCTCACCGCCAAGGACGGCGAGTACGACGAGGCGGAGGGGCTGGACGCGGGCGCGGACGACTACCTGTCGAAGCCGTTCTCCTTCGTCGTGCTGCTCGCCCGGCTGCGCGCCCTGGGCCGCCGCCGCGGCCCCGGGGCGGCGCTCCCGCTGCGCGCCGGGGACCTCGTGCTGGATCCCGCGGCCCGCCGCTGCCTGCGCGGCGGGCAGGAGATCGAGCTGACCGCGCGCGAGCTGTCGGTCCTGCGGTACCTGATGGCCAACGCCGGTCAGGCGGTCGCCAAGAGGGACATCCTGGACGAGGTCTGGGACTTCCCCGGCGACACGGACCCGAACATCGTCGAGGTCTACGTCTCCTCGCTGCGCAGGAAGATCGACGCGCCGTTCGGCCGGCGCACCATCGTGACCGTGCACGGCACCGGCTACCGCATCGACCCGGGCGACGGATGCGCGTGACCCTGCCGCCGGCCCTGTCGCGGAGGCTGCGGCCGCCCCGTACGGTCCGGGGCCGGTGCGCGGCCGCGGCGGCCCTGGCGATGGCCGTGGTCCTCGGCGTGGGCGGCACCTGGCTGTACACGGTGCTGCGCGCCAACCTGCTGGACACCACGACCGGCCGCACCGAGCTGGCCGCCCGCGAGGTGGCGGCGCAGGCGGACGCCGGGGAGCTGCCCGCGCTGCTGGCCTCGCCGCGCACGGGCGTCGACATCGTGCTGGTCCTGGACGCGGACGGCCGGGTGATCGCCACCACGAGGCCGTCCGCGGAGGGCCTCGCCGAGGAGCTGGCGCCGATCCGTCCGGAGGCGGGCTCGGACTCCGCCCACCGCATCCTGTCCGGGGCGCGGGCGGCGGGCGGCGACCGCGGCCGGGCGCACGATCCGGACCGTGCCGACGTGGTGGCGGTGCGGGCCTCGGCGCCGCCGCCGGGGCCGGGCGGGGAGCGGCACGAGCGGTACGTGTACGCGCTGACCGTCCTCAACGACGTCGACGGCGCCACGCACGCCGTGGCGATCGGGCTCCTCGCGGGCGCGCCCCCGCTGATCGCCCTGGCCGCGGCCATCGCGTGGGCGGTGACGGGGCTGGCCCTGCGGCCGGTGACCACGATCCGCACGGAGCTTGCGGCCGTCACGGCGAGCGCGCTGGACCGGCGGGTGCCGGTGCCGGCGGCGGGCGACGAGGTGGCTCAGCTGGCCCGTACGGTCAACGCCACGCTGGACCGGCTGGAGCTCGCGGTCGGCCGGCAGCGGCAGTTCGTCGCGGACGCCTCGCACGAGCTGCGCAACCCCGTGGCCGCGGTGCGCTCCCGGCTGGAGGTGGCGCTGGCCGCGCCCGGTGGACCGTCGCCGGAGGCGGTCCGCGCGGCGCTGGAGGACACCGTCCGGCTGCAGGGCGTGGCGGCGGACCTGCTGCTCCTGGCCCGGTTCGACGCGCGGGCGCCGATGGCGGCGGCGGAGCCGGCGGACCTGGCGCTGCTGGCGGCCGAGGAGGCGGCCCGCCGGACGGCGGCCCGGGTTCCGGTGAGCGTGCGCGCCGGTGCTCCGGTGCCGCTGCGCGGCCGGACCGGCCAGCTGGAGCGCCTGCTGGCGAACCTGGTCGACAACGCGCTGCGGCACGCCGCCTCGCGCGTGGTGATCACGGCGTCGCTCGACGAGGAGGCGGGGCGGGCGGTGCTGGAGGTGGCGGACGACGGGCCGGGGATCCCGGAGGAGGAGCGCGAGCGGGTCTTCGAGCGCTTCGTGCGGCTGGACGCGGCGCGCGCCCGGGAGAGCGGCGGCAGCGGACTGGGCCTGGCCATCGCCCGGGAGATCGCGCGCGCCCACGGCGGGAGCCTGGAGGTGGCGCCGGGCGGGGAGGGAGCGCGGCTGGTGGCGCGGTTCCCGCTGACGGGCTCTGCCCGGAGGGGCTCACCGGGCGGGCCGGCGGCCTCCCCACCGTACGGAACATCCGATTCCTGAAAGTTCGTTCAGGATTCTCAGGATTTCTTCAGCCCGGTGCGCCGATAGTGAGCGGTGTGACCGTGGATTCCGTGCACCTCGACGGCAGTGACGAGCACCGCGCACGAGCGCGGGGCCCGTCGGCGGCGGCGCGGCGGGGCCGCGAGGCGCTGCTGCTCGGCCTGGCCGTGCTGATCAGCTGCTTCGGCTACGTGTACACGGGTCTTGCGACGGTGGACCGGATCCCGGACGGCTTCGCCGGGTTCGCGGGCTCCATGCTGTGCCTCGCGCTGGTGCCGCACCTGGCGGCGCGCCGCTGGGCCCCGTACGCCGACCCGCTGATCCTCCCGCTGGCCGTGCTGCTGTCGGGGATCGGCCTGGTGCTGCTGTACCGGCTGGACTTCTCGTACAGCGCGCGCTATTCGTCGGATCCGACGGCCTCCAACCAGCTGATGTGGACGGTCATCGGCGTGGGCCTGTGCGTGGGCGTGCTGATCGTCCTGCAGGACCACCGCAGGCTCCAGCGCTACATCTTCCTGACGATGGCCGTGGCGCTGGTGCTGCTGATGGCCCCGGCGTTCTTCCCCGGCGACACCTACGGCGCGAAGCGGTGGATCTTCATCGGCTCGCTGTCGTTCCAGCCGGGCGAGTTCGTCAAGACCATGATCGCGGTGTTCTTCGCGGGCTATCTGGTGATCCACCGGGACGCGCTGGCGCTCACGGGCCGCAAGGTGCTGGGGGTGCGGCTGCCGCCGGGCCGGCAGCTCGCGCCGATCCTGACGGTGTGGGTGCTGAGCCTGCTGGTGCTCGTCTTCGAGCGCGACCTGGGCACGTCGCTGATCTTCTTCGGGCTGTTCGTGGTGATGCTGTACGTGGCGACGGAGCGGTTCAGCTGGGTGCTGTGCGGGGTGCTGATGGCGGCGGCGGGCGCCGTCGTGGTCGGCTCGGCCGAGCCGCACGTCAAGGGCCGCATCGACGCCTGGCAGCATCCTTTCGCCGCGCTGCACAGTCAGAACGCGGGCTCGGACCAGCTCGCGAAGGCGCTGTTCGGCTTCGGCAGCGGCGGCGTGACCGGCACGGGCCTCGGGCAGGGCCACCCCGATCTGATCGGCTTCGCCGGCCGCAGCGACTTCATCCTCACCACGGTCGGCGAGGAGCTGGGCCTGGCCGGCACGATGGTCGTGCTGATGCTCTACGCGCTGCTGGCCCAGCGGGGCCTGAGCACGGCCGTCGCCCTGCGCGACCCGTTCGGGAAGCTGCTGGCGGTGGGGCTCTCGGCGGCGCTGGCCCTGCAGGTGTTCGTCGTGGCGGGCGGCGTGCTGGGCCTGATACCGCTGACCGGCAAGGCGCTGCCCTTCCTCGCCAAGAGCGGCTCCTCGCTCGTCGCCAACTGGCTGATGGTGGCGCTGCTGATACGGATCAGCGACAGCGCGGGCCGGGCCCGTGCCGCGGCGCGGTCCGCCGACTGACCGCCCGGGCCGCCCGGCTGACGCCTTGTTGACTGAGGCACCCATTTTTGCGGAGGCTTGAGGGAGCACTGCGGGGGAGCCAGCGAATCGCAGGACCAAGCAGGAAAGAGGCGTACGGATGTCCATCGCCCACGACGAGCCCACCGCCTATCCCTTCAACGACCCCGCCGGACTCGACCTGTCCGGGAAGTACGCGCAAGCGCGCAGCGGCGAGGGCCTGCTGCGCGTCCGCATGGAGTACGGCGAGCCCGCGTGGCTCGTCACCCGCTACGCCGACGCCCGGCTCGTCCTCGGCGACCGGAGGTTCAGCCGCGCCGAGAGCGTCCACCACGACGAGCCGCGCCGCGGCGAAGGGCCGCGCGACACCGGCCTGCTGAGCATGGACCCGCCCGACCACACCCGGCTGCGCACCCTGGTCACCAAGGCGTTCACGACGCCGCGGGTCGAGAAGCTGCGGCCGGACGTGCGCGCGCTCGCCGAGGGCCTGGTGGACGAGATGATCGCGGCGGGGCCGCCCGCCGACCTGGTCGAGGACTACGCGCTGCCCATCCCCGTGGCGGTGATCTGCCGGCTGCTCGGGGTGCCGCTGGAGGACCGGCCGCGGTTCCGCGCGTGGAGCGACGCCGCGCTCTCGACGAGTTCCCTGACCGCCGAGGAGAAGACGGCCAACCGGGACGAGCTGCGGGCCTACATGGGCGGGCTCATCGAGGAGCACCGCGCGCACCCGGCCGACGACCTGATGACGGCCCTGATCGAGGCGCGCGACGTGAACGACCGGCTCTCGGAGCTGGAGCTGACCGACCTGTGCGTGGGCATCCTCGTCGCCGGCCACGAGACCACCGCGACCCAGGTCCCCAACTTCGTGCTCACCCTCCTCGGCCACCCCGGCGAGCTGGAACGGCTGCGCAACGACCCGGACCTGCTGCCGCGCGCCGTCGAGGAGCTGATGCGCTTCGTCCCGCTGGGCGCGGGCGCGTCCTTCGCCCGCTACGCCCTGGAGGACGTCGAGGTGGGCGGGACGCTGGTGCGCAAGGGCGACGCGGTGCTGGTGGCCGTCGGCGCGGCCAACCGGGACGCCGGGCGGTTCGCCGCCCCGGAGACCCTCGACCTCGGCCGCGAGGGCAACCAGCACCTCGGCTTCGGCCACGGCGTGCACCACTGCCTCGGCGCGCCGCTGGCCCGGCTGGAGCTGCAGGAGGCGCTGCGGGCCCTGATCCTGCGGCTGCCCGGGCTCCGCACGGCCGGTGACGTCGTGTGGAAGACGGAGATGCTGGTCCGCGGGCCGCGCTCGATGCCGGTGGCGTGGTGAGACCCGTGGCGGACACGACGGCGGGAGCGGCGGCGGACGCGACGGCGTGGCGGGTGACGGTGGACCGGAGCGCGTGCCTCGGCTCGGGGATCTGCGCGGCCCTCGCCCCGGAGGCGTTCCGGCTGGAGGACGAGCGGTCCCGGCCGCTGAGAGAGGCGGCGGGGCCCGACGAGGCGCTGCTGGACGCGGCGGACTCGTGCCCCGCGGCGGCCATCACCGTCACCGAGGGAACGGAGGTCATCGGGCCCCGGCCATGACGTGACGCCTGGTAGTGGTGCGGCGCGGAGATACCTCCGGTCCGGGATGGGTACCTACCCCGGTGCCCGGGCCCGACCACGTGCCCGCAAGCCGAAAGGACATACGCAATGCAGCATGTCCGGCTCCCGCACCGCAGAGGCGGGGCCCTGCTCGCCCTCCTCCTCGCGCTGTTGTCCGTCACGTCCGTCACCTCCGCGGCCGCTGCGGCGCCACCGGGGCCGAGGCCCCGCACGCCGGACGGGCCGGTCGTGGGCACCGACCACGGCCCGGTGCGCGGCAGGTCGCACGGCACGTACGCCACGTACGAGGGCATCCCGTACGCGGCGCCGCCGACCGGCCCGCTGCGGTGGCGCGCGCCGCAGCCCGCACGCCCCTGGGAGGGCGTGCGGGACGCGGGGGCACCGGGCCCGAAGTGCCTGCAGCTGCCGGTGTTCGGCACCGGGCCCGCCACCGGCTCCGAGGACTGCCTGTACCTCAACGTCACCACGCCGGCCGGCCGTGCCCCGGCCCGGGGGCGGCCCGTCATGGTGTGGGTGCACGGCGGCGGGTTCACCGGCGGCTCCGGCGGCGAGTACGCCGCCGGGCGGATGGCCGCGCGCGGCGACGCGGTCGTCGTCACGCTCAACTACCGGCTGGGCGCCCTCGGGTTCTTCGGCCACCCGGAGCTCGGCGACGCGCCCTCCTTCGGCCTGGCCGACCAGCAGGCGGCCCTGCGCTGGGTGCGGGCCAACGCCGCCCGCTTCGGCGGCGACCCGCGCAACGTGACCCTGTTCGGCGAGTCGGCGGGCGCCATCAGCACCTGCGCGCAGCTCACCTCGCCCACCGCGGCCGGCCTCTTCCACAAGGCCGTGCTGCAGAGCGGCTCGTGCAACACGGCGTTCCCCCGGGGCGCCGTCGTTCCGGGCACGCCCGGCGCCGGGTTCTTCGAGCCGCAGAAGACCGTCCAGGCCGCGGGTGCCGCGGCGGCCGGGCGTCTCGGCTGCCCGGAGGGGCCCGGGGCGCTGGACTGCCTGCGCGGGCTGAGCGCGGAGAAGCTGATCACGCCCGAGCTGTCGCAGGCGTTCGGCAAGCCCGCCTACGGCAACGCCCTGCTGCCGGAGGCACCGGCCCGCGCGCTGGCGGCCGGCCGCTTCCACCGGGTGCCGGTGATCCAGGGCACGAACAGCGACGAAATGCGGCTGTTCGTCGGCATGAACCTGGGCGCGTACCCGCTGCGGGACGCGCACGACTACCGGGCCCGCCTGACGGACTCCTTCGGCGCGGCCGCGGACGCCGTCGGGGCGGAGTACCCCCTGTCCGCCTACCCCACGCCCGCGCTGGCCTGGTCCGCGCTGCTCACCGACGCCACCTTCGCGTGCTCGGCGTTCCGGGCGGACCGGGCGCTGGCCGCGCACGTGGCCACGTACGCCTACGAGTTCGCCGACCGCGACGCCCCCGTCGTCCAGGGCGTGCCGACCGTGCCCGGTTTCCCCTACGGCGCCTCGCACGCCTTCGAACTGGCCTATCTCTTCAGCGCCTTCCCGCTGCAGAAGCCGCTGGACGAGGCCCAGGTCGCACTGTCGGACCGGATGACCGACTACTGGACGCGCTTCGCGCGCACCGGTGACCCGAACGGGGCCGGTGCTCCGCACTGGCCGCTCTTCCGGGACCGGGGCCCGTTCACCCAGTCCCTCGCGCCGGGAGCGGACGGCATCCGGCCGGTCGGCTTCGGTGCCGCCCACCACTGCGCGTTCTGGGAGAAGCAGCGGCAGGGCTGAGCCGGACTGCGCGCCGGGTGTGCCCGTAGCACGATGAAGGCATGCTCCTCGCCGATGTCGCCCGCGTGTCCGCCGAGGTGGCCGCGACGTCCGCGCGGTCGGAGAAGACCGCCCTGCTGGCCGGTCTCTTCCGCGGCGCGGACCCGCAGGAGGCGCCGGTCGCCCTGACGTACCTCTCGGGGCGGCTGCCGCAGGGCAGGGTCGGCGTCGGCTGGAGCGTGCTGCGCGACGCCCCGCCGCCCGCGGCCGTCCCCGTGCTGACCGTCGCGGAGGTGGACCGGGCGGTCGACGCCCTCGCCGCCGTCGCCGGCAAGGGCGCGCAGGCCGAGCGGCGCCGCCTCGTGGACGCGCTGATGGCCGCGGCCACGGCGGAGGAACAGCGCTTCCTGCGGGGCCTGCTCGGCGGGGAGCTGCGCCAGGGCGCCCTCGAC
>NZ_PXWG01000213.1 GCF_003011965.1 Streptosporangium nondiastaticum
GGGCCGGCAGGTCCCCTGGGGCCCGCGGGGCGGGCGTCCACCCCGGCCGCCACCCGGGCCCCCACCCCGGCCGCGGCTCCCCACCCGCGGGTCACGGCCGGCGTCTCCGTCTGGCTCGACGGCCTCAGCCGGCAGCGGCTCGCGAGCGGCAGGCTCGCGGCCCTGGCCCGGCAGGGCCGCATCGCCGGCGTCATCTCCGACCCGGCCTTCCTCGCCCGCTCACTGGCCGGCGGCTCCTGCTACACCGGGCAGCTCGGCGACCTCGCCGAGCGCGGCGTCCCCGCCGAACGGGCCCTCAAAGCCCTCGCGGTCCACGACATCCGGTGGGCCTGCGACATCCTGCGGCCCGTCCACGAGGCGACCGCCGGCGTCGACGGGCTCGTCTGCGTGACCCTCGACCCGCGGCTCGCCCACGACGCCGCGGCCACCCTCGCCGAGGCTCGTACGCTGTGGCGGGCCGTCGACCGCCGCAACGCCGTGCTCGGCATCCCGGCCACGGCGGCCGGCCTCACGGCCCTCAGCGCGTGCCTGGCCGAGGGCATCAACGCGAGCGCGACGCTCGTCCTGTCCGCGGCGCGCCACCGCCAGGCCTGGGACGCCTACACGGAAGGGCTGGAGCGGGCCCGCGCCGCGGGCCGGCACCTCGCCTCCCTCGCGTCGGTCGCCTCGTTCCCCGTCAGCCGCATCGACACCGCCGCCGACGCCCTCCTCGACCGCGAGGGCACGCTGGAGGCCCGGGCCATGCGGGGCGCCGTCGCCGTCGCGGCCGCCCGGCACGTCCACGAGCAGTACGAGCGGATGCTCGGCGAACCGCGGTGGCACGCGCTGGCCGCCCGCGGCGCCCGCCCCCAGCGGCTGCTGTGGACCGCGACCACCGTGCCGGAACCCGGCGCCTCCGGGCTCCTGCCCACGCGGTACGCGGCGCCGCTGCTGACCCGGGGCACGGTCACGGCGGTGACGGAGGGGACGCTGGAGGAACTGGACGGGCTGAACGGACCGGACGGGCTGGGCGGACTGAAGGCCCGGGGACTCCCCGGCGTCCAGGAGACCGCGGGGGAAGCGCCCGCCGGGCCCGGCCCCGGCCCCGGCACGTACGCCGCCGCGCGGCGCCTGCTCGGACACCTGCAGTGGTTCGGCATCGACCACGGCGAACTGGCCTCGCGCCTGGAGACCGAGGCGCTCAAGGAGCTGAACGACGCCTGGCATCAGCTCCTGGACAGGGTGACGCTTGCCCTCGACCAGGGGCCGGCGGCCGGCGACGGAACAGCCTGAGGCGGCCGGGGAGTTCGCGGAGCCCGGGGCGGCTCAGGCGTCCCGAGCACCGACCGGCGCTGCTCGGCCATGATGGCCACCGCCTCGAACGTGGCGTCCACCAGCTCCCGCAGCGCCGCGACCGTCTCCGGATCGGTCATCTCGCCCGCCCCGTCCAGCCGTTGGTGCGCCCCGCGGATGGCGACGGGCGGGTGCTCCACCGTGATCGCCCCGCAGCTGTCCAGCAGGTCCAGCAGCGCCGGCTGGGCGTCGATCCCGCCCCGGCCGCCCGGCGAGGCGCTCAGGACGGCGGCGACCCGCCCGGTGAGCGAGCTCGCCCCGTCCGGACGGGAGAGCCAGTCGAGGGCGTTCTTCAGCACGCCGGGCACCGCGCCGTTGTAGCAGGGCGTGCTGATCACCAGGGCGTCGGCGTCCGCGACGAGGGCGCGGGCGACGGCCACGGCCGGCGTCGTCCCCGCGGATTCGACGTCGCCGTTGTAGAACGGCAGCCGGCCGATCGGCAGGGAGACCGCCGAAGCGGCCGGGCGGGCCTGCTCGATGATGCGCCGGACCGCCCTGAGCGCCGCCGAGTTCACCGATGCGGCGCGCAGGCTGCCCGAGATCAGTACCACCTTGGTCATGTCGGTCCCCGCTTCTGCGTCGGAGGTCCCGGTACGGGGGCGGGGGCCGCGGCGAACGGCGCCGGCCCGCCGGCCCTGCCGGACGGTCCGAGGGTAGATCGGCCCCTTGCGCACGCGCCCCGGACGGCGGGCCGCTGTGTCAGGTGCCCGGCCGGACGTGACGGAACGCCCGGCGGGCTGACGGACTGCCGGGCGGGCGGTGGGCGCGGGTGCGCGGGGCGGCGCAGGATGGTGTGGAGCCGGTCCGTTCACCCCCTCGGCGGTCCGGTATGCATCCGGCATCCGGCACGCGCCGGGCGGTAGTCCGCCGTTGCGGCGAAGCGCATCCATCCGCCGCAACGGCAGACACCACGGTGCGGCTGGCCGGCGGTGCCGTACGACCGGACCGGACCGTCATGCGGCGAAACGTCCGCCGCGCGGCTGCACATCCCGTACATCCCGTACATCCCGTACATCCCGTGTGGCGCAGCCGGAGCCCCGTGCAGCGACACCGCGCGCCGTACGGGGCCGTCACCGCGAAGCGACACCCGCACGTACGACACGTACGACACGTACGAAAGGAAGGAGCGTACGGCCCATGCCGAACACCGCCGTCGTCCACGGCCTTGACGGGCTGTCCGCACCAGCGGCAGCCGCAGCCGCAGTCGCCCCCGGAGCCGCAGCCGGAAGCGGAACCACACCCGTACCCGCCCCCACCTGGGACACCACCCCCCTCGACCTCGACGCCTACCTCGCCCGCGTCCGCCTCCCCGGCCGCCAGTCCCTCCCGCCCACCGCCGCGACCCTGCGCACCCTGCAGCGCGCCCACACCGCCGCCGTCAGCTTCGAGAACCTCGACGTCCTGCTCGGCCGGGACATGCCCCTCGACACGGCCGCGCTCCAGCGGAAGATCGTCCACGCCGGCCGCGGCGGCTACTGCTTCGAGCAGAACCTCCTCTTCGCCGCCGTCCTCGAACGCCTCGGCTTCCCCGTCGTCCGCCACCTCGCCCGCGTCCGCCGCGGCAGCACCCGCGTCCGCCGCCGCTCACACGCGATCCTGGTGGCCGAGGCGGACGGCCGCCCCTGGCTCTGTGACGCCGGCTTCGGCGACGAAGGCCCCCTCGAACCCGTACCGCTGGCCCCCGGCGCCACCGTGACCACCGGCGACTGGACCTGGCGCCTGGACCTCGAACCGCCGGCCGGCCCCGCCCCCGAGCAGTGGGCCCTGCGCTCCCTGCACCCGGACGGCTGGTTCGACGTCTACGCCTTCCGCCCGGAGCACCACGCCCCCGACGACTTCGAGTCCGCCCACTACTGGACCTCCCACCACCCCCGGTCGCCCTTCACGGACCGGGTGGTCGTCCAGCGCGGCGACGACCACGTCCGCCACACGCTCACCGACCGCACCCTCACCGCCCGCTACGCCGACGGCCGCCTCCTGCGCACCGAGCTCGCTCCCGACGAGGTCGTGCACGTCCTGCGTGGCACGTTCGGCATCAGGCTCGGCGCGCAGGACGCGGCCCTGCTGCAGCAGCGCGTCGCGGAGCTCCCATGAACGCTCCCCGCCGCACTCCTCGTGAGGACCACCGCAACGCCCTCCGCCTCGGCCTCGTCCCCGAACAGGCCGCGGCCCGGCACGGCGACGTCACCATCACCCTCGACCACGACCTCGACGCCCTGCCCGGCACCGGCCGCCGCCTGACCTACGCCGGGCTCGCCGGCCACGTGGACGACCTCGCCGCCCGGCTGCGGGCGGCGGGCGTGCACCCCACCGAGCACGTCGCCGTCCACAAGGCCGCCAACTTCGACACCTACCTCCTGGCCTGCGCGGCCGCCCGCATCGGCGCCGTTCCCGTCCTGCTCTCCCCGGAGCTGGACGGGGCCACGGCCGGCGCGCTCCTGCGCCGCCTGGACCGGCCGCACCTCGTCACCGACGACGACAAGCTGCGCACGTGCCTCGCGCCCCTCGCCCTGCCGGACGTCGCCGCCACCGTCCTCACCACCGGCCCCGCCCGCCCCGGCTGCACCCCCCTCGCGGCACTGGCCGGCGCCCCGCGCCGCGCCCCGGTCCTCCCGCACCCGGACCGCCCCGCGCTGATGACCCACACCTCCGGCACCACCGGCCTCCCCAAACTGGTGGTGCACACGGCGGCGAGCCTGCACGGGCGGTACGCGCCGCAGCGCAGGCTCGCCGCCCTGATCCGTACGCCCGAGACGTACGCGGCCCACCTCAGCCCCGTCCACTCGCGGATGTACCTGGCGCTCGCCGTCGCCCTGCCCAAGGGCATGCCGCTCGTCATCGTCGGCGACCCCGAACCGGCGCGCGTCGCCGACCTGTTCGCCCGTACGCGCCCCGGCTTCGTCGAGACCCACCCCAACTCGTTCATGGCGTGGGAGGAACTGGCGGACGACCCGCGCCGGCCCCTCGCCTCCGTCCGGTACTTCAGCTCCACCTTCGACGCCCTCCACCCGCCCACCATGCGCAGGCTGCTGCTCGCCTCCGGCCGCCGGGCGCCCCTGTTCTTCCAGTTCTACGGGCAGAGCGAGTGCGGCCCCCTGACCGGCCGCTGGTACACACGGCGCACCGCCCACCGCGCCGACGGCCGCTGCCTGGGCCGCCCGCTGCCCGGCGTCCGCGTGCGCCTCGCCGCCCCCGGCGGGCGCCGCGCGACGCGGGAGCGCCCCGGCGCCATCGAAGTGCGGGCCGCGGGCCGGGCCACCGGTTACCACGCCGAACCCGAGCGCTTCGCACGCCAGCTGGACGACGGGTGGTGGCGCACCGGCGACGTCGGCTACCGCACCCGGTCCGGCTGCCTGCACCTCCTCGACCGCGAGGTCGACGTCATCCCGCAGATCGGCTCCACCCTCGACGTCGAGGACCGGCTGATGGACCGGCTGCCCGAACTCGCCGAGGTCGTCCTCGTGCCGGGCCCGCGCCGGGAGCCCGTCCCCGTGGTCTGCACCCGCGGAGACACCCCGCTCGACCACTCCCGCTGGACGGCCGCCACCGCCGACTGGCCCCAGCTCGCCCGCCCCGTACAGCTGCCGCTGTCCGCGCTGCCCCGCACCGCCACGATGAAGGTGCGGCGCCTCGAACTCGCCCGGAGCCTGGGCAGTGCCGGGACCTGACGACGCCGGCTCCGGCCGAGGTCCCGCGGTCCTCGTCGCCGGCGCCGGCCCCACCGGGCTCCTGGCCGCCTGCGAACTCCTGCGCCGGGGCGTCCCCGTGCGCCTCGTCGACCAGGCTCCGGCCCCCGCGCCGGCCCCGCGGGCCCTGTCCCTCTGGCCCCGCGCCCTCGCCATCCTCGACGACCTCGGCATCGGCGACGACGTCCGGGCCGCGTCCGTACGCATCGACGGCTACCGCTACTTCACCGGCGGGCGGCCGCTGGCGGCCTTCGCCTTCCCGGCGTGGTGCGCGGCACGGAACCTGCCGCAGTACGAGACGGAGGCGCTCCTCACGCGCCGGCTGCACGAGCTCGGCGGCACGGTCGAACGCGGCGTGCGGCTCGTGGACTTCGCACCGGCGGACGGCGGCGTGACGGTGGCGCTGCGCCACGCCGACGGGCGGACGGAACGCGCCCGGACGCCGTACCTCCTGGGCGCGGACGGAGCGCGGAGCACGGTGCGGGAACGGCTGGGCACGGGCTTCACAGGGAGCACCTATCCGATGACGTTCGCGGTGCTGGACACGCGGGTGGGAGACGCCGCCCTGCCCTCCGGCGAAATCCGCTACTACCAGGCGCCGTCGGGCACGCTCGTGATCGTGCCGATGCCGGGAGAAGTCTTCCGCGTGCTGACCGCGCTGCCCGCGGGGGCGCCGGTGCCGGGCATCGCGGACATGCAGGAACTGATCGACACGCGCGGGCCGCGGGGCGTACGGATCACGGAACCGGTCCACCACGCCGCCTTCCGCGTCCACGCACGGCGCGCGGCCGTGCTGCGGCGCGGCCGCGTCTTCCTGCTCGGCGACGCCGCCCACGTGCACAGCCCCGCGGGCGGCCAGGGCATGAACAACGGCCTCCAGGACGCGCACAACCTCGCCTGGAAACTCGCCGCGGTCCTGCACGGGGACTCCCCGGCGTCCCTGCTGGACGGCTACGAGCCCGAACGGGAAGAGGCCGCGCGGCGGATCGTCCGGGACACGGACGTGCAGACGAGGGCGTGGATGGTGAACGGGCGCGTACGGGTCGCGGCCCGCGACGCCGCCTTCCGGCTCCTGGACCGCACGGGCGCGGTCACCCGCTTCTACGCCCCGGTGATGGCCGGCCACCGCCTCGCCTACCGGTCGCAGCGGCGCACGCAGGGGCCGGGGCGGCCGTGCGGCGGGGTGCGGGCGGGGGAGCTGTTCCCGCGGGGCGTGGTGGACGGGGCCGGGTGGGTACTGCTCCTGGCCGTACGCCCCGGGGCGGGGACGGCGTGGGCCGAGGAGGCGGCCGCGGTGGCTGCGGGGCGGCGCGGGGTGCGCTCGGTGCGGCTGGACCCGGCGGCGGTGGCCCCCGCCACGCGCTGCCGCCGCCCGGGCTACTACCTCATCCGCCCGGACGGTTACGTGTCCGCCCACGGCCACGCCCGGGACACGCCCCGCCTCCACGACGAACTGCGCCGTGCGACGACGGCGGACGCGGGGCGTCCTCTCTGATGGCGCCGGCACCGTCCCTCTCCGCCGCGGCGGTGATCAGCCACGATGGCGGATGCCGGCGGTGCCGTGCGGGCCTGAGGGGTGTGCGGCACCGCCGGTCCGCGCCGTGGCGGCGGTTTCAAGGGCGCGGGGCGTCCTTGACCCGTGGGAGAGCACGGGGTGTCCGGGCCGGGACCAATCCCTCCGCCGCGGTGGTGATGAGCCACGATGGTGGATGTCGGCGGTGCCGTTCCCGCGTGAGCGGTGTGCGGCACGGCCGGTCCGCGCCGTGGTGGTTTCAAGGGCGCGGGGCGTCCTTGACCCGCGGGAGAGTACGGGGTGTCCGGGCCGGGACCAATCCCTCCGCCGCGGTGGTGATGAGCCACGATGGCGGATGTCGGCGGTGCCGTGCGGGCCTGAGGGGTGTGCGGCACCGCCGGTCCGCGCCGTGGCGGCGGTTTCAAGGGCGCGGGGCGTCCTTGACCGGCGGGAGAGCACGGGGTGTCCGGGCCGGGGCCAATCCCTCCGCCGCGGCGGTGATCAGCCACGATGGCGGATGTCGGCGGTGCCGTTCCGGCCTGGGCGGAGTGCGGCACCGCCGGTCCGCGCCGTGGCGGCGGTTTCAAGGGCGCGGGGCGTCCTTGACCCGCGGGAGAGCACGGGGTGTCCGGGCCGGGGCCAATCCCTCCGCCGCGGCGGTGATCAGCCACGATGGCGGATGTCGGCGGTGCCGTTCCGGCCTGGGCGGAGTGCGGCACCGCCGGTCCGCGCCGCGGTGGTTGCGCGCCGTGGCGGCGGATTCAAGGGCAGCCCGCTCGGCCGCCCCGCCGTCTACCTCAGCCCGTACGGGGCCGGCCGCCGGGCTCCCCGGCTCCGGTCCGGGCTCCGGCGTGCGTACGTCGTGCACGTGAGCACCGCGCAGGCGACGTACAACGCGAGGAGCCCCCAGAGCGCGGGCAGCGGGCTCAGTAGCGTGGCGCTCAGTGCGACCCCCGCACCGCCGGGCCCCGCGATCCGCGTGACCCCCGCGGAGCGGCCCCGCGCCGTGGCGAAGGCCGTCGCCGCGTCCCGTCCGGCCAGGATGGACGCGCCCGCCCGCGCGGCGAACACCGCCGGGACGAGCGCCCCG
>NZ_PXWG01000214.1 GCF_003011965.1 Streptosporangium nondiastaticum
GCGGCGCCGCGGGACAGCCATCGCGGGGCCGCGCCGTCGCGGCCGAGGGCGGCGCCGAGGCGGGAGGCGCCGGCGAGGTAGGTGTTGACGGCGCCGAAGGTGAGGAACAGGGCCGCGGCGGCGGCGATCGGGCGGGCCGCCGTGCCGGCGCTCTGCGCGAGCAGGTCGGTCAGCGGGGTGTCCGTGTCCGCGGCGGCCGGGCCGAGGGCGCCGATCGTCGTCACGGCGAGGGCGAGGTAGAGGACGGAGACGGCGGCCAGGGTGTACGCCGTCACCTTGGGCAGGTCGCGGGCCGGGTTCGCGAACTCGCCGGACAGGTGGCTGGCCGCCTCCCAGCCCGCGAAGGCGAAGAACAGCACGCCCGCGGCCGAGCCCACCGAGCCCCAGCCGTGGGGCATGAAGGGGGTGAAGTGCGCGGAGGTCATGTGGGGCGCCGCCGCGAGCGCGGCCCCCGCCAGCACCGCCGCCAGCAGGGCCACCAGCAGCAGCTGCACCCGCCCGGACAGGTGCAGGCCCACGCAGTTGGCCGCGAACGACGCCGCGATGACCACGGCGCCGACCGCCGCGGCCGCCACCGGGCCCAGTCCCAGGGCCCCGGCCACGTACTGGCCGCCGATCAGGGCCGCCGCCACGACGCCGATCGGCACGGCACCGTAGAACCACCAGCCGACGGCCGCCGCGGCCCGCGGGCCCGCGGCCCGGTGCACGAAGGTGGCCACCCCGCCGCCGTCGGGGAACCGGGCGCCGAGCGCGGCGAACGACAGGGCCACGGGCACGCTCGTCACGAGCAGGACCAGCCAGGCCAGGATCGAGGCGGGGCCGGCCGCGTCGGCGGCGAGCGCGGGCAGGGCCAGGACGCCCGGGCCGAGGACGGCACCGGCGCACAGGGCCGTGCCGCTGCCGATGCCCAGTCCCCGAACGGACGGCCGGGAAGGAGCGGGAGCATGGGTGGTTCGTACGGTCACGGAGGCCGAAGTTAGCCCGACCCGTGGCCGTGAAGAGGTCTCGCCGAACGAAATTCGGTGGGTGCGGCATCATGTGCCCTTATGGACGACATAGATTCGGCGATCGTCAGGGAACTGCAGCGCGATGCGCGGCAGACCAACCGCGACCTCGCCCGCACCCTCGGCATCGCCCCCTCCACCTGCCTGGAGCGGGTCAGGGCGCTGCGCCACCGCGGAGTGATCACCGGGTACCGGGCGACGGTCGACCTGCGGGCGCTGGGGCGGCCGGTGCAGGCCCTGCTGTCGGTGCGGATCCGGCCGATGAGCCGGGAGGTCATCGAGGGCTTCAAGGCGTACCTCATCGGGCTGCCCGAGGTGCTCAACGTGTACGTGGTGGCGGGCGGGGACGACTTCCTGGTGCACGTGGCGGTGCCCGAGGTCGACGATCTGCACAGCCTCCTGATGGACCGGTTCTCGGGGCGCCGCGAGGTCGTGGACTTCCGCAGCTCCGTGATCTACCAGCACGTGACCAAGGACGTGGTGGGGCCGCTCGTGACAGGGTGACGGCATGAACGCGAGCAACCACCGCACTTCCGCCCTCGAACTCGTCCGCACCGTGCTGGACCCCGGCAGCTGGCGCTGCTGGGACGAGCCCGTCGACGTCACCACGGACGACCCCGCCTACCGCGCCGACCTCCTCGCCGCGCGCGAGCGCACCGGCCTCGACGAGTCCGTCGTCACCGGCGAGGGGACGGTGCACGGCCGCCGAGTGGCGCTCGTGGCCTGCGAGTTCCGCTTCCTGGCCGGGTCGATCGGCGTCGCGGCGGGGGAGCGGCTGGTGCGCGCGGTGGAGCGGGCCACGGCCGAGCGGCTGCCGCTGCTCGCGGCGCCCGCCTCGGGCGGCACCCGGATGCAGGAGGGGACGGTGGCCTTCCTGCAGATGGTCAAGGTCGCCGCCGCCATCACCGACCACAAGGCGGCCGGCCTGCCCTACCTCGTCCACCTGCGGCACCCCACGACGGGCGGCGTCCTCGCCTCGTGGGGCTCGCTCGGCCACCTCACCTCCGCCGAGCCGGGCGCGCTCATCGGCTTCCTGGGGCCGCGCGTGCACGAGGCGCTGTACGGGGAGGAGTTCCCGCCGGGCGTCCAGGTCGCGGAGAACCTGCTGGCCCACGGGCTGGTGGACGCCGTGCTGACCGCCGAGCAGCTGCCGGGGGTCGTGGGGCGGGCGCTGTCGGTGCTGTGCGGCGAGCCGTCGCCCGGCATCGCCGCCGCCGAGGCCCAGGAGGCCCTCGCCACCCCCGCCCCCTCCGCCGCTGAATCGATTCGCCGGTCCCGCGACCCCGAACGCCCCGGCGTGCGCGCCCTGCTGGACGCCGCCGCCACCGACGTCACCCCGCTCAGCGGCACGGGCGCGGGGGAGCGCGACCCCGGGCTGCTGCTCGCCCTCGCGCACGTCGGCGGCACGCCCTGCGTGGTGCTCGGACACGACCGCGGCAGCCGTACGGACACGGCCGGCGAGGACGCCGACGGCGGGCACGCCGTCGGGCAGGCGCTCGGCCCGGCCGGCCTCCGCGCGGCCCGGCGCGGGATGCGGATCGCCGCCGAGCTGGGTCTGCCGCTGCTCACCGTGGTCGACACGGCGGGCGCGGCGCTGTCCCGCGACGCCGAAGAGGGCGGCCTGGCGGGCGAGATCGCGCGCTGCCTGGCCGACCTGGTGACCCTGCCCGCGCCGACGCTGTGCCTGCTGCTCGGCCAGGGCGTGGGCGGCGCGGCGCTCGCGCTGCTCCCCGCGGACCGGGTCGTCGCCGTCCGCCACGCGTGGCTGTCGCCGCTGCCGCCCGAGGGGGCCTCGGCGATCCTCTACCGCACGACGGACCGGGCGTACGAGGTCGCCGGGCGGCAGGGCGTGCGCTCTGCGGACCTCTTGGCCAACGGCATCGCGGACCTTGTCGTGGAGGAGCCGGACGGCGGTCCGGCTGCCGCGGACGGCGACTTCCTGCCCCGCCTCGGCGCCCTGCTCGGCGCGGAAATGGCCGCCCTCGGCGCACGCGAGCAGGGCGAACGGCTGGCCGACCGGCGTGCGCGCTATCGACGGATCGGGCTGGGAACGTGACGCTCCGGCGCTCATAAATTGGGCATTGAGGGCATTGGCGAGTGGGTGCTCCCTTGAGAATTGACAAGGTAAGCCTTACCTAACCTAGGGTCTCTCCCGTGAACGAGACCGTTCCAGGGGCCGCTCCGGCTGTCCCGGATTCCGCCGTGCCCGCCACCGGGCGCCCGGCCCCGACTCGCCGGGCCGGGCTGCTCGTTGCCGGTGCGGCCGCGCTCGCGCTGTGCGCGGCGCTCAGCCTCGCGGCGGGCTCCCGCGCGGTGCCCCTGGGCACCGTGTGGCACGCCCTGGCCGGTGACGACGCCGGCCGCGACGGCCTGGTCGTCACCGGCCTCCGCGTCCCGCGCACCGTCATCGGCCTCGCCGTCGGCGCGGCGCTCGGCGTCGCGGGCGCCGTCGCCCAGGGCGTCACCCGCAACCCCCTGGCCTCGCCCACCACGCTCGGCATCAACGCCGGGGCGAGCTTCGCCGTCGTCACCGCCATCTACGCGCTGCGCCTCGAACACCCCGCGCAGTACCTGTGGTTCGCCTTCGGCGGCGCCGCGCTCGCCACCGTCGCCGTGCTCGCGCTCGCCCGCCGCGCCGGCGAACTCGACCCCGTACGGCTCGCGCTCGGCGGCACCGTCCTCGCCGCCGTCCTCGCCTCCTGGACCTCCGCGGTGATGCTCGCGAGCCACCGCACGCTGGACGAGGCCCGCTTCTGGCTCGCCGGCTCGCTCGCCGGGCGGCAGACCGGCATCCTGCTGCCCGTCCTCGCGCCCCTGGCCACGGGCCTCGTGCTCGCCCTCGCCATCGCGCCCGCCCTCAACGCCCTTGCCCTCGGCGACGAGACCGCACAGGCCCTCGGCGTGCCGGTCGCCAGGATCCGCGCCGCCGGCGGGCTGGCCGTCGTGCTGCTCGCCGCGTCCTCCGTCGCCGTCGCGGGCCCGCTGTCCTTCGTGGGGCTCGCCGCCCCGCACCTCGTCCGCAGGCTGCTCGGCGCGGACCACCGCTGGCTGGTCCCCGGCTGCCTCGTCGCGGGCCCGCTGCTGCTGCTCGGCTCCGACATCGCCGGCCGGGTCGTCCTCGCCCCCGCCGAACTGGAGGTCGGCATCGTCACGGCCTTCCTCGGCGCGCCCGTGCTGGCCCTCCTCGCGCGGAAGGCGGCCCGATGAGCGGCCCGATGGGCGGTCCGATGAGCGACAGGACCGCACGGGGCGGGGCCGGTGCCGCCCGGGAGCCGGGCGCGGCCCGGACGGCCCAGACGGCGGGGCCGGCTCCGGCGGCGGACACGGTGCCCCGGGCGCCCCGGCTCCGGCGCCCCTTCCCGTACGGTCACGGCAGCGCGCTCGCCCGGCAGCGCCGCCGCACCGCCCTCCTCTCCGCCGCGGCCACGGCCCTGCTCGCCGTCCTCCTCGCCCTCGGACTCGGCGCCGGCGAGGTCCACGTGCCGCCCCTCGACGCGCTGCGGGCCCTCCTCGGCCTCGGCGACACCGCCGACGTGATGCTCGTCCAGGAACTGCGCGCCCCGCGCGCCGCCGCCGCGATCGTCGCCGGCGCCGGGCTCGCCGTAGCCGGTGCCGTGATGCAGCGCGTGCTGCGCAACCCGCTCGCCTCCCCGGACGTGGTCGGCGTGACCGGCGGCGCCTCCCTCGGCGCGGTCGCCGTCCTCGCCACCGGCGCCCCCGCCGCGCTCACCCCCGCGGGAGCGCTCGGCGGCGGGACGCTGGCGGCCCTGCTGCTCGCCGCGCTCTCCTGGCGCGGCGGCGTCACCGTCACCCGCATCGTGCTCGTCGGCCTCGCCGTGCAGCAGGGACTCGCCGCCGTCGTGAACCTCTTCATCGTCCGGTTCCCGGCCGAACTCGCCGCCGACGCCTTGCAGTGGACCACCGGCTCGGTCTACGGCCGGACCTGGACCGAGACGGGCACGGGCGGCGCGCTCGTGCTCGCCGGCATCGTCCTCGTCCTCGCCGGCCACCGCAGGCTCGCCGTCCTCGACCTCGGCGACGAGTCCGCCGGAGGCCTCGGCCTCGCCCCGAACGCGGCCCGCCTCCAACTCCTCCTGCTCGCCGTCCTCCTGGCGTCCGTCGCCGCCGCCCTCACCGGGCCCGTCGGCTTCGTCGCCCTGGCCGTCCCGCACGTCGTACGGTTCCTGGCCGGGCCCCCGACGGCCGGCTCGCTCGCCCTCACCGCGCTCGGCGGCGCCGTCCTGCTGCTCGCCTCCGACCTCGCCGTCCTGCACCTGCTGCCCGTCCACGGCCTGCCCGTCGGGGTCGTCACCGCCACGCTCGGGGCGCCCTGGCTGCTCGTCCTGATGCTGCGCCGACTCAAGCCCGCCACCGCTGAGAGCACCCCCCGATGAGCGACGCCCGCCGCACGCCCCCGCCTTCCCGCGGCCACGCCGCGAGCGCCCCGGCGGCCACGCGCAGCCCGGAATCCGCCGACGGCACCCCTCCCTCCAACACCCTCGCCGCCCACCGCCTCAGCCTCGGTTACGCCGGACGTACCGTCGTCGACGGTGTCGACCTCACCGTTCCCGCCGGTGCCGTCACCGCCGTCGTCGGGCCCAACGCCTGCGGCAAGTCCACCCTCCTGCGCGGGCTCGCCCGCCTGCTCGCGCCCGCCGCCGGCACCGTCACCCTCGACGGCACCGACATCCACCGCATGCCCGCCCGCGCCCTCGCCCGGCGGCTCGGGCTGCTCCCGCAGCAGGCCGTCGCGCCCGAAGGCGTCACCGTCGAAGGGCTCGTGCGCCTCGGCCGCTACCCGCACCAGCGCATGCTCACCCCCTGGTCCGAGGCCGACCGGGCCGCCGTCGAGGAGGCCCTCGCCCGCACCGGCACCGGCGCCCTGCGCGACCGCCCCGTCGACCAGCTCTCCGGCGGGCAGCGGCAGCGCGCCTGGATCGCGCTCGCCCTCGCCCAGGACACGCCCCTGCTGCTCCTGGACGAGCCCACCACCTTCCTCGACCTGCGCCACCAGCTCGACGTGCTCGACCTGGTCGACGAGCTCAACACCGAGGCCGGCCGCACCGTCGTGATGGTCCTGCACGACCTGGGCCAGGCAGCGCGCTACGCCGACCACCTCGTCGTCATGTGCGACGGCAGACCGGCCGCCGCCGGCCCCCCGGCCGACGTCCTCACGGCCGAACTCGTCGAGAAGGTCTTCCAGGTGGAGTGCCGGGTCGTGCCCGACCCGGAGACCGGCACGCCCCTGGTCGTCCCGCGCGCCCGCCCCGGCGGACGCGGACACCGCGCCGCCCGGCCCCGCTGACCCCACCCCCCGCACCCGCTCCCCACACCGCTCAGACAGGAGTCCGCCGTGACCCACCTCCGACCACCCCTGCACCGGCTGCGCAGAGTGCCCGCCGCACTCCTCACCGTGATCATGGGGGTTGCCGTGCTCGCCGGGTGCGGCGGCGACGACAAGGCGAAGGACGAGGGCAAGGCCGGCGCCGGCACCGGCTTCCCGCGCACGGTCACCCACGCCATGGGCACCACCGAGATCAAGAAGAAGCCGGAGCGCGTCGTCGTCCTCGACACCGGCGAACTCGACGACGTCACCATGCTCGGCATCGAGCCCGTCGGCGCGGTCTCCCCCCACATGAAGACCGAAGGCGGCTTCCCGCAGTACCTCTCGGCGAAGACGAAGGACACCAAGGACGTCGGCCCCATGGCCGAGCCGAACATCGAGCGGATCATCTCCCTCAAGCCCGACCTGATCCTGTCCTCCAAGGTCCGCCACGCCAAGGTCTACGACCGCCTCAAGGGCATCGCCCCGACCGTCTTCACCGAGACCACCGGCGCGCCCTGGAAGGAGAACCTCAAGGTCCACGCCAAGGCCCTCGGCCTGGAGAAGGAGGCGCAGGCGGCCATGAGCGCGTACGAGAAGCGCGCCAAGTCCCTCGGGGAGGAGATCAAGAAGAAGAACAACGGCACCATGCCCACCGCGTCCGTCGTCCGCTTCGTCGCCGGCCCCACCCGGCTCTACCAGAAGGCCTCTTTCAGTGGCATCGTCCTCTCCGACGTCGGCCTGCGCCGTCCCGCCTCGCAGGACGTCGACGCCGCGATGACCGACGTCCCGGCGGAACAGATCGACAAGGCCGACGCCGACCTCGTCTTCGTCACCGTCGCCGACGACCCGAAGAAGACCCAGCAGGGCGCCGTCCAGGCCAACCCGCTGTGGAAGGGCCTCGGCGCCGTCAAGAACGGCAAGGTCGTGCAGGTGCCGGACGAGACGTGGATGTCCGGCATCGGCATCCAGGCCGCGAACCACGTCCTGGACGACATCGCCAAGGCCGCGGGCGTCGACGCACCCGAGTAGCCCCCGGCAGACGAACCCCCGTTCCCCGGACCCGCCGCCGGGCCGACACCCCTCCTCCTCACCGGCCCGGCGGCGCCCCCCC
>NZ_PXWG01000215.1 GCF_003011965.1 Streptosporangium nondiastaticum
CGCCGGGGGCCGGGCCGGCAGGGCGCGGGGCCGGCCGCAGCTGCGGCCCTCGGCCCGCCCGGCCCTGCCCGCGGCGATCCTGCTGCTCCTCGCCGTCGCCGCACAGGCCGGCGTGGCCGAACGGACACAGGAGTTCCTCGACTTCGGCGCGGGAGTGCTCGCGCTCGTCTCGCTCACCTCCACGGTGCTGTGGGGTCTGGCCGCAACCGGCCGGCGGCTGCTGGGCCCGGCCCACCGCCTCCTCGCCCAGGGCGTGCACCGCGGGCTGGCCGTGGCCGGGCTCGGCTTTCTCGCCCTGCACATCTGGGTCAAGGTTGCCGAGGACCGTACCAGCCCGGCGGCCGCGGCCGTTCCGTTCGCCGACAACGGGCAACCGTTCCTGATCGGCCTGGGCACGATGGCGGGTTACCTCTTCGTCGCGGTCGCCGTCAGCGGGGCGTTCCGCAGCGCGTTCAGCGGCGTCGGCGGCTCGCGCCGCTGGCGGGCCCTGCACATGGCGGCCTACCCGGCCTGGGGCGCGGCCCTGGTGCATGGCCTGCACGCGGGCCGGCCCGCGGCCGGCTGGGCCACGGCGGCGTACGCGCTGTGCCTGGCGGGAGTGGCCGCCGCCCTGACCCTGCGCCTGCGCGCACGGCTGCGCGAGGAACGCGCGGAGCGCACCGGCCCCGGGGGGCAGGCGTGAACCGCACCGCACCCGCGCCCGTGCCCTCGCTCGCCACCGTCGGTCCGCCGCGGCTGCTCGCGGGGCTGGACGAGACGGCGTGGATGGACCGCGAGGCCCACCTGGCCGCGCACGGCCCCGCCCCCGGCCCGGACGCGGAGGAACTCGCCTCCCTCGCCGAGGACATCGGGCTGCGCGGCCGGGGCGGCGCGGGCTTCCTGTTCGCCCGCAAGCTGCGCGCCGTCGCCGCGGCCCAGCGGCGCAAGGGCTCCTCCGCGGCCGTCGTCGTCAACGGCAGCGAGGGCGAGCCCGGCTGCCTCAAGGACACGGCCCTGCTGCTCTACGCCCCCCACCTCGTTCTCGACGGCGCGCTCATGGCCGCGCAGGCCCTCGGCGCCGACCGCGTGGCCGTCGGGGTGACCCGGCCCGACGTCGAGCGGTCGGTGCGCCGCGCGCTCGCCGAACGCGGGCCGGAGCCCGGGCCGCGGGCCGACGTGACCCTGCTGCCCGAGCGCTTCGTCACCGGCGAGAGCTCCGCGCTCGTCCGCGGCATCGACGGCGGCCCGGCCCTGCCGTCCGGGCGCAGGGTCCGCACGAGCGAGAGCGGGCTCGGCGGCGCGCCCACCCTGCTCTCCAACACCGAGACGTTCGCCCAGCTCGCCGCGGCGGCGCGGCTCGGGGCCACGGGCTACGGCGCGTGCGGGCTGCCCACCGAGCCCGGCACCGTGATGCTGACCGTGGCCGGCACCCACGTCGTGGAGACCCCGACCGGCGTGCCCCTGACGTACATCCTCGACCTGTGCGGGACCGCACCGGGCCAGGGCGTGCTGGTCGGCGGCTACCACGGCAGCTGGCTGCCGCCCGAGGCGGCCCGCGCGGCCACGGTCTCCCGCGACTCGCTCGCCGCGGCCGGCGGCGTCCTCGGAGCCGGCGCGGTGCTGCCGCTGCCCGAGACGACCTGCCCCGTGGGCGAGGTCGTGCGGATGGCCCGGTGGCTGGCGGCGCAGTCGGCCGGGCAGTGCGGGCCGTGCGCCCTCGGCCTGCCCTCCCTCGCGGACGCGCTCGCCGAGGCGGCGGACGGCGGCGGGCAGCGCGCCCTGGACGCCGCACGCGCCCGGATGTCGGCGGTCGAGCAGCGCGGCGCGTGCGGGCACCCCGACGGCAGCGCCCGCTTCGTGGCGTCCGCCCTCGCGGTCTTCGCCGACGAGTTCGCGGCCCACGCCCTCGGGCACGGCTGCGCCCGCCCGGTGCTCGGCGCCCTGCCGCTGCCCGAGGGGGACCTGCTGCACACCGCCGTGTCCGGGGCCCGTACGGAGTCCTCCGCACAGGCCCCGGCCGAACAGCTGCTGGTGGACTGGACGCTGTGCCGTGGGCACGGCCTGTGCGCGGACCTGCTCCCCGGGCTGCTGCGGCTCGGCGCGGACGGCTATCCCGAACGCGCCGTCATGCCCCTGCCCGCACGGATGCGCGGACGGGCCCTGCGAGCGGTGCGGCGCTGCCCCGCCCTCGCCCTGCGCATCGCGGCCGCCGGCTGAACGCCTGCTGCCGGTTTCTGTCACCGGATGACAAGTTTCCGGCCCCGCTGAGCGTACGGCGGGCCGGCCCCGTATCTCCCCTGCAACGGCGGACCACCGCCGGCACACGAGCAAAGGACGGTTCATGAACAAGCTGCGTCACGCCTCCCTCGCGGGAACGGCGATCACGGTCATGGTGCTCACGGCGGCCTGCGGCGGCAGCGGCTCGTCCGCGAAGGACGACTACGGCAAGGCCCCGGCCGGGAGCTCCTCGAAGATCGGCGAGGGGTACGGGGCCGGCCCGGCCGGCGCCTACGGCTCCGGCGGCTCCTCGCAAACGCAGGCCAAGAACGCCCCTGCCAAGGAAATGACGGTGCGTGAGGCGCCGGGGATCGGCTCCGTCGTCGCGGACAGCGCCGGCATGACCCTCTACCGCTTCGACAAGGACACGGCGCAGCCGCCCGCCTCCATGTGCGACGGCGACTGCGCGAAGGCCTGGCCCCCCGTGCCCGCCGGCGACGCGACCGCCGCGTCCGGGATCGGGGCGGCGGTCGGGGAGGTCCAGCGCTCCGACGGCACCAAGCAGCTCACCCTCGCGGGGTGGCCCGTCTACCGCTACGCCAAGGACACCGCGCCCGGCGACACCAAGGGGCAGGGCGTCGGCGGCACGTGGAGCGCGTTCGCTCCCGACGGCAAGAAGGCCGGCGGCGGCAAGGACGGTGACAAAGGCGACGGCAAGGGAGGCGGCAAACAGGCCGGGCCGCAGGACGGGAAGCCGGACGCACAGGCCCCCGCCGGCGTCTCGGTGGCGGACAACCCCGCCCTCGGCAAGATCGTCGTCGACGGGAAGGGCCGCACGCTGTACCGGTTCGGCAAGGACAGCGCCTGGCCCATGAAGTTCGCCTGCACGGGCACGTGCCTGGACACGTGGAAGCCCGCGGAGCCCGTCGAGAAGAGCGCCGTGCGCGGGGTGCCCGACAAGCTGATCAGCACGGTCACGCGGCCGGACGGCACGAAGCAGCTGGCGGTCGACTGCTGGCCGGTGTACTGGTTCACGGGCGACAAGAAGCCCGGCGACACCGCGGGCCAGGGCAAGCAGGGGCTGTGGTTCGCGGTGAACGACCAGGGCAAGAAGGTCACCTCGGCACCGCAGGGCTGACCGGCGCGGGGCGTCCCCGGGGCGGCGGACACGTGTGTGCTCCTTACGGGTGCGCCGCCGGGGAGGTCGCGCCCGTACCCCGCTCCGCGCGCAGGACGCTCTCTCCGTAACCCGCCCCACGCACATCCCCGGAGGAAGAAATGATCGCGTCCCGCGTCCGTGCGTCCCTCGTTCTCGCAGCCGCGGCGGCCCTGTGCCTGCCCTGCGCGCCGCCGGCCTCCGCCGCCGCGGCCCCCGCGTGCCCGGGAGGGTCGGTCTGCTTCTACAGCGCCGAGAACTTCGGCGGCAAGGCCTGGGAGTGGACCGCCAACAGCGGCTACCGCGACCTGCCGCCGGCGCTCCACGACCACGTCGGCTCGTTCGTCTCCTCCACCGACGCCTGCTTCATGGGCTACGAGCCCAGCGAGAAGCGCGTGACCCACAACGGCGACTGGCGTTCCGCCTACCTCCGGGACTTCGGCGGCAGGATGGACGGGGTCGGCCCGGGCAAGTGCTGAGCGCGGCCGGCGCCCCGGCCACGGGCGCACCGGCGTAGGCCATGCCGCCGTACGGACCGCGCGTCCACCCGGTCACGCGGTCCGTACGGCGGCCTGCCGGGCCAGTCCGCGCAGCGCCGTGCGCGCGGCGGGCGGGAACGCGTCGTGGTCGAGGGCCTGTTCGGCCTGGGCGCAGCGGGACTGGATGAGCTGCTCGACGGTCGCGGGGGCGCCGGTCTCGGCGAGCAGGCGGCGGATGCGGTCGGCGCCCCTCTCGTCCAGGTCGGGGTTGCCGAGCAGGGTGTGCAGGACCCGCCGCTGGGCGCGGTCGGCGCGTTCGAGGGCCAGGGCGACGAGGGTGGTGTGCTTGCCGTCCCTCAGGTCGTCCAGGCGGGACTTGCCGGTGACGGCCGGGTCTCCGTAGACGCCGAGGAGGTCGTCGCGGAGCTGGAAGGCGTCGCCGAGGGGCAGCGCGTAGTCGCTGAGCAGGGCGCGGAAGGCCGGGCCGGCGCCGGCGAGGGCGGCGCCGATGTGCAGGGGCCGCTCCACCGTGTACTTGGCGGTCTTGCAGCGGACGATCGCGAGCGCGTGGGCGGTGCTCGCGGTGGGCCGGCCGGTGGCCAGCAGGTCGAGGCACTGGCCGTACATCACCTCGGTGCGCATCGTGTCGATCAGCGGGAGGACGCGCGCGAGGCGGCCCGGGCGCAGCCCGGCGGTGTGCAGGAGCTCGTCGGACCAGACGAGGGCGACGTCGCCGATGAGGATGGCGGCACTGCTGCCGAGCCGGTCGGCGGAGGCCCTGCTGCGTCCGGCGCGGTGGCGGTCGGCGAAGGCCCGGTGCACGGTGGGCCGCCCGCGGCGGGTCGCCGAATCGTCCATGAGGTCGTCGTGGATGAGGGCGAACGCGTGGAACATCTCCAGCGAGGCCGCCACCCTCACGGTGGGGGCGGGGATGCCGTGGCCGCCCGCCGCATGCCAGCCGATGACGCACAGCAGGGGCCGCAGGCGTTTGCCGCCGGAGAAGAGGAAGTTCCGGAGGAACGCGGTGACCACGGCCGGATGGCTGTCCGCGGCGGCCTCGCGGGCCTTCGCCTCCAGGAAAGCGGACAGCACGACGTCGACCCGGCCCCGAACGGCGGACAGGTCCAGGGACGTGGTCGCGAGATCAGGGGTCGACATGAGGCGGTCCCCTCCGGTGTCGCGTCCCAGCGCGAATATACCGCCGGGCGGGCCCGGTTCATCAGCAGCGCTCGCGGAGCGAACGGAGCACCGCGCGCCGGTCGTACCTACGGGGAGGTCCCGGGGTGCGCCCCCGGGACCTCCCGTGGCGCCCCGCCGGTGATGCCCGCCTGCAGTGCTCCCTGCAGCACTCCCCGCAGTGCCCGCCTATGACGTGGTGTCAGGGCCGTGCGGGCGCGGTGGAGGCGACGGCGCGCAGGGCGCCCCGCAGGTGGACCAGGCCGTCGCCGGGCTCGCCGGGCTCCGCGTGCTCGACGGCGGCCACGACCAGGTGGTGGTCGCCGGCGCGGATCACGTCGCGGCGCGAGCAGACGAGCCGCGCCCGGCAGCCCTCCAGGAGCGGTACGTGGTGGGGGCCTCCGGTCCAGCGCGTGGGCGGCGCGAACCGGTCGGTCCCCCGCGCGGCGAACCGTTCCGCCAGGTCGGTCTGGCCGGCGCCCAGGACGTGGACGCCGAACCAGCGCGCGTCCTTGATCCGCGCCCAGGTGGACGAGGAGTCGGCGAACGCGAAGGAGACCAGGGCCGGCTCGGCGCTGAGCGAGGTGAAGGAGGTGATGGTCATCCCGGCCGGCCCGGCCGGGGTGGGCGCCGTGACCACCGCCACGCCCGACGCGTGGGCCCGGAGCACCGAGCGCAGGGTGGCCGCGTCGACGGTCACTGCCCGGCCCCGGTCCGGGCGAGGTCCGCGCGGGCCGGCCCGGCGTGCCCGCCGAGGAACCGGACCGGCGATCCCGCGAGGTACGCCCGGATGTCCTCGACGGCCTGGCCGTAGTACGTCGCGTAGTTGGCGCGGGAGACGTAGCCGAGGTGCGGGGTCGCGAGGAGGCGCGGCGAGGTGCGCATCGGGTGGTCCACGGGCAGTGGCTCGATGTCGAACACGTCGACGCCCGCGCCCGCGATGGCCCCGGTATGCAGGGCCGCGACGAGCGCGTCCTGGTCGACGATCGCGGCCCGCGAGGTGTTGATCAGGTAGCTGGTGGGCTTCATCAGGCCGAGCTCCGCCGCGCCGACGAGACCGCGGGTCCGCTCGCTCAGCGCGAGGTGCACGGACACGAAGTCGCTGGTCTCCAGGAGCTCCTCCTTCGACGCCGCGAGGCCGACGCCGACCTCGTCGGCGCGCTCCCGGGTGAGGTTCCGGCTCCAGGCCACCACGTCCATGCCGAACGCGAGGCCCACCTGCGCGACCCGCCCCCCGATCTTCCCGAGGCCGAGCAGGCCGAGGCGGCGGCCGTGCAGGTCGGCGCCGACGGTGGACTGCCAGGGGCCGCCCAGGCGCAGGGCGGTGGCCTCGGGCACGATGCCGCGGGCGAGGCCGAGCAGCAGCGCCCATGTCAGCTCGGCGGGCGGGGTGGAGGAGCTGGCCGTGCCGCACACGGTGACGCCGTGCCGCTCGGCGGCGGCGTAGTCGATGACGGAGTTGCGCATCCCGGACGCGACGAGCAGCTTCAGCCGGGGCAGCCGGGCGAACAACGACGCCGGGAAGGCCACGCGCTCGCGGAGGGTCACGGCGATGTCGAAGTCGGCGAGGGCGGCGGCGAGGGCGTCCTCGGTGCCGAAGTGACCGGGGAAGGAGACGACGTCGACGTCATCGGCGACGGGCGACCAGTCGGCGGCGGTGGCGGCGACGGACTGGAAGTCGTCGAGCACGGCGCAGCGGAGTTTCATGTCAGCACTTTCCCTCGAGGTGTGGATGGCGGTCACGTGTCGGAGCCGGTGAGGCTCGGCAGCCGGGCGGCCCGGGTCGTGCCGGGTGCCGGTCGGGCTTCACAGCCGGGCGGCCCGGTCGCGTCGGATGCCGGTCGGAGCTCCGTAGCCGGGCGGCCCTGTCACGCCGGTGCCGGACGGGGCTTCGCGGCCGGGCGCCCACGTCGTGCCGGCCGGGTCCGCGGGAAGGCGGGCGGCCTTCGGACGTCCGGATCATCCGGCTGCGGGCGGGGCGTCGAGCCGGGCGCGTCGACCCGGGGCTCCGGGCAGCCGGCCGTGTCGCGCGCAGGGACCGGTCCCGGACGGTGCCACGCCCGCCTTCTCCCCGGCGCG
>NZ_PXWG01000216.1 GCF_003011965.1 Streptosporangium nondiastaticum
CGGCGGCGGCCGTGCGGCGCAGGGCGTGCCGGCGGCGCGCGGCGCGCGGGCGGCGGATGCGGCGCGTCAGTGTCTGCAGAGTCACCGGTCCCCCGCTCAATGCTTGAGGATCTTGGAGAGGAAGTCCTTGGCGCGCTCGCTCCGCGGCGCGGTGAAGAACTCCTCGGGGGCGCGGTCCTCGACGATGCGGCCGTCGGCCATGAAGACGACGCGGTTGGCGGCGGAGCGGGCGAAGCCCATCTCGTGGGTGACGACGACCATCGTCATGCCGTCCCGCGCGAGCTGCTGCATGACCTCCAGCACCTCGTTGATCATCTCCGGGTCGAGCGCGGACGTCGGCTCGTCGAAGAGGAGGGCCTTGGGCTCCATCGCGAGGGCGCGGGCGATGGCCACGCGCTGCTGCTGGCCGCCGGAGAGCTGGGCCGGGTACTTGTCCGCGTGCGCGAGCAGGCCGACGCGCTCCAGCAGCTCGCGCGAGCGCCGGTCCGCGTCCTCCCTGGAGCGCTTGCGGACCTTGAGCGGCGCCAGGGAGACGTTGGCGAGGACGGTCTTGTGGGCGAAGAGGTTGAAGGACTGGAAGACCATCCCGACCTCGGCCCGCAGCTTGGCGAGCTCGCGCCCCTCGTCGGGCAGCGGGTGGCCGTCGAGGAGGATCGTGCCGGACTCGACGGGCTCCAGGCGGTTGATGGCGCGGCAGAGGGTGGACTTCCCGGAGCCGGAGGGGCCGATGACGACGACCACCTCACCGCGGCCGACGGTGAGGTTGATGTCCTTCAGGACGTGCAGCTCGCCGTAATGCTTGTTGACATCACGCATTTCGATCAGGGGATCGACGGCCATACCCAGTCCCGCCCACTCTCCGCGCTCTTCCGGTCCACGCTCGCCATCCGCGCAAACTATTCCCCTCCATAGGGGACTTCAGCCATGACACGCATTCATATGGGCATTCGTGGCACATTGCCCGCCATTTGCCCTAGGTACACAGACCGGGCCTGGGTACCTAGCCTGAGGGGGACGGACCGGGGAACTCGGGGGAAGAGCTCGGGGGAAAGGAGCCGGGGGTGGGCGACAGCAGGCCCGTCTACCAGCGCATCGCGGACGATCTGCGCCGGAGGATCGACGAGGGCGGGCTCGCCGTGGGCGAGCGCATCCCCTCCCGCTCCGAGCTCAAGCGCACCTACGCGGCCAGCGACCAGACCGTGGACCGGGCGGTGCGCGTGCTGAAGGCCGCCGGCTACGCGGAGGGCCAGTTCGGCCGCGGCGTGTTCGTCACCGACCGGGCGCCGCTCGGCAGCCTGCTCCGGTCCACCGGGGCCGTCGACACCCCCTTCGCCGCCCAGATCCGGGGGTACGACCCGCCCCGCCCGCGCCAGGGCGAGCAGTCCGGCCGGTCGCCCGCGCCCGACGGCGGCACGGGCCGCAACACCACTCTTACGTGGGAAGCCTCGTCGACCGAAACCGCCGCCCCGGAGCGGATCGCCCAGCGGCTGCACATCGGCGCGGGCACGCGCGTGCTCTGCACCCAGTACGAGTACCTGGCCAACCGCCACCCCGTGCAGCTCGCCACGAGCTGGGAGCCGCTCGCCATCACCGAGGGCACGGACGTCGTCCTGCCCGAGCGCGGGCCCTACGCCCGGCGCGGGGTGCGCGGGCGGCTCGCGGCCATCGGGATCCGCGTCGTGCGGGCCCGGGAGCTGGTCGGCTCCCGGCCCGCGAGCACCCCGGAGGCCGAGGCGCTGGGCTGCGCCGCGGGCAGCTGCGTCACGGTCATCGAGCGCACGCACTTCGACGGCGACGGCCGCGCCGTGGAGACCTCCGACATCGTCGTCCGCGCGGACCGCTGGCGCGTGGAGTACGACATCGCGTTCACCAGCTGAGCTCACCGGCTGAGGGGCCCGGGCGTCAGCTCTCGGCGAGCTCCGCGTACAGCTGCGACAGCTCGGGCGCGCCGTCGGCCGCCCACGCCTGCCCCGCCTCGACCACGTCGACCTCACGGCCGTTGGCGAGCCGCACCACCGGCTGACCGTCGGAGCGGATCCACCACCCCGCGTCGCGGACCGTACGGATGACGACCGTGCCCAGGTAGAGGCCCGCGTCGTTGCCGAGCCAGGGCACCAGTTCCGGGTCGTCGCGCCAGCGCGGCTGCAGCTGGTCCAGGGCCTCCAGTGAGGCGGGCGAGTCGTCGAGCACCACTCCCGCGGACTGCGCGTGCGCGCGCAGCAGTTCGCACTCGGACAGCAGCTCCGCGAGCCCTTCCGGGTCCCGGTCGACCGCGCTCGACGGCGCCGCCCCGTGCCCCGGGCCGTGTCGCTTTCGCCAACTGTCCAAGAAGGGAATGTTCATACCAACAGGATCGCACTCGCACGGATGGCCCCACCACAGGCGCGCGGCTCCCGGCGTGACCGGATGGCCTCCTTGACGTTGCCCATATGTCTTCTTAGCTTCATGCAGCCACGTACCGAGCGGGGAACCGAGGGAGGCATGAGACGCATGCTCCGAACAGTGAAGCCGGACGGTGGACGGCACGGCGGACGGCACAGACGGTGGACGGCGGCGCGGGCGGCGGCCCGGGCCGCCGCGGTGGGGATCGCCGGCGCCGCGTGCGCCGTCGCTGCCGCAAACACCCCGGCGCTCGCCGCCGGCGGACAACCCGACGCACTGCCCGGCAGAGAGCCGCTCCCCCTGGAGCGGCTCTTCGACAGCAGGGCGGTCAGCGACGACGCCCGCCCCGGCGCGGCCGACTTCGACGGGGCGGGCAACTCCCTCTCCGCCCAGGACCTCGCGGCCGCCGGCTGGGCACCCGGCCGCGAACTCGCCTTCGACGGCGCCCGCCTGCACTGGCCCCGCCCCGCCGCGGGCAAGCCCGACAACGTCCGCGCCGCGGGACAGGCCGTGCGGCTCGGCGGCCGCGGCGAAGCCCTCACCTTCCTCGTCGCCGCGACGGCGAAGGGCGCACCCGGCGGCGACGCCACGGGCACGGGCACGGTGCGCTACCGCGACGGCTCCCGCAGCACGTACCGGCTGACGGCACCCGACTGGCGCCGCGGCCCCCTGACGACGAAGGCCGTCGGCCTGCCCCACCTCAACGCGCCTGGCGGGCGGCGCTCCGAGACCACCCGGCTGTACGCGGTGTCCGTGCCGGTCGCGCCCGGCCGCGAAGTCGACTCCGTGGTGCTCCCGCAGGACCCCGGGCCGGACAGCGACCTGCACGTGTTCTCCCTCGCGCTGCGCGGCGGCTCCCGCGGCTGGACCGGCACCTGGGCCGCGCCCGTCTCCGGCTACGCGGCCGTCGGGCCGTGGACGGACCGCACGCTGCGGCTGATCGTGCACAGCAGCACGGGCGGGCCCGCGACGCGGATCCGGCTGGAGAACACCTTCGCGCCCCGCCCCGTCCGCATCGGCCACGCCACGATCGCCCTGCAGGGCAAGGGCGCGGCCGCGGCGGGCGCACCCCGGGCCCTCGCCTTCGGCGGGCAGCAGGGCACGGTGATCCCCGCCGGCGCGCAGGCCTTCAGCGACCCGCTGGGCTTCCGGGTGCCGCCGGGCACCAATCTGCTCGTGAGCATCCACCTGCCCGGCAAGGTGCCGGCCGTGCCCGTGCACAGCTACACCAGCCAGGTCTCCTACCTGACCGGCGACGGCAGCGGCGACCGGACCGGCGAGCGCGGTGCCGGCGCGTACACCGGCACGCTCTCCACCTGGCCGCTGCTGACGGGCGTGGACGTGGAGGGCGGGCCAGGGTCCGTGGTGACCCTGGGCGACTCCATCACCGACGGCGAACGGTCGACGCCCGGCGCCAACGGCCGCTGGCCCGACCTGCTGGCGCGGCGGCTGCAAGCGCAGCACTCCCTGCCGCGGCTCGGGATCCTCAACCACGGCATCTCCGGCAACCGCGTGGTGACCGACCGCTATCCGGGCGACGGGACGAGCACCATCATGAGCGGCGTCAGCGCGCAGCACCGCCTGGAGCGGGACGTGCTGGCACAGACCTCGGCCCGTACGGTCATCGTCTTCGAGGGCGTCAACGACATCCGGTCCGGGACCTCGGCCGCGCAGGTCATCGCGGGCCTCGACGCCATCGCCGAGCGCGCCCACGAGCGCGGGATGCGGGTCATCGCCGCGACGATCGCGCCGTGCGGCGGCTTCTACGACTGCACGGCGGAGGCCGAGGCGCAGCGCGCGGCCATCAACCGGCACATCCGGGGCGGTGGCATCGCGGGCCGCGGCTACGACGCCGTGTTCGACTTCGACGCGGCGATCCGGGACCCGCAGCAGCCGGACCGGATGCTGCCGGCGTTCGACGGCGGCGACCACCTGCACCCCAACGACGCGGGCATGAAGGCCTTCAGCGACGCGATCGACCTGCGCGAGCTGGTCTGATCGCACCGCCCGTCACTCCGGGGCGCCCGTTCCCGGGCGCCCCGGGCTCACACGTCCAGGTCGACGACGACGGGGGCGTGGTCCGAGGCGCCCTTGCCCTTGCGCTCCTCGCGGTCGACGTACGCGTCCTGCTCGGCCTTCACGAACGGGGCGTTGCCGTAGACGAGGTCGATGCGCATGCCCCGGTTCTTGGGGAAGCACAGCTGGCGGTAGTCCCAGTACGTGTACGGGTGGTCGTACTTCAGCGGGCGCGGCACGACGTCGGACAGGCCGAGGTCGCGCAGGGCGCCGAGGGCCGCGCGCTCGGCCGGAGTGACGTGCGTGGCGCCCTCGAAGACGGCCGGGTCGTAGACGTCGTCGTCGGTCGGCGCGATGTTGTAGTCACCGAGGACCGCGAACGGGCGCTCGCCCTCCGCGTCCGCCGCGACGGCGTCCCGCAGGGCCTCCAGCCAGCGGAGCTTGTACGCGTAGTGGTCGTGGCCGACCTCGCGGCCGTTGGGCACGTAGACCGACCAGACGCGGACGCCCCCGCACGTCGCCGAGATCGCGCGGGGCTCCTGCCCGCCGTCGTAGTCCGGCCCGCCCGGCAGGCCGCTCACCACATCCTCAAGGCCCACCCGGGAGATCACCGCCACGCCGTTCCACCGGCCGGTGGCGTTCACCGCGGCCTCGTAGCCCAGCTCGCGCAGCTCCGCGTACGGGAAGGCCTCGTCGGCGCACTTCGTCTCCTGTATGCAGAGCACGTCCGTGCCGCTGCTCTCCAGCCAGGCCAGCAGCCTCGGGAGACGGGCGGTGATCGAGTTCACGTTCCAGGTGGCGATGCGCATGCGGCAACCCTAACGGCCGGGTCTGACAATCCCCGCGTTCAGAGGGTGACGGCCTCCCCGGGCGCCAGCCGGACGTGCTCCGCGCCGGCCCGGGCCGGCGTCAGCATCCGGTCGTAGACCGGACGGGCGAGGTCGGTGAGCAGCGCGTCGTGGACATCGATCGCCAGGCGCGGCGCGAGCTCCCGCACGTAGTCGATGACCTCCGAGATCTTGTTCCAGGGCGCCATGACGGGCAGCATCAGCGTGTCCACCGGCACGCCCGGCAGCGTCAGCGCGTCGCCCGGGTGGAAGACCGAACCGTCCACCAGGTAGCCCACGTTCGTGATCCGCGGGATGTCCGGGTGGATCACGGCGTGCAGCTGTCCGTGCACCTGCACGTCGAAGCCCGCCGCAGTGAACGCGTCCCCCTCCCCCACGATGTGCACCCGGCCCGGGAAGGCCGGGGCGATCTGCTCGGCGACGCTGCGCAGCGTCCACAGCTCCGCGGCCGGGTTCGCGTCGAGGGCCGCCCGCAGGCGGTCCTCCGCGAAGTGGTCCGGGTGCTCGTGGGTCACGAGGATCGCGTCCGCGCCGACGGCCGCGTCCTCCTCGCTGAAGGCGCCCGGGTCGATGGCGAGCGTGCGGCCGTCCTTCTCCAGGAGGACGCACGCGTGGCTCTTCTTCGTCAGCTTCAGGTTCGGCTCCATGGCCCCATACTGCTACGCCCTCGGGCCCGTCTCCTCGGCGATGACACGCTGCGCGACGGCGAAGGCGGCGCCCGCGGCGGGCAGGCCGCAGTAGACCGCCGCGTGCAGCAGCGTCTCCTTGATCTCGTCCGGGCCGGCGCCGCTGCGGAGGGCCGCGCGGGTGTACGGGGCGATGTCCTCGTAATGGCCGCGGGCCGTCAGCGCGGTCAGGGTGAGCAGGGCCCGGGTGCGGCGGTCCAGCCCGGGGCGGGCCCAGGTCTCGCCCCACGCGGAGCGGGTCACGAGGTCATGGAAGTCGGCGGTGAACGCGTCCCGGTCCGCTTCGGCCCGGTCCGCGCCCTCGTCGCCGAGGACGTCGCGCCGGAGCCGCCTGCCGCGGTCCAGGGCGTCGTGCCCGGCGTGCAGGTCCGCGGGCGGCGGCCCGAAGGCGCCGAACGGCTCGGCCGCGCCGGGCTCCGCCGCGGACGGTTCCGCAGCGGCCGGTTCCGCCGCCGGAAGCCCGGCGGATCCGAAGGCGTGCGCTCCGGGGCCGGGCGGCGGCCCGGGGGTGATGCGCACCGTCTCCGACGCGCCGGGGCCGGAGGGGATCCGCGCGGTGTCGCGGGTTCCGGGGGTACCGGAGGTACCGGGGTTGATCCGCACGGTGTCCGAGCCGTCCGCGCCGGGGGCACTGCCGCGCGCGCCTCCGAAGGCGGCACCGGCGGCGCTGCCCGGGCCGGATATGCCGGAACCGGGGGCGGAGGAGCTCGAGGGGTCCGCACCCGGGCCCGCGGGGCCGGGCGTGCCGGGCGTGCCGGGCGTGCCGGGCGTGCCGGGCGTGCCGGGACCGTAGCCCGGGGACCCGAAGGTCTGCGGCCCCGTGCCGGGGGCGGAGGATCCCGCGGGACCGGTCCCACTGGCCGCCGCGCCGGAGCCCGGGGCCCCGAACGCCTGCGGGCCCGTGCCGGAGGCGGACGACCCTGCGGGCTCGGGTACGCCGACCGCACCCGAGCCCGGAATTCCGAACGCCTGCGGCCCCGCGGGGCCGGGCACCCCGGCCGGGCCGGAGCCCGGGGCGAAGGCGCCGAAGCCGTCGCCGGTACGGCCGGTGGCCGCGGGGCCGTCCGTCCCGGCAGATCCGCTTCCCGGGGCGCCGAAGCCGCCGGACGCCGCGCCCGGAGTGCCGAAGCCGGCGCCGGAG
>NZ_PXWG01000217.1 GCF_003011965.1 Streptosporangium nondiastaticum
GGCGGGCGGGAAGTCCGCAGGCGCCCGCCGGCGCGGGTTCCGCCGCATCTGCCGCGAATTCCGCGCCTTGCGGGAGCCGCGTGCCCGCCGGCCGTCGCCGGCGTTCTGCGACTGGGACATGGATCTCCTCCACCGCGTCCGCCGCGCCCGTGGTCCCCGGACGCGGGGGCGTTCGGGGACCGGGGGGCGGAGCGGGCCGGGGGCGCGTCAGATCCGGTTGGCGTTGCTGCCACGGCGCCGCAGGTACCAGGTGCCGCCGACCGCCGCGGTGGCCAGCACGGCCGCGCCCGCCATGAGCTCGGTCATTCCGGAGTCGTCGCTGGAGCCGCCGACGCCGGTCTTCATGCCGCCCTTGGGGGGCTTGGCCGGGGTGGAGGAGCCGCCGCCCGTGCCCATCGAGGGGCTGTGGCTCGCCCCGCCCATGGAGGTGCCGCCGGTGCCGGACCCGCTGGAGGCGGACCCGCCCGAGCCGGCGGAGACGACGACGTCGCCCGTGGCCTCCTTGCCGTTGTGACACTTGACGCCGATGCCGTACGTGCCGGCCTTCGCGCTGTTGGGCACCTTGAAGGTGCCGTTGACGCTCTCCTTGTGCGTGCCCGGCTTGAGCTGGAACGAGGCCGGGCCGCCGACGGCGCTGGCGTCGCCCGTGCCCGAGCCGTTGGCGCCGCAGGCGGTGGTGTTCACCGTGACCTCGGCCCCGGGCTTGACGGGGTTCGGGGAGACTTCCAGCTTGCCGAAGTCCCCGGCGAGCGCGGGGGCGCTCGCCAGCCCGAGGGCGGCTATGGAAAGGGCGGTCCCGGTGAGCACTCGTGAGTTACGCATGCTTGTTCCTCCGTGAACGCGGCCGGGGCACGTGATGTGCCCACGAAGGGGAGTGGGGGGTTCCGCGCTCCTCAGAGCCGAGGGAACCGGGATCCGGGGCGCCCCGCACCCTGACAACGCATCAGAATCGCCGGTCCGGGACGCGCCGCGGACCGGGCCCGGCCGGCGTAACGGCAGGTCACCGGGGGTGGCCCCGCCGTCACCGGGACGGCGGCCCCCGAACACGGCGAACGGGTGACCCCGGACCGGCTCCCGACCGGCCCCGGGCCCCCGCGCAGCCGCCCCGCCCCCGGGTCACCCGTTCGGCGGAGCCCACCCGCGCCGGGCGCCCGGAGATCCGCGCCGGGGGCGCGCAACCCCCGCGCGAATCACACGGAACGGTGACCCCACAGTCGGAGGGGTCACTTCCGCCGGGGGCGCGCGTATGCTCTGCGCCCATGGGGGAGGAGACCGAGGTCCCCGTCAACACCGAGGTGCGCGGCGAGACTTGGCGGGTCCGCATTTCCACGACCGGCGGCGACGTCCTGGGGGCCGGCATCCTGCTGGCCGCCGATGCCGTGCTGACCTGCGCCCATGTCATCCCCACCGGCCCCGGCGACCCCCCGGATCTCAGCGTCCCCACCGCCGAGATAAGCGTCCCCACCACCGAAGTGCAGGTCGAGCTGGTCGGCGTGCCCGGCGCCCGCCCCGTGCCGGCCCGGGTGGCCGACGGCTGCTGGGTGCCCGAGCTGGCGGACTCCCGGGGCGACGTCGCCCTGCTGACCCTGGCCGAGCCGCAGGACGCCCGCCACGCCGCGCCGCTGCACCGGGTCGCGCCCACGCGCGGCCGGTCCGTCTGGATGTGCGGCTTCCCCAGCACGCGCGAGCTCCAGGACGGGGTGTGGTTCCGGGCCACCCTCGCCGGGCCGTCCGGGCCGCGCGGCGAGTGGGTGCAGATGTTCCCCCTGACCCCGGAGGAGACGGTGCGGCCCGGCTTCAGCGGCGCCGCCGTGACCGACGCGGAGACGCACCGCGTCCTCGGCATGGTCGTCAGCCGCTACGACGACCGCTCCTCGGCCGCCCCCGCGAGCCGGCGGCTCCACCTGTCGTACATGATCCCGATCGAGACCGTCGTCCGGCACCTGCCGGCCATCGACCGCTACGTGAGCGGCGGCCGCGGCAACGGCCTGCCGTCGGTGCCGCGGGGCGCGGCCCGCGACCGCGAGTTCGCCCGCTGGCTGGCCCGCTGGTTCGCGGCCGCGGAGGGCACCCGGCAGGTGGAGGCGGTCGTCATCAAGAAGGGCGAGGCGGTGCGCGCGGCGACGCTCAGCCGGGCGGTCGCCCTCGCGGACCGCGAGCTGCCCGCGGACACACCGCCGCCGCGCAGAGCTCCCCTCCCCGTCGGCATACACCCGCCCGCCTCCCTCCACGCGCCGCCGCCCGGCACCCCGCCCCCGGCCGCCGCGCCCCGCAACGGCACCGCGCGCAGACCCCCGTCCCCGTACGGCCCCGACGAGGAGCCCGACGACCTCCTGCCGCCGGTCGGCAGCGTCGACCTCGCCCTCGACGTCTCCGGGGAGACCGTCGCCGACGTCGCCGCGCGCGTCGCCGACCGGCTCGGGCTGAGCCCCGCCGGGGAAGACGGCTCGGCGGTGGGCCTGCTCGGCGCCGCCGCCGTTCCGCTGACGATCGTCGCGGAGGGCGTCGACTACGCGGCGGCCCCCCTCGCGCTGGTCGAGTTCACCGACCTCCTCGCCGCCCGGGGGGCCCGTCTGCTCCTCGTCTTCCGCAACCCCGAATCGCAGAGCCTGGAGCTGGCGCTGAGGATGGCTGACCCCGGCAAGGACGAGACCGCGGCCCGGCTCGACCGGCTGCGCGACCGCATCGACCACATCGCGCGCCGCGAGCGCGCCGCCCACGACAGCACCGCCCTGATCGCCCCGGTGCGGCCCGTGCCGCAGCGGGCCGCCGCCCTGCGCCTGGACCTCACCGCGCTGCGCCGCCACCCGGAGCCGGGCGGCGCCCGCTTCCTGGCCGACCTCGGCGCCTTCGAGAGCACCGTGGAGTCGGAGCTGCTGCGCATCGAGGAGGTGATCGGCCTCGCCGAGGCGCAGATCGCCCGGCGGAACGAACTGCGCGGCCGGCTGGAGGCCTTCTTCGCGCTGCTCGCCGCCCGCAGCCTGGAGGAGGAGCGGGCCGCCGCGCCGCTCTACCGCACCGCGCACAACCTCCTGCACCGGGCGCCCTGCGAGCTCGCCGAGGCCGAGCGCGCCGTGGAGCGCTTCGCCGAGGCCGTGCGCCACCACACCCACCGGCCGCGAGGAGGCGACGCCTCGTGAACGCCCCTGCCACCCCTCCCGGCAAACGCCCGCCCGGGCCGCGTCCCGCCCCGCTCCCCGTCGGCGCCCCCTGCCCCCGGCCCGGCTGCGACGGCCGCGTCGAGTCGACCGGCTTCTGCTCCACACGCGGCCACGCCGTCCGGTGCGCGGCGCCCGGCGGCCCCGGCGGCGTCCCGCCCGTGCCCGAGAGCCCGCCCACCGCCGGCGCCCGCAGACGCGCCGAGACCGCCCAGCTGTTCACCGTGGGCCCCGCCGGTGACGGCCTGCTCGACCTGCCCGTCATCTCCACCCCCTCCCCCGAGGCCCTCGTCGTGACGGACCCGAGGGTTCCGGCGGGCGGCAAGACCTGCGGCCACGAGGGGTGCACCGCCGTCGTCGGCAGGTCGTACGCCGGGCAGGCCGCCCTGCCCGTCGGCTTCTGCGACCGGTGCGGCCACCCGTACGACTTCACGCCCCGCCTGGCCCCCGGCGACTTGGTCGGCGGGCAGTACCGGGTGGTGGGCTGCGTGGCCAACGGCGGCCTCGGCTGGGTCTACCTCGCCCACGACATGCGGCTCGACGGCAACCCCGTCGCCCTCAAGGGCCTGATCAACGACCGCGACCCCGTCGCCCTGCAGCGCGAGAAGGAGGAGCTGCGCGTCCTCATCGGCTCCGACCACCCGGACATCGTCCGCGTCATCAACTTCGTCTCCCACAAGGACTCCACGGGCCCGGGCGGGGACGGCCAGGACAAGGACAGCCAGGACGGGGACGGTCCGGGCGGCGACAGCAGCCACACCCGTTACATCGTCATGGAGTTCGTCCGCGGCATGCACCTCTCCCAGGTGCGCGACCGCATCACCCGCGGCGAGGGCCCCTTCGGCGAGGACCGCGTCTTCGAGTACGTCCTCTCCTACGGCTGCCGCATCCTCGACGCCCTGGAGAGCCTGCACCGCAAGAACCTCGTCTACTGCGACCTCAAGCCCAACAACGTCATGCACTACGCGGACCGCATCAAGCTCATCGACCTCGGCGCCGTCCGCGACCTGGACGACCGCACCGGACACGTCCTCGGCGCCCGCGGCTTCACCGCCCCCGAGGTCGTCCGCATGGGCGTCGAGGGGCTGTCCGTCCGCTCGGACCTCTTCACCCTCGGCGCCACGCTGCGCACCCTCTCCGAGGGCTGCGGCAAGCAGCCCCCCGGCCTGGGCGCCGAGTCCTACGCCCGGGTCCTCGCCCGCGCCACCGCCGCCGATCCGCGGCAACGCTTCGGCTCCGCCCGGGAGATGGCCGAGCAGCTGCGCGGCGTCCTGCGCGAGATCCGCTCCCTGCGCACCCGCACCGAGACGCCCGAGCCGTCCACCCTCTTCGCCGCCACGGCCACCCTCCTCGACGCCTCGCTCGGGCGCGTGCCGCCCCTGGAGCGCTGGCTGACCGGCGAGGTACGGCCGCTCCTCGACCCCGGTCTGCCCGAGCCCGGCCGCGTGCCGCACCACCTTCCCGTGCCGTACCCCGACCCGGCCGACCCGGCCGCCGCGCTGCTCGCTCAGCCCACGACCAGCGGCCCCCGCCGGCTCATCCAGCAGCTGTACGCCTCGGGCCGGGAGACCGTGGAGATCTGCTTCCGGCAGCTGCGCGCCCACCTCGAACTGGGCGAGCTCGACGCCGCGCGCGAGCGGCTGACCACCGCCCGCGCCCTCCTCGGCGGCCTCGCCCCGTACGACTGGCGGCTCTGCTGGCACCAGGGCCTGCTGTGCCTCGCCCGGCGCGACACGGAGGCCGCGCAGGGCGAGTTCGAGCGCGTCTACCACGCTCTGCCCGGGGAGTACGCGCCGAAGCTGGCGCTCGGCTACTGCGCCGAGAAGGCCGGGGCCCCGGCCGACGCCGAGCGCTACTACGACGCCGTGTGGCAGCGCAGCCGGTCGACGCAGGGCAGCGCCGTCTTCGGGCTCGCCCGGCTGCGGCTGGCCGCCGGCGACCGCACCGGCGCGGTCGCCCTCCTCGGCAGCCTGCCCGAGGTGTCCCGGCACTACGACGCGGCCCGGATCGCGTGCGTCCGCGTCCTCGCCGGGCGGCTGGAGGGCGGCGACGGGCCCCTCCTCCCGGACCGCTCCGACCTCGCCGCCGCCTTCGGCCGCCTCCCCCGGCTCTATCTGGACGAGGGGCACCACGCCGGGCCCGCCCGCGACCGGCTGGAGGCCGAGATCCTCGAAGTGGCCCTGGAGCGCGTGGCGGTGCGGGCGGGAGCGGCCCGCACCGGCTCCCGCCCGCCGGCCGGCCCCGGCGACAGCACCGACGACGAGGAGTTCACCCTGCGCACCCGGCTGGAGGCGAAGCTGCGCCGCCTGGCCCGCCAGGCGCCCGCCCCGGCCGGCCTGGCCGCCCTGGTCGACCTGGCGAACAGCGTCCGCCCCAAGACCCGTTTCTGACCCGGGGGAACGAATGGACCGCAGCATTGGACCGAGGCCGTGACCCGCGCCGACGGGGCGGCCCCCGAGGACCGCGCGCCGACGGCGGCACTGCCCGCCCTGACCGCCCAGCTGGGCCAGAACAAGTACTTGGCGGCGGGGTCCGGCACCGTGCCGGCCCACGCCGTGCTCACCGTCGAGGGCCACGGCCTGGCCGGGCTCACCACCCACGCCTCCTCCGCCGAGGTCGTCGTCATCGACTGCTCCGGTTCCATGAGCTGGCCCAGCACGAAGATCGCGGCGGCCCGGAAGGCCGCGGCCGCCGCCATCGGCGTCCTGCGCGACGGCACCCGCTTCGCCCTCGTCGAGGGCACCGACAAGGCCCGCGTCGTCTATCCGGCGACCGGCCGGATGGCCGTCGCGGGCCCCGACACCCGGGCCGACGCCGCCCGCACGGCGCACACGCTCGTCGCCGCGGGCGGCACCGCCATCGCCTCCTGGCTCGCCTGCGCCCGCGACCTCCTCACCGCCGACGGCCAGGACCACCCCATCCGGCACGCCCTCCTGCTGACCGACGGCAGGAACGAGCACGACCGGCCCGACGAGCTGGAGCGCGTCCTCGCGGACTGCGCCGGGAAGTTCACCTGCGACGCGCGCGGCATCGGCGACCAGTGGGCGGCCACCGAGCTGCGGGAGATCGCCGGCCGGCTGCACGGCATCGCGGACGCCGTCGAGCACGACTCCGGCCTGGAGGCGGAGTTCCGGCGGATGATGCGCAAGGCGATGGACAAGTCGCTGCCCGGCATCCGCATCCGCGTCCGGCTGCGCGTCGGCAGCGAGCTCGGCTTCTTCAAGCAGGTGTTCCCCACCGAGCTGGACCTGACCCAGGAGGGCGTGCGGACCGGGGAGCGCACCTGGGAATTCCCGACCGGCGCGTGGGGCGACGAGTCCCGCGACTACCACCTGTGCGTCACCGCCGACCCCGCCGGCGACCCGATGGGCGAGGACATGCAGCTGGCCTCGGTGGCGCTCGTCGCCGAGGGCGCGGGCGACCACCCCGCCGAGACGGTCGTCTCCGTGCCCCGGCCCGTCCCCCTGCTCGTCCACTGGACCGACGACCCCGTCCTGTCCACGCGCATCGATCCGCGCGTCGCCCGCTACAGCGGCTACGCCGACCTCGGCCGGGCCGTCAACGCCGGCTGCGAGGCGTTCGAGGCCGGGCACCTCGGCACGGCGGAGGAGGAGTGGGGCCGGGCGGTGCGGCTCGCGCACGAGCTCGGCGACGAGAAGATGCTGCGGCGGCTGCGGCGGCTGGTGGAGGTGGAGGACGCCGCCGAGGGGCGGGTCCGGCTGCGCGACGAGATCACGGCGGGCGACCTCAACTCGGCGTGGGTCGTCTCCAACCACAGCACGCAGACCCGCAGGCCCGGGGCGCCGCCGCGGGCCGCCCGCCCGCCGCACGAGCCCGGTC
>NZ_PXWG01000218.1 GCF_003011965.1 Streptosporangium nondiastaticum
GCCGCCCTGCCCCCTCGGGGCCGGGCGGCGCGGGCGTTTTCGCTTGCGGAAAACAGGGCGGGCGCCGCGGGCACCCGCCGTGGAAGGATGGCCGGAAAGTCGCGAAGTTAAGGAGATGCCCAGGTGCCTGGAACGAATCTGACCCGCGAAGAGGCGCAGCGGAGGGCACGTCTGCTGACCGTCGACGCGTACGAGATCGAGCTCGACCTCTCCGGCGCGCAGGAGGGCGGCACCTACCGCTCCGAGACCGTGGTGCGGTTCGACGCGGCCGAGGCGGGCGAGACGTTCATCGACCTGGTGGCGCCCGCGGTGCACGAGGTCGTGCTGAACGGGACCGCCCTGGATGCGGCCGAGGTGTTCGCGGACAGCCGGATCGCGCTGCCGGGCCTGGTCGCCGGCCGCAACGAGCTGAAGGTCGTCGCGGACTGCGCCTACACCAACACCGGCGAGGGCCTGCACCGCTTCGTCGACCCCGTCGACCAGCAGGCCTATCTCTACACGCAGTTCGAGGTGCCGGACGCCCGGCGCGTCTTCGCCTCCTTCGAGCAGCCCGACCTGAAGGCCGTCTTCACCTTCACCGTGAAGGCGCCCGAGGGCTGGACCGTCATCTCCAACTCGCCGACCCCCGAGCGGCCCGCCGACAACATCTGGCGCTTCGCGCCGACGCAGCGGATCTCCACGTACATCACGGCCCTGATCGCCGGCCCGTACCACGCCGTGCACAGCACGTACGAGAAGGACGGCCGCAGCATCCCGCTCGGCATCTACTGCCGTCCCTCGCTGGCCGAGTTCCTGGACGCGGACCACATCTTCGAGGTGACGCGGCAGGGCTTCGACTGGTTCGAGGAGAAGTTCGCCTACGCCTACCCGTTCCCGAAGTACGACCAGCTGTTCGTGCCCGAGTTCAACGCGGGCGCGATGGAGAACGCCGGCGCGGTCACCATCCGCGACCAGTACGTCTTCCGCTCGAAGGTGACGGACGCCGCGTACGAGACGCGGGCCGAGACGATCCTGCACGAGCTCGCCCACATGTGGTTCGGCGACCTCGTCACCATGGAGTGGTGGAACGACCTGTGGCTGAACGAGTCGTTCGCCACCTTCACCTCGATCGCCTGCCAGGCCTCCGCCCCGGGATCCCGGTGGCCCCACGCGTGGACCACCTTCGCGAACTCCATGAAGACCTGGGCGTACCGGCAGGACCAGCTGCCCTCCACCCACCCGATCATGGCCGACATCCGCGACCTCGACGACGTCCTCGTCAACTTCGACGGCATCACGTACGCCAAGGGCGCGTCCGTCCTCAAGCAGCTCGTCGCCTACGTCGGTGAGGACGCGTTCTTCCGCGGCGTCCAGGCGTACTTCAAGGAGCACGCCTACAAGAACACGCGCCTCGCGGACCTGCTCGGCGCGCTGGAGAAGACCTCCGGCCGCGACCTGACCACGTGGTCCAAGCTGTGGCTGGAGACCGCCGGCATCAACATCCTGCGCCCGGAGATCGAGACCGACGCGTCCGGCGTCATCACCTCCTTCGCCGTCCGCCAGGAAGCGCCCGCGCTGCCCGCCGGCGCCAAGGGCGCTGTGTCCGATGATGCGGCTCCGCCGCGTGGCACGCTGCGGCCGCACCGCATCGCGATCGGCCTGTACGAGCTGGAGGGCGGCAAGCTCGTCCGCAAGGAGCGGGTGGAGCTGGACGTCGACGGCGAGCTGACCGCCGTCGACGCGCTCGTGGGCAAGGCCCGCCCGGCCGTCGTGCTCCTCAACGACGACGACCTGTCCTACGCCAAGGTCCGCCTCGACGAGCAGTCGCTGGCGACCGTCACCGCCCACCTCGGCGACTTCGCCGAGTCCCTGCCGCGCGCCCTGTGCTGGGCCTCCGCGTGGGACATGACGCGCGACGGCGAGCTCGCCGCCCGCGACTACCTCGCCCTCGTCCTCTCCGGCATCGCCAAGGAGTCGGACATCGGCGTCGTCCAGTCCCTCCAGCGGCAGGTCAAGCTCGCCATGGACCTGTACGCCGCGCCCGACTGGCGTGCGACCGGGCTCGCGCAGTGGACCGAGGCGACCCTCGCCCACCTGAAGTCCGCCGAGGCCGGCAGCGACCACCAGCTCGCCTGGGCCCGGGCCTTCGCCGCCACGGCCCGCACCGACGAGCAGCTCGACCTGCTGCAGGGGCTCCTCGACGGCACCGAGAAGATCGACGGCCTCGCCGTCGACACGGAGCTGCGCTGGGCCCTGCTCGGCCGCCTCGCGGCGACCGGCCGCGCGGACGAGGCCGCCATCGCGGCCGAGCTCGACCGCGACCGGACGTCCGCGGGCGAGCGGTACGCGGCGGCGGCGCGGGCCTCCCGGCCCACCGCCGAGGCGAAGGAGGCCGCCTGGGCGTCCGTCGTCGAGTCGGCCGACCTGCCCAACGCCGTACAGGAAGCCGTCATCGGCGGCTTCGTCCAGTCGGACCAGCGGGAGCTGCTCGCGCCGTACGCCGAGAAGTACTTCGCCGCGGTCAAGCCGGTGTGGGAGACCCGCAGCCACGAGATCGCCCAGCAGATCGCGGTCGGGCTGTACCCCGCGCTCCTCGTCTCCCAGGAGACCCTGGACACGACGGACGCGTGGCTGACCTCGGCCGAGCCGAACGCGGCCCTGCGGCGGCTGGTGCTGGAGTCCCGCTCGGGCGTCGAGCGGGCGCTGCGGGCGCAGGCGGCGGACGCGGGCGCGGCGAGCTGACGCTCGCTGCGCGAAGGGTGCGGGGTGCGCGCCCTGCACCCTGCGGCGGGGGTGGTGAGGCCGTGCCTCACATTCCCGCCGCGGCGGCGAGAAACCACCGCGGCGCGGTTCGGCGGTGCCGTACGGGCTCAGGTGGGCCCGGCACCGCCGGTCACCGCCGCTGTGGCTGATCGCCGTCGCGGCGGATTCAAGGGTGCAGGCACCCTTGACCCGGTGCCCCGTCCGGAGGACCCACGGCACCGCCGGTAGCCACCGCTGTGGCTGATCGCCGTCGCGGCGGATTCAAGGGCGCGGGCGCCCTTGACCCGGTGCCGCGGCCGGAGGGGCCGGGCCTCAGGCCTGCTCCGTCCTCGCCGCGCGCCGCGCCAGCAGCGCGGCGCGGCGCTCGTCGAACTTCGTCGCCTGGGCGTCCAGGTCCGCCATGAACGCGCCCAGTTCCTCCTGGGCGCGGAGGCCCTCCGGGCCCAGGCCGGTGATGTCCAGGACCTTCAGGAAGCGCAGCACCGGCTGGAGCACGTCGTCGTGGTGGATGCGCAGGTTGTAGATGCCGCCGATCGCCATCTGGGCCGCCGCCCGTTCGAAGCCGGGGATGCCGTGGCCGGGCATCCGGAAGTTGACGACGACGTCGCGGACGGCCGCCATCGTCTGGTCCGGCGCGAGCTCGAACGCCTTTCCGAGCAGGTTGCGGTAGAAGACCATGTGGAGGTTCTCGTCCGTGGCGATGCGGGCGAGCATCCGGTCGCAGACGGGGTCGCCGGAGTGGTGGCCGGTGTTGCGGTGGGAGATGCGGGTGGCGAGCTCCTGGAAGGCCACGTAGGCGACGGAGTGCAGCATGCTGTGCCGGTTGTCGGACTCGAAGCCCTCGCTCATGTGCGACATCCGGAACCGCTCCAGGGCGACGGGGTCGACGGCCCGCGAGGTCAGCAGGTAGTCCCGCATGACGATGCCGTGCCGGCCCTCCTCCGCGGTCCAGCGGTGCACCCACGTGCCCCAGGCGCCGTCGCGGCCGAAGAGCTGGGCGATCTCGTGGTGGTAGCTGGGGAGGTTGTCCTCCGTCAGCAGGTTGACGACGAGCGCGGTGCGGCCGATGTCGGTGACCTTGGACTGCTCGGGCGCCCAGGCCTCCCCGCCCATGATGCCGTCGAAGTCGCGCCCGTCGCTCCAGGGCACGTACTCGTGCGGCATCCACTCCTTGGCGACCTTCAGGTGCCGGTTGAGCTCGGTCTCGACGACCTCTTCGAGTGCGTACAGCAGGCGGCTGTCGCTCCACACGGCCCGGGCATGGTGGCGGAGGGGGGCGATGGTCACGGACAGCTCCAGGGGAAGATCGTACTTACGGCTGCGTAGGTTACGACACCGTAGGTTACGTGGCTCGTAAAGCGAAATCCCTGGTTCCGGAAATGAGGCCGGGAACACATGCGCAAAAGCCCGGTGCCCCCGGTCCGAGAAGGACCGGGGGCACCGGGCTGAAGCGGAAGGAGCGGCTAGCGCGTGCGCGGGTGGTGGGTGTCGACGGTGTGCGGGTTGTCCGAGTGCCTGGCGGCGACCATCGTGAGGCCGGCGATCACCAGGAAGAGGACGATCGGCGCGGCGACGTAGAGGCCGAGCGTGTTGATCACGCTCAGGCCCGGACCCGGGTCGTCACCGTCGTCGCGGGTGAGCGCGAACGCGGGGGACGACATCAGCAGCATCAGCAGCGTGCCGGCCGAGATGGCACCGGCTCGCACGGCGTTCTTGTTCTTAGAGCTCACGGCCTCAAGATATCGGGAGCATAAGAGGCCCGCGCGCCCGGGGGTGGGGCTACGGCTCCGCCGGCGCCGCGACCTCGGCCATCAGGACCCGCAGCCGGGGCGAGGCGGTCAGCTCCTCGAGGGACAGCGGGCGTCCGTCGGGCCCCGCGACGGGCAGCCGCCAGTTGGGGTACTGGTCCCACGTGCCGGGCACGTTCTGCGGGCGGCGGTCCCCGACGGCGTCGGGCAGCCAGACGCCGACGAGGCGGGCGGGGGTGCGCAGCAGGTAGCGGTGGACGGCCAGGACGAGCGCCTCCTCGCCGTGCTCGCCGTGCGGCCCCCCGGGCAGGAGCCCGAGCCGGGTGAAGAGCTCCAGCCACTCCCCCGTCTCGCGGGCGTCCTCGCGCTGCTCCTCGGCGAGGGGGCGGGTGAGCAGCCCGAGCCGGTGGCGCAGGCCGACGTGGTCGCCGGTGAGGCGGGCGGCGGTGCTGGGCAGGTCGTGCGTGGTGGCGGTGGCGAGGCAGCCGGCGCGCCACCGGCCGGGCGGCAGGGGCGGCGCGGCCGCGCCGGTCGCGTAGTCCCGCTCGAACCACAGGACGGACGTCCCGAGCACGCCGCGCTCGGCCAGGGCCTCGCGCACCCCGGGCTCGACGGTGCCGAGGTCCTCACCCACCACGGTGGCGCCCGCCCGGTGCGCCTCCAGGGCGAGGACGCCGAGCATGGCCTCGGGGTCGTAGCGCACGTACGTGCCGCGCGTGGGCTCCTCGCCCTGCGGGACCCACCAGAGCCGGAAGAGGCCCATGACGTGGTCGACGCGCAGGCCGCCGGCGTGCCGCAGGAGGCCGCGCAGCAGCTCGCGGTAGGGGCGGTAGCCGCCGGCCTCCAGGGCGTCGGGGCGCCAGGGCGGCAGGCCCCAGTCCTGGCCGCGGGGGCTGAAGGCGTCGGGCGGGGCGCCGACGGACATGCCGGCGGCGTAGGCGTCCTGCTGCGCCCAGGTGTCGGCGCCGGAGGGGTGGACGCCGACGGCGAGGTCGTGGACGAGGCCGATGCGCATGCCGGCGGCGCGTGCGGCGCGCTGGGCGGCGGCGAGCTGCTGGTCGGTGAGCCAGGCGAGCCAGCGGTGGAAGCCGATGCGGCCGGCCAGCTCGGTGCGGGCGCGGGCGGTGCGGGCGGAGCGGGGGTCGGCGAGGCCGCCGGGCCAGGAGCGCCAGTGCGGGCCGTGCACCTCGGCGAGGGCGTTCCAGGCGCAGTGGTCGTCGAGGGCGCGGCCCTGCTCGGCGACGAAGGCCTCGTAGGCGGCGCGGCGGGCGGGGGCGAGGGGCACGGTGCGGACGAGCTCCAGGGCGCGCCGTTTGAGCTCCCAGACGGCGTCGCGGTCGATGAGCTCGCCCTTGTGGAGGACGGCGTCGCGCAGGGCGGCGGCGCGGCCGAGGAGCTGTCCGGCGCGCTCGCGCGCCTCGCCGGTGAGCAGGGCGAACTCGGGGACGTCGGCGACGCGCAGGTGGACGGGGTCGGGGAAGCGGCGGGACGAGGGCCGGTAGGGCGAGGGGTCGGTGGGGGCGCCGCCGGCGCCGGGGACGGCCGCGTGCAGGGGGTTGACCTGGACGAAGTCCGTGCCGAAGGCGCGGCCGGACCAGGCGGCGAGCGCGGCCAGGTCACCGAGGTCGCCCATGCCCCACGAGTGGGCGGAGAGCAGGGAGTAGAGCTGGACGAGGAAGCCGTGGCCGCGCGCGGGCGGGGCGGGCAGCCGGTCCGGGGCGACGATCAGGTGCGCGGCGGCGGAGCGGCCGTCGGGGGCGTGGGCGCGCAGCAGGTGCGTGCCGAGCGGGAGCGCGCCGGGGGCGTGCGCGGAGGCCGCTTCGGCGCCGCCGGCGGCGAGGTCCAGGACGACGACCGCGCCGTCCTCGGTCTCCACGCACGCCTCGGTGCCGGGCGGCAGGGCGGGCAGCGCGCCGCGGCCCTCCCGCAGGACCACCGTGGCGGGCAGCAGCCTGCGCCGGGCCGCTTCCTCGTGGACGGCCAGGGCGTCGCGCACGGAGGCGGGCGTGGCGGCGTCGACGCCGAGCGCGGCGAGGACGGCGACGACGGTGTCCTCGGGCACCTCCACGCTGCGGCCGGGCGCGGGGCTGTAGGACGTCGCGATGCCGTGGAGTGCGGCGAGCCGCGCTCTGGCCGTGAGCACGTCGGCCATCACCACCTCCGCAGGTGTCCGTGCCGAAGGCCGTACCCGCCGCCGGGCGGCGGGACACCACTCGAATTCCCGTTCACCCGCGGACGTTCGGCTTTCACGGTCGACGCGCCGGGCAATACAGGCACTTCGGTCACGTGCGTTGACACGTCCACCGGCTGGTGATGGGCTCGCCCCCGTCCGGAGTACCGCGAGGCGAGGGAGACGGCCGTGCACTTCCGGGGCAGCGACTCCTCACCCGCCGGCCACGGGCCCGCGCGCCCCCGGCGGGCCGGGGTGACCGTCCTGGCGGCGGCCCTGCTCAGCGGCCTGCTGGCGGGCGCGCCCGGCACCTTCGCCGCGCCCCGCCCGGGC
>NZ_PXWG01000219.1 GCF_003011965.1 Streptosporangium nondiastaticum
TCCCCGCCCGACCGGCCGAAGGGCGCGGGCAGCACGCCCGCGCCGGCGGCCACCGCGACCCCGCCGATCGCACAGCCCGCGAGGGCCATGGCGAGCGCGGCCTTGACGGGCTGCCAGCGGGAGAAGAGCCGGCGGCGAGGGGCGGCGGGGGCGGCGAGCCGTACGAAGGGTTCGAGTTCGGGTTCGAGTTCGCGTTCGGGCGTGGGCGCGGCCTCGGGGGTGGCGGTGGCCGTGGCGGAAGTCGTCGTGGTGGCCGTGGCCGTGGCGGCCCTCGCCTCCCGGAACGCGGCCAGCGCGGCCTCCTCCCCGGGCAGCGGCACGCCGTCCACGGCCGGCGGCGGCACGAGTGCGCGGAGCGCGGCGACCAGCCGCTCGGCCTCGGCCGGAACGGGGGCGCCGTCCGGCGCGGGGCCGCCGTCCGGCGCGGGGCCGCCGGGTGCGCTCCGGACCGCCCCGGGGGCGGGGGCTGCGCCGTCGACGGCCTCCGCCTCGGGGGCGGACACGCCGGTCCCGGCAACGGTGCGGCCTTCCGGGGAGGCATCGTCAATGACGGCTTCGGTGACGACTTCGGCGACGGCATCGGCAGCGGATACGGATTCGGCAGCGGGCACGCCCACCGCACCGGAACCCGCAGCGCCCGCCGTCCGGTCCGCACCGGAGCCCGCAGCGCCGTCACGCACGGCGGTGTCCGCACCGGCCGCCGAGCCGCCGCCCGCGGCACCTGAGGTACCGGCAGCACCCGCGGCACCCGTGCCCGCGGCGGAGCCGTCGCGCACAGCCCCCTTCGCCTGAGCGTCATCGGCCGGATCGGCCGTCATGTCTTCGTCGGCAACTTCGCTGCCTCGCGCCGGACCGGCGGCGGGCGAGCCGTTCAGCAAGCGCTCCACGGCGTCCTCGTCCAGCCAGTCTTCCAGCCAGTCGTACCGGTGGTCGTCCGCCATCACATGTCCTTCTGCGTCCGAGCACGCATTTGCGTCACACCGGCAGAAGCGTTGGCTCCGGGATGGTCCCCGGGGTGTGCCCGCCGCTGCTGGGGGACGGCTTCGGTGACCCGCTTCCCCGCCGGCACCGATCCGTTCGCTCCCACAGTCCCGGTCGCCGCATCGACCCCGTTGGTTCCCGCCGTGACCATTTCGGCCAGCCGGCGCAGCCCGCGGTGCGCGGCGGTGCGCACCGCGCCGGGGCGTTTGCCGAGCACTCCGGCCGCGCTCTTCGCGTCGAGGCCGACGACGACGCGGAGCACGACGGCCTCGGCCTGGTCCTGCGGGAGCTGCGCTATGAGCGCGAGGGTGTTGCCGGTGCCGAGGGCCTCCAGGGCCTCCCCGGCGGTGTCGGCGTCCGCGGCGCGGCCGGCGAGCTCGCTCTCGTCGCCGCCGATGGCCGGGCGCCGGCCGCGCATGCGTATGTGGTCCAGCGCGCGGTTGCGCGCGATCCGGGCGGCCCAGCCCCGGAAGCGGTCCGCGTCGCCGCTGAACCGGCCGAGGTCGCGGGCTATCTGCAGCCACGCCTCGGACGCCACGTCCTCCGCGTCGGCCTCGCCGACGAGCGTCCGCACGTACCCGAGCAGGCGGGGCTGCACGGAGCGGTAGACCGTACGGAATGCCGTCTCGTCCCCACCTTGGGCCGCGCACACCGCGGCCGTCAGCTCGGCGTCGTCCCCCTGCACGCCCTCATCCTGCACCACTCGGAGATTCCGTGGCTCAGTAGCCCGCCGGCCCGCTGCCGTAAGGATTCTGCGGCGGATGGGGCCAGCCGGCCACGGGGCCGCCGGGCTGCTGCCCGGGGACATACCCGGGCGCGCCGTACGGCACACCGGCGGGCACGGGTCCGCCGGGCGCGCCGGGCATGCCGGGCATGCCCGCCGGGCCCGCCATCGCGCGCCGCTCCTGCAGGCCGCCGAGCTGGCGGACGACGAGGAGGGCCAGGACACCGGCGGCGGTCATCAGCAGCGTGGCGAGGCCGGAGACGGTGGCCGCGTTCTTCAGCGCCTCGACGTCGTCGCGCCAGGTGGAGCCGTCGTATCCCTTGGCGGCGATCCGCGTGGCGGCGCCGGCGCTGAGCCCCGACGAGGCCATGGTGCAGACCCCGGAGCCGATCCACAGGGTCCACCAGGAGTTGACCAGGCCCTTGGGGACCCGGGCGCCCGGGAGAGCGCTGCTCTTGTAGATGTCGTTGACGATCTGCTTGGGGAACCAGAAGTTGACGACCGGGGTGAACCACGCGCCCGCCGCCCAGCCGATGCCGAGGCGGTTGCCGCCGGGGGCGAAGAACTCGGCGTTGATGCGGGCCCGGCGGAACCAGACGGCCCACAGCGTGGCCGAGGCGGCCAGGGTCAGGAGGTAGACCAGCGAGGCGACCGTGGCCGCGGCGTCCGTGTCCTCAAGGTCCTGCTGGGTGGTGGAGGTCACGCCGTTGTCGAGCATGTCCTGCAGGGCCATGCGCGTCTGGGTGTCCGTCCAGAAGACGAACAGCAGCGCAGCCGTGCTCATGCCGAGCGCGGTCATCAGCCCGATCCGCAGGCCGCGGCGCAGGTCGACGCCGCCGACGGGCATCGGGGCGGCCGGCATCGCGGGGGCGTACGGGTAAGCGGGCGCGGGGCCGGGCGCCATGGCGGCGGCCTGCTGCTGGTAGACGCCGCAGGCGGCGCAGCGGCCGTCCGGGCCGACGGCGGCGGCGCGGCAGTTACCGCACGGATACATAGGTGAGAACCCCCTGGAAGTGGCCGGCTTCCCATTCGTCCGGATTGCCCCGGCCACTGGAACCAACAAGCGAGAGATGCGCACCGGCAGCGGCGCGGACCCGCACGTTACGGGCAGTGACCCGGCTTCGTCCAGAAAGGGTCACCGGCACACCGGCGCGGGGGCCGCGCACCGGCCGGTACGACAGTGTGACGAATTAACGGCCTGCGGCGCTGTAGGAGGTGTGGGCCCCACCAGGGTCCACGCCGGACGGCGGTCGGTGCCTCTCCTGTGGGGGGTGGCGGCACCGGCCGTCCTCCGTTCCGGCCCGCCCTCCCCCTGCCTGGAGGGCCTACGCCGCGTCCTCCTGCGTCACGTCCTTCGCCACGTCCTTCACCGTGATCGTCAGATCGTTCGTCACCGTGAAGTACGGGCGCAGCTGCACCTCGCCGCGGACGGCGCCCGGGAAGGTGTCGACGCCCTTGCGGTCGGCGAAGTCGCCGGCGATCCGGCCGACGCGCACGAGCGCCGCGCCCGCCTTCGGCCGCACCCACAGGTCCCACAGGTCCTGCTCCTCGTCCGGCTTCTGCCGCTGCTGCATCGGCTCGTAGGGCAGGGTCGCCGAGCCGTCCGCCAGCGGGGCGCGGACGTCGCCGGCCGAGCCGTCGCCGTGGCGCAGCCGCGCGATCAGCTCGCCGCCCTCGCCGAGCTCCGTGCCGTACGCCCGTACGGTGACGCGGATGCCGTTGTCACCGACGACGACCTCACCGGCCTCGGCGTGCTGGGGGCGCAGCCAGGTGCGGACGGCGAGGAAGCCGTCGCTCGTCTCGTACGGGACGACGGCGGCGACACCGGCCGCGGTCTGTGCGAGGTCCAGGCCGAGCAGGCCCTTCTGCTCGACAAGTGCGGCGCTCAGTCGGCGGCGCGACTTGTCGCCGGAGCGCTCGGCGTAGCTGTCCCAGCGGCCCTCGGCCAGGGCGTGCGCGGCGCGGTCGAGGCGGGCCTCGACCCAGGTGCCGGGCTCGCGGCGGGCCGGGAGCGGCACGCGCACGGCCTCCTTGCCCTTGGTGCCGCGGTGCCGCAGGAGCAGGTGGGTGTCGGCGGCGGTGAGCTGGTCGGCGCGGAGCCGGACGACGAGGGAGCCGTCGGCGGCGACGGCGCAGCGGGCCTCGGGGTGGGCGGTCCCGGCGGGCGCGGGGGCGGCCACGGCCGCCTGCTTCTTGCGACCGCCGCCGAACAGGCCGCCGAACAGGCCCTTCTTCTTCTCCGTGACGGTCGTGGAGCCCGGGCGCAGCTCCTCGAACAGCTCCTCGTAGCGGGCGGCGATGCGGGAGGGCTCGTAGCGGCCGGCGGTCGCGCGGGCGGCGGCGCCGAGGCGGGCGCGCAGCGCGGCGTCCCCTGTGACCTTCAGCAGGGCGTCGGCGTAGGCGTCGACGGCAGCGTGCTCTCCCTCCGGGCCGGCCAGCGGCACGAGCACGCCGTCCGTGCCGTCGGTGAGGATCTCCCGCGGGCCGTACGGGCAGTCCGTCGCGACGACGGGCAGGCCCGCGTGCATGGCCTCGACGATCGTCATGCCGAAGGACTCCGCGTCGGAGGCGACGGCCGCGACGGCGCCCTTGGACCACTCGGTCTCGATGGGCGAGCGGGCGCCCATGAGCGTGATCCGCTCGTACAGGCCGAGCTCCTCGATCTGCTTGCGCAGCTTGGCCTTGGCCGGGCCGCGGCCGTAGATGCGCAGGTGCCACTCGGGGCGCTGCGCGGCGACCTTCGCGAAGGCGGCGATGAGCCGGTCGTAGCGCTTGACGGCGACGAGCCGGCCCGCGGAGACGATCAGGTGGGAGGTGCCGTCGGAGGGCTCCGCGGCGGGGGCGGGGACGGCGTTGGGGATGGAGAGGATGCGCGCGCGGGCGTCGGGGAGGGCCTCCCGGTAGTGCCCGGCGTCGGCCTCGGAGACGGTGGTGAAGGCGTCGAGGGCGGAGATCGCCGGGTCCATCACCGCGTGCAGCTCGGGGACGTGCGCCTCGTGCGTGAGGTGCTCCTGACCCAGGCGCAGGTAGCGATCGGAGCCGTACGTCGAGAGGTAGCCGATCAGCTTGGGGCGGGTGGCGATGACCACGTCGGCGTCGGTGGCGGCGAGGTGGTCGCGCACGCGCTGGTCGGTGAGGGCCGTGGCGGCCATGCGGCCGTTGTCGATGCGCTCGTCCCGGAAGATCGCGCTGGGCTGCTGGTTGAGCGGCGCCTCGTACTCGTCGCCGTCGGTGCCCTCGCGCAGGTCGACCAGGGGCGTGAGCCGCACGCGCGGGTCGATGACCAGCTCGGGCTCGTCCACGGGCCGGTTGACGCTGATGATCCGCACCTCGTGCCGGTCCGCGAGGGCGGCGGCGAGGTTGACGGTCGAGCGGATGGTGCCGCCGATGCCGTACGCGTTGTGCAGCAGGAATTCGATCTTCATCGGGCCCTCGTTCAGATGCGCGTGCCTTCTCCCCGGAGGTTAGGCCCTCCGGGTCGAGGTCTGCACGTGCCGTACGGGCCCGGGCGGTCCGGGCACCGCCGGACACCGCCGCGAAGGCTGAGCACCGTGGCGGCGGATGCAAAGATGCCGGGCATCTTTGGACATATACTCCGCCGCGGCGGTTTGAAGGGTGGCGGGCGTCACCCTTCGCCGGGCCGGGCGGCCCGGCGGACACCCCTGCGGCGAGGGTCCGGCGGAATCGGGCGCCACCCGGACCCGTACGTCCGGCTAACGGACGCGCGCGTCCAAGGACGCGAAGTCCCGCCACGGCATCGTCGGCCGCCGCGCGTCCCACAGCCGCTGGGCCGTCGCCGCGAGCGGCAGCCGGATGCCGGACGCGACCTGCTGCGGCGTCTGCGCGTCGGCGTGGTCGCACCAGACGGCGAGCCGGCCGCCCAGCACCCGGTCCGGCCCGGCGGGCGCGGGCACCGGTGCCGTGCCGCGCAGCACGGCCGGCGACCACTGCTCGTAGATGCGCTGTCCGGTGGGGTACGTGAACTGGTTGGGCTGGCCGAGGACGTAGTAGAGGTACTCGTCGTTGAGGTTGACGAGCTTGCGGCCCTCGTTGAGGTAGTCCTGCGGGGCGCGGGCGCCGATCTCCTTGCCGGTCCAGTACTCGACCTCGATGTCCTTGTTCGCGGTGACGACGCCGCCGGGGAAGAAGCCGTCGTTCCAGGCCTTGGCCTTCTTGCCGAGGGTGCGGACGACGGCGGCCCGGTCGTTGAGCCAGCCGGTGGCCAGGTCCTGGACGCGGGCGCGCGGCCCGTACTTCTCCTTGGCGCGGGCGGCCAGGCGCGGGTAGGAGGCCTCGGGGTTCTTGGCCATCAGGGCGCGGTATTCGTCGGCGCCGAGGTGGAAGTACGGCCCGGGGAAGAGGGGGGCGTACTCGCGGAGCAGGTCGTCGACGATGCGGGCGGAGTCGGCGTTGGCGATGTCGATCGCGCCGCGGGCGGCGGTGCCGGCGGCGTCGCGCAGCTGGAGCGTGGGGTGGGCGGCGATGACGGCGCCGAGGTGGCCGGGCGAGTCGATCTCCGGGATGACGGTGACGTGCAGGGACTCGGCGAGGGCCACGATGCGGCGGACCTCGGCCTTGGTCAGGTGCTGCTTGGAGACGATCTCGGGGTGGGAGTCGCTCTCGATGCGGAAGCCCTGGTCGTCGGAGAAGTGCAGGGCGAGCTGGTTGAGCTTGAGGGCGGACAGCTCGCGCAGCCGGTCCTCGATCCAGCGGGCGGTGAAGTGCTTGCGGGCGATGTCGAGGTGGAGGCCGCGCTGGGCGCGGTCGGGGGCGTCGCGGACGACGCCCTCGGGGAGTCCGCCGCCGGAGCGCACGGCCTGCAGGAGGGTGCGCGTGCCGTAGAACACTCCGGGTTCGCCGGCCGAGGCGACCTGCACCCGGCCGTCGCGGGCGGTCAGCTCGTAGCCCTCGGCCGCGGCCGGGCCCGTGCCGGAGACGCCGGGGCGCAGGGCGAGCTCGACGTCGCCGGAGCGGGCGGGACCGGCGGCCGCGTACTGCAGGTGGAGTTCGCCGGCGAGCCGGCGGCCCTCGTCGGCGAGCGGGCCGGAGGCGATCACGCGGGCGCCGTCGGCGGGCCGCCAGCCGGGGCCGGGGGCGGACTCGGCGGAGCGGACGGCGGGGATGGCGCGGGGGACGCCGGCG
>NZ_PXWG01000021.1 GCF_003011965.1 Streptosporangium nondiastaticum
GCCGGCTCCCTACGCCCAGGGCGGCGCGGGACAGGGCGGCGGCACGCACGGCGCCGGGCAGGTGCCCGGCGGCGCCCCGGCGGCGCCCGCGGCCTCCGCGGAACCCGCGACGCAGTACCTGCCGCCCCTGAGCGGTGACGATTCTGCTGCGGCTACGCAGTACCTGCCGCCTGTGGGCGGCGGCGCGGCCTCCGGGGACGCCTCCGCTGCGGCCACGCAGTACTTGCCGCCTGTGGGCGGCGGTTCCAACGGTGGCTCCAGCGGTGGTCCTACGGGTGGGGATTCCGCCGCTGCGGCCACGCAGTACATGCCGCCCGTGGGTGGTGGTCCCGCGGGCGGGGACTCGGCCGCTGCCACGCAGTACCTGCCGCCCGTAGGCGGTGGCCCCGCGGGCGGGGATTCCGCCGCGGCCACGCAATACCTGCCGCCCGTCGCCGGAGGCGCTCCGGTCGGTGGTGGTCCCCTCGGAGGCGCTCCCGTCGGTGGCGGTCCCGTCCCGCCGCCCCCGTACCAGCCGCCGCTCGGCGCCGGCCCCGCGCAGGGAGAGCGGCCGCCGCCCTCCGAGTTCGACGGCCTCTTCCGCGCCTCGGCCGCCTCCGCCGCGGCTTCCGCTTCCGTCTCCGCCTCCGCTCCCGGTTCCGCCGGTCCCCGCGGTGCGGCCGCAGCCGCCCCCGGGCACATACCTCCGCCGCGTGCCCCGCACGCGGCGCCCCCGCAGCCCGCCCCCGCCTCCCCGCCCTCCCGGCGGAAGCTGCCCACCGCGGCCATCGTCGGCATCGTCGTCGCCGGCTGCGCCGTCGCGGGCCTCGCCGCCGGTGCGCTGCTCAGCGGCGGGGGAGACGAGAAGAAGAGCGACACCCCGCAGAACACCGCCGTCAGCTCCGCCACGCCCGGCGACGCGTCCGACCAGGGCGACGGCGGCAAGAAGGAGCCGTCGGCGTCGGCGGACCCGGCGGATCCGGTGGCCGCCCAGGCCAAGGCCCTGGACGCCCTGCTGAAGGACAGCAACAACAGCCGCGACGCCGTGATCAAGGCCGTCGACTCGACCCGGGACTGCAAGGACCTGGGCAAGTCCGCGTCCGACCTGCGCGACGCCGCCAAGCAGCGCGACGGCCTCGTCACCCGGCTGCAGAAGACCGCGATCGACAAGCTCCCCAACAGCGCCGAGCTGTCGGCGCAGCTGACCAAGGCGTGGCAGTCGTCCGCCTCCGCGGACACCCACTACGCGGCGTGGGCGGACCAGGTCGGCGGCAAGCACGGCTGCATCAAGGGCCACGCGCGCCCGTCGGGCGAGAGCACCGCGGGCGACCGTGCCAGCGGCGACGCCACGGCCGCGAAGAAGCAGGCCGCGGAGCTGTGGAACCCGATCGCGAAGAAGTACGGGCTGTCGCAGCACTCGTGGGCGCAGCTCTGACGATCACCGGCGGAGGGGCGGAAGGCGGGGGCTCGGGCCGGATGTCAGTGGGGGAACGTACGATCGATTGCTATGCAGGGTTCGGAGAAGTCTTCCCGCCGCGGCCGCCGCTCGACCACCATGGACGGCATGCCGCTCAATGACATGCCGTGGTGGCGCTGGCGTGCCCAGGTGCGCTCGGCGCTGCACATGCTCTCGGACCCGGTCTTCCAGCGCGAGCGCTGGCTCGTCGGCGACGCGGGCTTCGGGGACGTGACGGACGCCGTCTACCGACTCGTCGAGGACACCTGGCTGGACAACTGGTCGGCCGAGAAATACATCGGGACGATCTTCCGCGACTCGGGCGAGGCCGCGCTCGTCGATCTCGCCGTGCTGCGCGTCCTGCGGATAATGCACCAGGTCGGGCCGGACGCCCCGGTCTCGGCGTATCTGGAGCACCACGGCTGGCCGGAGGCGGTCCAGGCCGCGCGGGAGGCGCACGTGCGGCTCGCGCTGAACGACGGGGACGAGCCGGAGGCCCCGCCGCGCCCGCTGGAGGTGCTGGAGCGGCTGACGCAGGTGCGCTGAGCCGCGGCCCCGACCGCGGCGCGGTTCGGGGGGCCCCGCGGGTGTGCGAGGCTATTGGGCTATGAACGCCTCCCAGTCCCCTGCCGCCGAAGGGGCCCCAGCGCAGCCCGAGCAGTACGTCCTCACCCTCTCCTGCCCCGACAAGCAGGGCATCGTCCACGCGGTGTCCAGCTACCTCTTCATGACCGGGTGCAACATCGAGGACAGCCAGCAGTTCGGTGACCACGACACCGGGCTCTTCTTCATGCGCGTCCACTTCGGCGCGGAGGCGCCCGTCACCCTGGAGAAGCTGCGCGCCAGCTTCGCCGCCATCGGCGACTCCTTCCACATGGACTGGGAGATCCACCGGGCCGACGAGAAGATGCGCATCGTCCTGATGGTGTCCAAGTTCGGCCACTGCCTGAACGACCTGCTCTTCCGCTCGCGGATCGGCGCCCTGCCGGTGGAGATCGCCGCCGTCGTCTCCAACCACACCGACTTCGCCGAGCTCGTCGGCTCCTACGGGGTCCCGTTCCACCACATTCCGGTCACGAAGGACACCAAGCCGGAGGCGGAGGCGAAGCTCCTGGAGCTCGTCCAGGCCGAGAACGTCGAGCTCGTCGTCCTCGCCCGCTATATGCAGGTCCTCTCGGACGACCTCTGCAAGGTCCTCTCCGGGAAGATCATCAACATCCACCACTCCTTCCTCCCGAGCTTCAAGGGCGCCAAGCCGTACCACCAGGCGCACGCCCGCGGCGTGAAGCTGATCGGTGCGACGGCGCACTACGTGACCGCGGACCTCGACGAGGGCCCGATCATCGAGCAGGAGGTCGAGCGCGTGGGCCACGAGGTGACCCCGGAGCAGCTGGTCGCCATCGGCCGCGACGTCGAGTGCCAGGCCCTCGCCCGCGCGGTGAAGTGGCACAGCGAGCACCGCGTCCTGCTGAACGGCCGCCGGACGGTCGTCTTCGCGTAGTACCGGGAGCGAGCGTCGGCCCGCCGCCTCGGGCTGATGCCCGCGAACGTCTGTGGCCCGCATCCTCGATGCGGGCCACAGACGTATTCCAGGCCCCTCACATCCGCGACAGCGAAGCCGTCGCGTACAGCGCGTCCAGGATCGCCTCGCGGTCCCCGGACTGGCCCGCTGCCGCGTCCTCCGGGTGGACGTGGCCCGCGGCGAGGCGGCAGAACTCCATGGCGTCCAGGGCGACATGGGCGACCTCGGTCGCCGGGGAGGGCGTGGCGGCCGGGGAGTCGAGGGCGATGTGCCAGTGGCCGCCGCCGCTGCCTTCCACTTCCAGGTGGAGGGAGCGGCCGGGCGCGCCCGCCACGGCCAGCGTGTGGGCCGGCGGGGCGAGGCCCGCGCGGCGGCGGGCGACGATGGCGGCCGGGAGCATGCGGGCCGCGAGGCCGACCAGCTCGTGGAGGTGGCCGGGCGACGGCGGGTGGTAGGGGTAGTCGACGGCGTCGGCGATGTCCTCCGCGTGGATCCAGCACTCGAAGGCCCGGTCGAGGAACGCGTCGCGCACGGGGAGCGTGGACGGGCCGTACGGGACGGCCGGTCCGGCGGCCTCCTGATCGGCGAACGACGCGCCTCGTATCAGCGTGCGGCCCTGTTCCCGCCACTCGGCCCGCACCGCGCCCGGCGGCGTCGAGGACCGTGCCGCCCACAGGGCCTCCGTGCGCTCGGTGGGGGTGCCCGTGGCGGCCCCGAGCGGGTCCGGCAGGCCCAGGGCCCTGGCGACGAGGCCGTCGACGGCCGTGAGGTGGCCGATGACCGCGGCCACCGTGGTGTCCCGGCCGGCGGGCCGCTCGCCGTCGAACCACCGCAGCCGCACAGGCGCCTGCCACTCCGCCTCGCCGATGTCGTGCAGGAGGGCGTCGAGGCGGGCGGTCTCCGCGTCGTAGGGGGCGGCCCACGCGGGCACGGGGACGCGGGCCGGACGGCGGCCCAGGCAGGAGGCGAGCACGCGCGAGCGCAGCCGCGGGTCGAGGTCCAGGTTGTCCTCCGGGTGGAGCAGGGCGACGGCTTCGCGCAGCCGTACGGCTTCGTCCGCGCAGGTGGCGCAGTCGGTCAGGTGGGCCTCGACGGCCGCGGTCTCCTCGGCGGAGCAGGCGGCCAGGGCCCACGCGCCGAGGAGGGACTTGAGGACCTTGTGCGACCTCGGAGCCATGTCGGACGTCGGAGCCATTTCGGGAAGAGGGGGTGAGGCGGGAGCGGCGGCGGGGCCGGGATCGGGCGCGGGAGCAGCGGCAGGGGCGGTCCCGGGATCGGGTGCGGGATCCGGTGCGGGAGCAGCGCTGGGCGCAGGGCCGGGCGCCGGTGCGGGGGCCGCTTCCGGCCACCGGGGGCCGTCCTCCGCCGCCGTCCGCGGCAGCGGTATCCGCGGCGGCCCGGACGGACCGGAGGCGCCGTTTCCGCCTTGTGGGCCCGCGCCGCCCCGGCCGAACTCCTCGCTCACAGTGCCCCTCCGTGCGCCGGCGGCGCGATGACGCGCGGCCCGCGGTGCGCGGTGGAGAGCAGCTGCAGCCCGAGGCGCAGCCGGCGCCGCGCCTCGTCCTCCGTGACGCCGAGCTGCGCGGCCGCCCGGCGGTAGTCGAGGCGGCGCAGGTAGGCGAGGTCGAGCGCGGCGCGCAGCGGGGCCGGCATGGACGTGACGATGTAGTCGGCGCGGGCCGCGGCGGACGCCGCCCGCACCTTCTCCTCGATCTCCTCGGGCGTGGCCGCCCCGGCGCTCTGGGACTGCCGCAGCCGCTCCACCGCCTGACGGTGGGTGAGCCCGGCGATCCAGGAGCGCAGCGAGCCCTCCTTGGGGTCGAAGTCGCCGGGGTGCTCCCAGACGTGGCCGAAAACCTCGCGCGTGACGCGGTCGGCGGCGGCCTCGTCCTCAAGGACGCGGTGGGCGAGGGTGTGCACGAGGGAGGCGAAGCGGTCGTAGAGTTCGCCGAGGGCGGCCGCCTCGCCGTGCGCGAGCCGCTGCTGCATCTTGCGGTCCCACCGGGGTGGTGCTCCGTCGGTCGCCATGGCTGCCCCTCCGTCCGCCGCTGGTTCTCGTCGATCCGATCCGCCGAAAGTGTGTCCGTCGCACTCATGCCCGGCGTCATGCCGCACCGCGCTTGTGCCCACGGTCACATACTCCTCGAATGTAGTGGCCGGGTCCGGCGGTCCGGCCGCCTTTGCGGGGAACATCGTGAAGATCGCCCCACCGGGCGGCTCCGGATGGTATTGCCACGGTCACTTTCCGCACATCTGGCCGATCGTTACGGATCGTACGTGCGCGAATGTGCCGATGTGTTATGCGGGTGTGACCGGAACTTTGGGGATTAACGGTTCGAGCTGGGCATAGGCTCGTTGGGGGCCGGCGCCGCACGCCCGGTCCCACCGGCGTTTCACGTGGGCGAGACGGGGGAGACGCCGGGCAGCCACGGCTGCGGAAAGGTCCGTTCCGGGGAGCGAGAGACCGAGCGAAGGGGCTTCGAGCGCGTGACGTTGAAGGTGAAGGACGCCGAGCGCGGGGACTGGGCCGTCCTCCGCGTCTCCGGCGAGATGGACCTGGTGACGTCGCCGGTGGTCCGGCAACGCGTGCACGACGCGGTCGCCGACGGACGGCGCAGCCTCGTGCTCGACCTGGCCGAGGTGCGCTTCTGCGACTCCAGCGGCGTCGGCGTCCTCATCGCCGCCCGCCGCCTGATGCGCTCCTGTCAGGGGCGGCTGAGACTCATCCTGCCCCCGCAGGGCGGCGCGGCGGACGGCTCCCACGTCAACAGGGTGCTCGGCGCACTGGGGGTGCGCCGCCTCTTCGAGATCTATCCGGACCTGGCCACGGCCACCCACGAGGGCCGCGACAGCGGCGAGGCCCTCCCCGCGCAGTCCGCCTAGGCGGACCGCTCCGCGGAGGGGCCCGCCCCTCCGACCCCCGTACCTCTCCTACCCCTCCCGCGGGAACCCGGCCCGTACGACGAAGCCGCCCTCCCGCGTCCCGTGTGCCTCAAGAGTTCCGCCCAGGCTCTGCGCCCGCTCGCGCAGTCCCACCAGTCCGTGCCCGCCGCCGGGCAGCCCCGGTGCCGGGACGGCCGCGTCCGGCGGTCCGTTGCGGATCTCCACCAGCAGCGTCTCCGCGGCGTCCTCCGCCAGCCGCACCCGTACCCGCGCACCGGGCGCGTGCTTGCGGGCGTTGGTCAGCGCTTCCTGCACCGTGCGGAACGCCGCGCGCTCGACGGCCTCGGAGCGCGCGGTCCCGGGAGCGCACGCGTTCTCGTACGTCACGTCGAGCGCGCTCAGCTCGATCAGCCGGGGCAGGTCCGCGAGGCGCGGCTGCGGGGTGAGCTCTTCGGTGTCGGCCCCGGCGGCGCGCAGGATGCCGACCATGTGCCGCAGCTCCTCCAGCGTGCGCACCGACAGCTCGCGGATCCTGCGGGCCCCTTCGCGCGCCTGCTCGTCGCCCGTGCTGATCTGGACGGCGCCGGCCTGCAGGCTGATCAGGCTGACCTGGTGGGCGACGACGTCGTGCATCTCGCGGGCGAGCCGGGCCCGCTCGGTGGCCAGGACCTGGTCTGCGAGCAGCCGGTCCTCGCGCGCCCGGCTGCGCGTCAGCTCGTCCAGCCGCGCGCCGAGCTCGCGCCGGGTGCGGGTGAGCAGGCCGAGCGCGACGGGCGTGGCGGCGGTGACGCACGCGTCGAGGAACTGGAGGGCCACGTCGCGCCGGTCGGCGAAGGAGAGGTGGGAGATCGGGTACGGCAGGAAGTGCGCGGCGGCGAGCAGCGCGGCCGCCCCCACGAGCAGCCGCCGGTCGGTGCGCAGCGTCGCCACCGTGTACAGCGCGATCATCGGGGCGAACCAGACGTAGCCGATGTAGATGCCGGGCAGCGTCACCGCGAAGACGGTGAGCGGGAAGCGCCGGCGCCACACCAGCGCGGCCGCGGCCGCGAGCGACACCCCGAGGTCCAGTCCGGGCTTCGGCCCGTTGACCAGCAGGGCGTCCACCACCGCTATCAGCACGGGGACGACGATGGGGAGGGCGGTGCGCACACGCGGGGGAAGCCGGCGCGGGCCCGCGGCGGTGGTCACGCGCCCGCCCCCGGGCCCTCGTCCTGCGGCCGCTGCTTGCCCTGCGCCGTGACGAGCCCGGCCCGGTCGGCGACGATCGCGGCCTGGACGCGGTTGAGCCCGCCGAGCTTGCCGAGCACCGCGCGGACGTGGTCCTTGACCGTGCTGGGCGCGAGCCCCATCCGCTCGGCGATCTGCGGGTTGGCCAGCCCCGCGCCGAGGTGCGCGAGCACCTCCCGCTCGCGCGGGGTGAGCACCGACACCGCCTCGGCGGCCGTGGTCTCCGCCTCGGACGCGAGGTAGCCGCCGATCACCGCGCGGGTCACGCCGGGATCGAGGACGCTGCCGCCCGCCGCGAGGGTCCGCACGGCCTGGACGAGCTGCTCCGGGTCGGTGTCCTTGAGGAGGAAGCCGGTCGCGCCGCCGCGCAGGGCCGCCGCCAGGTACTCGTTGGCGTCGAAGGTCGTGAGCATGGCGACCGCGGGCGGGCGCGGGGCGGCGCGCAGCGCGCGCAGGACGGTCAGTCCGTCGACGTCCGGCATCCGGATGTCCAGCAGGACGACGTCGGGGGCGCAGTCGCGCACGGTCGCGACGGCCTCGCCGCCGCCGCAGTCGGCGACCACCTCGATGTCCGGGGCCGTGCCCAGGATCATCCGCAGCCCGGACCGGACGAGCTGCTCGTCGTCCACCACCGCAACACGGATCACCTGCCGTTACCTCTTCCACGCCTACTGCTGCCTGCGCTGCTGCTCTGTGCGTTCACGACCCGCTAGACCCTGTTCGGAGGGGTCCGGTTCCGGTCGCGTTCCCCAGCCTGCCGTACGGGTCCGACAACCATCGCCGAAAACGGAGCGTGGCGCTCCGCCCGATCGCCCTTCGGACGGTCGGGCGGCGGGGCCGGTGGCGGGTCCGACGGCCGGCACCGCCCGGCCACCCCGGCCGGCCCCCGCCCGGTCCCCCCGATCGGCGGAGACACCCCCTCCGATCGGCGGGGGCGAACCGGGACCCGCGGCGGATTCCGTACGGGGCCTACGGACGGCAGAGTGCTGTCCGTACTGCAGCATGCCGGGACTGACCTACCGGCAGTGAGGTGTTGCGGCACACGGCCACGGACCGCCGCATCCCCCACAAGCGGCGGCCCGTGGCCGGGGGAATGCCTTTGTTCACAGGGGCCCGGAGCCGTGCGGCGCCGTCGTCACATCGGCGGCGCCGCCGGTGCCGGTCCCAGCGTCGTCGTCCCCGGCGCGGCCCGGTGGCCGAGGCCCGTGCGGTACGCGTCCAGCGCCGCCTCGACCCGGCCCGTCCGCCGCAGCAGGTCCCCCAGCAGCCGGCACAGGTCCGCCAGGTCCCCCGCGGCTCCCGTCCGCTCCAGCAGTGACAGCGCCGCGCAGTAGTGCTCCTCCGCCGTCTCGGTGAGGCCCCGTTCCTCCGCGATCAGCCCCAGCAGGCGGTGCGCGCCGCCCGCGTGGACCGCGCCGCGCTCGGCGCCCAGCGCCGACTCCGTGGCCGACGGCGCCAGCAGCGGGCTCAGCAGCCCCTCCGCCTCGGCCGCCTTGCCGCGCCGCCGCAGCACGTCGGCCAGTTCCACCTCCACCTGCACGGTGAACAGCGGCGCCCGCTTCGACGCCAGCATGTCGCGCGCCGTCCGCAGCTCGCTCTCGGCGCCCTCCAGGTCGCCGTTCTGCGCGCGGACGTAGCCGCGCATCCAGTGGCAGTGCGCGAGCTCGGTGCGGATGTGCAGCTGCTGGTAGAGCTCCTGGGCCTTGGCGAGGGAGGCGTCGGCCTCCGCGATCCGGCCCTCCGCGATCAGGGTGCGGGCCACGCCGCGGTGCATGCCGGCGACGAGCGCCGGGTCGTCGACCTGGGGAGCCAGCGCCAGGGCCAGCTCGGCGGCGTGCGCGGCGCGGGCGTGCGCCCCCATGTCCATGTACGGGGCGATGGACGCCGTGTAGAGGAGCAGCAGCGCGTCGGGGTCGTGCAGGCCGGAGGCGTTCAGCTCGTCCAGCGCGGTCTCCAGCAGGTAGCAGGCGTAGCGCAGTTCTCCCGCCAGGAGGTGGGCCGTGGCCCGGCCGCGCAGCGCGGGCACGCGGCGCGGCAGCGGCTCGTCGGCCAGCAGGGCCTCGGCGGCGGCGTAGTGGTCGCGGGCCTCGGTCAGCTCGCCCGTCTCCAGGGCGCAGTCGCCGAGCCCGAGGCGGGCGGCGGCGTGCTCGGAGGTGAGCTCCGCGCGCGCCGCCTCGTCGCGCAGCGCCGCGTAGCGGGCGGCGGCGTCCTCGGCGGCGCCGGTGGCCAGGGTGCGGCGCGCGTCGGTGAGCCGCATCCGCAGCCGGGTCGCCAGGTGGGCGGGGCGGCCGGTGGCGAGCTCGTCCACGGTGGTCCCGAGGCGGTCGGCGAGGTGGCGCAGGGCGGTCTCGGAGGGGCGCACGCGGCCGGCCTCCAGGGTGGAGATGTAGGCCGCGGTGTAGGCGGGCTCGGCGAGCTGGCGCTGGGTGAGGCCCTTGGCCGTCCGCAGCCGCAGCACGCGCCGGCCGATCTCGGCGGGCCCGTCCGCCCGTATGCCGTGGGTGCTGTTCTCGGCCACTGCTGCCCCTCGGTAGGTTACGCCGTGCATTTCGCGGTGCACCGCGTCATGCATTTCGCCCTGCACGCCGCCGTGCACCGCGTCATGCGCTTCGCCGTGCACCTCGCCGTGCGTGTCAGGTACTACGTGACGACGTGAGGATGGAACCATGCCGGATGCCCGCGCCGGGCAGGATCTCGCAGGGGGCGCACAGAGGCGCGGAGGGGCGCTCGGCGCCGCACCGTCCGGTGCGGCAGCACCGTCGGTGACCGGCCGGCACCGCCAGCCCGGCCTGGTCCTCACCGACCACCACTTCGACGTGCCGCTCGACCACGACGACCCCACCGGTGAGCACATACGGGTCTACGCGCGCGAGGTCGTCGCGAGCAGCCGCGAGCACGACGAACTGCCCTGGCTCGTCTACCTCCAGGGCGGCCCCGGCTTCCCCGCCGGCCGCCCCGTGGGCCGCGACAGCTGGCTCGACCGCGCCCTGGAGGACTACCGCGTCCTCCTCCTCGACCAGCGCGGCACCGGCCGCTCCACCCCCGCCACCCGCCAGACCCTCCCGCTCCGCGGCACCCCCGCCCAGCAGGCCGACTACCTCGCCCACTTCCGCGCCGACGCGATCGTCCGCGACTGCGAGCACATCCGGCGCCGGCTCACCGGCGACCGGCCGTGGACCGTCCTCGGGCAGAGCTTCGGCGGCTTCTGCGCGGTCACCTACCTGTCGTACGCGCCCGAGGGCCTCGCCGAAGTGCTGATCACCGGCGGTCTCCCCGGCCTCGACGCCGACGCGGACGCCGTCTACCGCGCCGCCTACCCGCGCATGGAGCGCAAGACCCTCGCCCACTACGACCGCTACCCCGGCGACGAGGCCGCCGCCCGCCGCATCGCCGCCCACCTCGCCGAGCACGAGGAAGTCCTCACCGACGGCACGCACCTGACCGTCGAGGCCTTCCAGCAGCTCGGCATCCTCCTCGGCACCGGCGACGGCTCGCACCGCCTCCACTACCTCCTGGAGGACGCCTTCGCGGACACGGCCGACGGACCGCGCCTCTCCGACGCGTTCGCCGAACAGGTCGCGGCGATCCTCTCCCGCGCCCACTGCCCGCTCTACGCGCTGCTCCACGAAGCCATATATGCCCAGGACGGGGAGGCGACGCACTGGGCGGCCGAGCGCGTACGGGCGGAATTCCCGCAGTTCGACGGGTTCGGTCAGTCCGGCGGGTTCGGCCGGCACGACAACGACGGCGGGCGCTTCCTCTTCACCGGCGAGACCGTCCACCCCTGGATGCTGCACACCCACCCCGCCCTGCGCCCGCTGCGCCGCACCGCCGAACTCCTCGCCGAGCGCAAGGGCTGGACACCGCTGTACGACGCCGGCCGGCTCGCCCGCAACACCGTGCCCGTCGCGGCGGCGATCTACCACGACGACCTCTACGTCGACACCGCGCACTCCCTGCGCACGGCCCGGGCGATCCGCGGGCTGCGGACGTGGGTCACGGACGAGTACGAGCACGACGGGGTGCGGGCGGGAGGCCGGGCCGTACTGGACCGGCTGCTGAAGCTCGTACGGGACGAGGCGTGACGTCCGGAGGCGTGACGTCCGTGACGTCCCTCAGTCCAAGCGCTCGTTGATCGCGTCCATTGCCGGGAGCCTCCCGGGCCCCTACGTTGAGCCGCGCATTAAAGCGACTTGACCCGCCACTTGACACCCTGTCCGGTGGCGGCCGAGCCCCGGAGGCCCCCTATGAGAAGACGAACCACGAGACGACGAATATCCCTCGCGGCCGGCGGGCTGGCGCTCGCAGCGGCACTGGCCGTCACGGCGCCCGCCGCGGCCGCGAGCCCCGACCGCGCCCAAGGCACTCAAGGAACCCCACACACGCAGGACGTCGAATACTTCACCGGCCCCGACGGCCACCCGCGTCACACCACCATCCCCGCGTCCCCCGCCCTGCCGCGCCCGCTGCTCCCTTCCGCGAAGGGCGACGGTGACGTCACCCCGGTCGTCACCAACGGTCCGGTCGGCTCCAAGCTCGACGTCGTCTTCATCGGCGACGGCTACACCGCGGGCCAGCAGGGCGACTTCCACGCCGCAGTACGCGCCAAGTGGGCGAAGATGTCGGCCGTCGAGCCGTACGCGTCCTACACGAACCTCTTCAACGTGTGGGCGGTCGACGCGGTCTCGCGCGACTCCGGCGTCACCAATGACCCCGCCAAGGGCGTCACGAAGGACACGGCCCTGCGCTCGTACTTCTTCTGCGACGACATCGAGCGCCTGCTGTGCGTCGACACCGCGCGCGTCGAGTCGTACGCGGCGAAGGCTCCGGCGGCGGACCTCGTCGTCGTCCTCTCCAACTCCACCAAGTACGGCGGCGCGGGCTACAACGACGTGGTCTCGCAGGTCGGTTACGACGGCGTCGCCACGGCGTCCTCGGACCATCCGAAGTCCGACCAGGTCGCCGTCCACGAGACCGGGCACTCGCTCGGCAAGCTCGCCGACGAGTACCAGTACGACGAGTACGGCACGTACACCGGCTCCGAGCCGCGCGAGGTCAACATCAGCACGCTGGACGCCGGGCAGCAGGCCGAGAAGCGGCAGAAGTGGTACCGCTGGCTCGGCAGGACCTCACCGGACGGCGGCACCGTCGGCTCCTACGAGGGCGGCGGCTACTACCCCAAGGGCCTCTACCGCCCCACCGAGAACTCGATCATGCGCACGCTGGGCCACGAGTTCAACCTTCCGGGGCGCGAGGCGATGATCGCGGGCTTCTACCGCCACGCGAGCGTGCTGAGCAGCGACACCGGCACGTACGGGACGGTCTCGCGCCGCCGGCACGTCACCGTCCGGCTCGCCGCGCCCACGGTCACCGTGCGCTGGTACGTGGACGGCCTGGAGGCCGTCGCCGCGCGCGGCCGCACCGACGTCGTCCCCCGCGCACTGGGCGTGCCGGCGGACGGCCGCCCGCACACGCTGAAGGCGAGGGCGGTGGACCGCACGGACGCGGTCCTCGACCCGGAGCTGCGGGGACGGCTGAGGGGGGAACTGGTGTGGGGGGTGACGCGGTGACGCGCTAGCGTCCCTGCGTCCCTATAAGGGGCGCGGGAACTGCGCGATCAGCCACGTGCGGCCCGCAGTTGACAGCCCGGCCGTGTCATCCCGCGTCCAGGAAGGGCGCGTCCACGTAGGCGCGAGCGAGGCGGCCGTAGCCGCGATCAAGCACGGCCGCGGCCGCCTCCCGCACGCCCTCGGCCGGTTCCCCCGCGGCCAGCGCGGCGTGCACCGCATCGAAGCCCAGCTCCCGTACCGCCCCCGCCAGGGACGCGAACGTCTCCAGCTCGTCCCGTACGTCCGCGTCCGCGGCCCGCTCTCCCGCCCGTTCCAGCAGGGCGGCCAGGAGCTGGTCGCGGCGCTCGCGGGCCAGCGGGAGGTAACTGCGGCGCAGGGAGGGGCTGTCCAGCAGGATGCGGGAGAACGTGCGCGCCTGGGGGAGGGAGTCCGCGGCCAGGATCGTGCCGACGGCCTCGGTGCAGGCGCGGCGCAGCCGCTCGATGAGCTCCGGGCCGGTCGCCGCGCCGCGCACGGCCTCGGCGATGCCCGGCTCGAACTCCAGCCGGCGGCCGAAGAAGATGTCCTCTTTCGACGCGTAGTGCGTGAAGACGGTGGCCGGGGCGACGTCGGCCGCGGCGGCGATCCGGGTGAGCGTCACGGCGTCGAAGCCCTCGTCCGCGAAGAGGCGGAACGCGGCTTCGGCGATGGCGCGGCGGGTCCGCTCGCGCTTGCGGCCGCGCATTCCGGAGGCGGGTGCGGCCGGTGCGGCGGGGGTGCCCGGTGCGGCTGCGGTGGTCGCGGTGGCCGTGGAGCTCGTGGTCATGCCTCCCAGGATAGCCGTCCGGCAAGTAAAAATAGAGGTGCTACATTTTTGGAGCACCTCTATTTTCGAGGTCCGCCCGCTGTCGGTCCACCCACTGCCGGAGGACGTCACTGCCATGCGAGCTGCCGACCCCTCGTCACCCCGATCCCGCCCCGCCATACGCAGGGCCGGCCGGTCCCGGACCGGCCGGCCGCCGTCCGCACGCGCCACGACCGCGATCCTCGTGATCGCCTGCACCGCTCAATTCATGGTCATCCTCGACGTGTCGGTCATGAACGTGGCCCTCCCGGCCATGCGCGCCGAGCTCCGGCTGGGCCCGGCGGGCCAGCAGTGGATCGTCAACGCCTACACCCTCGCCTTCGCCGGCCTGCTGCTCCTCGGCGGCCGGGCGGCCGACCTCGTCGGCACGCGGCGCGCCTTCCTCGCCGGCGTCACCGCGTTCACGCTCGCCTCCCTCGCGGGCGGCTTCGCCTCCGAGGGCTCCCTGCTGATCGCTGCCCGCGCGGTCCAGGGCGCGGGCGGCGCCGTCCTCGCGCCCGCCACCCTCACGCTGATCATGCGCACCTTCACCGAACCCGCCGCCCGGACAAGGGCCATGGGTGCCTGGAGCGCGGTCATGGCGGCCGGAGGCGCGGTGGGCGGCGTCGTCGGCGGAGTGCTCACGGAGTACGCCGGGTGGCGGTGGGTGCTGTTCGTCAACGTGCCGATCGGGGCGGGGCTGCTGGCCGCCGCGCTGGTCTGCGTACCGGCTGCGGAGGCGGCCGGGAACGGCACCCATGCGGGTGCCGGGGAAGGCGCGGGTGCCGGTGCCGGGACCGGGACCGGTGCTGCGGGAGGGCTGCGCCGCCTCGACGTCCCGGGCGCGGTGTCCGTGACCGCCGGCCTGACGGCCCTCGTCCACGGCACCGTCGCGAGCGGCACGCACGGGTGGGACGCGTGGATGGTGTGGGGCTCGCTGGCGGCGGGAGTGCTGCTCCTCACGGTCTTCGTGGCCGTCGAGCTGAGGGCCCCTCACCCGCTGGTCCCCCTCGCGACCCTGCGGCGGCGCACCGTCGCCACCGCCAACCTGCTGGTGTTCTGCATGGGCGCGGCCGCGTTCTCGATGTGGTTCATGCTCTCCCTGTACTTCCAGCAGGTCCTCGGAGAGAGCGCTCTCGTCGCCGGGCTGTGCTTCCTGCCCGGTTCGGCCGCCATCGTCGCCGGCGCGCAGATCTCCACCCGCCTCATCGCCCGCACCGGCCCGCGCCCGCTCGTCCTCACGGGGATGACGATCAGCACGGTGGGGTTCCTGTGGATGTCGCGCATCGGCGCCCACGACGGCGGGGACTACGTGGCGGACGTGCTCGGCCCGTTCGTCCTGGCCACCCTCGGCGCGGGCCTGGCCATAATGCCCGTCACCGCCGCCGCCACCAGCGGCACGCCACCGCACGAGGCGGGACTCGCCTCCGGCCTCGTCAACACCTCCCGCCAGGTGGGCGGCGCGCTGGGTCTGGCCATGCTCGGCACGGTGGCCGCGCACGCGGGCGGGGGAGCGGCGGGCTACGGCAGGGCGCTGCTGGTGGGGGCGGCGTGCACGGCGGCCGCGGGGGCGGGAGCGCTGGCGCTGCCGCGGCTGCGGCTGCGAGAAACCGACCGGAGAGAGCCCGGCCCCGGCCGGCGAGAGACCAACCGTTTTCCAAGGAAAGGCTGACCGTGTCCAACGAACTGAACCACTTCATCGTCCACGTCAAGGACCGCCGGGAGACGGGCACGTTCCTGTCCTGGCTGATGGCCGCGCCCGCCCCGCTGGAATGGGGCCGCTTCACCCAGGTCACCAGCGCGAACGGGGTCGGCATCGACTTCCTCGACGACCTGGTGGACCCGGGCGGCATCAACCGCAGCCACATCGCCTTCCTCGTCACGGACGAGGAGTTCGACGCGATACTCGGCCGGCTCGCGGAGCGGCAGGTGCCGTTCTGGGCCGATCCGCTGCTGAAGGTGGCGGGCGAGATCAACGACGAGTACGGCGGCCGCGGGGTCTACGTGCTCGACCCGGGCGGCACGTGCGCCATCGAGTTCATGACGACGCCGTACGGGGACCAGCCGTCGCCCCGGTCGGGGGTGGCGACGGCCGGGGCGACGGCCGGGTAGGGGTCAGGCCGCCCGATCAGGCACGATGCCGGTGACGCCTGCGAGACGTGTGAGTTGTGCGTGGCGTATGAGGTGTACGAGGCATGTGACGGCGGCGGGAAGAGCCGCCCGGGAAGGGAAGCACGTTTCAGATGAGTGGGCTCGGCAGCGGCAGAGGGCAAGTGGACGCGGAACGGATGGTCGCGGAGGCGCGAAAGGCGTTCTTCGTGATGTTCGGGTTCCTGGCCCTGGTGTGGGCGGTCCAGCTCGCCAACTGGGCGAGCGACTACGCCTTCTCCCGCCACCACGGGATCGTCCCCGGTGACGTGGGCACGCTCCCCGACGTCTTCGCCGCCTCCTTCCTCCACTGGAGCTGGGAGCACATCGAGGCGAACTCCGGCCCCCTCTTCGTGTTCGGCTTCCTCGCCGCCTACCGGGGCGTGGCCCGCTTCCTCGGGCTGAGCGTCCTGCTGATGGTGAGCAGCGGGCTCACGGACTGGGTGTTCGGGGACGCCGGCACCCGGGGCGTCGGCGCCAGCGGCCTGGTCTTCGGATACTTCGCGTACGTGGTGGTCCGGGGCCTCTTCGACCGGCATCTGATCGACTCCCTGATCGGCGTCGTCATGGCGGCGTCGTACGCGTACCTCCTCACCGCCGCCGTGCCGGGTGCCCCCGGCATCGGCTGGCTCGCCCACCTCGGCGGGCTGGTGGGAGGCGTGGTGGGGGCGTGGGTCTTCCGCGACCGCGACCGCGACCGGGGCGGCGTACGGGGCGGCGAAGGGGGCGGCGAGCGGGCGGCCGTCGAGCCCGCCGCGGCGAATCCGAGGGCCGCCCTGTACAAGGAACTCGACGACTTGGGCCTGCTGTAACAGCGCCGGACGGACAGGCGGGCGAGCGGACTGACTGGCTGACCAGACCGGACCGGGCACAGGATGTCGGGTCCGGGAGCACGTGCCCTTCCTAACGTGAAGGACGTAAGGAAGAGAAGGAGATCCGCAGTGCTGGACCGGCTCAACGAGGCCCTGGAACACATCGAGTCGCATCTCGACCGGCAGGTCGACGTGGCCGGGCTGGCGCGGATCGCGATGACGTCGGAGTACCACTTCCGCCGGCTGTTCTCCGCGCTCGCGGGGATGCCGCTGTCGGAGTACGTCCGGCGCAGGCGGCTCACCGTGGCGGGCGCCGAAGTGCTCGCCGGCGAGCGGACGCTGCTGGAGATCGCGGTGCGCTACGGCTACGGCTCGGGGGAGGCGTTCGCGCGTGCGTTCCGCGCCGTGCACGGCACGGGTCCGGGCGAGGCCCGGCGGAACGGCGCCACGCTGCACTCCCAGCCGCGGATCTCCTTCCGTCTCGTTGTCGAAGGGAGCAGCAGCATGCAGTACCGGGTTGTGGAAAAGCCGGAGTTCCGTGTGGCCGGGAAGAAGGTTCGTGTCCCCCTGGTCCACGAGGGGGTGAACCCGGCGATCGCCGATTTCATCCGCGGCATCGACCAGGAGACGATCCGGCGCATTTCCGCGCTGTCCGACCAGGACCCGGAGGGGATCGTGGCGGTGAGCGACGACCTCGACCCGAGCCGCGCCGAGGGCACCGAATTCGACTACTACCACGGCGTGGTGACCGGTTCCGCCGACGTGCCGGAGGATTTGGACGCGCTCACTGTCCCGGCGGGCGCGTGGGCGGTCTTCGAGAGCTCCGGCCCGTTCCCGAAGGCCCTCCAGTACATGTGGCGGGACGTCTTCACCCAGTGGTTCCCGTCCAACCCGTACCGCAGCAGGCCGGGCCCGGAGATCCTGCGCGTCCGGATCACCCAAAGCGCGGCGGACGCGGAGGCACAGGCGGACGCGGAGCTGTGGATACCGGTGGAGCGGACGACGGCCTGAGCCGGGTGACGGCTTGGGCCGGGTGACGGCCCGCCCGGGCCGCATTGCAGCGCCGGGTGACGGCCTGACCGCATGACACGCGCGCCCCCGGCGATGCCGACCACCGGCATCGCCGGGGGCGCGCGCGGCTCACCCCGCCGCCAGTTCCCTCTCCAGGGGCGTGCGGAAGCGCGGGGTGACCCGTACCGCGCCCAGCCACGCCGACAACCTCGCGGCCTCGGCGGCGATCGCCGCCTCCGCCTCCGCGCCCGCGTCCGCCAGCAGCCGCCAGGCGATCTCGCCGTTCGCCCGCTGGGCCCAGCCGCCGATGACGCGGCCGTTCCACCACACCGTGGGGCCGACGTTGCCGGCGCGGTCGAAGAGTGCGGGGACGTGATCGGGGGAGAGGTACCAGTCGCGGCCGCGCCAGCCCATGGCGGTCGGGTCGAGGCCGGGGAGGAGCGCGGCCCAGGGGGCGGGCTCGGGGTCGTCGTCCAGGTCGCCGGCCAGGACGTGGGCGGTCTCCCCGCGCGCCAGCTCCGCCTCACGGGCGCCGATGTCCGCCAGCGCCCGGCGCGTGTCGCCGAGGGTCCAGCCCGTCCACCACTTCAGGTCGGCCTCCGTGGCCGGCCCGTACGCGGCGAGCCAGCGCCGGGCGAGCTCGGCCTTGGCCTCGCGCACGTCCATCTCGGGGATCGGCGGCACCGGCGCCCACGGGTAGAGGCTGCTGGTCCACGACCCGCGCGGCCGGGCGCGGCGCACGTGCCCGTCCGCGGCGAGCAGCCGCAGCACCCGGCTGCCGATGCTCTGCCGGCTCTCGTACGCCTTGCCCGGCGACGTCACGAGCGTCTCGCGCAGGGCGGGCACGTCCTTGCCGAGCTCGGCGGTGGTGGCTTCGCCGCGCGCGGCCAGCGCGTCCAGGACCTCCCGCTCGGTGCGGGCGAGGCGCTGCTCGTCCCAGGGGGCGTGCCCCTCGGTGTGGGCGCGCAGGCGCTTGAGGAGCATCGCCCGCTCGCGGGCCGCGATGGCGCGGGCGGTGGAGGAGCTCACGTACGGGGCGAGATCCGTGGTGACGGCGAAGATCGTGTGCCGCATGGACAGCAGCTTGACGAGGGACACGTCCTCGTACAGCGCCCGTTCCACGTCACCGGGGGAGGGCTCGGCCAGCCGCGCGCAGGCGGAGAGGTAGACGGTCGCGGCGTCGGTGGCGTGCAGTCCGACCAGGGCGTCCGCGACCTCCTCGGTGCTGCCGGCCCGGTGGGCGGGGGCGAGGAGGTGGCGCCGGGCGAGGCGCGCACGGCGCTGGTCGTCGGAGACGCGGGGGCGGGGGCTGCTGCTCATGGGGGCGAGGGTAGAGCGGATGTAGGACGGATTCCGTCCTTCAGGGCCCGTGTACGGGACATCCCTGAGGCGGGGTCGGGGGAGTGTGGGGGACGGGTCGGGGCGATGCCCGATGTAGAGATGATCTTGGTTCGGAAGACTCGTCGGCATGGAGCAGACGAAGAGGAAGACCCCCGGCCGCAGCGCCCTGCTGGCGGCGGCGCTGGCCGCCGCACTCGCGGCGGGGACGGCCACGGCGGCCGGCGCCGCGACGCCGAGGCCGGACAAGAAGGCGCTGGAGGAGTCGATCGCCGGCTTCCCGAACGCGGACGTGAACGGCGCGCTCGTCCGCGTCGCCGGCCCCGGCGGCCACTGGTGGGGCACGTCCGGCGCGGCGGACAAGGAGACCGGCGCGTCCGTCCGCTCGGACTCCTCCTTCCGCATCGGCAGCATCACCAAGCTCTTCACCGGCACGGTGATGCTCCAGCTCGCCGCCGAGCACCGGGTCGACCTGGACGCGCCGGCCCGGCGCTACGTGCCCAGCCTGCTCCCCGACGCCTTCCAGGACGTGAAGGTCGGCCAGCTCCTCAACCACACGAGCGGCCTGCCGGGCCCTTCGGCGCTGACCTACGGGGACGGCTCCAACAAGTGGTTCGCCGAGAACCGCTTCCGGTCGTGGACCCCCACGGAGATCGTCAAGGCGGCCGTGGAAGGAAAGAAGCCGGCCTTCCCGGCGGGCGAGGCCCAGCAGTACAACGGCATCAACTCGCACGTGGCCGGACTGATCATCGAGCGCGTCACCGGCCACACGTACGCGGAGGAGGTCCGCAACCGCATCACCCGCCCCCTGGGCCTGCGCCACACCTACGTCCCGGCCGCCGCCGACGTCACCCTCCCGGAACCCCACGCGCACGGCTACCGCACGGTGGACGGAACACTCGTCGACGTCACCGAGCAGAGCCCGTACCCGTGGGCGGAAGGCGGCATGATCTCCACCGCGCCGGATCTGGACCGCTTCATCACGGCGCTCCTCGGCGGGCGGCTCCTCCCGCCCTCGCAGCAGCAGCGGATCTTCGACCTCCCGGACGTCCCCAACGCCCCCGGCAACCACCACTGCGCGAGCCTCACCGACCCCGGCAACCCCGGCCGGGCCTGCTTCAGCCGCATCGGCCTCATGCGCACCGAGCTGCCGGACGGCACGGTCGTCTGGGGCAAGACCGGCTCCGAGCCGGGCTACACCAACGGGATCTTCGCGAAGCGTGATCTGTCGCGGCGGGTGGTGTACTCGCTCAATTACAACAACCCCCCGGGCTCCAGCGAGCTGCGGTACATCCTGCGGATAGCGGGGGCGGCGTTCTCTGCGGGGCCGCGGGAATGAGAAAGGGGCCGGACGCTCAGGCGTCCGGCCCCTCTCAGGAAAGTGTGCGCTCGGCAGGATTCGAACCTGCAACCTCTTGATCCGTAGTCAAGTGCTCTATCCGTTAAGCTACGAGCGCTCGGCTTCGGAGTGATGGCTACCACTCGTCGGCGTTGCGGGGACAATATTACCCGACCCGCAGGGGTGCTTTTTACCGCCACCCTCGGTGACGATCTCACTACGGCGCCCGCCGGGGAGGTCGCCGCGCGGCGCGCCGAGGGTGCCGCGGCTCAGGGCGCGGGTGAAGGAACGATACGGCTGGGCGGCGACGCGGAGGGTCGGCCCTTCGGGCCGCTTTGAGTCGCGTATGAGTATGGGGCCGGGGGCGCGTATGCCGTCGGGCAGGGCGATCTCCACGCAGTCCTCAGCCGCTGCGCTGTGGGTGCTCTTCTTGAACCTCACTGGGTCTCCTTGGCGATCCTGCGGATGAAGTCGCGGGACATCTCCGGGTCCAGCGCCTGGGCCTGCAAGTGCTCGAATGCGATGGCGTACCGCACGACGTGAGCGTCCTCTTCCAGGTAGATGGACTTCGCGAGAGGCTCGACGGCGACGACCGGCTCACCGACGTGGAAGTTGAAGACCGTGTAGGCGCCGTTGATTCCAGTGTGCGCCCCTGCCGCGAATGGGAGAACCTGCAGTTCAATATTCGGCTGCATCGATACGGTGAGGAGATGCTCAAGCTGACCTCGGAGCACTCCGCGGCCACCCACCTCTCGCCTCAAGCAGGCTTCGTCAAGTACGCACCTCAGCGTGAGTGGAGGTCTGTCTGATTCGGCGTTGTGGACAAGGATCCCTTGGCGCTTCATGCGCAACTCGGCGAAGGCGCGCACCTCGCGCATGGTCTTCCATACGCTGCTGCCCTCGATGACCGCGTGGGCATAGTCGACTGTTTGTAGCAACCCGGGGATGACGAGAGCGCCGTAGGCGTCGGTGCGGGTGGCGATCTCCTCCAGCTCCATGAAGTCGGCGAACGGTGAGCGGATGACGTCCCGATACTGGGTGTAAAGGGCATACTGCCGGCTGCTGTTGGCGAGCTTGGCGATCTCCTGCGTCTCGGCGATGCGATCAGCGTCTTCGACTCCGTACACGGCGAAGAATTTGTCCAAGTCGGGCGGCCTGTGCTTGCCGTTCTCGATTTTGCTCAGCGACGGGGCGCCGTAGAGGTCCAGCAGCTTGGCGGCGTCCGCCAAGTTCAGTCCTGCTCTCATGCGCATGGTCTTCAAGATCGTGCCGAGCCTTCGGCGTAGCAGCGTGGGTGTTGCGTCGGCCACGCGATCACCTCCCTGAACAGCGACTCTACTGACCCTAACTGCCCCTTCGTGAGCCCCTGTTCACCCACTCGGGCTAATCATCCCGAGCAAGGTTGCATTGAACTTTTCGCGAGCGCATCGTTTTCGCTGTCGCAGACGGAGCTCGGGGAGGCGTGAGGCCATGACCTACAGGATCGGCGCGTTCGTGGTGGACACCCGTGAGGGAAAGATCGCGCAGGTGATCGGGGCGGCGGGGAGCCGCGTGACGTTGCGGCGGCCCGGAGGCGGGCTCGAATGGGAGGCGCCGTTCGCCTCGTTGCGGCTCGCCACCCGGGAGGACCGGGAGGCCGCCGGGTTGTGGCCGGCCATGCGGCGGACGTACGGGTGCGTGGACTGCGGGCAGTTGAGGGACGCCTACAACGAAGCCGCCGCCGGAGGCGACCCGTACGCGACGGGCGAGGCCCTCGTCCTGCTGCGCCGTCACTGGCGCATGGTGCACATGGGGGGTGCGTGACCGTGCGGAGCACATGCGCTCACCGCGGCGGCTGGTTCGCCCGCACTCGGGGCGAGGCCCGCTGCCGCGACTGCGGAACCGTCCGTTTCACGGACTACGGCGCCCTCAGGCCGCCGGGCCTCCCGCACGCGCTGACCCCGAAACGGAGGGACGCACGCAAGGCGGACAGTGCCGCAGCGGCATGGATGGCGAACTTGCCCCGGAAGGTGGTGTGGTGGGGGCTGGGATCCGTGGCGGTGGGTGCGGGTTAGAACAGGCTGGCAGCGGGGGGAGGGGTGGGGGGTGCGGCTCCGTCGGGTGTCCGGCGCTGAGTGGGTGGTTGGCCGCCGTACTCGTGCCGTCACGGATGCGGGCGCGTGAGGAGACCTCCCCATCGGCCTGGGCTGATGGGGAGCTGGCTGCTGCCGCGATGTGGCTGGGGCCGTCGTGGGCGCTTCGCTCGGCGCGCCACCGTCGTGGCTGGGCGGGCGAGTGCGGGGGGTGGGGGGCTGGTGCCTTCTCGGTGCGGGAATCCACCGGCGGGGGCGGGGCTGGGCGGCGTAGAAGTGCGCGGAAGGTGTTGGCCGTATGCCTCGGCCGTCCCATGTGGCGGCCCCCGCCTCACGGGTCCCGGCGCTCGGCTGCGGGGGCCGGGAGTCGCCCGGGCCGGTGGCCGCGCGGCGTACAAGTGCGCCGAGGACGACAGTGCATGCCTCAACTGCCCCACCGGGTGGCACCCGCCTCACTGGCCTCAGTGCTCGGCTGCGGGCGCTGGAAGTCGCCGGGCCGGTGGCCGCGCGGCGTACAAGTGTGCCGAGGACGGCAGCCGTATGCCTCAACCGCCCCACCGGGCAGCCGCCGCCTCACGGGCCCCACCACCCAGCGGCGGGGGCCGGAAGTCGCCCGGTCCGGCGGCCGCTCGGCATACAACCGCGCTGAGGACGGCAGCCGTACGCCTCAACCGCCCCACCGGGCGGCCCCTATCTCAGAAACCACCCTCCACGTGCACCCGGCCGCTCGGCCACGACGCTCACCCGCGCCTAGCGAAGCGCCCACGACGGGAGCAACCACATCGCGGCAGCAGCCAGCTCCCCGCCAGCCACGACCTATGCGCAAGGTCTCCTCACGCGCCCGTCATCCGTGACGGCAGGAGTACGGCGGCCGACCACCCACCCACCGCACACCTCGAAAACCGAACCCGCGCCCCCCACCCCTCCCCCCGCTGCCGGCCTGTTCTAACCCGCACTCGACCCACGGAACCGCACCACAACACACCACCCACTACCGCCGGGCGTGTCGGTAGAGCACCAGCACGGCGAGTGCCGCCGCCACCGAGAAGGGGACGCTCCAAGGGAGCAGTCCGGCCGCTGCCAGGGCCACGCAGAGCGGGAGGGCGAGCAGGGCCGTCGGGAAGACGGGGATCAGGGCAGGGATCAAGGAGGCAGGGATCAGGGCGGCGGCGGTACGGCGTGAGTCGCGGGACGTCATTCGGGGGCTCCTTCTCGGGCGCGGTCCAGGTAGTCGGCCAGGTCGCCCCAGCCCTCGGTGGCGGCGGGCGTCTCGCCGGACATGGCGTGCGGGGCGTCGCGCCAGGCGCCCCGCACGGCCGCGGAGGTGGCGGTGTCGCCGCCGGAGAAGCGTTCGCCCAGTTCGTCCATGCGGGCCACCAGCCGCCGTACCCGGGGGTCCGCCGGCGGCACTCCGGTCGTCCGGAGGCGCTCGGCCCGGCGGTACAGCTCCGGCCACTCGACCTCCAGGAGGTAGTGCGCGGCGGGGCCGACGGCGGCGGCCTGGTCCTGGAGGAGCCGGAGCTGGTCGGCGCCGAGGCGGTCCCGGAGGGCCTGCGCGCGGTCGGGGGCGGTGGCGCCGGTGGCGCGGAGGGCGTCGAGGAGGTCGGTAGTGGCGGGGGAGCGGCCCGCGGCGAGTTCGGCGTCCAGGCGCCGGAGGCGCTCGCGCAGGGACGTGAGGGACGCCAGGGCGGCCTCCACGCCGGCCAGGTGGTCCCGTACGAGCCGCCTCGGATCGACGCCGCCGTCCAGGCAGGTGGCGATGGTCTCCAGGCCGAGCCCGAGGCTCCGCAGGGCGAGCACCTGGTAGAGGCGGACGAGGTCGTCCTCGGTGTACTCCCGGTGCCCTCCCGGCGTGCGCCGGGAGGGGCTGAGCAGACCGATGGTGTCCCAGTGGTGCAGTGTGCGCACGGTGAGCCCGCAGGCCTCGGCGAGGGCGCCCACTTTCCAGGTGCCGGAATCGTTCATGAGGCCACCATGCCTCCTCACGCGGCGTGAGGTTCAAGCGGCGTGAGGTTGAAGCGGAGTGAGCTGCAAGCGGCGCGAGGTGAACGCGGCAGCGCACCGGCTGGCCGGAACCCGTCCCCCCGCGTAGCCGTGGGCCGGGAAAGTGTGGGGCAAGATGGGCCTATGGGGACCTTCGCTGCGCACGATGGTCTGATCGCCGGCCGGTACCGCCTTTCCGGGCGGATCGGGCGCGGCGGCATGGGCACCGTATGGCGTGCCACCGACGAGCTGCTGGAGCGGCAAGTTGCCGTCAAGGAACTCCATATGGACGAGAGTGACGGCGATAACGGAACCTGTCCCGCCGGCCTCTCCGATTGCGACCGCACGCTCCGCGAGGCGCGCGCGGCCGCGCTCATCAGTCATCCGAACGTCGTCGCGCTCCACGACATCGTCGTGCAGGACGGCCGGCCCTGGATCGTGATGGAGCTCGTGGACGGGCGCGCCCTGTCCGAAGTGCTGGCCGCCGAGGGGCCGGTGGGCCCGCGGGAGACCGCGCGGATCGCGATCGCCCTGCTCTCCGCCCTGCGCACGGCGCACGCCCGCGGCGTCCTGCACCGCGACATCAAGCCGCCGAACGTCCTGCTGGAGACGGCGACCGGCCGCGTCGTCCTGACGGACTTCGGCGTCGCCCAGGTCCGCGGCGCGACGACGATCAGCGAGACGGGCGCCTTCGTCGGGTCGCCGGAGTACACGGCACCGGAGCGGATGTCGGGCGGCTACGCCGGGCCCGCGTCCGACCTGTGGTCGCTGGGCGTCCTGATGTGCGCGGCGCTGAGTGGAGTGACGCCTTTCCACCGCGACTCGCTGGGCGGCATCCTGCACGCGGTCGTCCACGAGGAGATACGCCCGCCCGACGCCGCGGCGCCCCTCCTGCCCGTCGTCCAGGGGCTGCTGGAGCGCGATCCCGCGCGGCGGATGGGAGCCGACGAAGCGGAGCGGCTGTTACGGGGCTACCTGGCCTCCGGAAGGGTCGCCGGCGGCCCGGGCGGAGGGACCGCCGCGTACCCGCCGGGCGGCTCCCCGTACAGCCATCCGTACAGCCGCCCGCACAACGCTCCGTACAGCCCCCGCGGCCGCACCGTCCTCATGGCCGCCGTCGCCGTCGTCACCCTCGCCGGCACGGGTGCCGGCCTCGCCGTCCTGCTGACCGAGCGCGGCGCGGAAGGCGGCCGTCCGGCGCAGGTGTCCAGCGGCCCCCTCGTCCGCTCGCCCGGCCCGCCCGTCACCCGCGAACCCCCGGCCAGCGCCCCCGTGAACGCCCCGGAGGGCTATCACGCGGTGCAGGACCCGGCCGGGTTCGCGCTCGCCGTACCGGACGGCTTCACCCGCTCCTTCGAGCCCCCGCGCGTCTTCTACTACGCGCCGGACCGGCGGACCCGCCTCGCCGTCGTCATCCAGGACGCCCAGCCCGGCGGCGCCGCGGCCGCCCTGCGCGCCTCCGCCGCCGCGGCCCCCGAGCGCTACCCGGGCTACCGCTCCGCGACCCTCCGCGAGACCACGCGCAAGGGATACCCGGGCGCCTCCTGGGAGTTCACCTGGGACGGCCCCGAGGCCGGGGCGGGCGGTGCCGGCGGGGCGCTGCGGACGTACGACATCTGCTGGGACGAGGGCGGCAAGATGTACGAGGTGTGGGTCGCGGGCCCGGCGGGGGAAGCGGAGCGGACGAAGCGGCAGTTCGACGTCGCCTTGGAGACGTTCGTGCGGATCAGGACGGTATCAAGCCCTTAGTTCCGTAGACCCGTAAGAGGATGGTTTGCACCGTCAAGGTGCACCTGCCCGTGCGCCCTTGGTAATGATGGGGCCATGACGAACGACGGGGGACAGCCGAACCGGCCCGGCAGAGCCGGCGAGCCCACCAGCTACGACCTTCAGCCGCCGAATCCGCCGAATCCGCCGAATCCGCCGGATCCGGCGAGTGCGACCGCCCTGGCCGCTCCATCCGTTCCGGCTGCCGCCCCCGCGGCCGAGCCCGGCGCCGGCCGCCGCGTCGGCAACCGCTACCGGCTGATCTCCCGCCTCGGCCACGGCGGCATGGGCACCGTCTGGAAGGCCCACGACGAGGTCGTCGACCGCGAAGTCGCCGTCAAGGAGCCGCGCGTACCGGACCACCTCCCCGCGTCCGTGCGGGAGAACGTCCACCAGCGCATGCAGCGCGAGGCCCGCGCCGCGGCCCGCGTCGCCCACCCCTCGGTCGTCGCCGTCCACGACGTCGTCGTCGAGGACGGGCGCCCCTGGATCGTCATGGAGCTCGTCCGCGGTCACTCCCTCGGCGACCGGCTGGCCGAGGGCACCCTGGACCCGCGCGAGGCCGCCCGCATCGGCCTGGCCGTCCTCGACGCGCTCGGCGCCGCCCACGAGGCCGGCGTCCTGCACCGCGACGTCAAGCCGGACAACGTGCTCCTCGGCCGCGGCGACCGCGTCGTCCTGACCGACTTCGGCATCGCCCGCATCGAGGGCGAGCAGGGCCTCACGGAGACGGGCGCGTTCGTCGGCTCGCCCGAGTACGTCGCGCCCGAGCGCGCCCTCGGGCAGCACCCGGGCCCCGAGTCCGACCTGTGGTCGCTGGGCGTCGTGCTGTACGCGGCGGTCGAGGGCGTCTCCCCGTTCCGCCGCTCCAACGCCCAGGCCACCATGCAGGCCATCCTGTCGGCGGAGCCGCAGGCGCCGGCGCGCGGAGGCGGCCCGCTCGGCGGGCTCGTCATGCGGATGCTCAGCAAGGACCCGGCGGCCCGCCCCGGCGCGGCCGAGATCCGCCGGACGCTGGAGGCCGTCGCCCAGCCGGTGCCGGCGCAGCAGTCCGCCTTCAGCGCGTCGCGCGCGCAGCCCACCGGCAGCAAGTGGGTCCCGCCCGTCCTGCACGGCAACCGCAAGGCGCAGTGGGGGCTCGGCGTCGGCGTGGTCGCCGTGGCGGCGGCCGCGGCGCTGCTGATCGTCAACCCGTTCGCCGTCGGCCCGGCCGTCCCGCTGCACTGGAAGGTGCGCGACGAGCCGGAGATCGTGCGGGCGTCGATGGCGGTGCCCGAGGACTACGTGAAGTCGGTCAACGTCGACAAGGGGTGGGTGTCCTTCCGGGATCCGAGCGGGGTCTTCTCCGTCTCCCTGGACCGCGACACCCTCGAACAGCGCCGCAAGAACGTGCTGGACAGGGAGCCGAAGGACATCGGCACGGCCGACGTCGAAGCCAAGCGGCTCGCCGACTACTACACGGCCGATCCGTCGAACAAGCTCAAGGACGCCAAGGCGACCGTGTCCAAGTCGGCCTCCTTCCAGGGCATGCAGGCGACGGAGGTGCTCACCGTCTACCGCCCTGGTTCCGACGAGGACGCCCCCCGGAGCGCCGTCCGCAGCAAGATCATCATCAACCAGGCCAGGACCGAGCTCTGGCTGCTGGAAGTCCGGATGCCCGAACAGGGCCAGCTGCGCAAGGACGGCGACAAGCTCTTCGAGAGCGCCGTCAAGTACATGAAGATCCAGGACTCGAAGATCTAATTACCCACGGGTATTCAAGCGGTAGGAGTCCGTCATACGCTCCCCCGTATGACGGACTCGGCACACACCGCACCCGTGGCAGCAGCACCGGCACCGGCGGCGGCGGGGCACCCGCCCGCCGGCGGCAACCCCGTCGCCCCGCCCGGCAGCCGCACTCCGGCCGACGTCGTCACTCCCGCCCTCGCCGCCCGTCTCACCCGCCCCGTCGTGGGCTCCGGCAGCACCGTCAGCCGCACGCCCCTCACCGGCCTGCAGCTCGCCGAGCTGCCCGAGTCCACCCCGGACGACGTGGCCACCGCCTTCGCGCGCGCCCGCGAGGCGCAGCAGCACTGGGCGACCGTCCCCGTGAGCGCGCGGGCCGCCGTCCTGCTGCGCTTCCACGACCTGCTCCTGGAGCGGCAGTCCGAGGTCCTCGACCTCATCCAGGCGGAGACCGGCAAGGCCCGCCTGCACGCCCACGAGGAAGTGCAGGCCGTGGCCGTCGGCGCCCGCCACTACGGGCGCAGGGGGCCCGCCTACCTGCGGCCGAAGGGCCACGCCGGCGTCCTCCCCGTCCTGACCAAGGTCACCGAGCTGCGCCACCCGCGCGGCGTCGTCGGCCAGATCGCCCCCTGGAACTACCCGCTGGAACTGTCCGTGGGGGACGCCCTCCCCGCGTTCGTGGCGGGCAACGCCGTCGTGATGAAGCCCGACACCGGGACGGCCCTGACCGCCCTGTGGGCGCGCGAGCTGCTGGTCGAGGCCGGGCTGCCGGAGGAGGTCTGGCAGGTCGTCATCGGCGACGGCCCGGTCGTCGGCCCGGCGCTCGTCGAGCACGCCGACTACGTCTCCTTCACCGGCTCCACGCGCACCGGCCGCGAGGTCGCCCAGGGCGCCGCGGCCCGCCTGATCGGCTCCTCGCTCGAACTCGGCGGCAAGAACGCCATGCTCGTCCTCCACGACGCCGACGTCGAGAAGGCCGCCGCGGGCGCCGTCCGCGGCTGCTTCTCGTCCGCGGGCCAGCTGTGCATCTCCATCGAGCGGCTGTACGTGCACGAGTCCGTCGCCGACGCGTTCCTGGAGCGCTTCACCGCCCGCGCGAAGGCGCTGCGGCTCGGCACGGGCCTCGCCTACGGCGCCGACATGGGCTCCCTCGCCTCGCAGCGCCAGCTGGACGCCGTGGTCCGGCACGTCGAGGACGCCGTCGCGCAGGGCGCCGGCGTCCTCGCGGGCGGCCGCCCGCGGCCCGACGTCGGCCCGTTCTTCTACGAGCCGACGGTCCTCGACGGCGTCAAGCCGTCCATGGCCGTGTGCGGCGAGGAGACCTTCGGGCCCGTCGTCTCCGTCTACCGCTTCCGGGACGAGGACGAAGCCGTCGCCCTCGCGAACGCCACCCCGTACGGGCTCAACGCGAGCGTCTGGACCGCGGACGGGCGCCGCGGCCGGGCGGTCGCGGCGCGGCTGCGCACCGGCACCGTCAACGTCAACGAGGCCTACGCGGCCGCGTACGGCAGCGCGCGGGCCCCCATGGGCGGCATGGGCGAGTCCGGGCTGGGCCGCCGCCACGGCTCCGAAGGCATCCTCAAGTACACCGAGGCCCAGACGGTCGCCCACCAGCGCGTCGTACCGCTCGCCCCGGCCTTCGGGCTGGACGACGCGAAGTACGCGGAGGTCATGACCCGGGGCCTGCGGCTGCTGAAGGCGCTGCGCCTGCGCTGACCGCCAAGCACCCCCGCACGCGCCGCACGTTCTCGTACGACCCGGAGGAACGGAGAGCAGTGTTCGACTACGACGTGATCGTCGTCGGTTCGGGATTCGGCGGCGCGGTCTCCGCGCTGCGCCTGACCGAGAAGGGCTACCGCGTGGGCGTCCTGGAGGCGGGCCGCCGCTTCACCCGCGAGAACCTGCCCAGGAACTCGTGGGACCTGCGCAACTACCTGTGGGCGCCCGCGCTCGGCCTCTACGGCATCCAGCGCATCCACCTCCTCGGCAACGTCATGGTCCTCGCGGGCGCCGGCGTCGGCGGCGGCTCCCTCAACTACGCCAACACCCTCTATGTGCCGCCGAAAGCCTTCTTCCAGGACCGGCAGTGGGCCGGCATCACCGACTGGGAGGCGGAGCTGCGGCCGCACTACGACCAGGCGAGCCGCATGCTCGGCGTCCGCCTCAACCCCACGACGACGCCCTCCGACGTCCACCTGAAGGCCGCGGCGGAGCGCCTGGGCGTGGGGGAGACCTTCCGCAAGGCGCCGGTCGGCGTGTTCTTCGGGGACGGCGAGGACGCCGCCGGCACGCACCGGGCCGCGCCCGGCGAGGAGACCGCCGACCCGTACTTCGGCGGCGCCGGACCCGCCCGCCGGGCCTGCACCGAATGCGGCGAGTGCATGACCGGCTGCCGGCACGGCGCGAAGAACACCCTCAACGAGAACTACCTGTACCTCGCCGAGCGCGCGGGCGCCGTCGTCCACCCCATGACCACGGTCGTCGCGGTGAGCGAGCACCGGGAGGGCGGCTACCGCGTCGTGACCGTCCCGACCGACAAGCGGCGCGGCTCCGGGGCCGCCCGGCCGCGGGTCCTGCGCGCGGAACGCGTGGTGATCGCCGCCGGCACGTACGGCACCCAGACGCTGCTGCACACCATGAAGGACAAGGGCCTGCTGCCCCGCATCCCGGCCGGGCTGGGCCGGCTGACCCGGACGAACTCCGAGGCCCTGGTGGGCGCGCAGACCGACGACCGCCGCTACGGCAAGGCGCACGACGGCGCCCGGCCGGACTTCACCCGGGGCGTCGCCATCACCTCCTCCGCCCACCTGGACGACCACACGCACATCGAGCCCGTCCGCTACGGCAAGGGGTCGAACGCGATGGGCATGCTGTCCGTCCTGCAGGTGCCGGTGGGGACGCGGTCGCCGCGGGCCGTCGCCTTCGCGGCGCGCTGCGTACGGCACCCGGTGCAACTGCTGCGGTCGCTGTCCAACCGGCGCTGGTCCGAGCGGACGATCATCGGGCTCGTGATGCAGTCGCTCGACAACTCCCTCACCACGCACCGGCGCAGGCGCGGCCCCGGCAAGGGCCTGCTGACCGCCGAGCAGGGGCACGGGGCGCCCAACCCCAAGCAGATCCCGGCGGCGGCGATGGCCGCGGACATCCTCGCCGAGGAGATCAACGGCTTCCCCGGCAGCAACGTGGGCGAGCTGATGGGCACCCCGCTCACCGCGCACTTCCTCGGCGGCTGCCCGATCGGCGCGGACGCCTCGCAGGGCGTCATCGACCCGTACCACCGGCTGTACGGGCACCCGGGGATCTCGGTCGTGGACGGCGCGGCCGTCTCCGCGAACCTCGGCGTGAACCCGTCGCTCACCATCACGGCCCAGGCCGAACGGGCCATGTCCTTCTGGCCGAACAAGGGCGAGCCCGACCCGCGTCCGGAGCAGGGGCAGGCGTACGAACGGATCGAGGCGGTCGCACCCGTACGGCCTGCCGTTCCCGAAGGGGCCTACGGCGAGCTGAAGTTGAACGCCGGGCCGGTGGCGCTGCCGGTGCAGCCGCTCCCGGAGGGGCGGCCGCTGCTCCGGCTGCTGCCGGTGATCCCGCCGGAGGGGCGGGCGAACGGGCGTGGGTGCGGGTCTTCTTGACACGCATGGCATGCATGACACGCATGCCGCGCCTGACACGGCATGACACGGCGAAGGGCCCCGGGCCGCCTCCGCGGGGGCGTGCGGGCGGCCTCGGGGCCCTTGACTGCCGGCACCGAGGTCAGGGCAGGGTCGGTGCCGCGGAGCGGCGCCGGGGGGAGCGCCGCTGGTCCTGGGTGGTGCGCGGTGGTGCGGGGGCGTACTGCCTCACTGGTTCGACCAATGGCGGTGCGGGACCAGGAGGTTGTGCTCTCCTGGCATCGTGCGGGATGGGCCGGACTCGGCGCAACCGTTTCGACCGGATACGGTCGGTTCCAGGCGTCCCCGGAACCGACCGTCCTTGGTGGCAACCGGGCTGCTGTCCCCTGCTGACCGGTCGCCGTGCACCGGAGTGAGGTCCCACGACGCGCGCACTCGCACGTCTCACACTCCGGTGGATCCGCCCTGTCGGTGCCGGGCGCCCAGGTGAACAGGGGCGGAAGCCACGCGTGGATTTCAGGTGGGCCGCTCCTGGCTGGCGCGGGCATCCGGCTCAACGAAGCGGGCCGCCGTACGGTCACGCGCCGTCCGGGTGACGTGACGGCCCGGTCCTCCGAACCCGCATGCGGCACCTGCACAGATGCGGGTCTCCGCGAGGCGTGCTTCAGACGCGGCCGCGGCACAGCTCCAGCAGCGTCATGGCGAGCGTGGTGCCGGGCTTGCCGAGCTGACCGCTGTAGTGGCCGATGATCTCCATCTCGCGGGAGAGGTTCACCCGGCGCCCCCCGGACGCGATGCGCTCCTGCTGGATCACGGCCGAGACGGCCATCCGTTCCTGGATGAGCCCGATGATCCTGCCGTCGAGATCGTCGATCCGCTGCCGGGCGCCGGTGATCACGCCGGCGGCCTCGGCCGTGCGGGCGCCGGTCTCGGCGGGGACGGTGCGGACGGCGTCCGGGGTGCTGCTGCTCACAGTGCTGGTGCTCATGTCTGATCCTCCAAAAAGGGGCGGCGGCCCTCCGGAGCGGCACGGCCCGGGAAAAGCGACAGGCGCCCCGGGCCTTGTCGGCCCGGGGCGCCTGTGGAAGTCGCTTGTCAGTTGCTCAAGCAGCACGACCATGGCAGCCGGACGGGCCGGTTGCCATAGGTAAAGACGAAGGTCTGGTGCTTGCGCATGGGGGACAGTATGGCCCGCGGGCGCCGCCGGGGCCAATGCGGGCCGGGTGTGCTTTCGGATGGTGAGACAAAAGCAAGCACCGGCGCCCCGGTAGAATCGACAAATACAGACCCCTCCTCCACCGCCGGAAGGCCGCTCCCGTGTCAGCAGCACCCCCCGCCGCCCACGACAACACCGCGGAGCCGGTGCTCGTTGTCGACTTCGGCGCGCAGTACGCCCAGCTCATCGCCCGCCGCGTCCGTGAGGCGCGGGTCTACAGCGAGATCGTCCCGTCCACCATGCCGGTGGCCGAGATGCTCGCGAAGAACCCCAAGGCGATCATCCTGTCCGGCGGTCCCTCGTCGGTCTACGAGGAGGGCGCGCCCCGCCTCGACGACGCCCGCGGCCTGTTCGAGGCCGGTGTCCCGGTCTTCGGCATGTGCTACGGCTTCCAGCTGATGGCGGCCACCCTCGGCGGCACGGTCGACAACACCGGCGCGCGCGAGTACGGCCGTACGCCGCTGCACGTCACCAAGACCGGCTCGACGCTCTTCGAGGGCACGCCGGCGGAGCAGTCCGTGTGGATGTCGCACGGCGACGCCTGCTCGGCCGCCCCCGAGGGCTTCACGGTCACCGCGTCCACGGACGTCGTGCCCGTCGCCGCCTTCGAGAACGACGAGCAGAAGCTCTACGGCGTCCAGTACCACCCGGAGGTCATGCACTCGACGCACGGCCAGCAGGTCCTGGAGCACTTCCTGTACCGCGGCGCGGGCATCGAGCCCACCTGGACCACGGGCAACGTGATCGAGGAGCAGGTCGCCGCGATCCGCGAGCAGGTCGGCAGCAAGCGCGCCATCTGCGGCCTGTCCGGCGGCGTGGACTCCGCGGTCGCCGCGGCCCTCGTCCAGAAGGCCATCGGCTCGCAGCTGACCTGCGTCTACGTCGACCACGGCCTGATGCGCAAGGGCGAGACCGAGCAGGTCGAGAAGGACTTCGTCGCCGCGACGGGCGTCCAGCTCAAGGTCGTCGACGCGCAGGAGCGCTTCCTGAACGCGCTGGCCGGCGTCTCCGACCCGGAGACCAAGCGCAAGATCATCGGCCGGGAGTTCATCCGCGTCTTCGAGCAGGCCCAGGCCGAGATCGTGGCCGAGGCCGGCGCGGGCGGCGAGGACGTCGCCTTCCTGGTCCAGGGCACCCTCTACCCCGACGTGGTCGAGTCCGGCGGCGGCACCGGCACCGCCAACATCAAGTCCCACCACAACGTGGGCGGCCTCCCCGAGGACCTGGAGTTCGAGCTCGTCGAGCCGCTCCGCCAGCTCTTCAAGGACGAGGTCCGCATGGTCGGCCAGGAGCTCGGCCTGCCGGAGGAGATCGTCCAGCGCCAGCCCTTCCCGGGCCCGGGCCTCGGCATCCGCATCGTCGGCGAGGTCACCAAGGAGCGCCTCGACCTGCTGCGCGAGGCCGACGCCATCGCCCGCGAGGAGCTCACCGCGGCCGGCCTGGACCGCGAGATCTGGCAGTGCCCGGTCGTCCTGCTCGCGGACGTCCGCAGCGTCGGCGTCCAGGGCGACGGCCGCACCTACGGCCACCCGATCGTGCTCCGCCCGGTCTCGTCCGAGGACGCCATGACCGCGGACTGGTCGCGCCTGCCGTACGACGTGCTGGGCAAGATCTCGACCCGTATCACCAACGAGGTCGACGAGGTCAACCGTGTGGTGCTCGACATCACGAGCAAGCCGCCGGGCACCATCGAGTGGGAGTAGTCCTCCCGCTCCCCCTCCTCTGATCGGATCCTCTGATCGAACGCCGGTGCCGTCGCCCATTCGTTTGGGCGGCGGCACCGGCGTTTGGCGTGGGTACGCTGGCCGTACGGGCGAGACTCCGTCGTATGGGAGCAATCATGAGCGCCGCACCCGAGTTCGAGCTGGACGAGCAGTACAACTATCCGGTTCCCCCGCCCGGGGGCTGGACGGCCGATGACCTCGACCGGCTCCCGGACTTGCCGCGGCACACTGAGTTGATCGACGGGAGTCTCGTCTTCGTGAGTCCGCAGACCACGTTTCATCTCCGGACCATGCGGTTGCTGGAGACCGCTCTCCTGGATCAGGCGCCCGACGAGCTTGACGTCTTCCGGGAGTTCACGGTCAGGCTGAACGAACGCAACCGGCCGGAGCCGGATGTTCTGGTGGTCCCGACAGGGGCGGACACGGGCCCGAAGGACACCTGGCTCAAGCCGGAAGATGTCATTCTCGCGGTCGAGGTCGTCTCCGAGGACTCCGAGGACCGTGATCGTGAGGTGAAGCCCCGGAAATACGCAGCCGCCGGCATCCCGCACTTCTGGCGCGTGGAGGGGAACGAGGGTCTTCCGGTCGTCTACGTCTACGAGCTCGATCCGGCGACGCGCTCGTACGTCCCGAGCGGCATCTTCCACAACCGGCTGAAGCTGTCGGTCCCGTTCGAGATCGACATCGACCTCACCGCGATCGACCGGCGTCGTTCCAGCCGAGCCTGAGCCTGAGCCTGCGCTTCGCGCCGGCCTCCCCGTAGGAAAACGGGGAGGCCGGCGCCGCTGTTTTCCGGGGGGATTCGACAGGGATCTTGGCAAGGTGCGAGACGAGACGTATCGTATCGCCTACTGGTCCGCACGGACCCGTAACCCAGGGAGGACCCATGACCCGCACCCGTACCGTCACCGTCGCCCCCGGCGTCGACCTGTGGACCGAAGAGCGCGGTGCCGCCGACGCCCCGCCCCTGCTGCTGATCATGGGCGCGCAGGCCTCCGGACTCGGCTGGACCGAGGAGCTCACCGACGCCCTCGCCGCCCGCCACCGGGTCATCCGCTACGACCACCGCGATGCCGGCCGCTCCCCCTGGACGTTCGACGAGCAGCCCTACAGCATCCCCGACCTCGCGGACGACGCCCTGGCCGTCCTGGACGCCTACGGCGCCGAGCGCGCCCACATCGTCGGGCTGTCCCTCGGTGGCATGCTGGCGCAGCTGCTGCTCGCCGACCACCCGGACCGCATCCTCAGCGCCACCCTCATGGGGACTTGTGCGCTGAGTCAGAAGCCGCTGGTGGAGCCCGACGGCACGGAGATCGCCGCCGCCGACCTGCCCGGCGTCGCCCCGCACGTCCTGGAGATGTGGGCCCTGCCCGTCGAGGACCACGGCCTGGAGGCCGAGCTGGACCGGCGCGTGGAGCACTGGCGGGTGCTCAGCGGTGACGAACTGCCCTTCCACGCGGACGAGATGCGCGAGCGGGAGCGGCTGATCATCGAGCACGCGGGGCGTTACGACGTCTCCACCGCCCACGGCCGCGCCGACTACTCCGGCATGGACCGCACGGAGGAGCTGGCGCGCAACACCGTCCCCGTGCTGGTGACCGACGCCTCCGCCGAGCCCGTCTTCCCGCCGCCCCACCCCCGCCACATCGCCCACGTGATCGGCAACGCCCGCCTGGTGGCGATGCCGGGCATGGGGCACGCGCTGCCGCGCGAGCACCTCGGGCGGCTGGCCGAGGCGATCCTGGAGCACACGGCGGCCGCGACGGCGGCGCCCGCCGCGTCGTAGGTCTGTTCCCGGCAGGGGTCTGTTCCCGGCGGGTACCCGGCGGTAGCTTCCGTTGCATAGCCATGGAAGAACCGGAGGAAGCACTGCCATGTCGCAGGCAACAGCACCGGACCCCATCCCCGTCGATCAGCTCCACTTCGCCATGCCTCCGAAACACGAGACCGCCGAGGACGAGCGGCGCCACCGCAAGGAGCGGCTCGCGGCGGCGCTGCGGCTGTTCGGGCGGTTCGGCTTCGAGGAGGGCGTCGCGGGGCACATCACCGCGCGGGACCCGGAGTTCACGGATCACTTCTGGGTCAATCCGTTCGGGATGTCGTTCAAGCACATCACTGTGAGCGACCTGATCCTCGTGAACCACAAGGGGCAGGTCGTCGAGGGCCGCCACCACGTCAACCAGGCGGCGTTCGCGATTCATTCGCAGATCCACCGGGCGCGGCCGGACGTCGTGGCCGCCGCGCACAGCCACTCCACGTACGGGCGCGCGCTGTCCGCGCTGGGGGAGCTGCTGGAGCCGATCACTCAGGACGTGTGCGCCTTCTACGAGGACCACGCCCTCTTCGACGACTACACCGGCGTCGTGGTGGACGAGGAGGAAGGGCGTCGGATCGCCGCGGCGCTCGGGCCGCACAAGGCGGTCGTCCTGCGCAACCACGGGCTGCTGACCGTGGGGGACACGGTGGACGCGGCGGCGTGGTGGTTCATCACGATGGAGCGCTCCTGCCAGGTGCAGCTCGCGGCGAAGGCGGCCGGGAAGCCCGTCCACATCGACCAGGCAAGCGCCCGGCACACGCGGGACCAGCTCGGCAACGACCTGGCGGCGTGGATCAACTACCAGCCGCTGTACCAGCAGATCACGCGGAGCGAGCCGGAGCTGCTGGGGTAGGGCTCGGGCCTGCCCACCCCCTCCGTTCGGCGGGGGCGGCTCGTCCTTCCGGGGGTTTTTGCGGTTCTTTTACCTTGTTTACGATGGTCGGGAGCCGGGGCGGTCGCGCCTCGGCTCCGTCGTGTCCGTCGTGTCCGTCGTGTCCGTCATGCCGTGAACCGGTAGGAGAACCATGCGCCTCACCCGTGCCGTCGGGCTGTCCGCCGTCCTCGCCCTCTCCGGGCCGGCCGTCACGGCGTGCGGTGGGGGAGCCGAGGCCGAGCAGCGGCCCGCGAAGTCCTCCGCACCGTCCCCGTCCGCGCCCGCCCCGTCGAGCCCCGCGCCCGTCACCGAGAAGCCCGCCCCGGAGGCCGCGCTGCTCAAGGGCGCGGCCAGGGTCGTACGGCCCGAGATCGCCCCCCTCGACGGCGAGAAGGTCGGCGTCGGCCAGCCCATCGCGATCGTCTTCAAGCAGCAGAAGGTCTCCAAGGAACTGCGCGCCGGCATCGAGGGCCGGCTGAAGGTCTCCACCTCGCCGCGGGTCCCCGGCGCCTGGCACTGGAACGAGACCAAGGGCGACACCCGCGTCCACTTCCGGCCCGAGAAGTTCTGGCCGGCCGGCACCAAGGTGACCCTGGACGCCCGGCTGGCGGGCGTGAAGCTCGCCGAGGGCACGGCCGCCGCCGGCGACCGCACCGTCTCCTTCACCATCGGCGACTCGATGGTCAGCACCGTCGACCTCAAGGCCCGCAAGCTGACCGTCGTGCGCAACGGCGAGACGCTGCGCACCATCCCGGTCAGCGGCGGCGACGAGAGCAAGGGCTTCGGCACCCGGGAAGGGATCAAGACGATCCTCGCCAAGGAGGGCAAGGTCGTCATGGACTCGCTCTCCATCGGCATCCCGCGCAACCACCCCGACGGCTTCTACGGGTCGTACGAGTACAGCATGCGCGAGACGGTCAGCGGCGAGTACGTGCACGCCGCGCCGGACAACGCCGAGTCGTTCGGCAAGGAGAACGTCAGCCACGGCTGCATCGGCATGTCGACGGCCGACGCGAAGTGGCTGTACGGGCTGAGCCTCAAGGGCGACGTCGTGCAGGTCACCGGCAGCACCAAGCCGAAGCCGATGGACCGCTTCGGCAACGGCTACGGCGACTGGAACCTCGGCTGGGAGGAGTGGGTGGAGGGCAGCGCGCTGGGAATCCGCACCGGCGCCTGAGGTTATCCACTGAGGTTATCCACAGGGGTGAACGCGTTCCGCCGCACGTCCGTATGGTTCGGGTGACGACCAGGACCGGCAAGGCGGGACGGAGAGGCGGCGGACGCCATGGCATTCATCGGGCGCGGGAAGCAGGGGGAGAGCGCGCGGTACGCACTGCTGCCGCTGCGCATCTTCCTCGGCGTCACCTTCATCTACGCGGGGCTCGACAAGCTCACGGACTCCGGTTTCCTGGCGGCCACCGGGCCCGGCTCGATCGGCGAGCTGATGCGCACGGTGCGCGGCACGTCCGCCGTCCCGTGGCTGGTGGACCTCGCCCTGAAGAACCCCGAGGGCTTCGGCTACGCGATAGGCCTCGGCGAGTTCGCGGTGGGCGTCGGCACGCTCTTCGGCATATTCGCGCGCGTCGCCGCGGCCGGCGGCGCGCTCATCTCCCTCAGCCTCTGGCTCACCGTCAGCTGGCAGACCACGCCGTACTACTACGGCAACGACCTGATCTACCTGATGGCGTGGCTGCCGCTGGTGGTGGCGGGGGCGCCGGTGTGGTCGGTGGACGCGGGGTCGGTTCCCTGGGCCCTCAAACCGGCGCGGAAGTCGCCCCGCAGGCCGGCGCGCAAGCCCTCGGGCAAGCCGCCGGCCAAGAGGTCCCGGCCGGCGGCCAAGCCCTCGGCGAAGCCTTCCGCCAAGCCTGCGGCGAAGCCTTCCGCCAAGCCCTCGGCCAAGTCCGCCGCCGCCAAGCCGGCGGCCAAGCCCTCGGGCAAGGCGCCCCGCCGCTCCGGGAAGTGACCCGGCCGCGGCGGTGACGCAGGCCTCCCGCGATCCGCCGGAGGCTACCGCCGGTGGCGCCGCCGGATCGCGAAGGTCACCGCCGACACCACGCCCGCGAGGCAGAACCCCGCCACCAGCACGGGCAGCAGCGCGTACGAAGGGAAGTGCAGATCCCCGCGGGCCGCCCCGAGATACGCGGCCGCGCACACCAGCAGCACGAGCCCGACCACCAGCTTCCCCGGCTCGAAGTCATGACGACGCACGGTCCACCTCCACCTGGCCGATGCCGACCTTGAGCCGGATCTCAAGAGTGCCGCGCGAGGGCTTCCCGGCCTGCGGCTCCAGCGTGACGTGCTTCTTCTGCTCCGGGCGGACGTCGACGTCGTCGCGCGCCTCGCCGGGGAGGCGGATGTCGCCCACGCCGACGTCCATGGTGATCCGGGCCGTGACGTCGTCCGGGACGGTCAGCTTGAGCTGTCCCGCGCCCACTTCCGCGCGGGTGCTGACCGTGCCGCCCCGCTGCCACGGCAGGCCGGTGAGGTCGAGCTCGCCCACGCCGCTGCCCACGCGGTACTCGTCGCGGACGGCGGCCACGGTCTCCGGGCGCCAGGTGGAGTGCGTCCACTGGGTGGAGACCGACTTCGGCAGGGCCGCGGCGCCCGCCAGGAGGAGGGCGGTGAGGACGGCGGCCACGACCGTGCCGCCGCCGGTGCGGCCGTAGCGGGAGCTGACGGTCATGCCGAGGCCGAAGACGGCCAGCGCGCAGGCCAGGCCGATCTCCAGACAGGTGCCGAGCGGCTGGTGGCGCCAGCTGAGGCCGGTGCCGAGCGCGAGGGCCACGACGGCGACGAGGAACGTCCAGCCGCCGAGCGGCGTGCCCCCGAGCGGGGTCACGGCGGGCGCGGGGCGGAGCCTGAGCGGGGCCCGCTCCTCCGCGGCCTGCGGGCCGTCGTCCGGGCCCCACAGATAGCCGGTGCCGGCGCCTATCGGGCCCGTGGTGCCGTCCTTGATGATCGGGTCGCGCCACCAGGAGGGGCCGCCCGGCGCGGGCGGCGCCTTGGTCTCGGGCGGGGGCGCCGCCGTCTTCTGCGCCTTGTGGACCTTCTGCGCCGCGGACACGGCGGCCTCGCCGCCGGGCTCGTGACGGTGGTGCGACCAGTAGGACGCGCCGGCCAGCGCGGCCGTCAGCATCAGCGCGAAGGACATCACCGCGCTGTTGTTGAGCATCGACAGGAACAGGCCGCAGCCCACCAGCGCGCACAGCACCGCCGTCAGCGCCGGGCCCTCGACGCGGCCCGAGAGCATCCGCCGGGCCTCGTTCTCCTCCTCGCCCTCCAGGGGGATCAGCAGCCACGCGAAGCCGTAGAGGATCAGGCCCAGGCCGCCGGAGACCGCCAGCACACCGAGCACCACCCGGAAGATCACGGGGTCGACGTCGAAGAAGCGGCCCAGGCCGCCGCACACGCCGGAGACCACCTTCTGCTCACGGCTGCGCCGCAGCGGCGGCCGGGCGTCCTGCGGATCACCGTGAACCGGACCCGCCTGATGCGCGTCCTGGGGTGTGGGTGTGTCGGTCATACAGAACATGGTGTCAACCGGAACGCGCTTGCGGCACACCTCGCAACCCTGGCCGTTCCCTGAGATCGCCCCTGAGAAGGTGCCGTATATCGTGTCGCGACACAGCACAGCAGGGGAACCGGAGGGCTTCGGGGTGGATGGGTCAGTGCCCGGGCAGGCGGCGTCCGGTCAGTGGCAGGACCACGGCCGGCTGGTCGCCGGGCGGTACCGCCTCGTCGACCGCATAGGCCGCGGCGGCATGGGCACGGTCTGGCGCGCCCAGGACGAGCTGCTCGACCGTCAGGTCGCGCTGAAGCAGCTGCACGTCTCGCCGTATCTGGACGACGACGAGCTCGCCACGCTCTACGAGCGCACCCGCCGCGAGGCCCGCAGCGCCGCCCGGATCACCCACCCCAACGTCGTCGTCGTGCACGACGTGGTCGACGACCACGGCCTGCCCTGCATCGTCATGGAGTACGTGCCCTCGAAGACGCTCGGCGACGTCCTCAGGCACGGGACCATCACCCCGGAGGAGGCCGCCCGCATCGGCCGCGGCATGATCGCGGCGCTCCGCGCGGCCCACGCGGCCGGGGTGCTCCACCGCGACGTGAAGCCGGGCAACGTGCTGCTCGGCGACGACGGCCGGGTCGTCCTCACCGACTTCGGCATAGCCCAGTCCACCGGCACCTCCACCCTCACCAAGACCGGCGAGATGGTCGGCTCGATCGACTACATCGCGCCCGAGCGGGTCAAGGGCGCCAAGCCCGGGCCCGCCTCCGACCTGTGGGCGCTCGGCGCGACGCTGTACCAGGCCCTGGAGGGCCGCCCGCCGTTCCGCAAGGACACGGCCGTCGAGACGGCCTACGCGATCGCCATGGACCCCCTGGAGCCGCCGCGCAACGCGGGCGAGCTCACCCGGCTCATCGAGACCCTGCTCGCCAAGGACCCGGCCGTACGGCCCCCGGCCGACCTGGCCGAGCAGATCCTGCGCGAACCGGCGGCCGAGGCGGACACGGCGCACATGTCCGCGCACACCTCCGCTGCCTCCGTCCCCGAGCCCCGCCCCGCCGCGCCCGCGGCCGCGCGCTGGGACGACCTGCCGGACCGCGGCACCATGACGGCGACCGCCGCCACGGCCGCCACCACTCCTGCCGCGCCCGCCGCCCCTGCCGCCCCCGCCGTCCCCGCCCAGGCGACGGGCCCCGCGGCCGACGCCGCCACCAACGCCCCCGGCGACCAGAGCCGTTGGCGGCCCTGGCGGTTCCGCATGTCCAACGACGTCTGGGGCACGCCCACCGTCGCCGGCGAGCTGCTGTACGTCACGTCGTTCGAGGTGCACGCCCTCGACGTGGCCACCGGGCGGCGCCAGTTCAAGACCCGGGACGTGGCCTGGGCGATGGCCGTCACCGACGGGCGCATCCACGCCTCCGACGGCCCCACGCTCTACGCCCTGGATGCGGCCGACGGCGCCGAGCGCTGGCGCCTCGCCACCGACGGCTGGGTCTACTCCCTGCGGGCCGACCGCGGCACGGTCGTCACAGGCACCCGCGGCGGCGGCGTCCAGGCCTGGGAGGCCGCCAACGGCGAGCTGCTGTGGGAGATGGGCGGCGCCCAGACCGACTTCGAGACGCCCGACTGCGGGCCGCTCGTCCACGACGGCGTGGTCTACGTCTGGGCCGACGCCCGGCTGCGGGCCCTGGAAGCCCGTACCGGCGCCGAGCGCTGGTCGTACCCGGTGGGCGACACCGCCTCCTGCGGCGGCGTGCCCGTACGGCTCCTGGCCGGCCCCGACGGCGTCGTGTACGTCGCCGCGGGCACGCGCGTGCTGGCCATCGACGTGGCGCGCGGTGACGTGCGCTGGCGCTTCGAGGCGCCCGCCGTGTTCCTCAGCCCGCCGGCCTTCGCCCCCGGCCCCGCCGTCACCGGAGGCGGCGTCTACATCGCCGACTACCTGGGCACCGTCTACGCCCTGGACGCCGCCACCGGCCGCGACCGCTGGCGCATCGCCACCGAAGCCCGGCAGTCCACGGAGCCGGTGCTGGTCACGGCGGGCTCCGTCCATCTGGGCAGCGGCGGCGCGCTCTACACGCTCGACGCGGTCACCGGCACGCCGAAGTGGCGGTTCGCCGCCGGCGGCGACGTGGTGGGCTCCCCGGTCATCGCCGACGGTCGCATCCACTTCGGCTCCGCCGACCACTGCCTGTACACGGTGGACGCGGCGGGCGGCCAGCTGCGGTGGAAGCTCGCCACTGGCGGTGAGATCACGGGCTCGCCGGTGGCGGCGGGCGGAGTGGTGTACGCGTGCAGCAAGGACCGCTGCGTGTACGCGCTGGACGCGGCCAAGGGCACGGGGATGACGTCGCGCCGCTGACGGTGCGGGGGCGTGGCGGTTCGCGTTCGCCAACGCGGGGCGGTGGCCCGCGGTGCGGTGGGTCGGTGCGGGTCGTGTGTGGCTGGTCGCGCAGTTCCCCGCGCCCCTGAGGGGCGTGGGGAGGTCCGTCCGGTGCTGCGGCTGCGGGGCGTGCGTGGTTGGTCGCGCCTGCGTCGCTACGGAGGGCATCTCAGCGCAGGCGGTGGTTCCGGTCCCGGGAGGTGAACAGCTTTGCTTGTTCCTCCTGGGGCAGGTTGCCCAGGGAGATCAGGTGCGGCGCGAGGGAGAGGGCTCGTTCGCGGGTCGCTTCCTTCGCCGCCCACAGCGCCCGCACCGTGCCCTGGACCGCCTCCGTCGGGCACGCCGCGATGACGGCGGCCGCGCGCAACGCCGCGGCCACGGCTTCCCCGGGCGCGGTCAGCTCGGAGACGAGACCGATCTCGTACGCGCGCCGTGCGGAGAGCCGCTCGGCGGTGCCCATCAGGGCCAGGCGGGCGGCCTCCCCGAAGGGCATGCGCTGCGCCATGTGGACCGTCTCGTACGCGCTGACCATGCCGTACGTCGTGTGCGGGTCGAAGAAGGCGGCGTTCTCGGCGGCCACGATGAACTCGGCCTCGCCGAGGAGGTAGAACGCCCCGCCGCACGCCATTCCGCCGACCGCTGCGACGACCGGCTTCCACAGGTCGGCCGACTTGGGGCCGATGGTGCGCAAGGGGTCGTCCAGCGAGTAGGGCGAGCCCGGCTGGGGGACGTCGGCGGAACGGTCGATGCCGGTGCAGAAGGCCCGGTCGCCGGCGCCGGTCAGTACGACGGCGCGGACGGTGTCGTCGAAGCGGAAGCGGCGCCACACGTCGGTGAGTTCGGCGGCAGCCGCCAGGTCGAGGGCGTTGTGCCGCTCGGGCCGGTCGAGGGTGACGAGCGCGACGCCGTCCGTGCGTACCTCCGCCCGCACGCCCGAGCCGCCGCCGCTGCCGGCGTTGCCATTGCCGCCGCTCCCGCTGCCGCTCATGACGTCGCCCCCAGCAGCCATCGCGGCACGGTGAAGCCGCCGGGGAGCCGGGCGAAGGTGACGCGCACGGGAGCGCCGATGTAGAGCTGCTCGGGGTCCACGGAGTCGATGTCCGCGCCCGGCGCCGCCACGAGGTTGCCGACGAGGCGGATGCGCGGGGCCTCGGCCAGCTCCACGACCACCACGTTGTACGGGGCCCGCGCGGCGTAGGCGGGCAGGAGCGGCGGGTGGGGCAGGACGTACGACCAGATGCGGCCGCGGCCACTCATCCGCTGCCACTCGTTGTCGAAGGACTGGCAGCGCGGACAGCACGGGCGCGGCGGGAACCGCAGCTCACGGCAGAGGCAGCAGGCCTGGACGCGGAGTTCGCCGCGGGCCGCGAACTCCCAGAAGGGCGCGCCGTCCTCGTCGGGCTCGGGCAGCAGGGGCCCGTTGTCAGTGGTGCCCCTCATCATGGAGGACATGAGCTCAACTCCTCAGCAGGAGAGCCGATGTGGGGACGCCCTCGCCCGCCGTGACCAGGCAGGTCGAGGCGCCGGGCACCTGCGCGGTGGAGGTGCCGCGCAGTTGCCGGACGCCTTCGGTGATGAGGTTGAAGCCGTGCACGTAGGCCTCGCTGAGCCCGCCGCCGCCGGTGTTCAGCGGGAGCCGGCCGCCGAGTTCGAGGGCGCCGTCCTCGGTGAAGGCCGCGCCCTCGCCGCGGCCGCAGAAGCCGTAGCCCTCCAGGGAGAGCGGGATGAGGGGGGTGAAGGCGTCGTAGATCTGGGCGACGTCGATGTCGGCGGGGCCGAAGTCGGCCGTCTTCCACAGCTGCCGGGCGGCGGTCCAGGAGGGGCCGGTGAGCGGGTCGTCGTTCCAGTAGTTGACCATGCCGTGGTGCTGGGCGGGCAGCCCCTGCGCGGCCGAGTGCACGTAGACGGGGGAGCGGCGGCAGTCGCGGGCCCGGTCGGCGGAGACGACGACGCAGGCCAGGGCGCCGTCCGTCTCCAGACAGTTGTCGTAGAGGCAGAGCGGTTCGCTGATCCAGCGCGAGGTCATGTAGGTGTCGCGGGTGAGCGGGCGCCCGTGCATCACGGCGGCCGGGTTCAGGGAGGCGTGACGGCGGCAGGCGTGGGCGACGTTGAAGAAGTGTTCGCGGGTGGCCCCGTACTCGTGCATGTAGCGGCGGGCCAGCATGGCGATCTCGTCGGCCGGGCGGATCAGCCCGTACGGGCGGCTCCACTGCGCGGGGGTGGGGAGCTGCGTCCGGGTGTTGCGCCAGGGGCGGGGGCCGGAGCCGCGCTTGCGGGAGCGCCAGGCGACGCCGACGGACGCCTGCCCGGTGGCGATCGCCATGGCGAGGTGGGCGACGGTCGCGCAGGAGGCGCCGCCGCCGAAGCCGGTCCTGGCGAAGAAGGTCACGTCGCCCGCGCCGATGGACTTGGCGATCTCGACCTCGTCGGTCTCCTCCATGGTGTAGGAGGCGAGAGCGTCGACCTGGGAAGGGGGGATGCCCGCGTCGTCGAGCGCGGCGAGGATCGCACGGCAGGCCAGGGACTTCTCCGAGGCTTCGAGCCGGCGGGCGAAGGGGGTCTGACCTATGCCGACGATCGCGGTGGCGTCCTTGAGCGCCGGTGAACCCCTGCGTGCCGGGGGAGGTGCGGGTGTCGTGCTCTTCGTCGCCCTTGCCGCCATCGTCGCCTCCGCGCTCCGGTCGATCCCCTCGTCACCTACGGCACCGGCCCGTCCGCTGTTGCTACTGCCTCTACTGCCGTTGCTGCCCTTGCTGCCGGTGAAGTTGCTGCTGCCGCTCCTGGCGCCGTCGCTGCTGCATTCGCTCCTGCCGCCGCCGTTGCCGCCGCCGTTGCCGCCGCTGTTGGCGTCCCTGCTGCTCCTGCCGTTGCTACCGCTGCGTCCCCTGCTGACAGCGCGGAAGGGTATCGCTAATCTGACGAACAGTCAGCATTGGGCCGGCCGGGGCGGCGGGGAGGGCACGCGATGCGCGGAGACCTGGAGTTCATGTCCCTTCCCCGGCTGGTCCGCACGGCGGCCGCGCGCCACGGCGACCGCGAGGCCGTGGTCGAGGGCCGGACCAGGATCGGCTACGAGCAGCTCGCCGCCCGCATCGAGCGGGCCGCCGCCGGGTGCCTCGCGGCGGGCGTCGAGGCCGGCGACCGCGTGGCCGTCTGGGCGCCGAATACCCTCGACTGGATCGTCTCCGCCCTGGGCGCCGTCACGGCCGGCGCGGTCCTCGTCCCGGTCAACACCCGGCTCAAGGGTGCCGAGGCCGCCCACGTGCTCGGGCGCACCCGGGCGAAGCTGCTCTTCGTCACCGGCACCTTCCTGGGCACGTCCTACGTCGCCGCGCTGCGGCGGGCCGCGGGCGGCGCGCCCGCGGCCCGGGACCGCGGCCGCGCCCATAGGCGGAGTCGTGCGGGGGAGGCGGGGGAGGGGGAGGTCCCCCTGCCCGGGCTGCCGCACCTGGAGCAGGTCGTCGTGCTGGCCGAGGACGCGCCGTCGGCCTCCGGTTTCCGGACGTGGAAGGAGTTCGTCGCCGCCGGGGACGCGGTGCCGGCCTGGGCCGTACGGGCACGGGCGAACGCCATCAGCCCCGACGCTCCCTCGGACATCATCTTCACCTCCGGCACCACGGGTGAGCCCAAGGGCGTGGTCGTCACCCACGCCCAGACCCTGCGTACCTTCGGCTCCTGGTGCGACCTCGCGGGGCTGCGGAGAGGAGACCGCTATCTGATCGTCAACCCGTTCTCGCACACCTTCGGCTACAAGGCCGGGGTGCTGGCCTGCCTCATGCGCGGCGCGGTGATGGTGCCGCAGGCCGTCTTCGCGGTGGACACGGTGCTGGCCGGCATCGCGGCGGAGCGCATCACCGTGCTGCCCGGCCCGCCCACCCTCCTCCAGGCGCTCCTCGACCACGCGGCCCGGCCGGCGTGCGCACTGTCGTCACTGCGGCTGGTGGTGACGGGAGCGGCGGCCGTGGATCCGCGGCTGGTCGAGCGGCTGCAGACGGAGGCCGGCATTCCCACGGTGCTGACGGCCTACGGGATGAGCGAGGCCACCGGTGTCGTCACCATGTGCCGGCGCCACGACCCCGCCGAGGTCGTCTCGCGCACCGCGGGCCGGGCCCTGCCGGACACCGAGGTCAGGGTGGCCGGAGCCGACGGGAAGGCGCTGCCGTCCGGCAGCCCGGGGGAGATCCTGGTGCGCGGCTACCAGGTCATGTCCGGCTACTTCGAGGATCCGCGGGCCACGGCGGAGGCCGTCGACGGGGACGGCTGGCTGCACACCGGCGACATCGGCGTGCTGGACGACGAGGGCAACCTGCGGATCACCGACCGGGTCGGGGACATGTTCGTGGTCGGGGGCTTCAACGTGTACCCGGCGGAGGTGGAGCGGCTGCTCGCCCGGCATCCCGGCATAGCCGAGGCCGCCGTCGTGGGCGTGCCGGACCAGCGGCTGGGCGAGGTCGGCAGGGCCTACGTGGTCCGCAGGGACGGGGCCCCCGCGCTTTCCGCGGACGAGCTGATCGCCTGGGCGCGGCGCGAGATGGCCGCGTACAAGGTGCCGCGCGAGGTGGAGTTCGTCCCGGGGCTCCCGCGGAACGCCTCCGGCAAGGTGGTCAAGGGCGGACTGCGGCCGCCCGGCGGAACGAAGGGCCGGTGAAGGGGGATGATCAGGGGGAACGGCGGCGCGGCCCCCGGCGCCGTACGGGGCGGGGAGCGAAGATGGCCCTCGGAGCCCCGAGCGTGAACGAGGTGGATGCGATGCCGCTGTCCGTCGAAGAGCGTGAGAAATTCCTGGCCGGCCCCCACGTGGCGGCCGTCGCCGTCGAAGCGGGCGGGGGACGCGGACCGGTGAACGTGCCCGTCTGGTATGTCTACCGTCCGGGCGGTGAGGTCGTGCTGGTCACCGGCCGCGCCTCCCGCAAAGCGCAGCTCATTGCCGATGCCGGGCGATTCACGCTCTTGGTGGACCAGACGTCTCCGACGTACCGGTACGTCTCCGTCGAAGGCGAGCTCGTGTCGCTCGAAACGGCGACGGAGGAGCTGGCGAGGGAGATCGCTGTCCGTTACCTGCCGACGGAAGCGGCAGTGGACGCGCACCTGGAGAGGATCATGGCCGACCCGGAGGCGGTCGTGGCGATCAGGATGCGGCCGCGCCACTGGCACTCGGCCGACCTGGGCCGCGCGAGCTGACCGGCAGGGCCGGCGCAGCGGCCGGGCCTAGCGAGCCGCTGAGGCGGCGTCGAAGCCGGCCCGGATGGTGCCGTGGTCGTCGCTGACGAGTGTGCCGTGATCGTCGCGGGCGAACGTGCCGTGGTCGTCACGACCGCCTGTGCCGTGGTCGTCTCCGCCACCCGTGCCGTGGTCGTCGTTGACGAACGTGCCGTGATCGTCACGACCGCCCGTGCCGTGGTCGTCCCCCGGAGAGCCTGCGTGGTCATCCCCCGGAGTGCCCGCGTGGTGGTCCGCCGGGGCGTCCGCGTGGTCGCCGATCGGGTGCGCGAGCCGCACCAGGCCGGCCGATGTCGCCGTGGTCAGGTGGTCGTCGGCGGCTGCGGGGCCTGCCGCGGCCATGGCCCCGGCGGCCGCCATGGCGGTCATCGCGGCTATGACGAGGGCTTTCTTCGTGCGCATGGTCGTGCCGTTCATTTCCGACTCCTCTGATTCGGGGGTGTGATGCAGTGGTGGTGCATGTGTCGGCGAAGTTAGCGGGTGAGGACGACTGCGTCCGCCGTTCGGACCGAAGTGCAGGCACGAACTCCGGTCCTCTTTCGTGCAGTTCGGCGCCGTTGGGCGCATGACTGCAGGGGTCGGCGTCGACGGCTTCCCCTCCGCGCTGCCGACGCCGGCCCCTGACAGTCCCCCGTTGGACATCCCTGTTCAGTTGTTGTGCGTTCAGTTGTTTTGCACGTTCCCCCGTTGCTTTCCCTCGTTGCTTTTCCCCTGTTGCTTCCCCCGTTGTTCTTCGTTGTTCTTTTGTCTCTTCAGTTGTTGTGCGTCTTGCGTTCCCCCGTGCATTCCCCCGTGCGGTGGCGCCTTTCTCCCCGTCCGACGCCCCCCGTGCTGCTCATGCGTCGGACGACCCCCGTTGGAAATCCCCCGTGATCCCCCGTTGGAATTCCCCCGTCGTGTGTTCCCCCGTACGTTTCCCCCGTCGTGCGTCTTCCCGGGTGCGTCCCCTGTGGATCTTCCTCCCCCGGAACGCTTCCCCGTCGTGCTCTCCCCCTGAGCCCCCGGCCGGGGAATTCCTGCCCGCCGATGTTTCCGGCCAGAAATCCCCCGCCCCGGGAGCCCGATCAGATCAGCCCGGTTTTGGGCTTGTCCCCCGTGGTGTGGTCGTCCATGACGACCCTGTCCTCACCCGGTAGGGGTTTTTTCTTCTTCAGGACGTTCTTGTCCTTGAGGGCGACGGGCTCACCGATGGTGGCGTGGTCGTCCGGCGGCGGCGCGAACTGCTGCCCCGCTGCGAACGTGCCTCCGGTGGTGTGGTCGTCCTGCGGTGTGGCCACGCCTGGCGTGAGCTTGCGCTCGTCGCTCATAGCGATCAACTCCGATGGGTCGGTGCGAGTCGTTTGGCGTGAGGGGTTGGTGCTGGGATGCAGAACCCGCCCGGCGACTCCCCCGATGGCCGCCGGACGGGGACTGGGGCTGATCACCCCTGAGGTGAGGCCTCACCTACGACCCGTCTGCCCCCCGACGCGACGGATCGACAGGACTCAGACTGCCCTGTCGCGATAAACGATCGATGAACGGGCACGTGACAGCGTTTTTCCGGGCGGTTCCACGGCCGTTCCGTGCCGGTTCCACGGCCGTTCCGTGCCGGTTCGCGGCCGTTCCACGGCCGCTCCGGACCGGTTCCGCTTCCGTCCGGAGTGACGCACGCCACCCCGGAGCCGGCCCTGAAGCCCACCCCGGAGCCCACCCCGGAGCTCAACCCGAAGTCCACCCCGGAGCCCGCCGAGCCTGCCCGGCCCGCTCCTTGCTCGCTACCCCGGACCGCAGGGTTCCACCCACCGCCCGGCAGCCCGCTCCTGTCCGGGCCGGATCGGGACCGGAGCCCCGACCCGCCCCCTACGCCGCCGGCACCAGCGACAGCAGCCTTCGTACCTCCGTCGCTTCCGGTGCTCCCAGCTGCTCGTAGACCGCCAGTGCCTCCGTCCAGCAGGCGCGCGCCCGGCCCGGCTGCCCCAGCGCGTCGAGCGAGCGCCCCAGCACGGTCAGGATGTTGCTGCGCCGCCACTCCCCGCCGATGCCGCGGATCTTCAGCGCCTGCTCGGCGTGGTGGGCCGCGGCGGTCGGCCGGCCGGCCGCGAGGTGGACCTCGGCCAGCCGGTAGTGGGTCATGGCCTCCCACAGCCGCTGCCGGTTGTCGACGAAGATCGACAGGGCGTTGTCGAGCTGCCGCAGCGCTTCGTCGAAGCGCCGTGCGTGGGTGAGGGCCATGCCGTACGAGTACAGGCCGTTCGCCAGCCGCCAGCTGACCTTGTTCTCGCGGTAGATGGCGATGGCCTGCTCCACGAGCTCGATGGCCGAATCGATACGCCCGGTGTCGAGGTGGACCCGGGCGAGGTTGCTGAGGGCGCTCGCCTCGCACGGCCGGTTGCCGTCCGCGCGGAAGCACTCCAGCGCCTGCTCGATGTAGGCCTCGGCGTCCTCGTAACGATGCTGGTAGGTGGCGATGATGCCGCGGTTGTTGGAGGCGTACCCGCACGGAATGGGGTCCTCCGTGGCGCGGCCGAGGAGGACGGCGTGCAGGGCGTGCTCGTCCGCCTGGCCGAAGCGGCCGGCGAGGCTGTGCACGTGCGTCAGGACGGTGCGCGCGCGGCCCTCGGCCCGGGCGTCCCCCGCCGCCTGCGTGGCGGCCAGCAGCGCCGTCGCGGCCTGCTCGTAGAGGCGGGAGTCGGCGCCGGACTCGGCGAGGTCCTTGGCCGCCAGCAGCAGGTCGACGGCCCGGCGCAGGGTGTCGCCGGTGGCGGACGCGTGCTGCCGGACGCAGGCCAGCAGGCACCCGGCCTCGGCGAAGAGCCAGTCGGCCGCCGCCGCTTGGTCGGTGAAGACGAGCCCCGGGTGGGAGGTGGGCGTCAGGTGGGCGAGGAGCTGGTCGCCGGGGCGCTCCAGCACGTACACGCCGGCCGCCGTCGCCAGGTAGAAGTCGAGCAGCCGGGAGAGGGCTGCGGCGCCTTCTCCGGGTGGGTACTCGTCCCGCTCCGCGCATGCACGCGCGTAGAGGCGGACGAGGTCGTGGTAGCGGTACCGGCCGGGTGCGGCGGACTCCAGCAGGGACGTGTCGACGAGCGATTCCAGGAGCTCTTCGGTCGCGTCCAGGTCCAGGTCCAGGACGGCCGCGGCGGCGGCCAGGGAGATGTCCGGGCCGTCCGCGAGGCCCAGCAGCCGGAAGGCGCGGGCCTGGCCGGGCTCCAGCTGGCCGTAGCCCAGTTCGAAGGTGGCCTTGACGGCGAGGTCGCCGGCGCGCAGCTCGTCGAGGCGGCGCCGCTCGTCACCGAGCTTGCGGGCCAGCACGGACACGGTCCACGTCCGGCGGGCGGCGAGGCGGGAGGCGGCGATGCGGATGGCGAGCGGCAGGAAGCCGCAGGCCGCGACGACGTCCATCGCCGCGTCGCGCTCGGTCTCCACGCGCTCGGTGCCGACGATGCGGGTGAACAGCACCAGCGCCTCGTCCGGGCTCATCACGTCCAGGTCGACGAGGTGGGCCCCGGCGAGGCCCACCATGCGCGTGCGGCTCGTGACGAGGGCGGCGCAGCCCTCCGTGCCGGGCAGCAGCGGGCGGACCTGGGCGGCGTCCCGGGCGTTGTCGAGCAGGGCGAGGACGCGGCGGCCGTCGAGGGTGGAGCGGAAGAGCGCGGACCGTTCCTGCACCCCCTCCGGAATGGCGGCGTCCGGGATGCCGAGGGCGCGCAGGAACGATCCGAGCACTGCTTCGGGCTCGGCGGGCAGCGGCCCCGCGCCCTGCAGGTCCACGTACAGCTGCCCGTCCGGGAAGTGGTGCCGGGCGGCGTGCGCGACGTGCACCGCCAGCGTCGTCTTGCCGACGCCGCCGATGCCGGCGACCGCCGACACCGCCATGACCCGGCCGTCGCACGTCGCGAGCTGGTCGCCGAGCTCGTCCACGAAGGCGGCGCGCCCGGTGAAGTCGGAGACCGTCGCGGGCAGCTGCGCGGGCCGGATGAAGGCGGGCCCGGCGCAGGGCCGGTCGTCCGGGACGAAGGGCAGGGCGAGGTCGGCGTCGGCGTTGAGGATGCGCTGCTGGAGCTCGGAGAGCTCGGGGCACGGGTCGACGCCCAGCTCGTCGGCGAGGAGCCGGCGCGTGTCGGCGTAGACGGCGAGGGCCTCGGCCTGCCGGCCGCTGCGGTAGAGGGCGAGCATCAGCAGTTCGCGCAGCCGCTCGCGCAGCGGGTGGGCGGCGGTGAGGGCCGTCAGCTCCGAGACCGCCTCGGCGTGGCTGCCCACCTCCAGGTCCAGGTCCAGCCGGGTCTCGATGAGGGAGAGCCGCCACTCCTCCAGGCGCGTGCGCTGCGTCTCCGCGTACGGGCCGGGGAGGCCGGCCAGCGGCTCGCCGTCCCACACGCCGAGGGCCTCGTTGATGAGGTCGCGGGCGCGGTGGCGGTCGCCGGAGGCGCGCGTTTTCTCCGCCTCGGTCACGAGGTGCTCGGCCCGGTCGATGTCCAGGCAGCCGAGGCCGATCCGGACGGCGTACCCCCCGGACTCGCTGACCAGAACGTCGGCGTCCCGGCCGAAGGCCTTGCGCAGGCGCGAGGCGTACGTGCGCAGCGCGGCGAGGGCGGCGTGCGGCGGTTCGTCGCCCCACAGCGCGTCCACCAGCTCGGGCGCGGTGGCGGTCCGGCCGCCGCGCAGCAGCAGGGCCGCGAGGAGCGCCCGCTGCTGCGGCGAGCCGGTGTTCAGCAGTTCCCTGCCGCGGCGGGCCCGGACGGGCCCGAGCACGGTGAATCGGAGCTGCTGCCCGTGCCCTGTGTCGCCGGCCATGGTGACCCCCTGCTTGTCCCGCTCGGTCGCACGGCCAGTCTGCCTTGTCAGGGGGCTCTGCGTCAGCAGGGGTCCGGCCTCTCCACAAGGCCTGCCGAAGTCCGCCCCACGCCTGCTGCGGCGGCTTGCTGACGAAGTGTCAGATCGTCGCTAACGTGTCAGCCATGGAGAGCATCCCCCGCATCATCTCGGTGGACGATCACACGGTCGAGCCTCCTCACGTCTGGTCGGACCGGCTACCGGCGAAGTTCCGCGACGTCGGGCCGCGGATCGTGCGCGCGCCCGTGAAGGAGCTGACCTTCGTCGGCGGAAGGTTCACTCCCGTCATGGGCGCCCCCGGCGACGACGGGCCGGAGGCGGACTGGTGGATCTATGAGGATTTGCACCGTCCGCTCACACGGCTGGATACCGCCGTCGGATACTCCAGAGATGAGGTCAGGCTGGAGGGGATCACGTACGAGCAGATGCGGCCCGGTTCCTTCAGCGTCCCGGAACGACTGGCCGATATGGACCGCAACCATGTCCAGTCCGCGCTCTGCTTCCCCACCTTCCCGCGCTTCTGCGGGCAGACCTTCACCGAGGCCGCGGACCGCGAACTCGCCCTCCTCGGCGTCCGCGCGTACAACGACTGGATGGTGGAGGAGTGGTGCGGCCCGGAGGCGCACGGCCGCCTCATCCCCCTCGGCATCGTCCCCCTGTGGGACGCCGGGCTGGCCGCCGCCGAGGTCCGCCGCAACGCCGCGCGCGGCGTGCGCGCCGTCTGCTTCTCCGAAATACCCCCGCACCTCGGCCTCCCCTCCGTCCACACCGACGCCTGGGACCCCTTCCTGCGCGCCTGCGCCGAGACCCGCACCGTCATCGCCATGCACATCGGCTCCTCCTCGCGCATGCCGTCCACCTCGGCCGACGCGCCGCCCGCCGTCGGCTCCGTCATCACCTTCGCCAACTGCTGCTTCTCGCTCGCAGACTGGCTGATGTCCGGCGCCTTCGAACGCTTCCCGGACCTGCGGATCATGTACGCCGAGGGGCAGATCGGCTGGATCCCGTACGTCCTGGAGCGCGCGGACGTCACCTGGGAGCAGAACCGCGCCTGGGGCGGCGTCGCGGACAAGGTCCGGCGGCCGCCCTCCGAGCTGTTCGCCGAGCACGTCCACGGCTGCTTCTTCGACGACGCCTTCGGCCTGCGCAGCCTCGACGCGATCGGCGCCGGAAACGTCCTCTACGAGACCGACTACCCGCACTCCGACTCCACCTGGCCGCGCTCGAAGGAGGTCGCGGAGCGGCAGATGGGGCACCTGCCGCCGGACGTCGTCGAGCGCATCGTCCGCGGCAACGCGATCGACCTGCTGGGGCTCACGGAGGAAGGGCTGTGGGCGCATGCCGCGGGGTGAGGAACCTCCGCCGGCCGCCGGCCTGCAGGTGCTGCCCCCGGGCCGCCTCTCCTACGGCATGCAGCTCCCCGTCACCTCCCTCAGCACCCTCTACGCCGAGCCGTGGGAGGTCGAGGCCGGCCCCGCCGAGCTGCGGCGGATCGCCCGCGCGGCCGACCGGCTCGGCTTCGCGTACGTCGCCACCTGCGACCACGTCGCCGTCCCCGTGCGCCTGGCCGCCGCCATGGGCACCGTCTGGTACGACCCGGTGGCCACCCTCGCCCACCTCGCCGCCGTCACCGGGCGCGTCCTGCTGCTCAGCCACGTCGCCGTGGCCGCGCTGCGGCACCCGCTCGCGCTCGCCAAGCAGTACGCGACCGTCGACCGGCTCGCGGACGGGCGGCTCGTCCTCGGGGTGGGGGCCGGGCACGTCCGGGAGGAGTTCGCGGCGCTCGGCGTCGACTACGGGCGGCGCGGCGCGATCCTGGACGAGACGCTCGACGCGCTCAAGGCGGCGCTCGGACCGGCCGAGTTCCCGCGGTTCAGCGGCCGCCGCTTCGCCTTCGAGGGCCTCGGCCAGGCGCCCCGGCCCGTCCGCACGCCGCGCCCGCCGCTGTGGGTCGGCGGCTCCTCGCCCGCTGCGCTGCGCCGGGCGGCGCTCCGGGGCGACGGCTGGCTGTCCCAGGGCGACCGCCGCGACGAGCTGCCGCAGCGCGTCGCCGAGCTGCGGCGGCTGCGCGAGGAGGCGGGCCGGGACGGGCCCTTCGCGGTCGGGGCGATCTCCGAGGCGCTGTACGTCGGGAGCCCGGCCTGGGACACCGGCGGCCGGACGCTGACCGGGGAGCCGGAGGCGCTCGCGGAGTCGCTGCGGGCGTACCGGGCGATGGGCGTGGACCAGATACAGGTGCGGTTCCGCTCGCGCGACGCGGCCGAACTCCTCGATCAGATGGAGGCGTTCGCGGAATCAGTTGCTCCGCTCCTCAGCGGGTAGTCCGAAGGGCAGGTGCAGGCGCACAGGCGGTAGGGGCGACAGAGGCGGACGACAGAGAGGGGCATCATGGGCAAGCTCGACGGCCGTGTCGTGCTCGTCACGGGCGCGGCGCGCGGACAGGGCGAGCAGGAAGCGCGGTTGTTCGCCGCGGAGGGCGCGAAGGTCGTCCTCGCGGACGTCCTCGACGAGCAGGGCCGCGCCGTGGCGAAGGAGCTGGGCGCCGACGTGGCGCGCTACGTCCACCTCGACGTCGGTGAGGAGGCGGACTGGCCGGCGGCGATCGCGGCCGCCAAGGAGGCGTTCGGCTCGCTGGACGGACTCGTCAACAACGCCGGGATCCTGCGCGCTCGTCCGCTGGTCGACACGCCCCTGCAGGAGTTCGTGGAGGTCTGCCGCGTCAACCAGCTCGGCACGTTCCTCGGCATGCGGGCGGCCGCGCCCGAGCTGATCGCGGCGGGCGGCGGCACGATCGTCAACACATCGTCGGTCGCCGCCCTCTCCGGCTTCCTCCTCCTCTCCTCCTACTCGGCCTCGAAGGCCGCCGTCCTCGCCATGACCCGCGTGGCGGCGCTGGAGCTGGCGTCCAAGGGCGTGCGCGTCAACGCCATGTGCCCGGGCGCGATCGACACCCCCATGACCGACCCGGTCGCCTCGGGTTCCTCAACCGGCCCTGCCGCCCCTGCCGGCCCCGCCGACCCCGCGGAGCGGGCAGGCGCCGCGGAGCGGGCCGCCGCGTTCTACCGGAAGGCGGTGCCCATGGGTCGGATCGGCCGCCCGGAGGAGATCGCGCGGCTCGCGCTCTACCTGACGGCGGAGGACTCCTCGTACGCGACCGGGCAGCATTTCGTGGCGGACGGCGGGTGGATCGCCGGGGTGCCGCTGGGTTCCTGAGGGCGTGGGCGCCCCGGGGCCGGGAGGCCGCGGCCGTGACGGCCCACGGCGTCTTGACGCCGCCGGGGGCCGGTGCCAGAGTCTCAGCAGCCAGCGATCTGACGATTCGTCAGAAGATGTTGCTTCAGAAGGCGTTGCGTCAGAACTCGGAAAACCTGAACGGACGGACGGTGAACCTCCGTGGAATTCGGGATCTTCGTGCAGGGATACGTTCCGGCGAGCCGGCGGCGGGACGATCCACGGGCCGAGCACCACGCGCTGATGGAGGAGACCGAGTACGTCATCCAGGCCGACAAGTCCGGCTTCAAGTACGCCTGGGCCTCCGAGCACCACTTCCTGGACGAGTACTCGCACCTCTCCGCCAACGACGTCTTCCTCGGCTACCTCGCGCACGCGACCGACCGCATCCACCTCGGCTCCGGCATCTTCAACCCGCTGCCGCAGGTCAACCACCCGGTCAAGGTCGCCGAGAAGGCCGCCATGCTCGACCACCTCTCCCGCGGCCGCTTCGAGTTCGGCACCGGGCGGGGCGCGGGCAGCCACGAGATCCTCGGGTTCCTGCCGGGCATCACCGACATGGACCGCACCAAGGAGATCTGGGAGGAGACGATCGCCGAGTTCCCCCGGATGTGGCTGCAGGAGGAGTACCCCGGCTTTCAGGGGAAGCACTGGTCCCTGCCGCCGCGCAGGGTGCTCCCGAAGCCGTACGGGCCCGCGCACCCCGCCATGTGGTACGCGGCCGGGTCGCCCTCCTCGTACGCGATGGCGGCGCGCAAGGGGCTCGGCGTCCTCGGCTTCAGCGTGCAGAAGGTCGCCGACATGGAGTGGGTCGTCGACTCGTACAAGACGGCGATCGCGGGGGCCGAGCCCGTCGGCGCGTACGTCAACGACAACGTCATGGTCACGTCCACGGCCGTCTGCGCGGAGACGCACGCGAAGGCCGTGGAGATCGCGGCCGCGGGCGGGCTGCACTACCTCCAGTCGCTGCTCTTCCGCTATCACGACACGTTCCCCCGCCCCGAGGGCATACCGCGCTGGCCGGAACTCCTGCCCGAGTACACCGAGGAGGTCATCGAGCTCCTCATCGCCGAGGAGCTGATGATCTGCGGCGACCCGGACGAGGTGTTCCAGCAGTGCAAGCGGTGGGAGCAGGCGGGCGCGGACCAGCTGTCGTTCGGGCTGCCGGTCGGCGTGCCGTACGAGGACACGATGCGGACCATCCGGCTGATCGGGGAGCACGTCATCCCGAAGATCGACACGGATCCGGTGCACCGCACGACGCGCCTGCGGCGGGCGGCGGAGCGCTGAGGGCCCCCTTTCCGGGGCGCCCCCTTCGCGCGGCGGATTCCCCGTGCACCGGGGCGGCGGCCTCCCGGATCCGCCGCCCCGGCCTCCGGCGGCTCGTCGTGTACGGGTCTGCTCCGGTAGCGGGCATTCCGCCGGACCCTCGCCGTCGCGGCACGTCGCCGTTGCGGCGGGAGGGTTCTCCGGGCCCTTCGTGCTCGTTCGTCTCGTGCCCGTCCGTCCGCGCAGGCAGTTCCGCGCAGCGATTCCGCGTAGGTAACGGTGACCGACAGCAAAGGTGACCTGCCATGCTCGACCACCTCATCAGACGCGCCACCGTCATCGACGGCACCGGAGCCCCCTCCTACGCCGCCGACATCGGCATCCGGGACGGGCGCATCGCCCTGATCCGCCGCCGCTCGCCGTCCCCCGTGCAGGCCGGCGGCCGGGTGGGGGAGCGGGCCCGGACCGAGGAGGACGCCTCCGGCCTCGTCCTCGCCCCCGGCTTCGTCGACCCGCACACCCACTACGACGCCCAGCTCTTCTGGGACCCGTACGCGACCCCGTCCCTCAGCCACGGCGTCACCACGGTCGTCGGCGGCAACTGCGGCTTCAGCCTCGCGCCCCTGAACCCCGCGCGGCCCGCCGACGCCGACTACACGCGGCGCATGCTCAGCAAGGTCGAGGGCATGTCGCTCGCCGCCCTGGAGGAGGGCGCGCCCTGGAACTGGTCGTCCTTCGGGGAGTACCTGGGCGCGCTGGACGGGCGGATAGCCGTCAACGCCGGGTTCATGGCCGGGCACTGCGCCCTGCGCCGCTGCGCGATGGGCCCGGACGCCGTCGGCGGGCAGCCCGACGCGGGGCAGCTGCGGCACATGACCGCCCTCCTGCACGAGGCCATGGAGGCGGGTGCCTGGGGCCTGTCCACCACGCAGTCGACCACCCACTCCGACGGCGACGGCCGCCCCGTGGCATCCCGGCACGCGACGCCCGCCGAGCTGCTCGCGCTCGCGGCGGCCGTCGGCAAGCACGAGGGCACCCAGATCGAGGCGATCGTCCCGGGCTGCCTCGACCGCTTCGACGACGACGAGATCGACCTGCTGACGGAGCTGAGCACGGCCGCCGGCCGCCCCCTCAACTGGAACGTCCTCACCGTCGACGCCGCCGAGCCCGGGCGCGTGCCCCGCCAGCTCGCCGCGAGCGAGCGGGCCCGCGCCGCCGGTGGCCGCATCGTCGCCCTGACGATGCCCATCCTCACGCCCATGAACATGTCCCTGGGCGCCTTCTGCGCGCTGAACCTCATCCCCGGCTGGGGCGAGATCCTCTCCCTGCCCGTACCGCACCGCATCACCGCCCTGCGCGACGCGGCCGTCCAGGCGGACATGCTGCGCCGCGCCCGCAGCCCCGAGGCGGGCGTCTTCCGCCGCCTGACCGGCTTCGAGCGGTACGTGATCGGTGACACGTACGCCAAGGAGAACGACGGCCTGACCGGGCGGACGGTCGCTGACATCGCCGCCGAGCGCGGCCTGGACCCCTTCGCGTGCCTGGTGGAGATCTGCGCGGCCGACGAACTGCGCACCGTCCTGTGGCCGACGCCCACGGACGACGACCCCGCCAGCTGGGAGCTGCGCCGGAGCACGTGGGAACACCCCGACGTGCTGCTGGGCGGCTCCGACGCGGGGGCGCACCTGGACCGGATGTGCGGCGCCCCGTACACGACGCGCTTCCTCGGCGACTGCCTGCGCGGCCGCAAGCTGGTGCCGGTCGAGCGCGCCGTGCGGATGCTGACGGACGACCCGGCGCGCCTGTTCGGCCTGCGCGGCCGCGGCCGCATCGCCGAGGGGTACGCGGCCGACCTCGTCCTCTTCGACCCCGGCCGCATCGACGCCGGCCCGGCCACGCTCGTCCACGACCTGCCGGGCGACGGGCCGCGGCTGGACTCGCGGGCGGTGGGCGTGGTGAGCGTACGGGTCAACGGGGTGGAGACGGTGCGGCACGACGTGGTGACGGGGGCGCTGCCGGGGACGGTGCTGCGGTCGGGGAGGGACACGGAGACGGTGGGGACGGGAAATTTTTGAAACGGGACAAAAGGGGTGGGGGTGCGGTTCCCGCACTCAGGGGAATTGCTCGTGCGGCCTTGAAGTTACCGGCCGTAACGACGAGAGCGCCTTCATTTGCCAGGGCAACTGATGGGTAGGGGTGGAAAGTTCGTGGTCCAGTTTCTGGACCGCAAACCTCCGGATGCGGAAACAGCACCCCCTACCGTCCTGCCCATGGTTCAGGTACACCCGCGGCCCGGGGCCGGAGACACGGTAACGAGCGTCACCCCTGCGGGTCAGCGGCCCGGCAAGGGCCTGGGCGGCAACTCCGTCGGCCTGCTGGGCAGCGCCGTCATCGGCATCTCCACCGTCGCCCCCGTCTACTGCCTGACCTCCACCCTCGGCCCCACCGCGGGCCAGGTCGGCGTCCAGATGCCCGCCGTCTTCCTGGCCGGCTTCCTGCCGATGCTGCTGGTCGCCTTCGCCTACCGCGAGCTGAACAAGGCCGTCCCCGACTGCGGCACGTCCTTCACCTGGACGGTGCAGGCGTTCGGGCCGCGCGTCGGCTGGATGTGCGGCTGGGGCCTCGTGATCGCCACGATCATCGTCCTGTCGAACCTCGCGGGCGTGGCGACGTCCTTCTTCTACCTCCTCCTCGGGCAGCTCACCGGCAACGACTCCGTGGCCGCCCTCGACGGGAATCGCCCCGTGCACGTGGCGACGTGCCTCGCCTTCATCGCCGCGGCGACGGCCATCAGCTACCGGGGCATGACCGCGACCAAGGGCGTGCAGTACGCGCTGGTCGCCCTGCAACTCGCCGTCCTGGCCGTCTTCGTGGCGATGGCCCTCACCAAGGCCCGCTCGGGCGACCTGCCCGCCTCCACCGGCTTCTCCTGGACCTGGCTGAACCCCTTCGCCGTCCAGTCCTTCGCGGCCTTCACGGCGGGGCTCTCGCTGTCCATCTTCATGTTCTGGGGCTGGGACGCGTGCCTGACCGTCAACGAGGAGACGCAGGGCAGCGCGAAGACCCCCGGCCGCGCCGCGCTCCTCGCCATGGTCGTCCTCGTCGGCTCGTACCTGCTGACCGCCGTCGCCGCCCAGATGTTCGCCGGCACCGGCGAGGAGGGCACCGGCCTCGGCAACCCCGACACCGCCGGCAACGTCTTCGCCGCGCTCGCCGACCCGGTCATGGGCACCGCCCTGGGCGTGCTGCTGTTCGTCGCCGTCCTGGCCTCCGCGGCCGCCAGCCTCCAGACGACGTTCCTGCCCGTCGCCCGCACGGTGCTGGCCATGAGCGCCTACGAGGCCCTGCCGCCGTCCTTCGCCCGCATCCACCCGCGCTTCAGGTCCCCCGGCCGGGCCACGGTCGCCGCCGGCACCGCCACGGGCGTCTTCTACGCGGCCATGAGCTTCCTCAGCGAGAACGTCCTCATCGACACGATCTACGCCCTCGGCCTGATGATTTGCTTCTACTACTCGATCACGGCGTTCGCGTGCGCCTGGTACTTCCGCGGCGAGCTCCGTCGCTCCGTGCGGGACGCCCTCTTCAAGGGCGTGTTCCCTGTCCTGGGCGGTGCGCTGCTGGCCGCCGTGTTCGGCAAGACGCTGTACGACATGTGGGACCCGTCCTACGGGAGCGGCAGTTCGGTGCTGGGCGTCGGCTCGGTGTTCGTGATCGGCGTGGCACTGCTCCTGCTGGGCGTCGTGCTGATGCTCGCCATGCAGCGCCGCAGCCCGGCGTTCTTCCGCGGCGAGGTGCTGACGCGGTCGACGCCGGCGCTGGTGGTGGAGGGGTAGGAACGGCGCCGGGGGTGCAGGGCTGCTGTTGTGCAGCCCTGCACCCCCGGCCGTTCTGCCGCGGTCAGCCCGTCAGGGGTCAGGCCGCCTGAGGCCAGGCCTCCTCGGGCCGGTCATCTCCGGGGCGATCGTCCTCAGGGGGGCCGTCCCCGGGCTGGTCATGATCGGGGCGGTCGTCCCCGGAGCGGGGCTTCCCGGGTCCGGCTTCGTCAGGCCGGCCCTCCTCCAGAACGGCCTCGACGTCAACCGTGACGTCGACCATGTCGCTGACGACCACCCCGCCCCGGTCGACCACGTCGTTCCAGCTCACCCCGAAGTCCTGGCGGTTGAGGCGGGTCGTGGCGGTGAAACCGGCCCTGCGCCTGGGGCCGGCGTCGCGGCCGTCCTCCCACCAGGGCGTGTCCCACTGCCCCAGGTACGTCACGTCGAACGTCACGGGACGGGTCGTGCCCCGGATGGTGAGATCCCCCGTGACCTCGAACTCGGTCGCGCTCGCCTGACGGACGCCCGTCCCCGTGAAGGTCCATTCGGGGTGGGTGTCGCAGGCGAAGAAATCCGCGCTGCGGAGATGGGCGTCGCGCTGCTCCTGGCCCGTGTACACCTGGGTCGCGTCGACCACCGCCTCCACGCGCGCCTTTTCCGGATCGGCAGGATCGACCTCCAGCGAGCCGCGCACGTTCTTCAACTGCCCGCGCACGTAGGTGACCATCATGTGCCTGGCGCGGAATTCGGCGCCCGTGTGGCCGGGTTCGAAGAACCATCTGGTGACGCCCATGGCACACCTCCCGGACAGGGGGACCTGGGCAGGGGGCCCGCGCGGAGGAGCCTGGGCAGGCCGCTCCGCCTTGGGACCTGGCCCTCGGGACCTGCCCCTTCCGTCAGGATAGGTCGCCATGGACTTCTCTGCGCCTTCGTGCGTCCTGGGCAGCGACGGCCTCTGCGCGCCCCACACCGGCCGCGGCCACGACCCCGATGCCTTCGTCGAGATCGGCTCCCTGACGAAGGTGCTGACCGGAACGCTGCTGATGCGGCTGGCGGCGCAGGGCGTCGTCTCCGTGGACGACCCCGTGGAACGGCGGCTCGCGACACCGGCAGGTACGGGCATCACGCTGCAGCAGCTCCAGGAGCACACCTCGGGCCTGCCCCGGCTGCCTCCTCCGCTGCCCGGGGCGCGGCGCTCGGACCCGTACCGGCCGTTCACCGACCAGGCGCTGAGGGACCTCCTCGCCGCCGGCCTGGGCGCCCTGGCGGTCGCCCCTCCCGGCGAGAAGGAGGAGTACTCCAACCTCGGGTACGCCGTGCTGGGCGCGGCGCTGTCGGCCGCGGCGGGCGCCCCGTACGCGGACCTGCTGGCGGAGCACGTCCTGGACCCGCTGGGCATACGGAACGAGGTCACTCATCAGCCCCCGCGGGACCGCAGCCTGGTACCGACCGGGCTCTTCGGCCGCCGGCTCCGGCCGTGGACGATGACCGGCGCGATCCTCCCCGCGGGCGGCCTGTGGGCGACACCGCGGGCGGCCGCCCGCATCCTCACCGGCCTGGTGGTGGAGCGGGTGCTGGGGGAGCCGGCCCCGGCGTGGCGGCGGGCGGGCGAACTCGTCTGGCACAACGGCGCCACCCGCAACGCCTCGGTCTTCGCCGGCGCCTTCCCCGACGGCCGCTGGATCCTCGTCCACCGCCTGGGCGGCGCGCCGGACGCGACGGACCGCATGGGCATCCAGCACTTGCGGGGGGAGCGGTGCGACGGCGGCAGCGCCGGGCGGCCCCCGGGCCGCCGCCGCTAGGGGCTCCACTCACCGGTGGAGCCGCCCCGAAGCGGTGGGATACCGACGGCTATTTGCGCTTCCGGGACGAGAAGCCCGTGACCTTCTGAGGCGCAATCCGGACGATCAGACGGACCACCTCGTCCGACTCGACCGGCGGGTCCTCGCCGAGGTACTTCTGCGAGAGCCTGCGGGGCAGCGACTTCTCCGGGTCCTCGACCAGCTCGGCGGTACCTGAGATGTCCACGGAGTGGTACGGGTTGTCGGTGTCATAGACGGTCAGGCTGACCCGGGGATCCCGGGCGAGGTTCCGGGCCTTCAAACGCCCCGCCGTGGTGGAGAACAGGACGGTGTCCCCGTCCCTCGCTATCCAGACCACCGAGGTCTGCGGTCCGCCGTCCCGGTTGAGCGTGGCGACGGTCGCAAAGTTCTTCCCGTCCAGCAGCTTGCGTGTCTCGTCGCTGAACTCCACCGGCATGACTGCCTCCATCTGTTGGGATCACGAGCTCATTGCTCACGCAGAACGCGGGCGAGGGCCGGCGATCTTCCCTCTTTGTCGGCCTCTTTGCCGGTCTTTGCCGGAGTGAGAACCAGGTCCGAGAACCAGGTCGCCGACGCTGTCCTAGGCCACGCGCTCGGTGAGGAAGTCCTCCCAGGTCCGCTGCCCGACCGAGGCGCCCTCCAGGGTCAGGTTCTCGCCCGCACGGTATGCACGGCCGACCTTCCCCGGCATCCGGACGGGCAGCAGCATCCGGTGCTTGCCGCGCGCCTGCAGATAGCCGCGGCTGAGGTCGCCCAGGCCGTACACCTTCGGGCCGGTGAGGTCGGGCACCAGGCCCGCCGGGCGGCCGAGGGCCAGTTCCACGAGACGCGCGGCGACGTCGCGCGCGTCCACCGGCTGCCAGCGGAGGCCGCCCGGGGCGGGCACCAGCGGCAGCTTCGCCATCTTCTCCACGACCGTCAGGGCCAGGTCGTGGAACTGGGCCGCCCGCAGCGTCGTCCACGGAATCCCTGATTCCGATATGGCCTGCTCCGCGCCCAGCTTGGCCCTGAAGTACCCCAGCGGCAGCTTGTCCGCCCCGATCACCGATATGTACACGATGTGCTCCACCCCGGCGCGCTGTGCCGCCCGCACCAGGTGCCGCGTGGCCTCGTCGTCCCCCTTCGGGCCGCCCGCGAGGTGCAGGACCGTCTCCACGCCCTCCAGCGCCGCGTCCAGGCCCTCGCCCTTGAGCAGATCCGCCGAGACGTGCTCGACGCCCTGCTCCGGCTCGCCGCCGCGCCGGCTGAGCACCCGGACCGTGCGGCCCGCCTCCCGCAGCAGCGGGACGACGAGGCGGCCGAGCGTGCCCGTACCACCGGTGACCAGAACGGGGGCGGCCTTCGCGGTCATCTCCGGCATCTCCACCATCTCCCAAGTGCCCGCCCGGGAGATGATCCCCCGGGGTCGTCGCGTCTTATTTCTGCCTCTGCCTCTATGACCCGCTGCGAAGAAGGAATGTGACAGGTGGACGAAAAAACTTCCGAAGCTTCCGTGGCCGTGCTCTTCGAAGAGCACCGGCCCCGCCTGAGAGCCGTGGCCTACCGCATGCTCGGTTCGCTCAGCGAGGCCGACGACGCCGTCCAGGAGACCTGGCTGCGGCTGGACCGCACGGACGCCGCCGAGATCGACAACCTCGGCGGCTGGCTGACCACGGTGATCGGGCGCATCTGCCTGAACCTGCTGCGGTCGAGGGAGCAGCGGCGCGAGGACCCCCTGGAGATACGCATCCCCGACCCCGTCATCAGCCGCGAGGACGGCACGGCCGGCGCCGACCCGGAACAGGAGGCGCTGCTCGTCGACTCGGTCGGCCTGGCCATGCTCGTGGTCCTGCAGTCGCTGAGCCCCGCAGAACGGCTCGCGTTCGTCCTGCACGACATGTTCCACGTGCCGTTCGACGACATCGCCCCGCTCATCGAGAAGACCCCGGCCGCGACCCGCCAGCTCGCCAGCCGCGCCCGCCGCCGCGTGCAGGGCGCCGCCCCCGCGCCCGACCCGGACCTCGCCCGCCAGCGCGTCGCCGTCGACGCGTTCTTCGCGGCGGCGCGCGACGGCGACTTCGAGGCGCTCGTCTCGGTGCTGGACCCCGACGTCGTCCTGCGCTCGGACGGCGGCACGGCCCGCACCGGCCTCTCGGTCCTCATCCGCGGCGCGCGGACGGTGGCCGCCCAGGCGACCTCCTGGGGCAAGCTGTCCCCGTTCGCCTTCCCGGCGCTCATCAACGGCGTCGCCGGAGTCGTGGTCGTCCCCCAGAAGCAGCCGGTGTCGGTCATGTCCTTCACCGTGGTGGAGGGGAGGGTCACCACCATCGAGGTCCTGGCCGACCCGGAGCGGCTGCGGCGACTGGACCTGTCGGCGCTGGGCGTGGCCTGAGGTTCGGTGGGGTGGGGTGGGGTGGGGTTGTTGTGGTGCGGTTCCGTGGTTCGGGTGCGGGTTAGAACAGGCTGGCAGCGGGGGGAGGGGTGGGGGCTTGGGTTCGGTGTTCGGGGTGTGCGGTGGGTGGGTGGTTGGCCGCCGTACTCCTGCCGTCACGGATGCGGGCGCGTGAGGAGACCTTGCGCGTGCGTTGTGGCTGAGGGGGAGCTGGCTGCTGCCGCGATGTGGTTTCTCCCGTCGTGGGCGCTTCGCTAGGCGCGCCTAGCGTTGTGGCCGGGCGGCCGGCTGACCCGTGGAGGGTGGTTTCTGCGATGGGGGCTGCCCGGTGGGGTAGTTGAGGTGTGCGACTGGCGCTCTTGGCGCGCTTGTACGCCGTGCGGCCGTCGGGCCGGGTGACTTCTGGCGCCCGCAGCCGGGTGGTGGGGCTCGCGAGGCGGAGGCTGCCCGGTGGGCGGTTGAGGCATGCGGCTGGCGTCCTCGGCCCGGTTGTACGCCGTGTGGCCGCTGGCCCGGCGACTTCCGGCGCCTGCAGCCGGGTGGCGGGGCCAGTGAGACGGGGGCTGCCCGGTGGGGCGATTGAGGCATGCGGTTGGCGTCCTTGACGCACTTGTACGCCGTGCGGCCACCGGACCGGGCGACTTCCGGCCCCCACAGCCGGGCGCTGGGGCCAGTGAGGCGGGCACTGCCGCATGGGACGGCCGAGGCATACGGCCAACACCTTCCGCGCACTTCTACGCCGCTCATCCCCGCCCTGGCCGGTGGATTTCCGCGCCGAGAGGGCGCCAGCCCCCCCACCACCCGCACTCGCCCGCTCAGCCACGACGGTGGCGAGCTGAGCGAAGCGCCCACGACGGGCCCAGCCACATCGCGGCAGCAGCCAGCTCCCCATCAGCCCAGGCCGATGGGGAGGTCTCCTCACGCGCCCGCATCCGTGACGGCAGGAGTACGGCGGCCAACCACCCACCGGGCGACGGACACCCGACGGAGCCGCGCCCCCCACCCCTCCCCCTGCTGCCAGCCTGTTCTGACCCGCACCCGAACCACGGATCTCCGCCCAGCGGGGCCTTTTATGCCGCGGCGATGTAGGTGGCGATGTAGGTAAGGGACCCGGCCCAGGCGGGGCGACGAACGCGGGGCCATTCTGTTTCGTCGGCCACATCGAGGTGATTCACCGGACACGGCTGGGGAAGGGCGTCAGGTCATGGAGAACTTGGCGACGTACTCGTCGAAGGGCTCGATGCCGACTTCCGCACGGAGTTCGTCCATGCGCTCGGGCTCTTCGCAGGGCCACGGAACCGGTGCCCCGTCCTTCACGCCGGCGATCTGAGTGCCGTAGACCTGTTTACGGCCCTCGTTGACCAGCGTGCGGTCGCGCAGGAAGGCCAGCTCGCGGGCGCCGGCTGAGCCTGCCGCCACTGCTTGCTGCATCAACTGGAGGGCCCGGCGCTGAACGTCGAGCTGTCGGTCAGCGTGCTGGGCGATCAGCCATGCCGCGCTTGCGGCCTCCTCGCCGACGAGTTCCGCTGTCGGCCAGCCGTACTCATCCATGATCTCGCCGAGCCGGTCACCGTGCCGTGCGGTCAGTCGCCGCCAGGCCAATTGCTCTGCCGGCTCATCGCTGTTCGCGCGGACTGCGGACTGATGATCGGCCGCAGCCATGTCCCTGAGTTCCACTGCCAGCGCGGCAACGTCCTGCGTCACTTTCAACTCCCTGGTCAGGCCCGTGTTTGTGTCCGCCGCAAGCCTAGAGGTGCAAATCCGACGTAAAGATCATTCCGGAGAACGGTGACAGACGCTTCCCCGCGTGGGGATAATGGATCTACCCCCGAAGCCAGAGCCGGATCGCTGCGACGGTCGCGGTACGAGGAATACGCCGTGTCGCCGCCGAGATGGTCCGGTCGGGTGCGGGGGCTGCCGCGTGGGACGGCCGAGGCATACGGCCGACGCCGTCCGCGCACTTCTACGCCGCCTGGCCCCGCCCTGGCCGGTGGATTTCCGGGCCGAGAGGGCATCCGCCCCCACGATCCGCACTCGGCCGCTCAGCCGCGATGGTGGCGAGCTGAGCGAAGCGCCCACGACGGGCCCAGCCACATCGCGGCAGCTGCCAGCTCCCCATCAGCCCAGGCCGATGGGGAGGTCTCTTCACGCGCCCGCATCCGTGACGGCGGGAGTACGGCGGCCAACTGCCCACGGCCCGCCGGACACCCGACGGAGCCGCGCCCCCCACCCCTCCCCCTGCTACCAGCCTGTTCTGACCTGTGCCCACCGGCCGCGTCTATGTCGCCCAGCGGCCGGACTTGACCTCGCGGATGAAGGACGACCACGCCGCGGTGGGGGCGACGAACGTGGGCCCGTTCTGTTGCTTGGAGTCGCGTATGCCGACCCGGTCGCCAAGTGCCGCGACCGAGACGCAGCTGCCGATGCCGTTGTCGCTGCTGTAGGAGGACTTGAACCAGGACGCTTCACGTGCCACGTCGTGGGTGGTGAGGCGGCTGTCAGTGCTCATGGCTCTCTTCCCAGTCGGTGCAGAAACTCAGCCGTTTGGGCCGGTGCCAGTGCCCCGCCGCGCATCGCGTCGAACCCTCGGTCGTACTTGCCGACCTCGCGCTTCCTGCGCCCACCGGCTGCGTTTATGCCGCCCAGCGGCCGGCTCTGACCTCGCGTATGAAGGACGCCCACGCCGCCGACGGAGTTATGACGGCCGGACCGTTGTGCTGTTTGGAGTCGCGAACCCCGACGTGGTCGGTCAGCAGGGTGACCGAGATGCACCCACCGGCGCCGTTGTCGCCGCTGTAGGACGACTTGAACCAGTGCTCTTGGGGCGCTACTTCGAGGGCAGTTGGGCAGGGGCTACTGCTCATTGATCTCTCTTCCCAGTCGGTGCAGAAATTCTGCCGTTTTGGCTGGAGCGAGGGCGCCCTCCCGCAGCGCATCGAATTTCCGGGCGTGCTTCCAGACCTCCCGCGCCCGGTCGGTGACTGTCATGACGGACGGGCTGTCTTCCATGACGACAGGGTCGAGGCCGTCGTCGAATTCCAGGATGACGAAGTTCGCGCTTGCCCTGTAGGTGGGCAGGTTCATGGGCAGGATCTGGACCGTCACGTGGTCGAGTGTCGCTGCCCGTGCGATCTCTTCGTACTGCTCGCACATGACCGCCGTGCTGCCGACCACGCGTCGAAGGGCAGCTTCGTCAAGGATCACGCGCAGCTCAACCGGATCGTCTCCAAACACCACCTCCTTGCGCTTCATACGGGCGGCCACGGATTCCTCTACGAACTCGGTTGTCTTCTCCTCGACCGGCTTGGCCGTGGTGAACAGGGCTCGCGCATAGCGCTCCGTCTGCAGGAGGCCGAAGACGACCTGGGAGTGCCAGGCGCGCATCGTGCGAGCATCGCTCTCCAGTCCCACATAAAGCAGCTGACCGGACGGCATGTAGTTCTGGTACGGCCTGTACCAGTCGGCGCTGAGTGAATCCCGGTGGAGAGCCAGTAGCTGTTCACGGTCATTGCGGTCTGTGACGCCGTAGAAGTCGAGCAGATCTTCGAGATCGCGGACGCGCGGAAGCTGATTGTGCCCGGACTCCACCCTGTGGAGCTTGGTGTGTGAGCTCTCGATGGCTGCGGCTGCTTCTTTTGCGCTGTACCCCTTCTTCTCCCGCAGGCGGCGGAGCTCCTTGCCCAGCTCTCTCCGACGGAACGTCGGACCGCGTCGTGCTGCCACTCTGAGCCCTCCCGGTGCTGTACCCCGTGCCGCGCTTCTGTACCCCGAGGACGTGCCTCTGTTGGTTCGAGAACAAGCCCCTGTTGCCCGCCAGGGCGCGGCTGTTGGCAGTCTTCCACCCTGCGTCCATGGGTGTGCAAGCCCTGCCCAGGGTTAGGCATATGCCAGTTCTTCTAAGGATCCTTAGAAAGGTTGTGAGTGAAGTCGAGCTTGCGGGACCGTAGTTCAACCAGCCCCCACCCGCTCGCAAGGGAGCCGACCCATGCCTCCATACCCCCGCACCGCCCACACCGGCGGAGGCCTCACCTACGTCCTCCCGTCGGCCGGCGGGACCGGTGTCGACGCCGTCACCCGCGCCGCCATCGCCATGGACCGCTGGCTCCCCGCGCCCAGCCAGGTGGAGGCCATCACCCAGCGGCTCCGCGACTACATCGGTGAGGCGGTCTCCGCGCTGGAAAAGGACCCGCGCGAGGAGGCCCTCGCCGCCGTGCGCGAGGCGCGGCACCGGCTCGGGCTGGGGCCCGGGGACGGGTACACGTCGGCGGTCACGTACGCCCGTGGGCTCGGGCTGGTGGCGAAGGAGCTCCGCGACCTCCGGCGGGGGCCGAAGTGAGGGCCGCCCGGTCCTGGGGCCGTATCCGCACCTGGTGGTGCCTGTACGGGCAGTTCTCCCGGCCCGTCCGCTTCCTCCGGCCGAGTCGGCGCCGGGTCCACGCCGCCGCCCGTGCGCGGTACGCGGACCCGGGCTTCCTCGACGCGTCCTTGCGTCAGCTCGCCCTGCGCATCGAGGTGATTTCGCTGCCGCACACCGGCGGGCCGCCCGCGCTCACGCCCGCGCCGGGCTGTACCTGTGGCGGCCCGCCTGTCAGCGCGCCACAGGCGTAGTCGTCCCGCAGGCCGGGTCCTCGCCGCCCGCGGGGCAGTTGTTGCCGGTCGTGGCGGACGTGACGCTGCTGGTCAGGCGGGAGTCGCCCGACGGCCGGTCGTGCACCCGCGCCGAGTAGCTGATCGTTGCCTTCGCGCCGGAGGCGAGGTCGCCCTGCCAGGTGAGTTGGGGGGCTGCGAACGCCGCCCTGCCGGTGTCGGCGGAGACGGAGGCAGGGAGGATCGCCGCGTCGTCCGCCACGCCGGACAGGTCGTCGGCGATCGCAGCGCCCGTGATCGCGGTGGTGCCGGTGTTGGTCACCGTCACGGTGTAGTGGACCGTGTCACCGGGGCGGGCGGCCGCCCGGTCGGTGGTTTCGGCGATCCTGACCGAGGTCGCCATGGTGTCGAACGGTGCGGCCGGCACCATGGCCGCGCCGGTGATCACCCCTACGCCCACGAGGAAGGCGACGAGGGTCAGAACTCTGGGCAGACGATCAGGCAAGACGGTCCCCTCTCCCTGCACGCGTTGGCTGCGTGGGGAGATGGCTTGCACCGGACCATGACCGTTACCCGTAAACCGCCCCAAGGAGTGAAAGGGCCCGCCCTTCTCACTTCTCGCCCAGGAACACCGGGTTCGTCATCGCCACCATCGGCCCCGGGACTCCCGACGCCCCGCCGTCCGCCGCCGGGCGTCGCACCTCGGCCCGTACGTACGCCGCGTACGACGGCGTGGTGCGCCATTCGATCACCCCGGCTCCCCCTCCCACCGCCGTCGTGAAGAGTCGGCCCTGGTCCGTGATGAAGGCGGCCGTACAGTCCGCCGGGACTCCCGAGATCTCCAGCCGGGCCGTCACGTCCGCATCGGCCGCCACCCGTAGGCGCTCGCCGATGCCCGCGTGCGCGCCCCGGCCGCCGCCGATCACCCCGAAGGACAGCTTCACCGCCGACGACTCCGCGATCCAGCTCCGGCCCGCCCGGATCCCCGCCTGCAGGGCCTGCCGCGACAGGTCGTCCGCCAGGACCACCGTCTGGGGCAGGCCGACGACCTGGGGTTCGCGGTGGGCGTCGCTGTTGCCCATGGCGGGCAGCCAGCGACCGCCGTCGCGTACGGACGCGACCAGCATCGCGTCCCACGCCGCCACCGCGACCTCGTCGTCCGGGGTGTAGGGGCCGTTCCACACCTCCACCGCGTCCGCGTCCTCGAAGCCGTACTTCCAGTTGCAGCCGACGCAGGTGCCGTACGGGTGGGCGGGGACGACCAGGCCGCCCGCCTGCCGGATCCGGCGCGCGAAGCGGCCGAACGCGCCGTCGCGGGCGCGGTACCGCCAGTCGACGAACGTGCCGGGGTCCGTGCCCAGGGCGACGACGTGGCCGTTGCGGGTGGTGACCTCCTCGCCCGTGAGGATGAGGAGGTCGTCGCCCCACAGGCCCTCCCAGGCCGCGTGCGCCGAGGTCGTGTTGTGCTCGGTGGTCGTGATCCAGTCCAGCCCGGCGGCGCGGGCCGCGGCGGCGATCTCGGCGGGGGTGCGCTTGCCGTCGGAGTGGACGCTGTGGAGGTGGTTGTCGCCGCGGTACCAGGCCCGCCCCCGGCCCCGGGCGCGCTGCGGCGGGTACACCGGCCGCGGGGACGAACCGGCCGGCGCCCCGGACGGCGGGCCCCCGAACCGCAGCGTCACCGTCACCTCGTACGCCAGGCCCTGCGGCGCGACCGTGTACGGGCCGAGCACCACGTGCCAGGTGCCGGGGCGCACCGGCCCCGGCAGATAGCCGGGCGTGGCCCGCTCGGCGCCGATCGCGAACTCCGTCCGCGCGCCTCCCGACCAGCCGCGGAAGCCCGCCCCGCCCAGTGCCGTGCCGCGTTCGTCGAAGATGCCGATGTCGCAGGCGTTGCCCTGCGTGCCGGCGGGCACGACCGGCCGGTCGTACGTGTAGGAGACGGCGATCTCGCGCACGCCGGGAGGCACGTCCACGGGCAGGTACACGTAGTCGGGGGCTCCGGCCGGCAGCCGCCCGGAGACCGTGCGGGTCACCGCCGGCGCACCGGCGTCGCTCGCGAACGTCACGGTATCGAGCGTAGGCACGCCCGCCGCCCCCGCGACAGCCGTGGCCGTCGCAGTCCTGAGCAGGTCGCGCCGCCGCATGCGTCTCATCAGCGTCCTCCCTGTGCCTTCGGCGGAAGGGAACCCCTTGGGGCGTCCCTCAGGGCGTCCCCCGGGGGCACTGTTGTACGCCCCGATGGCGCGCAGGGGTACGGGGCCGGTCCGTGATTGCGACATTTGCGTGGCGGTCAGCCCCGCCGGTCGGCGTGGCAGGACCGTTTGGGCTTACGGTGAGCCCCGGTCCGGGCAGTTCACCCAGGATCGACAGGACCGACGCCCAGGAGGTGCCGCCGCGTGCGGATCGCAACCACGGTCTTCCTCACCGACGAGACGATCAGCCCGGTCCGGCTCGCGAGCGAGCTGGAGCAGCGGGGCTTCGACGGGCTGTACCTGCCGCAGCACACGCACATCCCCGTCAGCCGGGAGACGCCCGCGCCGGCGGGCGATCCGCTGCCGCGCGAGTACGGCCGGGCCCTCGACCCGCTCGTGGCGCTGGGGCAGGCCGCGGCGGTCACCGAGCGGATCGGGCTCGGGACGGGCGTCCTGCTGGTCGCCCAGCACGACCCGATCGCGCTGGCCAAGCAGATCGCGACGCTCGACTTCGTCAGCGGCGGGCGCCTCACGCTGGGCATCGGCTACGGCTGGAACGTGGAGGAGGCCGCCGACCACGGCGTCGACTGGAAGGCGCGGCGGGATCTCGTACGCGACCGGATGGCGCTGATGCGGGCGCTGTGGGCGGAGGAACCGACGGGGTACCGCGGCGAGTTCGGCGCGGTCAGCGCGAGCTTCGCGCACCCCAAGCCGCTGCGGACGCCGCGCTCGCGCGGGGCGGACGTGCCGCACCTCGTGGGGCCGCGCACGCTGATCGGGGGAGGGGCCGGGCCGAAGCTGTTCGCGCATGTGGCGGAGTACGCGGACGGCTGGATGCCCGTCGGCGGGAGCGGCCTCAAGGAGGCGATCCCGCAGCTGCGCCGGGCCTGGCAGGAGGCCGGGCGGCCGGGCGAGCCGCAGGTCGTGCCGTACGCCGTGCACCCGTCGGCGGGGAAGCTCGCGTACTTCGCGGAGCTGGGGCTCGCCGAGGTCGTGGTGGGGCTGCCGTCGGCGGGGGAGGCGGAGATCCTGCGGGCGCTGGACGCCCACGCGGAGTTCCTGTAAACGCGGCCCGGTAATCGCGGCCCGGCGGGTGCCGCGGTCGTCGGGGTCGTGGGTCCGCGCCGTGGCGGAATCCTTTCGGAGGCCTCCTCCGGGTGGCGTGACCAGTCGCACACGAGCAGCTACCCGGCCTCTTCCGGACGGCCCGTCACCCGCTCGTATGCTCGGACAATGAACTCCACCCCGCCGCCCCCGCAGGGACCCGCACCGACCGCCAACGCCATGCGTCGCGCGCTCAAACGCGCCCGGGACGGCGTGGCCCTGGACGTCACCGAGGCCGCCGTGCTCCTCCAGGCCCGCGGCGCGGACCTGGAGGACCTGTGCGCGTCCGCCGCCCGGGTGCGCGACGCGGGACTGGAAGCCGCCGGACGCCCCGGCGTCATCACGTACTCCAAAAGCGTCTTCATCCCCCTCACCCGCCTCTGCCGGGACAAGTGCCACTACTGCACCTTCGCCACCGTCCCGGGCAAGCTGCGCCGCGCCGGGCAGGGGATGTTCATGTCCCCGGACGAGGTGCTGGACATCGCCCGCCGCGGCGCGGAACTCGGCTGCAAGGAAGCGCTGATCACCCTCGGCGACAAGCCGGAGGACCGCTGGCCCGAGGCCCGCGAGTGGCTGGACGCCCACGGCTACGACGACACCATCGCCTACGTCCGGGCCGTCTCCATTCGCATCCTGGAGGAGACGGGGCTGCTGCCGCACCTCAACCCGGGCGTCATGACCTGGACCGACTTCCAGCGCCTCAAGCCGGTGTCGCCTTCCATGGGCCTGATGCTGGAGACCACCGCCCAGCGGCTGTGGAGCGAGCCGGGCATGCCGCACCACGGCTCGCCCGACAAGGAACCCGCCGTCCGGCTGCGCCACCTGGAGGACGCCGGCCGCAGCTCGGTGCCCCTCACCAGCGGGCTGCTGATCGGCATCGGGGAGACGCCCGAGGAGCGCGCCGACTCCCTGTTCGCCCTGCGCAGGGTCGCCCGCGCCTACCACGGCATCCAGGAACTGATCATCCAGAACTTCCGGGCCAAGTCGGACACGGCCATGCGCCGCATGCCGGACGCGACCCTCGACGACCTGGTCGCCACCGTCGCCGTCGCCCGGCTCATCATGGGACCCTCCGGCTGCCTCCAGGCCCCGCCCAACCTGGTGGACGACGAGTACGCGCGCCTCATCGGCGCCGGCATCGACGACTGGGGCGGCGTCTCCCCGATCACCCCCGACCACGTCAACCCGGAGCGCCCCTGGCCGCAGATCGAGGAGCTCGCCGAGCGCTCGGCGGCGGCCGGGTTCCGGCTGCAGGAACGACTCGCCGTCTACCCGGAGTTCGTGCGGCGCGGCGAGCCGTGGCTCGACCCGCGCGTCATGCCGCACGTGCGCGCCCTGGCCGACCCGGAGACCGGGCTGGCGAACGAGCACGCCGAGGTCAAGGGCCTGCCCTGGCAGGAGCCGGAGGACGTCTTCGTCCCCTCCGGCCGCACCGAACTGCACCGGGACGTCGACACCGAGGGCCGCACGGCGGACCGGCGCGAGGACTTCGACGAGGTCTACGGCGACTGGGAGGCGCTGCGCGAGGCCGCCGCGCCCGGCATGGTGCCCGAGAAGATCGACGCGGACGTGCGGGCCGCGCTCGCGCAGGCCGCCGACGACCCCACCCGGCTCACCGACGCCGAGGCCCTCGCCCTCCTCCACGCCGACGGGCCCGCGCTCGACGCGCTCTGCCGCATCGCCGACGAGCTGCGGCGCGACGTGGTCGGCGACGACGTCACGTACATCGTCACGCGCAACATCAACTTCACCAACGTCTGCTACACCGGCTGCCGCTTCTGCGCCTTCGCCCAGCGGCGCACCGACGCCGACGCGTACACCCTCTCCCTGGAGCAGGTCGCCGACCGGGCCGCGCAGGCGTGGGACGTCGGCGCGGTCGAGGTCTGCATGCAGGGCGGCATCCACCCCGACCTGCCCGGCACGGCCTACTTCGACATCGCGCGGGCCGTGAAGAAGCGCGTGCCGGGCATGCACGTGCACGCCTTCTCGCCGATGGAGATCGTCAACGGCGCGACCCGGACGGGCCTGTCCGTACGGGAATGGCTGACCGCGGCGAAGGAGGCCGGGCTCGACACCATCCCCGGCACGGCCGCGGAGATCCTCGACGACGAGGTCCGCTGGGTCCTCACCAAGGGCAAGCTGCCCGCCGCCACGTGGATCGAGGTCGTCAAGACCGCGCACGAGCTGGGGATCCGGTCCTCGTCCACGATGATGTACGGGCACGTGGACCAGCCGCGGCACTGGCTCGGGCACTTCCGGCGGCTGGCCGGGATCCAGCAGGAGACCGGCGGCTTCACGGAGTTCGTCACGCTGCCGTTCATCCACACGAACGCGCCCGTGTACCTGGCGGGCATCTCGCGCCCCGGGCCGACCACGCGCGACAACCGTGCGGTCACGGCCATGGCCCGGCTGCTGCTCCACCCGCACATCACCAACATCCAGACGAGCTGGGTCAAACTGGGCGCGGAGGGGGCGGCGGAGATGCTCCGCTCCGGCGCGAACGACCTCGGCGGGACGCTGATGGAGGAGACCATCTCCCGCATGGCGGGCTCCTCGTACGGCTCGTACCGGTCGGTCCGGGACCTGGTCGCGATCGCGGAGTCGGCCGGGCGGACGGCGCGGCCGCGGACGACGTTGTACGGGGAGGTTCCGGCGGAGCGGATCGCTGCCGCTGCGGCGTCGGACGGGCATCTGCCGGAGTTGCTGCCGGTGCTGGACGACTAGCGTCCGCTGTGACGGGGGTGTCCCGGATGTTGCCGTCTTGTCGAGATGCCTCGACAAGACGGCGACCTCGTGGCGTTTAGGGTGGCCCGCATGTCTTGGCCTCAGAACCCTCAGCAGCCCCACCAGCCGCAGCAGCCACCGGAGGCCACGGCCGTCGACCAGCCGGCCGTGGCGCCGCCGCCCGGCGCGGTGCACCACCAGCCCACGGTCTTCGCTCAGCCCGCTGTGCAGCCGCCCGCCGTGCAGCCGCCCGCCCCGGCCGCGCCGAACGCCGGCGCCGGCAACCCCCACGCCCAGGCGACCGTCTTCGCCCAGCCCGC
>NZ_PXWG01000220.1 GCF_003011965.1 Streptosporangium nondiastaticum
CGGACCGGCTTAGCCGGTCCGCCCGCCCTTCGCGGTGTTACGGGGGATGTCAGCCCGTGTTGCGCAGGCCCGCGGCCACGCCGTTGACGGTCAGCAGCAGGGCGCGGCCCAGCAGCGGATCCGCGGCCTCACCGCGCTCCGCGGCGCTCCGCTGCCGGTGCAGCAGCGTCACCTGCAGGTACGAGATCGGGTCCAGGTACGCGTCGCGCACGCGGAACGTCTGGCGCAGCACGGGGCTCGCGTCGAGGAGCTCGGCCTCGCCGGTGATGCGCAGCACTTCCTGCACCGTGAGCTCGTGCTCGGCCTTGATGACGTCGAAGACGTGCTTGAGCTCGTCGGGCACGAGGGTGTCGACGTAGTGCTGGGCGATGCGCAGGTCGGTCTTGGCGAGGGTCATCTCGACGTTGGACAGGAAGTTCTGGAAGAAGTGCCAGTGCTCGTGCATCTCGTCCAGGACGGTGTCCAGGCCGGCCTCGCGGGCGGCCTTGAGCCCGGAGCCCACGCCGAACCAGCCGGGGACGATCTGGCGGGACTGGGTCCAGCCGAAGACCCAGGGGATGGCCCGGAGTCCGTCGAGGCCGGCGCCGGAGTCGGGGCGGCGCGAGGGCCGCGAGCCCAGGTGGAGCTCGGCGAGCTGGTCGACGGGGGTGGAGGCGAAGAAGTACGCGGGGAGGTCGGGGTCCTCGACCAGCCGGCGGTAGGCGGAGTGGGCGGCGTCGGAGACGGTGTCCATGGCCGCGTCCCAGCGGGCGAGGGCCTCGTCGGACTGGCGGGGGGCGGTGTGCAGGGCGGAGGCCTGCAGCGTCGCGGCGACCGTCAGTTCCAGGTTCTCGCGGGCGAGGGCCGGGATGAGGTACTTGTCGGAGATGACCTCGCCCTGCTCGGTCACCTTGATCTCGCCCTCCAGGGTGCCCCAGGGCTGGGCGAGGATCGCGTCGTGGGTGGGGCCGCCGCCGCGGCCGACGGTGCCGCCGCGGCCGTGGAAGAGGCGCAGGCGGACGCCGTAGCGGTGGGCGACGTCGCGCAGGCGGCGCTGGGCGCGGTGGATCTCCCACTGGGAGGTGGTGATGCCGCCGAACTTGGAGGAGTCCGAGTAGCCGAGCATGACTTCCTGGACGTCGCCGCGGAGGGCCACCAGGCGCCGGTAGGAGGGGTCGGCGAGCATCTCGTCGAGGATGCGGTCCGCTTCCTTGAGCTCGTCGGTGGTCTCCAGCAGCGGGACGATGCCGATCTTGGCCCAGCCGGCGTGGAGGTCGACGAGGCCGGCCTCGCGGGCGAGCACGGCGGCGGCGAAGACGTCGTCGGCGCCCTGGCACATCGAGATGATGTACGACTCGACGACCTCGGGGCCGAACTTCTCCAGGGCCTCGCGGATGGTGCCGAAGACGCCGAGGGTCTTGGCGCCGGCGGCGTCGAGGGGCGCGGGGCTGGGGGCCAGCGGGCGGCGGGAGCGCAGCTCCTTGGCGAGGAGCTTGCGGCGGTAGTCGCGCGGCATGTCCGCGTAGCGCCAGGACTCCTCGCCGAGGCGGTCGAAGAGCTGGCCGAGGGCGTGGTGGTGGGCGTCGGCGTGCTCGCGGACGTCCATGGTCGCCAGGTGGAGGCCGAAGGCGGCGAGGGTGCGCAGGGCGCGCTCCAAGCGGCCGTCGGCGATCAGGCGGCCGCGGTGGGCGCGCAGGGAGTCCTGGATGATCTGGAGGTCGGCGAGGAGCTCGGTGGTGCCGAGGTAGTCGCGGCCCTCCTCGTGGGGGGTGTTGCGGGCGAGGCGCTCGCGGGTGTTGACGAGCTTCTGCCGGATGCAGGTCGCCTTGAGGCGGTAGGGCTCCTCGGCGTTGAGGCGCTTGTAGCGGGGGCTGATCTCCGGCAGGAGCTCCAGGTCGCGCTGGAGGGAGGAGAGGAGCTCCTCGGTGGCGCCGCTGTTGCGGATGGAGTTCGAGAGGGCGCCGCGCAGCTCGTCGACGAGGTCGAGGGCGTCGGTGATGCCGTGCTCGTACTGCAGGAGGAGGACGTCCCAGGTGACCTGCGGGGTCACGTTGGGGTTGCCGTCGCGGTCGCCGCCGATCCAGGTGCCGAAGGTGAGCGGGCGGGTGGTGGGCGGCAGGGCGACGCCGACGCGCTCCAGCTCGGCGGCGAGGTCCTCCAGGACGTCCCCTACGGCGTTGGCGTGGAGCTCGTCCAGGTAGTAGATGGCGTTGCGGGCCTCGTCGGTGGGCTCGGGGCGGGCGACGCGCAGCTCGTCGGTCTGCCAGAGCAGGTCGATGTTCTCGGCGAGGCGCAGGTCGGTGCGGCGCTTGTCGCCGGTGCCCGAGGCGAGGGTGTCGAGGAGGGCCGCGATGCGGCGGAGCTTGTTGAGGACGCTGCGGCGGGCGGCCTCGGTGGGGTGCGCGGTGAAGACGGGGCGGACGCCGAGGTTCTCGACGGTCTGCTGCACGTGGTCGGGATCGGCTTCCTTCAGCTGGTCCGCGGTGCGGGCGAGGATCGAGCCCTCGGCGGCGCGCTTGGCCGCGAGCTCGCGGCCGCGGTGGACCTGCTCGGTGACGTTCGCCAGGTGGAAGTAGGTGGAGAAGGCGCGGACGAGCTTGGCGGCGGTCTCCAGATCGGTGGCACCGAGCAGCTCGGCGGCGGCCTCGCCGTCGGTGCGGGTCAGGGCGCGGACCCGCTCCACGAGGTCGAGGAGCTCTTCCCCCTCCTGGCGGACCAGGGTTTCGCCGAGGAGATCGCCGAGGCGGCGGATGTCGGCGCGCAGGGCGGCGTTGGTGTTGTCGGCACTGCTCACAGGTGCGGCTCCTTGCAGAGTTTCTGGCACGTCTGGAGGGGTTGCGGACCGCGCTGTCCGACGCCCACCAGCATAGGTCGCCGCACGACGCGCGGTTATCCACAGCCCTCTTGCTCCCCGCCACCGCCCTGCCATACTTACGAAGCCGTAGGTTACGGAACCGTAGCCATGCCCCGACCCCCATGAGGGAACCCATGACTGCAAGCCCCGACGTGCTCGAAGACGCGCCGAAGGCCCAGGAAACCCCGCTCCCCTCCGCCACGCTGGGTGGCGACAGCAAGCGTTCCGTCGAGCAGATCACGCTGCTGCTCTTCATCACCGTGCCGTTCCTCGCCCTGGTCGCGGCGGTCCCGCTGGCCTGGGGCTGGGGGGTGAGCTGGCTGGACCTCGGACTGATGGTCGCGATGTACTTCATCGGGTGCCACGGCATCACCATCGGCTTCCACCGCTATTTCACGCACGGCTCGTTCAAGGCGAAGCGGCCGCTGCGGATCGCGCTGGCGATCATGGGCTCGCTGGCGGTCGAGGGCCCGCTGGTGCGCTGGGTCGCCGACCACCGCCGGCACCACCGGTTCTCGGACGCGGAAGGGGATCCGCACTCGCCGTGGCGCTTCGGCGAGACCGTGCCGGCGCTGATGAAGGGGCTGTGGTGGGCCCACGTCGGCTGGATGTTCGACGAGGAGCAGACCCCGCAGCACAAGTACGCCCCCGATCTGATCAAGGACCCCACGATCCGGGCGATCTCCCGCCAGTTCGTGCTGTGGACGGCGGTGTCCCTGCTGATCCCGCCGCTGGTCGGCGGCCTGGCCACCTGGTCCTGGCAGGGGGCGGCCACGGCGTTCTTCTGGGGTTCGCTGGTCCGCGTCGCCCTGCTGCACCATGTGACCTGGTCGATCAACTCGATCTGCCACGCCGTGGGCAAGCGGCCGTTCAAGTCGCGCGACCGCTCGGGCAACGTCTGGTGGCTGGCGATCCTGTCCTGCGGCGAGTCCTGGCACAACCTGCACCACGCGGACCCCACGTCGGCCCGGCATGGTGTGCTGAAGGGGCAGCTGGACTCCAGCGCCCGCCTGATCCGCTGGTTCGAGCAGGCGGGCTGGGCCTCTGACGTGCGGTGGCCCAAGGCCGGCCGCCTGGACTCCCGGCGGAAGGAGAGTGCCGCCGAGGCGGCATGATTGACAGCGTGGCGATCGACAGCAAAACCACCAGTAACAAGGACCGGGCCCCGGCTGCGGGGGCCCGTCGCACCCGGCGGGTGCGGATGACCGGCGCGGAGCGCCGGGAGCAGCTGCTGGACATCGGTCGCACGCTCTTCGCCGAGCGGGGGTTCGAAGGCACGTCGGTCGAGGAGATCGCGGCGAAGGCCGGGGTCTCCAAGCCGGTCGTCTACGAACACTTCGGCGGCAAGGAAGGGCTCTACGCGGTGGTGGTCGACCGCGAGATGCGGCAGCTGCTCGACATGGTCACCGGGGCGCTGACCGCGGGCCACCCGCGGGAGCTGCTGGAGCAGGCCGCGTTCGCCCTCCTCGACTACATCGAGCGGTACACGGACGGCTTCCGCATCCTCGTCCGCGATTCGCCGGTGGCGCAGTCCACGGGCACGTTCGCCTCCCTGATCAGCGACATCGCCACCCAGGTCGAGGACATCCTCGGCCTGGAGTTCAAGGCCCGCGGCTTCGACGCGAAGCTCGCCCCGCTGTACGCCCAGGCCCTCGTCGGCATGGTCGCCCTCACGGGCCAGTGGTGGCTGGACGTCCGCAAGCCGAAGAAGGCGGAGGTGGCGGCGCATCTGGTGAACCTGGCCTGGCACGGCCTGGACGGCCTGGAACCGAAGCCGCGGCTTGTGGGACACCGGCGCGCGTAGCGGTGCGCACGCCGTGCCCGGTGCGGATCCAAGGTGCCCCACACCTTGGATCCGCCGCGGCGGCGATCGACCACGACGGTGGAGATCGGCGGTGCCGTACGGGCATCAGGTGAGCCCGGCACCGCCGGACAGCGTCACGGTGGCTGATCACCGTCGCGGCGGACTTGAAGGGGCCGGGCCCCTTCATCAGCCTCGGCGCGCCACTACGAACACGCGCCGGAACGGAAACACCGTGCCGTGCGGGCCCCGCGGATACGCCCCGCGCAGGAGCGCCCCGTACTCCGACAGGAACCGCGTCCTCGCCTCCGGGTCGTCCCGTAGCGCCGTCAGGACCGGCCGCAGCGTCGTGCCCTTCGTCCAGTCGAGGACGGCGTCCTCGCCGTCCAGTACGTGGGCGTACGTCGTCTCCCAGGCGTCCACGGTCAGGCCCAGGCCGGCGAGCCGCTCCAGGTATTCCGCGGGCGTCAGCACGTACCCGGGCCGCTGGAGGCCGCCCAGCCGGTCCCGCCAGGCCGCGCTCTCGCAGAGCTCGTGCAGGAGCACATGGCTCGGGGCGTCGAAGTTGCCGGGCACGGTGAAGGCGAAGACTCCGCCGGGGGCGAGGGCCCCGGTCCACGCCGGGAACGACTCCTCGTGCCCCCGCACCCACTGGAACGTCGCGCTGGAGACGATCAGGTCGTACGTGCCGTCCGGCGTCCATTCCCGCAGGTCCGCGTGGGCGAATTCCGCGCCGGGGAGGCGCTCGCGCGCCTGCCGCAGCATCTCTTCCGAGGTGTCCAGCCCCGTGATCCGCGCTCGCGGCCACCGTTCGGCGAGCAGCGCCGTGACGTTGCCCGGGCCGCAGCCCAGGTCCACGATCCGCGCGGGATCGCGCAGCGGCACATGGGACAGCAGGTCGTAGAAGGGGCGGGTGCGGGGGCCGGAGTGACGCAGGTACTGCTCCGGGTCCCAGACAGGCATGGCAGCGTGAGTCGTCATGCTTCCAGGATCACCACCTGGATATCTTGACGTCAAGAGACTTCATGTCGACAGACCCTCTACACTGATCGTCATGGAGGACGAGGTCGATCGGCTGGTTTCAGCGTGGCGCCGCGAGCGCCCTGACCTCGACGTGGAGCCGCTCGAGGTGCTCAGCCGCGTGAGCAGGCTCGCCCGTCACCTCGACCGCGCCCGCCGGCTGGCCTTCGCCGAGCACGAGCTGGAGCCGTGGGAGTTCGACGTCCTGACGGCGCTGCGGCGCGCCGGGGCGCCGTACCAGCTGTCGCCCGGGCAGCTGCTGACCCAGACGCTGGTCACGTCCGGCACGATGACCAACCGCATCGACCGGCTCGCCAAGAAGGGCCTGGTCCGGCGCGAGCCGGACCCGAGCGACCGCCGGGGCGTGCTGGTGCGCCTCACGGACGAGGGCCGGGACCGCGCGGACGAGGCCCTGGCCGGGCTCCTGGAGCAGGAGCGCGCCATCCTCTCCGAGCTGTCCCGCACCCAGCGCCGCGAGCTGGCCGATCTGCTACGCCAGCTGACCGCCCCGTTCGACAACACTCCCGGTTAGGTCCACGGGCCCGACGCCGGCCCGGCGGGCGAGCGCGACGGCGGCGAGGGTGGAGTGGACGCCCAGCTTCCCCAGCACGTTCTGCATGTGGGTGCGGACGGTGTGCGGGGAGAGGTAGAGCCGCTCGGCGACGGCCTTGCGGCCCAGCCCGGCCACCATGCAGCGCAGCACCTCGCGCTCGCGCGGCGTCAGGGACTCCACGAGCCGCTCGCTCTCCGTGCGGTGTTTGCGGGCCGCTGTGAGCTCCCGCAGCACGCCCGTGAGCAGGGCGGGCGGCAGGTGCGTCTCGTCGCGCAGGACGCCCCTGATGACGGCGAGCAGCCGGGACAGCGAGCAGTCCTTGGCGACCCAGCCGCCGGCGCCCGCCTGCAGGGCCGCCGCGGCCCGCCGCGGGTCGTCGCGCTCGGCGAGGACCACCGTGCGCACCGCGGGGTGCGCGCTGCGGACGCCGGCCACGAGCGAGATCCCGTCGACCGCGCCCTCACCGGGCCCGCCGCCGTCGTGCACGCTCGCGTGCACCGGCCCGTGCGGAGGCCCGTGGGCCGGGCCGTGCGCGGGGCCGTGCCCGGGCCCGAGA
>NZ_PXWG01000221.1 GCF_003011965.1 Streptosporangium nondiastaticum
GGAGCCCGCCGCCGGGGCCGGCGCCCCTTCCGACGGCGAGACCGCAGCCGCCGCCCCGCACGCCGCCCCCCGTCTCGACCCCCTCGCCGCGCTCGCCGCGGCGGCCGGGTACGACGACCCCGAGCTGTGGTGGGAGGACGCCGTCGAGCACCGCCGCGGCGCGGACGGCGGCGACGCCCTCGCGCCCTTCGCCGCGCTCGCCGAGGCGATGGCCGAGCTGCGGACCGCCTTCGGCGACGGCGACGGGCCCGACGGCGCGCGGGACCTCCTCCGCGAGGCCCACATGCGGCTCAGGATCCGCGACGCCCGGCGGCGGTTCGGCGACGGGATCGCCGTCGTCTGCGGCGCCTGGCACGTCCCCGCCCTCACCACGAAGCGGACCGTCACCGCCGACCGGCAGGCGCTCAAGGGCCTGCCCAAGGTCAAGTCCGAGCTCAGCTGGGTCCCCTGGACCCACCGGCGGCTCTCCCGCACCAGCGGCTACGGCGCCGGCATCGACGCGCCCGGCTGGTACGGCCACCTCTTCCACGCCCCCGACCGCCCCCTCGAACGCTGGCTGACCAAGGTCGCCCGGCTGCTCCGGGACGAGGACTTCCCCGTCTCCTCCGCCCACGTCATCGAGGCCGTCCGGCTCGCGGGCACCCTCGCCGCCCTGCGCGGCCGCCCCCTCGCCGGGCTCACCGAGACCACCGACGCCGTCCGGGCCGTGATGTGCGACGGCTCCGACGTGCCGCTCGCGCTCGTACGGGACCGGCTCGTCGTCGGCAACGTCCTCGGCGAGGTTCCCGACACGGCCCCCGCCACGCCCCTGCAGCGCGACCTCGCCCGCCTCCAGCGCAGCCTGCGCCTCAAGCCCGAAGCGGACGCCCGCGACTGGGAGTTCGACCTGCGCAAGGACACCGACGCCGCGCGCAGCCGCCTGCTCCACCGGCTGCGGCTCCTCGGCGTCGACTGGGGCGAGCCCGTGCGCTCCCGCGGGGGGACCGGCACCTTCCGCGAGTCCTGGCGGCTCACCTGGGAGCCCGAGCTGGCGGTCCGCGTCGCCGAGGCCTCCGCCTGGGGCACGACCGTGCTCACCGCGGCCACCGCGCGGGCCGAGGCCCGGGCCGCCGGCACCGCGGCCCTCGCCGACGTCACGGCCCTCGCCGAGCACTGCCTGCTCGCCGGCCTGCCCGATGCGCTGCCCACCGTCATGCGCGCCCTGGCCGACCGCGCCGCGCTCGACACCGACGTGGCCCACCTCGCCGAGGCCCTCCCGGCCCTGGTCCGCTCCGTGCGCTACGGCGACGTCCGCGGCACGGACACCGCCGCGCTCAGCGACGTGGCCGAGGGCCTCGCCGAGCGTGTGTTCGTAGGCCTTCCCGCCGCGTGCGCGGGCCTTGACGCGGACGCCGCGACGACCATGCGCGGCCTGGTGGACGAGGTTCACCGGGCGGTGGGCCTGCTGGCCGCGGAGCGAGGGCCCGTCCTGGAGGGAGGCAGCAGCCCGGAGGCCGAAGCGGGCCCGGGGCCGGGGTCCGACGGCGCCGCCGGGGCCGAAACGGAAGCCACCGGCTCCGGCTCCGGCACCGGCACCGGTGCGAGCAGCCACCCCCGGGGCAGTGCCGCCCCCTCCACCCTCCGGCACCGCTGGGCCGCCGTGCTCGGCGTGCTCGCCGGGCGCGACGGGCTCCCCGGCGGGATCCGCGGGCGGGCCGTGCGGCTGCTCCTCGACGACGGGCTGCTTCCCGACGGGCGCGCCGCCCGGCTCATGGGGCTCGCCCTCTCCGCCGGCACGGAGCCGGCCGAGGCCGCCGCCTGGATCGAGGGCTTCCTCGGCAGCGGCGGGCCCGGCGGCATGCTCCTCGTCCACGACGAGCGCCTGCTCGCCCTCGTCGACGACTGGCTCACCGGCGTCCCGGCCGCGGCCTTCGCCGGCGTCCTGCCCCTGCTGCGCCGCACCTTCTCGTCGTTCGACCAGGGAACGCGCCGCGCCGTGGGGCAGCAGATCCGCCGGGGCGGCCCGGGAGCGGCGGGAACGGCGCCCTCGCCCGGCGCGCTGCTCGACGAGGACCGCGCGGCGGCGGTGCTGCCGACGCTGCACCTGCTGCTGGGCATGGCACACACAGGGGGAGAACGAGGATGAGCACGGACACCAACACCCACACCCGCACTGACACCCACACCCACACCCACACCGACCCCGCCACCGAGCGTCTCCGCCGCTGGCGGCTCGTCCTCGGCGCCGACTCCGCCGCGGGCGCCGGCGGCGGGTTCGCCGCCCTCAGCGGCGCCGACGGCGCCATGGACCGCGCTCTGGAGGCGCTCTACGGCGGACAGGGAGACCCGGCCGCCCAGGGCTCCGGCCCCCGCGAGGCCGGCCTCGGCGGCTCCGCGCCCCGCGTCGCCCGCTGGCTGGGGGACATCCGCACGTACTTCCCGGCGTCCGTCGTTCAGGTGATGCAGCGCGACGCCATCGACCGGCTCGGCCTCGCCGCGCTGCTCCTGGAGCCGGAGATGCTGGAGGCCGTCGAGGCCGACGTCCACCTCGTCGGCACGCTGCTCTCGCTCCACAAGGCGATGCCCGAGACGACGAAGGAGACGGCGAGGACCGTGGTCCGCAAGGTCGTCGAGGACCTGGAGAAGCGCCTGGCCGCGCGCACCCGCGCCACCCTCACCGGCGCCCTCGACCGCTCGGCCCGCATCAGCCGCCCCCGCCACCGCGACATCGACTGGGACCGCACCATCCGGGCGAACCTCAAGAACTACCTGCCCGAACACCGCACGGTCGTCCCCGAGCGGCTCGTCGGCTACGGCCGGGCCGCGCGGTCGGTGAAGAAGGACGTGATCCTCTGCATCGACCAGTCCGGCTCCATGGCCGCCTCCGTCGTCTACGCCTCCGTCTTCGGCGCCGTCCTCGCCTCGATGCGCACCCTCGACACCCGCCTCGTCGTCTTCGACACCTCCGTCGCGGACCTCACCGACCAGCTGTCCGACCCGGTCGACGTGCTCTTCGGCACCCAGCTCGGCGGCGGCACCGACATCAACCGCGCGCTCGCCTACTGCCAGTCCCGCATCACCCGCCCGGCGGAAACCGTCGTGGTCCTCATCAGTGATCTCTACGAGGGAGGGATCCGGGACGGGATGCTCAAACGGGTGGCGGCCATGAAGGCGGCGGGCGTGCAGTTCGTGACGCTGCTCGCACTCTCCGACGAGGGCGCCCCCGCCTACGACCGCGAGCACGCGGCGGCCCTGGCGGCCCTCGGCGCGCCCGCCTTCGCCTGCACCCCCGGCCTCTTCCCGGAGGTGATGGCCGCGGCCCTGGAGAAGCGCCCGCTGCCCGTGCCCGAGACGGCCGCCCGCCCGGCGGCGACGCCCTTCCCGTAGTCCGGATGCGTGGGGAGGTAACCCGGATGCGTACGGAATCCGTCGCGATCTGTGAGCGTAATCACGGCCGTAGTGTGACCTGTGATTTAGGGCCGCCCCTCCGGCGGGGATAACCTGCGAGACGGACATGCCGCGTCAACGGTGAACGTGTGCCGCCCTCGCCCGTGCTATCCCGGGGCGCAACCCCCGGACCCTGCGGAGATCGCGCTCTCACGCCGCCCTGCGGCACGCCCGCGCAGACAACGAACCGCGATATCCATGGAAAAGGGACGGACGCGCGTGGACCTGTTCGAGTACCAGGCGAGGGACCTCTTCGCCAAGCACGGTGTACCGGTGCTGGCCGGTGAAGTCATTGACACGCCTGAGGCGGCCCGCGAGGCGACCGAGCGGCTGGGCGGCAAGTCGGTCGTCAAGGCCCAGGTCAAGGTCGGTGGCCGTGGCAAGGCCGGTGGCGTGAAGCTCGCCGCCACCCCGGACGAGGCCGTCGCCCGCGCGACGGACATCCTCGGCATGGACATCAAGGGCCACACGGTCCACAAGGTCATGATCGCCGAGACCGCTCCGGAGATCCTCGAGGAGTACTACGTCTCGTACCTCCTCGACCGGACCAACCGCACCTTCCTCGCCATGGCGTCCGTCGCCGGCGGCATGGACATCGAGGAGGTCGCCGCGACGACCCCCGAGAAGCTCGCGAAGGTCCCGGTCGACGCCAACGAGGGCGTCACCATCGAGAAGGCCCGCGAGATCGTCGCCCAGGCGAAGTTCCCGGCCGAGGTGGCCGAGAAGGTCGCCGAGGTCATGGTCACCCTGTGGAAGACCTTCGTCGCCGAGGACGCGCTCCTCGTCGAGGTCAACCCGCTGGCCAAGGTCGCGAGCGGCGACGTCATCGCCCTCGACGGCAAGGTGTCCCTGGACGCCAACGCCGAGTTCCGCCAGCCGGAGCACGAGGCCCTCGAGGACAAGGCCGCGGCCAACCCGCTGGAGGCCGCTGCCAAGGCCAAGGGCCTGAACTACGTCAAGCTCGACGGCCAGGTCGGCATCATCGGCAACGGCGCGGGTCTCGTCATGAGCACCCTCGACGTCGTCGCGTACGCCGGTGAGAACCACGGCGGCGTCAAGCCCGCCAACTTCCTCGACATCGGTGGCGGCGCCTCCGCCGAGGTCATGGCCAACGGTCTCGAGATCATCCTCGGCGACCCGGACGTCAAGTCCGTCTTCGTCAACGTCTTCGGTGGCATCACCGCGTGCGACGAGGTCGCCAAGGGCATCGTCCAGGCCCTGGAGCTCCTCAAGAGCAAGGGCGAGGACGTCTCCAAGCCGCTGGTCGTGCGCCTCGACGGCAACAACGCGGAGCTGGGTCGCAAGATCCTGTCGGACGCCAACCACCCGCTGGTCCAGCGCGTGGACACCATGGACGGCGCGGCCGACAAGGCCGCCGAGCTGGCTGCGGCTAAGTAAGGGACGAGGACTCCACAACCATGGCTATCTTCCTCACCAAGGACAGCAAGGTCATCGTCCAGGGGATGACCGGTGCCACGGGCATGAAGCACACCAAGCTCATGCTGGCCGACGGCACCAACATCGTCGGTGGCGTGAACCCGCGCAAGGCCGGCACCGAGGTCGACTTCGACGGCACCTCCGTGCCCGTCTTCGGCTCGGTCGCCGAGGCGATGGAGAAGACCGGTGCCGACGTCACCGTCGTCTTCGTCCCGCCGGCGTTCGCCAAGGCCGCCGTCGTCGAGGCGATCGACGCCGAGATCCCGCTGGCCGTCGTGATCACCGAGGGCATCGCCGTCCACGACTCCGCCGCCTTCTGGGCGTACGCGGGCTCGAAGGGCAACAAGACCCGCATCATCGGCCCGAACTGCCCCGGTCTCATCACCCCGGGCCAGTCCAACGCCGGCATCATCCCGGGCGACATCACCAAGCCCGGCCGCATCGGTCTCGTGTCCAAGTCCGGCACGCTGACCTACCAGATGATGTACGAGCTCCGTGACATCGGCTTCTCCTCCGCCGTCGGCATCGGTGGCGACCCGGTCATCGGCACCACGCACATCGACGCGCTCGCCGCGTTCGAGGCCGACCCGGAGACCGAGCTGATCGTGATGATCGGCGAGATCGGTGGCGACGCCGAGGAGCGTGCCGCGGACTTCATCAAGGCCAACGTCACCAAGCCGGTCGTCGGCTACGTGGCGGGCTTCACCGCGCCCGAGGGCAAGACCATGGGCCACGCCGGCGCCATCGTCTCCGGTTCGTCCGGCACCGCCCAGGCGAAGAAGGAGGCCCTTGAGGCCGCCGGTGTGAAGGTCGGCAAGACCCCGTCCGAGACGGCCCGCCTCGCGCGCGCCGCGCTGGGCGCCTGAGCCTGACGGTTCCGCAGTACGGGCCCGCACCCCGCAAGGGGTGCGGGCCCGTGCCCGTTTCCGGGGCAGCCCGTGCCCGCTTCCGGGGCAGCCTGTGCCCGTTTCCAGGGCAGCCCGTGCCCGTTTCCGGAGCCCGCGTGAAGCCCTCTGAAGCTGCATAAGGGTAATTGCTCGTCAAATAGGTTTATACAGGTATCAAAAGCGACACGACGGTCATTTACCCGCTACCCGAACGAAAGCCGTGTTCTTGGCAGCATGACCATGTGACCCAAGATGCCGAGCACAGCCCGCCGTTGCCCGCGCCCGGCCGGCCCGCCGCGAGCGCGCCGCCACCGGCGGGCACGGTGTTCGTCGGCGGGGCGATCGCCGCGGGCCTGGGGCTCGGGGCGCTGGCCGTGGTCGTCCTGCTGCTGTGGATCACCTCGCCGTACCCGGACGGCGGCGCCGGCGAGGCCCTGCGCGCCGCCGCCGGGCTGTGGCTGCTCGCGCACGGCGCCGAGCTCGTCCGCACGGACACCCTCACCGGGGCGCCCGCCCCGATCGGCCTCACGCCGATGCTGCTGACCGTCCTGCCCTGCTGGCTGCTCTACCGGGCCGCGCGGCACGCCCTGGAACCGCCGGACGAGTCCGTGGACGACGAGGACGACATCCCGTACCCGGACGTCATGCTGCCGGCCGGGGAGGAGCCGCCCGGCACCGGCGCTCCCGAGCCCGCGGCAGCGCCCGGCCCCGCCCCGCGCAAGGCCGCCCTGACGCTCCTCTGCGGCTACCTGCTCGTCGCCGTGTGCGCCGTCCTCTACGCCTCCTCCGGCCCCGTGCGCGTCGAGCCGCTGAGCGCCCTGCTGCACGTGCCCGTCGTGGCGGGCGCGTCCGCCGCCGCCGGGACGTGGGCCGCCCTGGGCTGCCCCTACGGGTCCCCGCCGCCGTTCGTGCGCCGCGCGCTCGCCGCCGTCCCCGCGCGGCTGCGCGGCTGGTTCACCCGGGACCG
>NZ_PXWG01000222.1 GCF_003011965.1 Streptosporangium nondiastaticum
CGCCGCCCGGCCCCGAGGGGGCAGGGCGGCGCGGGCGGGCCGGGGGAGGGGTCAGCCCTTGAGCTCGGCGGCGACGAGCTCCGCGATCTGGACCGCGTTCAGCGCGGCGCCCTTGCGGAGGTTGTCGTTGGAGAGGAAGAGCGCGAGGCCGTTCTCGGCGGTCTCGTCGACGCGGATGCGGCCCACGTAGGAGGCGTCCTTGCCGGCCGCCTGCAGGGGGGTGGGGATCTCCGAGAGCTCGACGCCGGGGGCGTCCGCCAGCAGCTCGTAGGCGCGCTCGACGCTGACCGGGCGCTCGAAGCGGGCGTTGACCTGCAGCGAGTGGCCGGAGAAGACGGGGACGCGGACGCAGGTGCCGGAGACCTTCAGGCCCGGGATCTCCAGGATCTTCCGGGACTCGTTGCGGAGCTTCTGCTCCTCGTCGGTCTCGAAGCGGCCGTCGTCGACGATCGAGCCGGCCAGCGGGAGCACGTTGAAGGCGATGGGGCGCTTGTAGACGCCGGGCTCGGGGAACTCGACGGCCTCGCCGTCGAAGGCGAGCTGGTCGGCGGCCTCGGCCAGCCGGCAGACCTGGGTGTGCAGCTCGGCGACGCCGGCCACGCCCGAGCCGGAGACGGCCTGGTAGGTGGTGGCGATCAGGGCCGTCAGCCCCGCCTCCTCGTGCAGCGGGCGCAGCACGGGCATGGCGGCCATGGTGGTGCAGTTCGGGTTGGCGATGATGCCCTTGGGGCGGTCCTTGACCGCGTGCGGGTTGACCTCGGAGACGACGAGCGGGACCTCGGGGTCCATGCGCCAGGCGGAGGAGTTGTCGATCACGACGGCGCCCTGTCCGGCGACCTTCTCGGCCAGCGCCCGCGAGGTGGCGCCGCCGGCGGAGAAGAGCACGATGTCCAGGCCGGTGTAGTCGGCGGTCGAGGCGTCCTCGACCGTGATCTCCGTGCCCTTCCAGGGGAGGGTGGATCCGGCGGAGCGCGCCGAGGCGAACAGGCGCAGCTCGCTGACCGGGAAGTCCCGGTCGGCGAGGATCTTGCGCATGACTCCGCCGACCTGCCCGGTGGCTCCGACGATTCCGATCCTCATGAGGGCTCCCTACTCATGTACATCACATGCAACATGCAACCTGCTGCCAGGGACGTCCCGCCTGGCACGCCGGTTCCATCATGTGGTCACACCCGCCCCAAAAGTCCAATCCTTTGACCGGTGTACGAGACCGGGCCGGGCGGGCGGGAAATCTTCAGCCCAGGCGCAGGTCGGCCCGGACATCCTCCGGGCGGGCGGCCGCGGGGCCCGCGGCGACCCGCACCCGGGTGGTGGCGGTCCCTCCGTCCGCCCGGCACGCCAGGGTGTACGTCCCGGCGGCCGGGGCGGTGAGCGCGAAGCGGCCCTCGCCGTCGGTGACGGCGGCGACGTCCGGCAGGGGCACCGGCCCGTCGGCGAAGGCCACGCGGGCGCCGGCGACGGGCGCGCCCGCGGCGTCGCGGACCGTGCCGCGGATCACGCCGGCGGGCGCGGGCGAGGTGCTCATGAGCGCTCGGTCATGCGGATCGGGTCACGCCTTCCAGGCCACGAAGTTGTTGTAGACCGGCGTGGTGATCCGGGTCCCGGAGTTCACCCGGGCCCCGCCGTACGTGTGGACGGCGATCCCGTACCGGTCGTTGCCGATGATCCGGTAGACGGAGCTGCCGCTCTGCCCGCCGAAGGTGTCGATGTCGTAGTACACCTTGCGCGGGCCCACCGAGTCGACGCGGCGCGCGTCGTACCAGAGCGTGGCGTACGGCTTGTCGGCCGGATAGCCGGCGATGTTGCCGGTGACCTGCAGCAGGTCCGCGTCGGACCAGACGCCGAAGCCGAACCAGCCGGTCTGCGCGCCGAGGTCCGTGGGGAGGATGATCGCGCCGTAGTCGTAGTTCTCGTCGCCGCTTGCCGTCCAGCCGGTCACCGACCGGAAGTTCGTGCTGACGACCGGCCCGTAACAGACCGTGCCGCCGTTGCGCCCGGGCCACACCTTGATGCTGCGGACCCAGCCGTCCCGCCCGGGCACCCCGCTGTTCTTGATGAAGACGACGTGCCCGGCGGTGGCGATCGTGTGCGGGCCGATGAACCAGCCGGTGCCTAGCCAGGCGCTGCCGTCGGCGGCCGTGATCTCCAGGAAGCAGTGCACGCGCCACGGGTAGACGCAGGTGTTGGTGATCTGCACCCGGTCGTCCGGCGGGTGGACGGTCTCGGGGCCGGTCCGCGGCCCGAAGGAGGCCTCGCCGATGTCGGGGAGGGGGCCGCCGAAGGCGTCGGCGGCCTCGGGCGCGGCCGGCAGCTCGTAGCCCTCGACGGGTTCGGTGCCCGTGGAGCCGCCCGGGGCGGGCTCGCCGCCCTCACCCGTGCCGGGGGGCTGGAACACGGGCTGTCCGTCGGCGGGCAGCAGGCCCACCGGGGGTTCGCTGGATACGGGGGTGTGAGGGTCCTGTGGCATGGGCGGAACCGTCCCTTCGACGGCAGAGGTCCGCAGACCGCACCGAACGGGGCATAAGCGCAACCTGTGCTCGAATCTCCTCCGGGAATCCGGGCCGCAGTAGGGGCGCGGAGGGGTGCGGGGGAGCATTCGGGGCGCGCGAAGGGGCGGGCGCCCATACCGTGCGCCCGCCCCTCCCGATTCCGTGCCTCCGGCTAGCCGGTGACCTTCTCGATCTTCACGCTGCCGTTCCCCGCGACCGTCCCGGCCGCGTTCACCAGCTGCACGTCACCGAAGAAGGACCGCCCCTCCGGAGCCGCACCCGCGACCACGACCTCCGCCGTGACCTGCGCGGACTGCCCGGCGCCCAGCTTGACCGGCGCACCGTCGGCGACCTTGATCTCCCCCAGCGAGGGCGCGAAGTACACGTCGCGGTAGTCGTACGCGGTCGAGCCCGCGGGCACCGAGTAGCCCGTGACCTCGATGGTGTACTCGCCCGCCGCCGGCTTGGTCAGGCTCACGAGCTCGTCGGAGCCGCCGCTGGTGGAGGAGCCCACGGCCTTGCCGTCCTTGTAGACGGTCAGGTCGAGGTCGGCCTTGGCGTCCGCGGTCGCGCCGATCGCGGCGTCGAAGCGGGTGACGCCCGCGCCGAGCGTGACCTTGGTGACCTGCTTCTCGCCCTCCTTGATCACCGGCCGGGCGGTCTTCGAGGAGCCGAGCTGCCCGCCCTTGAGCGTGCCGTCGAGCGCCGCGAAGCCGTTGACGGCCTTCCAGGACACGGCGGCCGGAGTGCCGATCTTCGCCTCGGGCACGGTCTGCACCGCCGGGTCGAAGGTGACGCCGAGCGCGGTGGCGGTCAGCGTGTAGGGGTTCTCCAGCAGCGGCGAGGTGCGCCGCGACTCGACCTCGATCTCCCAGACGCCCGGCAGCGGGTTCGCGTAGCTGCGCAGGTCCGGGCGGCACTTGTTGGCCGGGTTCGGGTAGTTCGGGTAGCAGTTGACGGTGGAGGTCTCGTCAACGGGCACGCCGTAGGGGTTGATCGCGATGAACCGGGTCTGGCTGTCCTTGGCCAGGCCGCCCAGGGCGACCTCCAGCGTCTTCGCGCCCTTCGGCACGCTGACGAAGTACGAGGTGCTGGCGTTGCGCACGGCCGTGGCGGTCTTCTTCACCACGTACGAGGGCGCCGCGACCGGCTCCGCGGCGACGACGGTCGCGAGGACCTGCTTGTCGATGCCCTCGGTGCGGTCGTCGTCCACGGTGAGGATCGCGCTGTGCAGGCCGGCCGTCCTGGCCTTCGCCTTCACCTTGACGGTCACGGGCTTGTTCAGCGGCAGCTTGACCTCGTCGTCGCCGTCGATCTTGAACGTGCCGTCGTTGTTGCGCCACTTCAGCTCGTGCCACACGGCCTTGTCCGGGCCGGAGGTACGGGTGATCGTGACCTCGTACGCACGGGTCTCGCCGGCCTTCAGACCGCCCTCGCGGTCGTAGATGCCGGTGCCGAAGCCCGGGGTCTTGAGCGCGGAGGACAGCGCGGTGGAGACCGGGGCCTTCACCGTGTAGTCGTGGGCGGTGGCGTGATCGCGCAGCGCCTCCCACGCGTCCGGGATGTTGATGAGGCCCGCGCCCTGCTCGTAGGCCTGCGCGCCCTTGATCTGCTTGGCGGTGCTGGTCAGCGCCGTGCGCAGGTCGGCCGGGGTGAGCTTCATGTTCTTCTGCTTGGCGGCCGAGATCAGCAGCGCGGAGGCGCCGGCGGCCTGCGGGGAGGCCATCGAGGTGCCCTGCAGCATGCCGTAGCCGGGCGGCAGGTCGTAGCCGGCCTCCTTGACGGGGGCGCCCGGCTCCCAGGTCGGCGTGGTGTTGATCGACGCGCCCGGAGCGGTGATCGTCGGGGTGAAGCCGCCGTCCTCGCGCGGGCCGCGGGAGGAGAACGGCATCATCGCGTACTTGGTCTTCACCTCCGAGCCGTAGTTGGCGGCCCAGGTCTCCTTGGAGACGGACGCGCCGACGCTGATGACCTTGTCGGCCAGGCCGGGGTCGCCGATGGTGTTGGCGCCGGGGCCGCTGTTGCCCGCGGAGATCACGAGCTGGACGCCGTAGGTGTCGATGAGGCGCGTGTAGAGCTCGGAGCGGGCGTTGTTGCCGTCGTTGAGCGCGGGCAGGCCGCCGATCGACATGTTGACGATGTCGACGCCGCGGTTGACCACGAGGTCGATCATGCCCTCGGTGAGGGCGACGTTGGTGCAGCCGCCGCTCCAGGTGCAGGCGCGGGAGGAGACGAGCTTGGCGCCGGGCGCCGCGCCGTTCATCTTCCCGCCGAAGAGGCCGTTGGCCGCGGTGATGCCCGCGACGTGCGTGCCGTGCTCGGACTCGATGACGCCGATGTTGACGAAGTCGGCCTTCTTGCCGACCCAGTCGCCGCCCTTGGGGTCCATCGGCACGTCCTTGCGGATCTGCACGACGAACGGGATGCGCTCGGCGATCGGGGTCTTCGGGTCGTCCTTGCCGAAGTAGCCGACCTGGAACCCGTCCTTGTAGGGCTTGAGTTCCTCGTCGTTGGTGAAGTTCCCGTCGTCGTCGAGGTCGACGCGGACGGTGCCCTTCGCCTTGTCGTAGAGGACCGCCCAGGAGTCGGTGGTGTCGCCGTCCCGGTTGAGGTCGCCCTTCATGTCGCCGCCGGCGGTGACGTTCTCCCGGAAGAGGGCGACCTGGTAGGCGCCGTTGCCGGGCGCCGTGTAGCTGCGGCCGTTGAAGGAGAAGGACGGGCCCGAGACGTCGGACGTCATCGGCAGCCAGGTGCCGTCCTGGTCGGTCAGCGGGTCGGTCGAGGTCACCCAGTCGACGATCTTGCGCTCGCCGGTGCTGGTCTTCTGCAGCGCCGGGTGGCCCAGGTCGATGCCGGAGTCGAGGATGCCGATGGTCACGCCGCGGCCGTCGGCCTTCGGGTGGTCCTCGGTGAAGTCCACGGCGCCGGTCTCGAAGGCCGGCTGGTAGGGGTTCTTCGCCGGGGTGTCCTTGCCGGGGCCCGGGAAGGAGCCCGCCTTGGCGCCGCGGGCGCCCTCGGCCGCGTCGGCGCGCGGCGTCGGGTCCGGCAGCTTGATCTCCTGCTTGAGGTCGATGCCGTGCACCGAGCCCAGCTTCGCCGCCTCGGCGATGGCGGCGTCGGCCTTGGCCGTGGGCACGGTGGCCCGGACGTAGCCGAGCTTGTCGTCCGTGCGGCCCACGGAGGCGCCCTTGATGGCCCCGAGCTTGCCGGTGACCTGGCCGGTCTGCCCCGGCGCGGTGGCGATCATCATGGTGACGGTCTTGTCGCCGCCCGCCTTGGCGCCGGCGAGCAGCGCGGCGTCCTGCGAACCGAGCTTGTCCGCCGGTGACTTGACCGGGCCGGGGGCGGGCAGCGGGTCGTCGGCGAAGGCGGGCACGGCGCCCGCGGCCGAGAGGGCGGCCACGAGGGAGGCCGCGACGGCTATTCGGGCCGTGCGTCTGGAGCCGCCGGGGCGGGTGGTGCGGGATTCGGGGGTCATGACCATCCCTGGCTGAAATTGACGTGAAGGTGCCGCTGAACAGCGGACGTCCGGAAATCGGAGCCGGATGACCGATCACTTTTATGGAAGTGACGGGGGTTTGGGGAGAGTTGTCGGAGCGGGAAGGTAAGGATGGCGTAAACCCGCCAGGCGCCACTCGGGAGGAAGTGTGACGGAGGCCGTGAAGCGGGCAGTGGCGTTCTCGCAGCTCAGAGGCTGTAGGGCAAACGGACTACAGCACCGGCCCCGCAACCGGCCCAGTCTTCCACCCGAGAGTGAACGCTGAGTGAGCGTCAGCCCGCCAGGGGACGAGTGCTGTATGTCCGTTCGCATTCGCCAAGATCGATGTGCGGTGATCGGCGGCGGCCGTTGCGGCCGCGTTCACGCCCAGGTCACCCCCGCTGCCAACGATCCTCGGTAGGAAGGATCGCTGCCGGCCAGCTCCGCAGCCCGTAGCCCGCTTCGCGTTCGCACTCGGGGAGACCGCTATGCACCGCAGATCCGACAGATCCGCAGACGCCCGCCTCGACCGCCGTACGTTCCTCGCGGCAGCGGGGGCCGTGACCACCGCCACCGGCATCGGCCTGGCCCTGGGGACCGGCCCGGTGCCGGCAGCGGCGCAGCCCCCGGATCCGGGGCCCGGGACGGGCGCGGGGGCCGCGGCGGCCGCCTCCGCGGGCGC
>NZ_PXWG01000223.1 GCF_003011965.1 Streptosporangium nondiastaticum
TGACTTGGCCACTGTGTCTCCGTGTCTCTGCGTCTGCCCGTACGTCTATCCGTGCATGTGTCCGTACATCTGTCTGCGCGTCCGTCTACGCAGATGCCCGCGCATCTGTCCGCGCGTCCGTCGCGCGTCCCCGTGCCGCTGCGTCCCCGTATCGCCGTGTCCTCCCGGAAACTAACCACCGGTGCGCGTTCCACCCGCCCCGCCTGCTGATGCTCCGTCGGCGGAGGCTGCCGCGGCTGATGCCGTGGCTGGTGCTCCGGTTGCCGCCCTGCAGGACGGGCAGCCTGCCGCCGCCGAGCAGGCACAGGACGTCGCCGCCGGCGTCGCTGCTGACGCATCGGCCGCTGCCGCGCAGACCGCGGTCCCTGTCGCCCCCGCCGAGCCCGAGCTTGGGCTTGTCGGCGACGCCGCCGCGGTGGCCGAGCCGGTTCCGGCTTTCCCGGCCGCAACTCCGCAGACCGTCGTTCCCGGTGCCGACGCCGGCACCGAGGCTGCTGCGCAGGCCGGACAGGTCATAGACGCCGTGGCCGCCCCCGCCGCTGCCGATGCCCCGGCCGCGCAGGCCGCGGACGCCGTGGCTGCTCCGCAGCCGGACCAGCCCGTCGTGGCCGAGGCCGCCGCCCCGGCTGAGCAGGTTGCGGACGCGGCTGCGGGCGCCGATGCGGCTGCCGCCGCCCCGCAGGCCGGGCAGGCCGTAGACGTCACTGCCGCCGACGGTGCTCCGCAGGCCGGGCAACCCGCCGATGCCGCCGCCGTCGCCCCGGCCGCCACCCCGCAGGCCGGACAGACCGTAGACGTCGCCGCCGCTGCCGCCGCTGCGGCGCAGGACGGTCAGCCCGCGGACGTCACCGCCGGTTCCCCTGACGCAACCCCGCAGGCCGAGCAGGCTGATGGCATCGCTGCCGAGGCCGCTGCGCAGGCCGGACAGCCTGGCGACGTCGCTGCCGCCGCCGTCCAGGCCGCGGTCCCTGGTGCTGAGGCCCAGGCTGTGCAGCCGGCGGATGCCGGCGCCGGCGTCGCCGAGGCTGCTTCGCAGCCCGTCGACCCCGCTGCCGCTGCCGCCGCCCCGGAGGCCGTGGTTGCCGGTGTCGAGGCCCAGGCCGCGCAGCCCGGTGCGGTAGATGCCGCTGCTGACGCTGCGTCGCAGGCCGGACAGCCGACGGACGCCGGTGCTGCCGCCCCGCAGCTCGCGGAAGCGGTTACCGAGGCCGCTTCGCAGCCTGTCGACGCCGCTGCCGTCGCCTCGCAGACTGCGGTCGCCGGTGCTGAGGCCCAGGCCGCGCAGCCCGGTGGAGCTGACGCCGTTGCTGACGCCGCGTTGCAGGCCGGTCAGCCGGCGGATTCCGGCGTCGGCGCCGCCGAGGCTGCTTCGCAGCCCGTCGACCCCGCTGCCGCGGAGGCCGCGGTTGCCGGTGCCGAGGCTCAGGCCCTGCAGCCCGGGCAGCCGGTGGATTCCGGTGCCGCTGCCTCGCAGCTCGCAGAAGCAGTCGCTGAGGCCGCTTCGCAGACGGCAGTCGCCGGTGCTGAGGTTCCGGCCGCGCAGCCCGGTGAAGCTGACGCCGTTGCTGACGCCGCGTTGCAGGCCGGTCAGCCGGTGGACTTCGCTGCCGGCGCCCCGCAGCTCGCAGAGACCGTTGCCGGTGCTGTTGTTGACGCTGCTTCGCAGGCCGTCAACGCGGCTGCTGCCGCTTCGCAGACGGCAGTCGCCGGTGCTGAGGTTCCGGCCGCGCAGCCCGGCGGAGCCGACGCTGTTGCTGACGCCGCTCCGCAGGCCGGGGGCCCCGCGGCCCCTGACACGGCCGTCCCGCAGCTCGCAGAGACCGTCGCCGAGGCCGCTCCGCAGCCCGTCGCCCCCGCTGCCGACGCCCAGGAAGTCGCGGTTGCCGGTGCCGAGCCCCAGGCCGCACAGCCCGGCGCAGCCGACACCACACAGCCCGGCGCAGCCGACCCCGCCCCGCCGGGTCCCGCCGACGTCCCGGCGGTCTCCTCGGAGGTCGCCTCCGAGCAGGCCGTCGCCGCCGACGCACCCGCCGACACCCTGTCCGCCCCGCACGCCCCCGTCGGCGTACCGCAGCCCGAGCAGGCCACCATCTCCGAACCGCAGCAGGCACCCGAGACCGAGGCCGCCGCGCACGCTCCGGCGGCCGGCGGCGAGACCCGGGCGGCGCAGCCCGAGCAGGCCGCGGCCGGCCTGCCCGAGCCGGAAGCCGGTACCGGCACAGGCACCGGCACCGGCACCGACGCTCAGCCCGTCGCCGAAGTCCGCATCCCCGCCCCCCAGCAGGCCCCCGACGAGCCGGCCGCCGAGGCCGGGCCCGCCGTGGTCACCGACCCCGTCGTCGTCCCCGCGCCCCGCGCGGCGGAGCCCGGAGCCGAGCCCGCGGGGGACGACGTCCCCGCGGCCACCGGCTACGGCGACGCCGAGCGCGAGGCCGTGCACCGCGTGATGCGGGAGCGGCGCGACATCCGCAACGGATTCCGCAAGGACCCCGTCCCGCACGAGGTCCTGCTGCGCGTCCTGGAGGCCGCCCACACGGCCCCCAGCGTCGGCCACTCCCAGCCCTGGGACTTCGTCGTCATCCGCTCCGCGGAGACCCGGCAGGCCATGCACGAGCTGGCGCAGCGCCAGCGCGACGCGTACGCGAAGTCGCTGCCCAAGGGCCGGGCCAAGCAGTTCAAGGAACTGAAGATCGAGGCGATCCTCGAGACGCCCGTCAACATCGTCGTCACCGCCGACCCCACCCGCGGCGGCCGCCACACCCTCGGCCGGCACACCCAGCCGCAGATGGCGCCGTATTCCTCCGCGCTCGCCGTGGAGAACCTGTGGCTCGCCGCCCGCGCCGAGGGCCTCGGCGTCGGCTGGGTCAGCTTCTTCGACGAGCGCGAGATGGTCCGCTCCCTCGGCCTGCCCGAGCACCTGGAGGTCGTCGCCTACCTGTGCGTCGGGTACGTCGACGAGTTCCCGGACGAGCCCGAGCTGATGCAGGCCGGCTGGGCCAAGCGCCGCCCGCTGTCGTGGGTCGTGCACGAGGAGGAGTACGGGCGCCGCGCCCTCCCCGGCGAGGACCCGCACGACCTGCTCGCCGAGACCCTCCGCGGCATCCGCCCGCTGGACGCGAAGGCGCTCGGCGAGGCCTGGGAGCGGCAGAAGCGGATGACCAAGCCGTCCGGCGCGCTCGGCATGCTGGAGATCATCTCCGCGCAGCTGTGCGGCCTGTCGCGCAAGTGCCCGCCGCCGATCCCCGAGCCCGCCGCCGTCGCGATCTTCGCGGGGGACCACGGGGTGCACGCCCAGGGCGTCACCGCGTGGCCGCAGGAGGTCACCTCGCAGATGGTCGCCAACTTCCTGGGCGGCGGAGCGGTGTGCAACGCCTTCGCCAACCAGGTCGGCGCCGAGGTCTGCGTCGTGGACGTCGGCGTCGCGGGCGAGCTGCCCAGCACTCCCGGCCTCCTGCCGCGCAAGGTCCGGCCCGGCACCGCCGACATCACCGCGGGCCCGGCCATGACCCGCGAGGAGGCGATGCGTGCCCTGGAGGTGGGCATCGAGACCGCCCGCGACCTGGTCGCGGCCGGCAACAAGGCCCTCCTGACCGGCGAGATGGGCATCGCCAACACCACGGTGTCGGCCGCCCTCATCTCCGTCTACACGGAGGCCGACCCCGCCGAGATCACCGGCCGCGGCACCGGCATCAACGACGAGATGCACGCCCGGAAGATCGACGTCGTCCGCCGCGCGCTCGAACTCCACCAGCCGGACCCGAAGGACCCCATCGGCGTCCTGGCCGCGATCGGCGGCCTGGAGCACGCGGCCCTCGTCGGCCTGATCCTCGGCGGCGCCTCGCTGCGCACGCCGGTGATCCTGGACGGCGTGAGCGCCGGTGCGGCCGCCCTCGTGGCCCGGGCGATCGCCCCCGAGGCGCTCGCGGCCTGCATCGCGGGCCACCGCAGCGCGGAGCCGGGCCACGTCGCGGCCCTCACCAAGCTCGGCCTGCGGCCCCTCGTCGACCTCGACCTGCGCCTCGGCGAGGGCACCGGCGCGCTGCTGGCCCTGCCGGTCGTGCAGAGCGCCGCCCGGGCGATGCACGAGGTCGCCACGTTCGACACGGCCGGCGTCACCGAGAAGGGCTGACGCCCCGGCCGGTACGGAAGGAGCCGGGGCGTCAGCGCCCGCCCCGGCCCTGACCGGTGCCCCCGGCCCCGTAAGGTGTCCTCACCAGCGCTTTCGCCCACGAGGAGACCCGCACCCCCATGGCCGAGCACAACGAATCCGCCGCCTACCCCGTCGGACTGCGCCTCGCGGGCCGCCGCGTCGTCGTCCTCGGCGGCGGCCAGGTCGCCCAGCGCCGCCTCCCCGCGCTGATCGCCGCCGGCGCGGACGTCCTGCTGATCTCCCCGTCCGCCACCCCCTCCGTCGAGGCCATGGCCGCCGCCGGAGAGGTGCGCTGGGAGCGCCGCCGCTACGCCGACGGCGACCTCGACGGCGCCTGGTACGCCCTCATCTCCACGGACGACCCCGAGGCCAACCGGGCCGCCTCCGCCGAGGCCGAGTCCCGCCGCGTGTGGGCTGTGCGCAGCGACGACGCGGAAGCCGCCACGGCGTGGACGCCCGCCACCGGCCGCAGCGAGGGCGTCACCGTCGCCGTCCTCACCGGCCGCGACCCCCGCCGCTCCGCCGCTGTCCGCGACGCCGTCGTCGAGGGCCTGCGCGACGGCTCCCTGACGGCCCCGCACTTCCGCGCCCGCCCCGCCGCGGGCCACGTCGCCCTCGTCGGCGGCGGCCCCGGCGATCCCGACCTCATCACCGTGCGCGGCCGCCGCCTCCTCGCTCAGGCCGACGTCGTCATCGCCGACCGCCTCGGCCCGCGCGACCTCCTCGACGAGCTCCCCCCGCACGTCGAGGTCATCGACGCCGCGAAGATCCCGTACGGCCGCTTCATGGCCCAGGAAGCCATCAACAACGCCCTGATCGAGCACGCCCGGGCCGGCAAGGCCGTCGTCCGTCTCAAGGGCGGCGACCCGTACGTCTTCGGCCGCGGCATGGAAGAGGCCCAGGCACTGGCCGAGCACGGCATCCCGTGCACGGTCGTCCCCGGCATCTCCAGCACCATCAGCGTCCCCGGCGCCGCCGGCATCCCCGTCACCCACCGCGGCGTCGCCCACGAGTTCACCGTCGTCAGCGGCCACGTCGCCCCCGACGACCCGCGCTCCCTCGTCGACTGGGAGGCCGTCGCCAGGCTCCGCGGCACGCTCGTCCTGCTGATGTCCGTCGAGAACATCGGCGCCATCGCCGAGACCCTCGTCCGGCACGGCCGGTCCGCCGCCACCCCCGTCGCCGTCGTGCAGGAGGGCACCACCGCCGCCCAGCGCCGCGTCGACGCGACCCTCGCCACCGTCGGCGAGCGCGTCAAGGCGGAAGGCATACGGCCCCCCGCGGTCATCGTCGTCGGCGACGTCGTGACGGTCGGCACCGGAACCGGTTGCTGACGCCGCCGGAGCCCACCACCCCACCGCACCGCGACCGAGCACCCCGCACCGAGAACCGAGGACCATGGCCGACATCATCACCATCGACGACCCCGCCGACCCGCGCCTGCACGACTACACCGGCCTGACCGACGTCGAGCTGCGCCGCCGCCGCGAACCCGCCGAGGGACTCTTCATCGCCGAGGGCGAGAAGGTCATCCGGCGCGCCCGCCACGCCGGGTACGAGATGCGCTCGATGCTGCTGTCCGCCAAGTGGGTCGACGTGATGCGCGACGTCATCGAGGAGGCGCCCGCCCCCGTCTACGCCGTGAGCCCCGAGCTCGCCGAACGGGTGACGGGTTATCACGTCCACCGAGGGGCGCTCGCCTCCATGCAGCGCAAGCCCCTCCCGTCCGCGGCCGAGCTGCTGCGGACCACGCGCCGCGTCGCCGTCATGGAGGCCGTGAACGACCACACGAACATCGGGGCGATCTTCCGCAGCGCGGCCGCCCTCGGCATGGACGCCGTCCTGCTCTCCCCGGACTGCGCCGACCCCCTCTACCGGCGCTCCGTCAAGGTCTCCATGGGCGCCGTGTTCTCCGTGCCCTACGCGCGCCTGGAGACCTGGCCCCGCGACCTGGAGGTCGTGCGCGAGGCGGGCTTCCGGATCCTGGCCCTGACCCCCGACGAGAAGGCCACGTCCATCGACGCGGCCGCACCCCACCGCCTGGACCGCGTCGCCCTGATGCTCGGCGCGGAGGGATCAGGCCTGTCCACGCGCGCCCTGATGGCGGCCGACGAATGGGTGCGCATCCCCATGGCCCACGGCATCGACTCGCTCAACGTGGGCGCGGCGGCCGCCGTGTCGTTCTACGCGGTGACGGCGGGCCGCCCGCAGGACTAGCGCGTACGTACGGCTGTTCGGGCCCCGGATTCCGCCGGACCCCCGCCCTCGCGGGGCTGGGAGACGCCGGGGCGCTGCAGGCCGTCCGTCCGCCGGTCCGGCCCCTGGCAGCCCTGGGCCACGGCGATGCCCAGCGCGACCAGCAGCGTCACCACGACGAAGACCGTCACCCGCTGCCGCAGCAGCCGCGGGTCCCGCGCGGGCCGTCGCGCCCCGGAGCCCGTCCGCGCCGCGGGCTGCCCGCCGCGCCGG
>NZ_PXWG01000224.1 GCF_003011965.1 Streptosporangium nondiastaticum
GCGGCCCGCCGGGGTTTCCCGGCGGGCCGCCGCCATTTCCGGGGCGCGTGCGGCTCTCCTGCCCGGACTCCTTGCGCGGGAGCCTCTTGTCCGGAGGCCGGTGAGCGGTCCACCGGACGTGCGGTCGCCGGTCGGCTGCAGGCCGTCCGTGGCCGATCGCGCAGTTCCCCGCGCCCCTTACGCGGGGCCCCGCCGCCTCCGCCCCTCTTGCCCGGGGCCCGGCGCGGGCCTACAGTCAGCGGACCTGACACGCCGTCAGTCATCTGCCCGCCGGGAGGGCCACCGTGCGGCTCGGACTCGCGCTCGGCTACTGGGGCCGCGGCCCCGACCCCCGCCACCTCGATCTGGCCCGGGAGGCCGAGCGGCTCGGCTACCACTCGGTGTGGACCGCCGAGGCCTGGGGCTCCGACGCCTTCACCCCCCTCACCTGGATCGCCGCGCACACCAGCCGCATCCGGCTCGGCACGGCCGTCGCCCAGATGGCCGCCCGCAGCCCCGCGGCCACCGCGATGCACGCCCTGACCCTCGACCACCTCTCCGGCGGCCGGCTGCTGCTCGGCCTGGGCCTGTCGGGCCCTCAGGTCGTCGAGGGCTGGTACGGGCGGCCGTTCCCGGACAGCCCGCTGACCGCGACGCGCGAGTACGTGGACGTGGTCCGCCAGGTGCTGCGCCGCCGGGCCCCGGTGACGCTGGAGGGCCGCCACCACGCCCTCCCCTACCGCGGCCCCGGCGCGACCGGCCTCGGCAGGCCGCTCCGCCCCATCACCCACCCCCTGCGCCCGGACCTGCCCGTCCTGCTCGGCGCCGAGGGGCCCCGCAACGTCGCCCAGACCGCGCGCATCGCCGACGGCTGGCTGCCCCTGTACTGGTCGCCGCTCCGCACGGACCTGCACGCCGAGGCCCTCGCCGCCGCGCCGCCGGGCTTCCTGGTGGCGCCGCTGGTCCGGGCCCGGGTGTGCGCCGACGTCGCCGAGGGACTGCTTCCGGTGAAGGCGATGCTCGGCTTCTACATCGGCGGCATGGGGCACGCGCGCCGCAACTTCCACGCCGACCTCATGGCGCGCATGGGGTACGGGGAGGAGGCGGGGCGGGTGCGGGAGCTGTTCCTGGCGGGGCGGCGCGAGGAGGCCGTCGCGGCCGTGCCGGACGCCTTCGCCGACGAGATCTCGCTCGTGGGGCCGCGCGGGCGGATCGCGGAACGGCTGGAGCTGTGGCGGGCGGGGCCGGTGACGGACCTGCTGGTGACGGCGCCGGACCCGGAGACGCTGCGGGTGCTGGCGGACCTGGTGTGACGGCGAGGCCGTCCCCCGCGTCACGGCCGGTCCGGCCGCCCCTGCCCATGGAGCCAGGGGCCGAAGACGCCGCCGAGGTTCTTCCCGGTGCGCTGCTGCCAGAACCGCTCGAACTCGGCGGTGTCGGCGTTGCCGTACTTGTGCTCGCTCACCCAGGCCCGGGCCGTGGCGAAGAACTCCTCGTCGCCGACGGCCTGCCGCAGCTTGTGCAGCACCATCGCGCCGCGGCCGTAGACCGGCGGGTCGGAGACCGTGGACGGGGCGGGGTCGGCGGGCGGGAAGGCCCAGATGCCGTCGCTCAGCGGGTCCTTGCCGGAGTAGTAGTCGTCGAAGGTGCGCTGGACGGAGCGGCCGCCGTGCTTCTCCTCCCACAGCCACTCCGCGTACGCGGCGAAGCCCTCGCTGAGCCACATGTCGCGCCAGGTGCGCGGGGTGACGGAGTTGCCGAACCACTGGTGGACGACTTCGTGGACGACGGTCACGTCGTCGGGCGTGGACTCGAAGTAGGGCTTGGTCTGGGTCTCCAGGGCGTATTCGATGTACGGGTTGTGGTCGACGACCGCGCCCGCGGAGGAGAACGGGTACGGGCCGAAGAGGTCGCTCGCCCAGGCGATGGCCTCGGGCAGGAGCTTCTCCAGGCGGGGCCCGGCCTGGGCCTCCTTGGGGTGCGTCGCGATGTAGAGGGGCAGGTCGCCGGCGCGGGCGGTGGTGACCTTGAACGGGGAGACGGCCACGCTCGCCAGATAGCTCGCCATGGGCTCGGCGCTGTGCCAGGCGAACACCGTCCGGTTCCCCTTGTCCTCCTGGTGCTGCAGCTCGCCGTTGGCCACGGCGGTGTAGCCCTTGGGGACGGTCACCTCGATGTCGTAGGCGGCCTTGTCGGAGGGGTGGTGGTTGCCGGGGAACCAGGCCATGGAGCCGGTGGGCTCGCCGAGGCCGACCGCGCCGTCGTCGGTCTCGACCCAGCCCTCCAGGGCGCTGCCGTCCTCGTCGGTGATCTCCTTCGGCGTGCCGTCGTAGACGACGACCGTCTCGAATTCATGCCCCTTGCCCAGCGTCTCGCGGGGCGTCACCGTCAGCTCGGAGCCCTTCCGGGACGTGCGGGCCGGGCGGCCGTCGACGCGCGCGCTGCGGACCTTGAGCCCCTTGAGGTCGAGGTTGAAGGAGCCGAGGTCCTGCGTCGCGCGGGCGGTGATGACGGCCGTGCCCTTGAGGTGGTTGCCCTCCGGTTCGTAGTCGAGGGTGAGGCCGTAGTGCCGGACGTCGTATCCGCCGTTGCCCAGGCGCGGGAAGAGCGGGTCCCCCGCGCCGGGCGCGCCGGCCTTGGGCGCCGCGGCGTCACCGGAGCCGCAGGCCGCCACGAGCACGAGGGCGGCGGGCAGCACGGCGGCCCGGACGAGCCTGCAGGACGCGGAGGATCTGGGCACAACGGTCATACGATGATGCTCTCATCCGACCCCGGGGCGGTCCGTGAGGACATGGCGCCACGGCCTCCGGCGGACGGCTCCCGCGGGCCGAGGGGGCCTCAGAAGACGGCCCGCTCCAGCCAGAAGTCGAGCAGCTCGCGGTCGCCGAGGACCTCGATCCGGTCGGTGTCGGCGGGCAGCCGGCGGAAGAGGACGCTCAGCACGTCGGTCATCGGCCCGCGGACGGCCACGGCGGCCTTCTCGTGGGCCCGCCGCCAGGCGACCCCGTCACCGGTGAGGTCGATGAGCCACTCCGCGTTGAGCTCCGCCGGGGTGTCGGTCGCGTGCAGGTGGAGGGTGCGGCCGGGGCCCGGCAGCTCCTTCAGCCGCGGCTTGAACGCGACGGCGGCGGGGAAGGTGAGTATCTCCAGCCACTCGTCGACGCAGTCCGCCGCGAGCTCGGCGTCCGCCGTGAAGGGGACGCCGACGGCGCCCAGGGCGTCGGCGCGGTGCATCAGCGTCTCGTGCGCCGCGCGGCGGGCCCAGAACGCGGACCGCTGGTCCTCGGAGAACGTCCACACGGGGCTGTCGGTGCCCGCCTCGCGCAGGACCGCCACCAGCGCCTCGGCGCCCTCGGCGAGCCAGGCGGTGAGACCCGGCAGGTCGTCCGCGGAGGGGTCGCCCGGGCCCGGGGTGGGGATGACCTGCCCGGCGGTGGACGGCGGCACGAACTCCATGACCCGGTCGCGCACGAGTCCGGTGGCCATGCGGTGGGCCTGCCCCACGTGCATCAAGAGGTGGCCGAGCGTCCAGTCCGGGCACGTGGGCACGGTGACGGACACGTCGGTGCCCTCGCCCAGGGCCGAGCACAGCAGGCCGGTCTGGTCGAGGATCTCGGAACAGTAGCGCTCGTGACTCAGCATCGTCGTCATGGCCTCACTGTAGGACGGCCCACTGACAACGGACCGGAGGGGTACGGAAGTTCAGATTCCGGACCGGTCTCTTCCGGGTAGACCGGCTTCTTCCGGATCAGCCCTTCTGGATCTCCGAGTACGAGGGGACCTTGTCGGTGACCGGCGCCCCGGAGTCCTTGCCCGCGTTCTTGACGCTGTTGATGACGCCGTCGAACGCGCCCGCGTCCCCGTCCGTGGCCTCGCCCTTGCGGAACTTGGTGGTGAGCCCCTTGAGCGACTCGACGCCCGCGCCGAGCGGGGCCACCGCCTTCGAGAGCAGGGGGTCGCCCTTGGCGTTGTTCAGCGCCGCCTTGAACCGGTTGTAGGCGAAGGTGCCCGCGAGGCCCGCCTTGACCAGGGCCACGGTCCGCCCGTCGGCCCCCTTCCTGAACGCACCGGCCCGGTACGGCTTGATGATCCACTGGTACGAGGCGCCCGCGGCGAGGCCGGCGTTGGCGGCGAACCGGGTCTTGGCGAACTTCTGCCGCTCGGCGGAGCCCGTGGGGCTCGCCCCGCCCTCCGCCGAGCCCTTCTTCCCGCCGCCGCAGCCCGTACCGGTCAGGAGCAGCCCGCAGACCAGGGGCAGGGCGACGACGGCAGCGGCACGACGGGTCACGGGGCGGCCTCCTGGGCGGGCGGGGGTGCCATGCCGTCAGCGTGCCGGGTGGCCGTGCGGCCCGCCACGGGGAGGGGCCCGTTCGGGGCCCCGGGAGCTCCCGGGAGCTCCCGGGGCTACGCCCCCGTGCCGGAGGCGCTAGGCGCAGCAGTCCGGCTCCAGGCCGGCCGGAAGCCGCTCCCCGCCGAACACCGCGGTCGTCGCCTCGTCGCCGCCGAGCGCCGCCGCCGCGAGGAGCAGCGAGCCCGCCGTCCACGTGGTGCGCTCCTCGGGCCAGACGGCGTCGTCGTCGTACACGTAGCCCGTCCAGTACATGCCGTCCTCGGCGCGCAGGTGCTGGATCCACTGCAGGATCTGCACGGCGCGGTCGGACTCCCCCATCACCCACAGCGCGAGGGCGAGCTCGCAGCTCTCGCCGCCCGTCACCCACGGGTTGGGCAGCACGCAGCGCACGCCCAGGCCGGGGACGACGAAGCGGTCCCAGCCCTCCTCTATGCGCTCCTTGGCGGCCACTCCGGTGACGGCGCCGCCGAGGACGGGGTAGTACCAGTCCATCGAGTAGCGGCTCTTGTCGAGGAACCGCTCGGGGTGCCGTCGTATCGCGTGCGCGAGCAGGCCCGTGGCCAGCTCCCAGTCGGGCTGCGGCTCCTCCCGGTGCTCGGCGATGGCCAGGGCGCAGCGCAGCGCCTGGTGGACGGAGGAGGAGCCGGTCAGCAGCGCGTCGGTGACGGGGGTGCCGTCGTCCTCCCGCTTCCAGCCGATCTGGCCGCCGGCCTGCTGGAGCCGCAGGACGAACTCGACGGCGGCGTAGACGGTCGGCCACATGCTGTCGAGGAAGGCGTCGTCGCCGGTGGCGAGGTAGTGGTGCCAGACGCCGACGGCGACGTACGCGACGAAGTTGCTCTCGCGGCCGCGGTCGGTGGGCTCGTCGGCGGCGCCGTCGGCGTAGGCGGCGTACCAGGAGCCGTCGGAGTTCTGGTGGCGGGCGAGCCAGCGGTAGGCGGCCTCGGCGCGGCCGTGCTCGCCGGCGGCGTCGAGGGCCATGGCCGCCTCGACGTGGTCCCACGGGTCGAGGTGGTGGCCGCGGAACCAGGGGATGGCGCCGTCCTCGCGCTGGGCGGCGGCGATTCCCGCGACGGTGCCGGTGACCTGTTCTGCCGTCAGGACGCCGGGCAGGACGAGGCGTTCGGTGCGGCCGGAGCCGCGGCTGAAGGTGGTCACGCGGCCACCCCGTCGCCGGCGGCGGGCAGGTGCGGCTTGGTCGCGTACGCCACGAAGCTCTTGCCGATGAGCGGGTTGAGGGCCTGCTCGGCGAGCCGGGTGGCCCGGGGCTTCTTCATGATGTCCCAGACCAGGAGCTTGTGGTAGGCGCGGACGGGCAGCGCCTTGTCGTTGTCGACGCCGAAAGCGCACTTGAGCCACCAGTAGGGGCTGTGCAGGCCGTGGGCGTGGTGCGTGCCGTACGGCTTGAGGCCGGCCTCGCGCATCTTGTCCAGGAGCTCGTCGCCGCGGTAGATGCGGATGTGGCCGCCCTCGACCTCGTGGTAGGCGTCCGAGAGGGCCCAGCAGATCTTCTCGGGGCCGTAGCGGGGCACGGTGACGGCGATCCGGCCGCCGGGCCTGAGCACGCGCACCATCTCCGCGAGCACGCCCTTGTCGTCCGGGATGTGCTCCATGACCTCGGAGATGATGACGACGTCGAAGCTGTCGTCGGGGAACGGCAGCGCGAGCGCGTCGCCCTCCATGGCGGTGGCGGTGGCCCCTTCGGGGGCCTCACCCGCCTCCTTCATGGCGGCGAACCACTTGGCGACCTCGCGTATCTCCCCGCCGTTGCGGTCCAGCGCGACGACGCGCGCCCCGCGCCGGTAGCACTCGAATGCGTGCCGTCCCGCGCCGCACCCCAGGTCGAGGACGCGGTCGCCTGCGGCGAGCGGGAAGCGGGAGAAATCGACGGTCAGCACGGGTATTTGCCTTCGGCCGGCGGGACGGGGTGGTTGTTCTCGAGTACGTACGGGGTCCGGCGGTGCCGGGACGCGGCGTCGCAGCCGGGCGCCGCCGCGGCGGGAAGCCCGTACCGTCGGCGGCTGCCGCGGCAACGACCCTCCGTCGCCACGGGCGACACGCGCCGGCGCCGAGACACGAAACCCGCGGCTCCGGACGTGGCGCAGCCACAACCCTCCGCCGCAACGGCGAACAAGCCCCGCGGCGCGGCCCGGCGGTGCCGTACGGCCTTGTCGCGGCTGGGCGGCGCCGCGGCAGGCGGTTCGTGTCGGCGCCGGAGCGCGGTGCCGGCGGGCACTACGCGGGCCGCCCGGTGCGGCGCGCGCCCGCACCGCCG
>NZ_PXWG01000225.1 GCF_003011965.1 Streptosporangium nondiastaticum
GCACCACCCCCACCTGCGGCCGCCACCCCGCCCCCGGATCCTCCGCGTAGAGCCGGGCCTCGACCGCATGCCCCACCGGCACCGGCACCGCGGAATCCAGCGCCGCCTCCTCCGCCACCCGGATCTGCAGCGCCACGAGATCCACCCCGTAGACCGCCTCCGTCACCGGATGCTCCACCTGCAGCCGCGTGTTCATCTCCAGGAAGAACGGCCGCCCGTCCTTCACCAGGAACTCGACCGTCCCCGCGCCCACGTAGCCGACAGCGCGCGCCGCGGCGACCGCGGCCTCGGCGAGCTCCGCCCGCAGGTCTTCCGCGAGCCCCGGCGCCGGCGCCTCCTCGATCACCTTCTGGTGCCGCCGCTGCAGCGAGCAGTCCCGCGTCCCCAGCGCCCGCACCGCGCCGTGCGCGTCGGCGAGGATCTGCACTTCCACGTGCCGCCCGCCCTCCACGTACGGTTCGACGAACACCTCGTCGTCGCCGAAGGCGGCCATGGCCTCGGCCCGGGCGGAGGCGACCTCGGCGTCGAGCAGAGCGATGTCGCGGACGACCCGCATCCCCCGTCCGCCGCCCCCCGCGGCCGCCTTGACGATCAGCGGCGGCTCCCCCGCCACCAGCACCGGGACCCCCGCCTCCGCCATGATCCGCTTGGCGCGCGTCTTCGAGGCCATGGCCTCGATCACGGACGGCGGCGGCCCGATCCACACCAGCCCCGCGTCAAGAACGGCCTGTGCGAACGCCGCGCTCTCGGAGAGGAACCCGTACCCCGGATGCACGGCGTCCGCGCCCGCGGCGAGCGCGGCCCGCACCACCAGGTCGCCCCGCAGATACGTGTCCGCGGCGGCAGTGCCCGGCAGCCGGACGGCCATGTCCGCCTCGCGGACGTGCAGCGCACCGGCGTCGGCGTCCGAGTGGACGGCCACGGAGGTGATGCCCAGTTCCCGGCACGTGCGGAAGACACGGCAAGCGATCTCACCCCGGTTGGCGACCAGCAGCGACCCGATCATGAATCCACACCCCCGAAAACCGTCACATCCGAAGACCGTCACATCCGAAAGACGCCGAACCCGCCCCGTACGCCCTCGACCGGCGCCGAGTGGATCGCGGACAGGCACATCCCCAGCACCGTCCGCGTGTCGCGCGGATCGATGACACCGTCGTCGTAGAGCCGCCCGGAGAGGAACATCGCGAGCGACTCGGACTCGATCTGTTGCTCGACCATCTCCCGCAGGGCCGCGTCCGCTTCGTCGTCGTACGGGCGCCCCCGCGCCGCCGCGGACTGCCGCGCGACGATGGACAGGACACCGGCCAGCTGCTGCGGCCCCATGACGGCCGACTTGGCGCTGGGCCAGGCGAACAGGAACCGGGGGTCGAAGGCGCGCCCGCACATGCCGTAGTGCCCGGCGCCGTACGACGCGCCCATGAGGACGGACAGGTGCGGCACGCGGGAGTTCGCCACCGCGTTGATCATCATGGCGCCGTGCTTGATGATGCCGCCCTGCTCGTAGTCGCGACCCACCATGTACCCGGTGGTGTTGTGCAGGAAGACCAGCGGCACGTCACGCTGGTTGGCGAGCTGGATGAACTGCGCGGCCTTCTGCGACTCCTCGCTGAACAGGACGCCCTGCGCATTGGCGAGGATCCCCACGGGATACCCGTGGAGACGGGCCCAGCCCACCACGAGGCTGCCCCCGTACCGCGCCTTGACCTCGTCGAAGTCGGAGCCGTCGACGACGCGCGCGATGACCTCACGCGGATCGAAGGGGACCTTCAGATCGCCCGGCACGACGCCCAGCAGCTCGTCCTCGCCGTACAACGGCGGCGCGGCGGGCCCCGGATCGGGATGGGCCTTGCGCCGGTTGAGCCGGGCCACGACGCGCCGGGCGAGCCGCAGCGCGTCCCGCTCGTCCACGGCGAAGTGGTCGGCGAGGCCGGAGACCGAGGCGTGCATCTCCGCCCCGCCCAGCGACTCGTCGTCGCTCTCCTCGCCGGTGGCCATCTTCACCAGCGGCGGTCCGCCGAGGAAGACCTTCGCCTGCTCCTTCACCATGATCACGTGATCCGACATGCCGGGCACGTACGCGCCGCCGGCCGTCGAGTTGCCGAACACGACCGCCACCGTCGGCACACCGGCGGCCGACAGCCGCGTCAGGTCCCGGAACAGCCCGCCGCCGGGGATGAAGATCTCTTTCTGGCTGGGCAGATCGGCCCCGCCGGACTCGACGAGGGAGACGACCGGCAGCCGGTTGGCATACGCGATCTCGTTCGCCCGCAGGGCCTTCTTCAGCGTCCAGGGGTTGCTGGCGCCGCCCCGCACGGTGGGGTCGTTGGCGGTGATGACGCATTCGACGCCCTCGATGACACCGATGCCGGTGACGATCGACGCGCCGACGGCGTAGTCGCTGCCCCACCCCGCCAGGGGGGACAGCTCCAGGAACGGCGTGTCGGGGTCGAGGAGGAGTTCCACGCGCTCGCGGGCGAGGAGCTTGCCGCGCGCCCTGTGCCGGGTGACGTACTTTTCCCCACCGCCCGCGAGCGCCCGCGCGTGCTCGGCCTCGACGGCGGCGAGCCGCTCCAGCATGGAGGCCCGGTTCGCCGCGTACTCGTCACCCGCCGCATCAAGCCGGGACGACAGCACCGTCACAGCAGGACCTCCGGTAGCACCGTCACCGTCACAACAACACCTCCGGTATGTCGAGGTGCCGGGAGCGCAGCCACTCCCCCAGCGCCTTGGCCTGCGGGTCGAAACGGGCCTGGGAGGCGACGCCGGCGCCGAGCAGCCCGTCAATGGTGAAGTTGAGGGCGCGCAGCCCGGGGTACGCGTGCCGCGCGACGGGCAGCCGGGCGACCTCGGGCAGGAGCTGCCGGAAGCGGGAGCCGGTGAGCTCGTGGGCGAGCCACCGCCACGCCGCGTCCGACCGGACCCACACGCCCACGTTCGCCGAGCCGCCTTTGTCGCCGCTGCGCGCGCCCGCGACGAGCCCGAGGGGGGCGCGGCGGACAGGCCCGGGCGGCAGCGGGGCGGGCAGCGCGGGCGGCTCGACGGGGAGCGGCTCCTCGGCCGCCGCCGGAGCCGCGGGGACCCGCAGGCGCGTCCCGTCCGGCAGCACGGCCGTGTGCCGGACGGCGTACGCGTCCACGGAGGCGGCTTCGAACACGCCGTACGGGGAGCCCGGGCCGGGCGGCGCGGTGAGGTGGAAGCCGGGGTAGCCGGCCAGGGCCAGCTCGACGGCCGCTCCGCTGACGGCGCGGCCGACCGCCTCCGGGTCGGGGTCGCGCACGGTCAGGCGGAGGAACGCGCTCGCCTCCTCCTGCACGTCCGCGTCGGCGTGATCCGTACGGGCGAGGGTCCACCGGACCTCCGCGGGCCGGCGCGCGGCCAGGGCGTCCTCCATCTGCGCCCGGGCGAGGCGGGCCTTGGCCTCGATGTCGAGGCCGGTGAGCACGAACACGACCTCGTTGCGCCAGCCGCCCACCCGCGTGAGCCCCACCTTGAGCGAGGGCGGTGGCGCCTCGCCGCGGACGCCGCTGATCCGTACGCGGTCGGGGCCGTCGTCCGTGAGCCGGACGGTGTCCAGCCGGGCGGTCACGTCCGGTCCCAGGTAGCGGGGGCCGCCCGTCTCGTAGAGGAGCTGGGCCGTGACGGTGCCGACGGTGACGGCGCCGCCCGTGCCGGGGTGCTTGGTGATGACGGCCGAGCCGTCGGGGTGGATCTCGGCGATGGGGAAGCCGGGCCGGAAGACGCCCTGCCCGCCGCCTTCCCCGGCGGCGCGCCCGCCACCGCGCCCGCCGCCTTCCCGGGCAACGTCATCGGTGATGTGCTCGGTGAAGAAGGAGTAGTTGCCGCCGGTGGCCTGCGTGCCGCACTCCAGGACGTGCCCGGCGACGACCGCCCCCGCGAGCCGGTCCAGGTCCTCGGCGAGCCAGCCGAAGTGCGCGGCGGCGGGGCCGGTGACGAGGGCGGCGTCGGTGACGCGGCCGGTGACGACGACGTCCGCGCCGGCGCGCAGGCAGGCGGCGATGCCGGCGCCGCCGAGGTAGGCGTTGGCGGTGAGGACCTCGGGACCCCAGTCGCGCCCGGGCTCGTGCAGCAGGTCGTCGCCCTCGACGTGGGCGACGCGGACGTCGGCGCCGACGCGGCGGGCGAGGGCCCGGATCGCCTCCGCGAGGCCGCCGGGGTTGAGGCCGCCCGCGTTGGTGACGATCTTCACGCCGCGGTCGGCGGCGAGGCCGAGGCCTTCCTCCAGCTGGCCCAGGAACGTCTTCGCGTAGCCGCGGGAGGGGTCCTTGAGGCGGTCGCGGCCGAGGATGAGGAGGGTGAGCTCGGCGAGGTAGTCGCCGGTGAGGACGTCGAGGGGGCCGCCGGTCAGCATCTCGCGGAAGGCGTCGAAGCGGTCGCCGTAGAAGCCGGAGGCGTTGCCGATCCGCAGGGGGCGCGTCCGTAAGGGGCTGGAGGGGCTGGTCCGTAAGGGACTGGAGGAGTCTGTCACTGGGGGCCGCTCCCTCGGGAGGTCATGTCGGGACGGAGAGCAGGACGGAGAGCAGAACGGAGAGAGCGTGTCAGTGCGAAGAAAAACAATCAAGCGTGCTTGCCTTTATTTTTCGGCCAGTTGTGGTCAGGAACCGAGCGCCTCCGCAAGGAGCTCCGCGAGGTGCCGCGCGCGGGGACCGTCGCCCGCGAGCTGGGCGATCTGCGTGCGGCAGGAGAACCCGTCGGCGAGGACCGCGGTCGCGGCGTCGCCGTGCCGGGCCTCGCGCCTGTCCTCGCGCCGGGCTTCGCGGAGGGAAGGCAGCAACTGCTCCTCCGCACAGGCCGCGGACACCTCGTAATGCCCCTTCTCGAAACCGAAGTTGCCCGCCAGGCCGCAGCATCCACCGCTCAGCTCGCCCACCAGGCCGGCGCGCTCGCGCAGGCGGCGCTCGGCGGTGTCGCCGAGGACGGCGTGCTGGTGGCAGTGGGTCTGCCCGGCCACGGCGCGGTCCAGGCGGGGCGGCTGCCAGTGCGGGGCGAGCTCTTCGAGGGTCTGGGCGAACGTGAGGACCTTCTCGGCGAGTTGGCGGGCGCGGGGGTCGCCGGGGAGCAGTTCGGGGAGGTCGGTGCGGAGGGAGGCGGCGCAGCTGGGCTCCAGGACGGTGACGGGAAGTCCGGCGTCGAGGGCGGGGGCCATGACGTCGAGGGTGCGGAGCAGGGTGCGGCGTGCGCGGTGGAGCTGGCCGGTGGAGATCCAGGTCAGGCCGCAGCAGGGCGACTTCGGCGGGACGGCGATGCGGAGCCCGGCGCTCTCCAGCACCGTCACGGCCGCACGGCCGACCTCCGGGGAAAGGTGGTTGGTGAAGGTGTCGGGCCACAGCACGAGGTCCGCGCCTCCGGCCGCCGGGCCCGCCCCCGCGCGCTCCCGGCCCCGCCCCGGACCCCGCCCCTCCCACCACCGTACGAAGGGCTCGTCCGCCAGCCGTGGGATCGCGCGCTCCGGCGCGATCCCTCCGAGCCGCTTCGCGGCCGCCGCCAGTGGCCCGAGCGCCGTCAGCCGGTTGACGACCGGCGCCCCGCGGACCGCCGCGACGCCCCGCAGCCACACCGGCAGCCAGCCCATCGCGTAGTGCGCGGCGGGGCGCGGACGCCCCGCGTAGTGGTGGTGGAGGAACTCCGCCTTGTACGTGGCCATGTCGACGCCTACGGGGCAGTCGCTGCGGCAGCCCTTGCAGGCCAGGCACAGGTCCAGCGCCTCGCGGACCTCCTCCGAGCGCCAGCCGTCCGTGACGACCTCCCCGGCCAGCATCTCGTGCAGGAGCCGGGCGCGGCCGCGCGTGGAGTGCTGTTCCTCGCGCGTCACCCGGTACGACGGGCACATCACGCCCGCCCCGCCCACCGCCGTCTCACGGCACTTGGCCACGCCCACGCACCGCCGCACCGCGCCCGCGAAGTCGCCCCCGTCGTCCGCGTAGCCGAAGACCACGGGCAGGGGCCGCCGCGGCAGGACGTCGAAACGGAGGTTCTCGTCCAGCGCGTAGGGCCGTACGAGCATGCCCGGGTTGAGGCCGCCGTCGGGGTCCCAGAGGTCCTTGAAGCGCTCGAAGAGCCGGACGACGTCCGGCCCGTACATCTTCGGCAGGAGTCCGGCCCGCGCCTGCCCGTCGCCGTGCTCGCCGGACAGGGATCCGCCGTGGGCGACGACCAGCTCCGCGGCCTCGCCGGAGAAGTCGCGGAAGCGCCGCACCCCGTCCGGGCCCAGCAGGTCGAAGTCGATGCGGACGTGGATGCAGCCGTCGCCGAAGTGGCCGTAGGGCGCGCCGTGCAGGCCGTGGCGGCGCAGGAGGGCGCGGAAGTCGCGCAGGTAGGCGCCGAGGCGGGCGGGCGGGACGGCGCAGTCCTCCCAGCCGGGCCAGGCCTCGGTGCCGTCGGGCATGCGGGTGGCGGTGCCGGCGGCATCGTCCCGTACGCGCCACAGGGCGCGCTGCCCGGCCGCGTCGGTGACCACCACGGCGCCGGTGGTGGCCGGTGCGGCGGCCCGTACGAGCTCCTCGGCCCGCGCCCGGGCCTCGGCGGCCGTGGCCCCA
>NZ_PXWG01000226.1 GCF_003011965.1 Streptosporangium nondiastaticum
GGGGCGGGCCGAGCCCTACGGGGCTGCATGATTTACGGGCCCTCTGGCCCAAGCTTTGGGTGCCCGGAACGAGGGCCCACAAATCACGCTTTACGCCCCTTGCCGGGCCCGGCCCGCCCCGCACCCTCCCGCGCGTACGCATCCTGCGGGCCCCGCTCGGGCTTGTGGCCCGCGGTACGCCGGTGGCTGCCGGGCCCGCCCCTGACCGTGAACCGCGCGGTTCCGGGCAATCGGGCGGGTGGGTGGGCGTGTCGCGCGCCGCAGGCGCGCGGGGGCGGCGAGGCGCGGCGCCGCACCGGCATACGGCACCCCCGGCGAGGGGAGCCGCACCCCGGCAAGGGGAACGGCGCCGCACCCCGCGAGGGGACACGGCGCCGTACCGGCAAGGTCAGAGCTTCGGGAGGACCCGGGCCAGGAGCTCGCCCATGCGGGACGCGGAGTCGCGGCCGGCCTGGAGGACCTCTTCGTGGTTGAGGGGCTCGCCGGTCATGCCCGCGGCGAGGTTCGTCACGAGGGAGATGCCCAGGACCTCGGCACCGGCCTCGCGGGCCGCGATGGCCTCCAGCGTGGTGGACATGCCGACGAGGTCGCCGCCGAGGGTGCGGACCATGCGGATCTCGGCCGGGGTCTCGTAGTGCGGGCCGGGGAGCTGGACGTAGACGCCCTCCTCCAGGGTCTCGTCCACCTCCTTGCAGAGCGCGCGCAGGCGGCGGGAGTACAGGTCGGTGAGGTCGACGAAGTTGGCGCCGACGATCGGCGAGGTCGCCGTCATGTTGATGTGGTCGCTGATCAGCACGGGCTGGCCGGGGCGCATGCCGTCGCGGAGGCCGCCGCAGCCGTTGGTGAGGACGACGGTCTTGCAGCCGGCGGCGACGGACGTGCGGACGCCGTGGACGACGGCGGCGACGCCGCGGCCCTCGTAGTAGTGCGTGCGGCCGAGGAAGACCAGGGCGCGCTTGTCGTTGACCTTGTACGAGCGGACCGTGCCGGCGTGGCCCGCCACGGCTGCCGCGGTGAAGCCGGGGAGCTCGGTGACCGGGAACTCGGCCTCGGGGGTGCCGAGCGCCTCGGTCGCGGGGAGCCAGCCGCTGCCCATGACCAGGGCGACGTCGTGGGTCTCGGCGCCGGTGAGCTCGCGCAGACGGGCGGCGGCGGCGTCCGCCGCGGCGTACGGGTCGGCCTGGATGTCGGGAGTAACTGATGCGTTCACGCGGACGAGGGTAGCCGCTTATCGCCTACGCGCGTAGATGTCACTGGTCACGGTGTTCCGATTGTTGCTTTGTGGGTTGTGACGAGACGCAATCGTCACAACCCGGGCGCGGCGCGTCAGCAGGGGCGCTTGCGCAGCTCCATCACGTAGTCGTGGGGGGCGCCCGCGGACTCCGCCGCGTCGGCGATCTCCCCGAGGTAGCGGGCGGAGGGCAGGCCGCCCTCGTAGCCGTTCAGGACGTAGATCCACGCGGGCTCCTCGCCGTCCAGGGTGTGCACGCGGACGCGCATCCGCCGGTAGATGTCGAGACCGACACCCTCCCAACGGTCCATCGAGTCCTCGTCCATCGGAGCGATGTCGTAGAGCGCGACGAAGACCTGGGAGCGGGGGGCCTCGACCACGGTCGCGAGGGCGCCCTCCCAGCCCAGCTGCTCGCCGCCGAAGGTCAGCCGCCAGTCGGCGAGCCAGCCCGTGCCGCGCAGGGGCGAGTGGGGTGCGCGGCGGGACATCAGCCGCGCGTCGAGGTTGCCGGCGTACGCGGCGTAGAGCGACATGGTTTCGAGGGTACGGGAGTGAGGCGCGACGGCATTTGGGATGGCAGTCTCGAAGGGAGGTTCGTCCGGAACCTCCTGCCGGTTCTCGCACGGATTGCCGCACGGTTGCGGGGAGCGATCCGCGGGGGAGGCCCCGGGAGAAGTCGCTTTGATGGGTGCGGGACAATGGAGTACGTGACTCGGATCGTGATCATCGGTGGCGGACCCGGCGGCTATGAGGCGGCGCTCGTCGCCGCGCAGCTCGGTGCGGAGGTGACCGTCGTCGACTGCGACGGTCTGGGCGGGGCGTCGGTGCTGACCGACTGCGTGCCCTCGAAGACGCTCATTGCGACGGCCGAGGTGATGACGACCTTCGACTCCTCGTACGAGGAGCTCGGGATCATCGTCGCCGACGACACGCCGCACATCGAGCAGGCGGCGCGGGTCGTCGGCGTGGACCTGGGCAAGGTGAACCGCCGTGTGAAGCGGCTGGCCCTCGCGCAGTCGCACGACATCACGGCGTCCGTCACCCGTGCGGGCGGGCGCGTCCTGCGCGGCCGGGGCCGGCTGGAGCCGAACCAGGCCCCGGACGGTTCGCGCCGCGTGGTCGTGCGCGCCGCCGACGGCACCGAGGAGACGCTGGTCGCCGACGCGGTGCTGGTCGCCACGGGCGCGCACCCGCGGGAGATCCCCGACGCGCTGCCGGACGGCGAGCGCATCCTGAACTGGACCCAGGTGTACGACCTGGACGAGCTCCCCGAGGAGCTCATCGTGGTCGGCTCGGGCGTGACCGGCGCGGAGTTCGCCGGCGCGTACCAGGCGCTGGGGTCCAAGGTGACGCTGGTGTCGTCCCGGGACCGCGTGCTGCCGGGCGAGGACCCGGACGCCGCCGCCGTTCTTGAGGACGTCTTCCGGCGCCGCGGCATGAACGTCATGGCGCGGTCGCGGGCGCAGTCCGCGAAGCGGGTCGGCGACCGGGTCGAGGTCACGCTGGCCGACGGCCGCGTCATCACCGGTACGCACTGCCTGATGGCGGTCGGCTCGATTCCGAACACCGAGGGGATCGGGCTGGAGGAGGCCGGGGTCCGGCTCAAGGAATCCGGGCACGTCCGGACCGACCGGGTGTCGCGCACGAGCGCCCCGGGCGTCTACGCCGCCGGCGACTGCACGGGCGTGCTCGCGCTCGCGTCGGTCGCGGCCATGCAGGGACGCATCGCGATGTACCACTTCCTGGGTGACGCGGTGGCGCCGCTCAACCTGAAGTCGGTTTCCGCGAACGTCTTCACGGACCCCGAAATCGCGACCGTCGGATACACCCAGGCCGACGTCGACAGCGGCAAGATCGACGCACGGGTCGTCAAGCTTCCGCTGCTGCGGAACCCGCGCGCCAAGATGCAGGGCATCCGGGACGGCTTCGTGAAGATGTTCTGCCGTCCGGGCACGGGCATCGTCGTCGGCGGCGTCGTGGTCGCCCCGCGGGCCAGTGAGCTCATCCACCCGATCTCCATCGCCGTGGACAACAGCCTCACGGTCGAGCAGATCGCGAATGCGTTCACCGTATATCCGTCGCTTTCGGGCTCGCTGGCGGAAGTCGCGCGGCAGCTGCACACGCGGAAGACGCAGCGCGAGGCGTAAACGCTCCGCCGGGCGTGAACCCTCCGCGAGGGTTTGGGTATTGATTGTCGCGCTGAGTGGTCGGGAGGCGCCGGTCGTTGAGACCGGGCCTCCTATACCACTTTGAGCGTTCCGGAGCGGACAACTTCCGTTAATTGCTGCAACCTGCTGAAAACGGATGGTCGTTGGCGTTACTGTCGGTTTCGTGTTCGCTGCAGAACGTCGCCAATTGATCCTCGAAATGGTGCGGGCCAACGGGGCGGTTTCGCTCCGTGAGCTCGCTCGCGTCGTCCAGACCTCCGAAGTGACCGTACGGCGGGACGTGCGGGCACTGGAGGCCGAAGGACTCCTCGACCGCCGGCACGGCGGTGCGGTGCTGCCGGGCGGCTTCACCCGGGAGTCCGGCTTCCCCCAGAAATCCCATCTAGCCACCGCCGAGAAGACGGCCATCGCCGATCTCGCGGCGAGCTTCGTCGAAGAAGGCGAAGCCGTCGTCGTCGGCGCCGGCACGACCACGCAGGAGCTGGCCCGCCGGCTCGCCCGCGTGCCCGGTCTGACCGTCGTCACCAACTCCCTGCTCGTCGCCCAGGCGCTCGCCCACGCCAACCGGGTCGAGGTCGTCATGACCGGCGGCACGCTCAGAGGATCCAACTACGCACTGGTGGGCAGCGGGGCGGAACAGTCCCTGCACGGCCTGCGGGTCACCCGGGCGTTCCTGTCCGGCAGCGGGCTGACCGCGGAGCGCGGCCTCTCCACGTCCAACATGCTCTCGGCGAGCGTGGACCGGGCGCTGGTGCAGGCGGCGGCGGAGGTCGTCGTGCTCGCCGACCACACGAAGCTCGGCACGGACACGATGTTCCAGACCGTGCCGACCGACGTCATCACGCGGCTCGTGACGGACGAGCCGCCGTCCCACGACGACCGCGCGGCGACGGAGCTCCAGGCCCTCGCGGACCAGGGCGTTCACATCTCGGTCGCCGGGCCCGGCGCGGGGGCCCCTGCGGGGGCGGTGCCGGGGTCCGGGGCCGGATCCGGGCCCGAACAGGTGCCGCAGCAGCAGCGGCGGCGGGACGTGCCGCCGCTGCCGGGGCAGCGGCGGACGCACGGGGGCCATGGGGGCCATCACCCGCTGCCCCCCGGCGGCCAGGCCGCCGCCCAGTCCGGCGGCGGCGCGCCCCCCTCCCAGCTCCGCAGCGCGGGGTCGCTGGGCGCTGAGCCTCCGACGGCGAGGGTGGCGGACCTGGCCCCCAGGCGCCGCTAACGGGCGCCTCGCGGCGCGCATCCGGGGCCCGTGTTGGGCGTGGGCTCGCCCCGTTTCCCCTGCGGCGGGGAGGGGTGCGGGGCAGTGTGCGGGCGCTCGTTCTTGTCGGCTGGCGGCCGGGTTCTTGCTTCCGCCGCCGCGGTGATCAGCCCCTGCGCTGCTGTCCGGCGGTGCCGTGCCGAATCTTCAGGTGGGTGCGGCACCGCCGGTGTGCGCCGCGGGGGCGGGCGGCCGTTGCGGCGGGGGGAGGGGTGCGGGGGGAGACCCGCGGCGCCGGGGGCGCTCCGGGCGGCTAGTCCGCGTCGGGGCACGGGACCGTTTGGAGGCCCCGGAGGGTGAGGGTCAGGAGGCGGTCGGGGAGGTGCGGGTCGTCGGGGGACTGCTCCGCGGCCAGGGAGATCGCGTTCGTCAGCTGCATGACGTCGGTGATGCCGACCTCGGGGCGGACCGCCCCCACCGCCTGCGCCCGGGCCAGGAGCACGCTCCCCGCCTCCCGTAGCGGCAGGCTGCAGCGCGACATCGCCGAGGCCTCGTCCGACTGGGCGGCCAGCAGGGCCCGTGACAGCCCCCGGTACGTGCTGGCGTGCGCCACGCACGCCCGGAGCCAGTCGACGAGGGCCCGGCACGGCTCGGGGGAGGCGAGGAGCTCGCGGGAGCGGGCGAGGAGCCCGTCGACCTCGACCTGGAAGACGGCGCTCATGAGCGCCGTGCGGTTGGGGAAGTGGCGGTAGAGCGTTCCGATGCCGACACCGGCGCGCCGGGCGACGTCCTCCAGGGAGGCGTCGGTGCCGTGCCGGGTGAACGCGTTCCGCGCTTCCACGAGCAGCCGCTCGTAGTTGCGCCGGGCGTCCGCCCGCATGGGGCGTGGCGACGCTTGTGTGGTCTCCGTGGCCATGGCTGCCGAGTCCTCCCTCATCTCTCCCCGCCTGCCAAGGATGCCACTGGCCTTGCCGGCCGCTAGGGGCCATCCGAACGGGGGATTGTTGTACGCACCTGCGGGTGCGTACCGTTTTGTGTATGGACACCTACTCCCTCGTCGAAGCCCGGAACCAGCTCGGGCAGCTGGTGGGCCGTGTGCGTCACGGGCATGAGCACATCCTGATCAGCGAGTACGGCAAACCTGCAGCGGCACTGATCCCCATAGAGGAGTTGGAGGAGCTTCAGCGGCTTCGGGACGAGGCGGATCTGGCGTTGGCACGGTCTGTCCGGGAAGACCCCGGCGCCCGATGGATTTCACAGGACGAGGTCCTGGCCGTCCTGGAGGCGGACGAGGCCGCGGATCGGAAGGCCTGCTGAATGCTCTGGACCGTGGTGTGGGAAGAGCGGGCGTTATCCGGTCTCCGTCGTTCACGTTTGACGGATCCCAAGGGTGCCAGGGCGTGTGTGGCGGCGACTCGGGAGTTAGGCGGCGAACCTAAGCCCGAGAGCGCCTTTGCGCTCGGCGGGTCCGGCTACTACCGGCTCGCTGTCGGAGACTGGCGGGTGCTGTACCTCGTAGAGGACGACACGGTGTACATCCTGAACGTCGGTCGCACTGCCTGATCGTTGAATGCCTGCGGGCCTCAGCCGAGTGATCGGCGGAGGCCCGCAGGCATTCTGATGGCGTGCGTCAGTCCTTGATTTCGCAGATGACGGCGCCGGAGGAGACGGAGGCGCCGACTTCGGCGGTGATGCCCTTGACGGTGCCCGCGCGGTGGGCGTTGAGGGGCTGTTCCATCTTCATCGCCTCAAGGACC
>NZ_PXWG01000227.1 GCF_003011965.1 Streptosporangium nondiastaticum
TGGACGCTCGCCGAGGCGGACGCCGAGTCCGAGCGGCTGCGCGGCGACGCCGCCCGCGTCCTCGACGAGGCCCGCGAGGCGGCGAACACCCGCCGTGCGGAGGCCGCCGAGCAGGCGGACGCCCTCGTCGCCGAGGCGACCGCGGAGGCCGAGCGGATGGCCGCGGAGGCCGCCGAGGCGCTGGCCGCCGCGCAGGAGAACGCCAACAGCACGCGCGCGGACTCCGCGCGGATCAAGGCCGACGCCGTCCAGGAGGCGGAGCGGCTGCGTGCCGAGGCGCGCGCCGAGGGCGAGCGGACCGTCGACGACGCCCGCGAGGCCGCCGCGAAGCGGCTGGCCGACGCCGGCGAGCAGGCGGACGCCCTGATCGCCAAGGCGCAGGAGGAGGCGCTGAGCACGGCCGCGGCCGCCGAGGAGCAGGCCGACACGATGGTGGGCGTGGCCCGCCGCGAGGCCGAGCGGATCGTCGCCGAGGCCACCGGCGAGGGCAACGCCCTGGTGGAGCAGGCCCGTACGGACGCGGACACGCTGCTGGCCGAGGCCCGCGGCGACGCCACCGCGATAAGGGAGCGCGCCGACGAGCTGCGCTCCCGGGTCGAGGGCGAGGTCGAGGAGCTGCACGACCGGGCGCGCCGCGAGGCGGCCGAGGCCATGCAGTCCGCGGGCGAGCGCTGCGACAAGCTCGTCGCGGCCGCGACCGAGCAGCTCGCGGAGGCCGAGGAGAAGGCGAAGAAGCTGCTCTCCGACGCCAGCAGCGAGGCGAGCAAGGTCCGCATCGCCGCGGTGAAGAAGGCGGAGGGGCTGCTCAAGGAGGCCGAGCAGAAGAAGGCCGCCGCCGTACGCGAGTCGGAGCGCCTGCGCACCGAGGGTGCGGAGGAGGCGAAGCGCCTTGTCGAGGAGGGAAAGCGGGAGTTGGAGGTCCTGGTGCGCCGTCGCGAGGACATTCAGGCCGAGATTTCCCGTGTCCAGGACGTGTTGGAGGCGTTGGAATCTTTTGAGGCCCCGGGGGCCGGAAGCGCCAAGGATGGCGGGGTGAAGGCAGCGGCGGGTGCCGGTGCTACACGTTCGGGTGGCAAGCAGTCACAGAAGTAGCCACTCAAACGGGGGGACATTCTCCAGATCTGCCAAGCATTCACCTGATGACACGCCGCTCGCACCCCTAGGATTCCCTCTATCACCTCACCGGTCTCTTATGACAGGAACCCCATGAGTGACACTTCCTCCCCCTTCGGCTTCGAGCTTGTGCGGCGTGGATACGACCGCGGCCAGGTGGACGACCGCATTACCAAGCTCGTCGCCGACCGAGACAGCGCACTGGCACGGATCACCTCTCTGGAAAAGCGCATCGAGGAGCTGCACCTCGAGACGCAGAATGCTCAGGCCCAGGTCAACGACGCCGAGCCGTCCTATGCGGGGCTGGGGGCGAGGGTCGAGAAGATCCTTCGGCTGGCCGAGGAAGAGGCCAAGGATCTGCGTGAGGAGGCCCGGCGCGCCGCCGAGCAGCACCGGGAGCTCGCGGAGTCCGCCGCGCAGCAGGTGCGCAACGACGCCGAGTCGTTCGCCGCCGACCGCAAGGCCAAGGCGGAGGACGAGGGCGCGCGCATCGTCGAGAAGGCCAAGGGCGACTCCGCCCAGCTGCGGGCCGAGGCGCAGAAGGACGCCCAGTCCAAGCGTGAGGAGGCGGACGCCCTCTTCGAGGAGACCCGCGCCAAGGCGGCCCAGGCCGCCGCCGACTTCGAGACCAACCTGGCCAAGCGGCGCGAGCAGTCCGAGCGCGACCTGGCCTCCCGTCAGGCGAAGGCGGAGAAGCGGCTGGCGGAGATCGAGCACCGCGCCGAGCAGCTGCGCCTGGAGGCGGAGAAGCTGCGCACGGACGCCGAGCGGCGCGCCCGGCAGACGGTGGAGACGGCGCAGCGCCAGGCCGAGGACATCGTGGCCGACGCCAACGCCAAGGCGGACCGCATCCGCAGCGAGTCCGAGCGCGAGCTGGCGGCGCTCACCAACCGCCGCGACAGCATCAACGCCCAGCTGACGAACGTCCGCGAGATGCTGGCCACGCTGACCGGCGCGGCCGTCGCCGCGGCCGGCGTCCCCGGTGACGACGAGCCGATGTCGCGCGGCGTCCCGGCGCAGCAGAGCCGCTGACCCGCGGCCGGGCGGGCTGAAGAGGAACGCCCTGGTCCGTGCCCTGTGCGCCGCTCCCGCGGTCGCACGGGGCAGCGGTCCTCAGCCCCGTGGCCCCGCCCTCCGCACCCGAACGGGTGTCCTTCGCACCCGGACGGCCCGCTACCGCTGGCGAGGTCCCCGGGTCGCCCTTACCGTGGCCGAATGATCGAGCTGCAGGGACTGACCAAGCGCTACGGCGAGAAGCTCGCCGTCGACGGCCTCACCTGCACCGTCCGGCCCGGGATCGTCACCGGCTTCCTGGGGCCCAACGGGGCGGGCAAGTCCACGACGATGCGGATGATGCTCGACCTCGACCGGCCCACCCACGGCACGGTCCTCATCGACGGGCAGCACTACCGGCAGCTGAAGGACCCGCTGCGGACCGTCGGCGCCCTGCTGGACGCCAAGGCGATGCACGGCGGTCGCAGCGCCCACAACCACCTCCTGTGCCTGGCGCAGAGCAACGGCATCCCGAAGGCCCGCGTCCGTGAGGTCCTGGACACGGTCGGCCTCGCCTCGGTGGCCGGAAAGCGCTCCAAAGGGTTCTCGCTCGGCATGGGGCAGCGCCTGGGCATCGCGGGCGCGCTGCTGGGCGACCCGCAGATCCTGATGTTCGACGAGCCCGTCAACGGGCTGGATCCCGAGGGCATCCACTGGATCCGCAATCTGATGAAGAACCTCGCCGCCCAGGGCCGCACGGTCTTCGTCTCCTCGCACCTGATGAGCGAGATGGCCCTGACCGCCGACCACCTGATCGTCATCGGCCAGGGCCGGCTGCTCGCCGACACCTCGATGGCGGACTTCATCAAGCAGAACTCGCGGTCCTACGTGCGGCTGCGCTCGCCCGAGGTGGAGCGGCTGCTGGACGTGCTGGCGGGGGCCGGGGTCACGGCGGTGACCACCGAGGACGGCCACCTGGAGGTCGACGGCACGGAGGCGGCGGAGCTGGGCGAGCTCGCCGCGCGCCACCGGCTCGTGCTGCACGAGCTCAGCCCCCAGCAGGCGTCCCTGGAGGAGGCCTTCATGCAGCTCACCGCCGAGTCGGTGGAGTACCACGCGCACACCGCGCCGCCGGGTGCGGAGGCCGTAGGTACGGCCGCGGGTGCGGAGGCCGTGGGCGCGGCCGCCCCGCCGGGCGGCGGCGCGGCACCGCCCGGCGGCGGGTGGGGAGCCGGCTGGCAGAAGAAGAAGGGAGCCTGACGGTGGCGGTGGTGGGGCAGGTCCTGCAGTCGGAATGGACGAAGATCAAATCGGTGCGGTCCACGGTGTGGACGCTCGGTCCCGCCCTGGTGGTGACCGTGGCGCTCGGCGCCCTGATCAGTGCTTTCACCAGCAGTAACTTCAATCAAATGCCACTGAAGGAGCGGGTGAATTTCGACCCGACCTTTACGAGTTTCGCGGGAATGGGACTCGGCCAGCTCGCCATGATCGTGTTCGGGGTGCTGGTGGTGTCCAATGAATACAGCACCGGAATGATCCGGACTTCCCTGGCGGCGGTTCCGCAACGCGGCACGTTCCTCTTCAGCAAGATCACTGTTGCGGCGGTCGTCGCGTTCGTGATCGCGATGGCGACGAGCTTTGTCTCCTTCTTCATCGGCCAGGCGATGCTCGGCGACCACCGGACGCAGATCGGCGATGCGGGCGTCCTGCGCGCGGTGATCGGCGGCGGGCTCTATATGACGCTGATCGCGGTGTTCTCGATGGGCATCGCGGCGATGCTGCGCAGCCCCATGCTCTCGCTCGGCATTCTGATGCCGTTCTTCTTCATCATCTCCAACATCCTCGGCGCGGTGAGCGCCACGAAGAAGGTCGCGCAGTACCTGCCCGACCAGGCCGGCCGCAAGGTCATGCAGGTCGTGACGATCGCGGACGACGCCCCGTACGGGCCCTGGGGCGGCTTCGCGATCATGGTGCTGTGGGTGGTGGCGGCGCTGGCGGGCGGGTACGCGGTGCTGAAGCGGCGCGACGCGTAGCGCCTTGCCGGCGGATCCTTTGTACGCACGGGTTCCGGTTCCTCCGGATTCCGCCGGACCCTCGCCGCGAGGGTGGATCGCCGTCGCGGCGGGCATTCTTTCCGGGGCGGACCGCGCCGCGCCGCCGCCCCGCGTTCGAGGAGCCGCCGTGACCGACCGGAGTCTGCGGGGGCTCGGGCTCGACGGGGCGCCCGCCGAGTTGCCGCTCACCTACCCCGGCCGGCCCGTCACGGAGCCCGCGCTGCTGACGGGCGGGCACCTGCTGCCACTGCGGGCGGACCCCGGGCCGCTGGGCGGGTGGCGGGTGGTGACGGGCATGGCGGACGCCGGGCGCCCCGGCACGGGCAGTACGCCCCCGCCGGGCGGGGACCCCGCCGCCGAGCCCGCGCTCGACGCCTTCCTCGACCGGATCCGCGCCGCGCGGACCGCCGCCCGCCGACCCGTCCTCGCCGTCGGCTCCAACGCCTCCCCCGCCCAGCTGCACCACAAGCTCACCCTGCGCGGCATGCTCGCCACCGTGCCGATGGTGCCCGTCCGGGTGCGTGGCATCGGCGTCGGCTGCTCCGCGCACATCGGGCTGCACGGCTACGTGGCGGCGGCGCCCTACGCCGATCCCGCGGCCCGGCGCACGCTCGTCGCGGGCTGGCTGGACCCCGCGCAGCTGGCCGCCGTCGACCAGACCGAATTCAACTACCGCCGCGTGTGGCTGCCGGGCGGCTCCTTCCCCATGACGCTGCCGTCCGGGGAGCCGCTCGGCGGCGCGTATCTGTACGTGAGCCTGCACGGCGTCCTCGCCGACCCCGCCACCGGCCGGCCCCGGCCCGGCGGCGGCGACCAGGGCGCCCTCCTGACCGCCCTGCTGGAGGCCTCGCCGGAGCTGCGCGCGCTGCTCGGACCCGGCCCGGAGCGCTGGGTGGAGCGGGCGCGGGCGGACGAGGCGGTGCGGGCCGAGGGGAGGGCGGTCTTCCGCCGGGCGGGCTGGGCCCGCCCCGAGGGCCTGCCCGAGCTTCACCACGAGTAACGGGAACCGTCAGCTCCTCGTTATGCTCCTAACTCTTACGGGGCCTTACGCCCGAAAGAGCTCGCGAGGGGCGGAGAATGATCGAGGCAGTCGGTCTGACAAAGCGCTACGGCGCCAAGACGGCCGTACACAATCTGTCGTTCCAGGTGCGGCCGGGAGCCGTCACCGGCTTCCTGGGTCCGAACGGATCCGGCAAGTCGACGACCATGCGCATGATCCTGGGCCTGGACCAGCCCACGTCCGGCCACGTCACGATCGGCGGCCACCCCTTCCGCAGCCTTCCCAACGCTCCCCGCCAGGTCGGTGCGCTCCTGGACGCGAAGGCCGTGCACGGCGGCCGCAGCGCCCGCATGCACCTGCTCTCGCTCGCCCAGCTCGGCGGCATCCCGGCCCGCCGGGTGGACGAGGTCCTCGGCGTCGTCGGCCTGCAGGACGTCGCCAAGCGCCGCTCCAAGGGCTTCTCGCTGGGCATGGGCCAGCGCCTCGGCATCGCCGCCGCGCTGCTGGGCGACCCCCAGGTGCTGCTCTTCGACGAGCCGGTCAACGGCCTCGACCCCGAGGGCATCCTCTGGGTCCGCAATCTGATGAAGCAGCTCGCGGCCGAGGGCCGCACGGTCTTCGTCTCCTCGCACCTGATGAGCGAGATGGCGCTGACCGCCGACCACCTGATCGTGATCGGCCGCGGCCAGCTCATGGCCGACATGAGCGTCAAGGACTTCATCTCCGCGAACTCCGCGGACTTCGCGCGCGTGCGCACCCCGGAGACCGAGCCGGAGAGCCGCGAGAAGCTCACGGCCGCGCTCGTCGAGGCCGGCGGCCAGGTGCTGTCCGAGCCGGACGGCGGGATGCGCGTCACCGGCCTGCCGCTCCCCCGGATCAGCGACATAGCCCACGGGGCGGACGTCCGGCTGTGGGAGCTCTCGCCGCACCAGGCCTCCCTGGAAGAGGCGTACATGCGGATGACGCAGGGCGCGGTCGACTACCGCTCGACGGCTGACCAGCTCGCCGCCCTCGCCCCGCCGCCCCCGGGCCACGGCTACGGCCACCCCGGCGCCGGCGCCCCGCAGGGCTGGGCCCCGCCGCAGGGCAACCCCTACCCCGTCCTGCCGGGCGAGCAGCCCAACCCGTACGCGCAGCCCCAGGCCGCGGCCCCACAGCCGCCCCAGGCGGCTCC
>NZ_PXWG01000228.1 GCF_003011965.1 Streptosporangium nondiastaticum
CGGGCCGCGCCGGGGCGGGGCGCGGGCACCCGCGCGGCGGCGGGGGGAGCGGCGGGCGCGGGGTCCTCGGCGAGGACGGAGGCGGAAGCGGAGCCGGAGGCCGGGGCGGACGGTGCGCCGCCGAGCCAGTACGGGGAGGGCGCCTGCGCCGGCTGCCCCTCGGAGGCCGTCTCGTAGGACATGTCGTACGGGGAGCCGTGGGCCGGCCCGGGAACCGCCTGATAGCCGTGGGCCGGCCGGCAGGAGGCGGGCTCCTGCTCGCCGGCGTACCCGCCGAGGTAGCCGGCCAGCCGGGCCTCGCCGCCGGGAACGCTCCCCGGGCCGTACGCCCCGGCGTCCGTGCCGTGGGCGCGCTGCACGCCGATGACGCCCCAGCCGACGCCGACGTCCTGCCGTCTGAAGGCGTCGAAGGAGTCGGACGGTTCGAGGGGGTCGGACGGATCGAGGGGATCGGAAAGGCCGGAGAGACCGGAGAGGCCGTCAGAGGGGTCGAAGCCGCCCGCGAACGCGAAGGAGCCGGAGGCGCCGGAGGGGTCGAAGGCGCCGGGCCGGCCGGCCGGGCCGGGGGAACCCGCCGGGCCGGCGGGCCCGCCGAGTGGCTCGCCCTCGCTTTCACCCTGCGGGGCGGCCGTGGCGTCGTGACCGCCCGCGTCCGCTCCGCCGCCCGCGCCGGTGGCGGCGGGCCGGGAGACGGCGCGGGGGGCGCGTGCGCTGTGTTTACCCACGAGGCGAGGCGCTCCGATCGGCAGTGGCGGTGTCCGCTACGAGGTCGCGGAAGGCACGAGCCACCGCGTCCGGGTCCTCCATCATGGCGACATGTCCCGATTCCACCAGTGTCAGCAGCCGCGAGTCGCGGAAAGTCCTGCCGGCACGGCGGGCCATCCGGATGGAGACGAGCTGGTCGCGCATTCCGTAGACCAGAAGAGTAGGGGCAAGGACGCGCTCCGCCTGCCGCCACAGCGAATGCTGGCCCCCAAGGGTGTACGCGTCGACCACTCCGCGTGCGGAGCGGGCCATGACGTCCCAGAAGTAGGGGAGCTCCAGCCGGCGCTCGTACTCCGCGACGGCCAGCGCGAAGCCCTCGGATGTCACTCTTCCGGGGTCTCCGTAACAGAGCGCGAGGACGTCACGCGTACGGCGCTCGGGGGACCAGTCCTTCGTCAGCCGGGCGAAGAGGGGCGCCACGCCGGGCAGCGCGAGCAGGGCCGTGGGCACGGCCGTGCGCTGCGGGCGCAGCTCGGGCAGCGCCGGGGAGATCAGGGTGAGCGTGCGGACCAGGTCCGGGCGGACGGCGGCCACGCGGGTCGCTATGGCTCCGCCCAGCGAATTGCCGACGAGGTGGACGGGGCCGCGGTCGCTCGCGTCGAGGTAGCGGATGACCGACCGGGCGAAGCCGGTGACCGAGTAGTCGCCGTCGTCCGGGGGCGGGGAGTCGCCGAAGCCGGGCAGGTCGAGCGCCTCGCAGGCGGCGTCGCCGGCGAGCAGCTCCATGAGCGCGGACCAGTTCTGCGAGGAGCCGCCGAGGCCGTGGACGCACAGCACGGGCGGCAGCCCGGGCGTCCGGGGCGGGCGGGAGCGCACGGCCAGCGTGACCCCGGGCAGGGCCACCGTGCGGACCTCCTCGCCCTCGCTGACGCGCGAGGGCCGACCGGGAGGCACCACGGGAACGATGCGGGCATCCGGCGACTCGGTCGAAGACATGCGGGCAATGTTACGAGACGATCACGCCGGGCCGGTTGTGGCGGGGGTCACAGATCGCCTGGCGGCGCGGGGCCTTGTCTCCTAGGCTCGACCGCAAGGAGTACGAGGGCGCACATCCCGGATACCGGAGAGAGGGCCCGCAATGCCTGTCGACCCGAGCAACCCCGATACGTTCGAAGACTTCGACCAGGAGGACGCCGACGTGACGGAATTCGACGCCGAAGCCCCGGAGGCCGACGCCGCGGAGCAGCACGCCGACCTCGCGCCCCAGCACGACGACTCGCTCGGCGACGTGGACCCGGGCACGGCCAACGTGGCGGACATCGCCGAACAGGCGCGCGTCGTAGATCTGGACGAGGACGACTACCGCTGATCGGGCGTGACCGCGGAGTCCTGGGCTGACCTGCGCCAATTGTCAGGTTTTTGTCAGCTTCCCACAGCGTCCGGTCCGTGAAATTCTCCGCTCCGACCACGCACGCCCGGGTTACCCAAAAGTACGATGGCGGGCGCGGTGCACACCGTGCAGTGAACGATCTTGGGAGGCGGCGTGACAGCCATCGAGCAGACCGAGGCGCGGCCGCGGGGCACGCGCCTGCCGCGCCGAGCCCGACGCAACCAGCTCCTGGGCGCGGCCCAGGAGGTCTTCGTCGCCCAGGGGTACCACGCCGCGGCGATGGACGACATCGCCGAGCGGGCCGGCGTCAGCAAGCCGGTGCTCTACCAGCACTTCCCCGGCAAGCTGGACCTCTACCTGGCCCTGCTGGACCAGCACTGCGAGAACCTGCTGCACGCGGTGCGCACCGCGCTCGCCTCCACGTCCGACAACAAGCAGCGGGTGGCGGCCACCATGGACGCCTACTTCGCCTACGTGGAGGACGAGGGCGGTGCCTTCCGCCTGGTCTTCGAGTCGGACCTGACCAACGAGCCGGCCGTGCGCGAGCGCGTCGACAAGGTCTCGCTGCAGTGCGCCGAGGCCATCAGCGACGTCATCGCCGAGGACACGGGCCTGTCGAAGGACGAGGCGATGCTGCTGGCCGTGGGCCTGGGCGGCGTCTCCCAGGTGGTCGCGCGCTACTGGCTCTCCAGCGAGAGCACGGTGCCCCGCGCCACCGCCGTCCAGCTGCTGACCTCGCTCGCCTGGCGCGGCATCGCGGGCTTCCCGAAGAACGCCCCCGAGCAGCACTGACCGGGACCGCCCCGGGCTAATGTGTGGACATCAACCCACATCTTCGGAGGGACGTAAGCCGTGGAGGTCAAGATCGGCGTGCAGCACGCGCCGCGCGAGATCGTCATCGAGAGCACCCAGAGTGCCGAGGAGGTCGAGCGGGTGATCTCCGACGCGCTGGCCGGCAAGGCACCGCTGCTCAGCCTTGAGGACAGCCGGGGCCGCAAGGTCCTGGTCCCGTCCGAGCGCCTGGCGTACGTGGAGATCGGCGAGCCGGCGGCCCGCAAGGTCGGCTTCGGCGCGCTCTGAGGGCTCTTCCAGCGGCGAGGCCCCGGTGAGGAATCACCGGGGCCCCGCCGTTGTCGTTACGGATGCGGGCCGGGGAGGTTGCCGGACACCCTCGTGGGGTAGTACGGCTTCGACCGGTTTGCACCCGCCCCTCGCCCCGGTAACGGGAGGGAAGTGACGATGATCCTCTGGGAAGTGCTCGGCTCGGTTCTCGTCGGGCTCGCCGTGTCCTACGGCGCCCTGCGCTGGCTCCCCGAGCGGTACGGGCAGTTCCGCTCCCGGGCCCTGACGCTGGCCACCGGTCCCGTCGCGGCGCTCTTCGGCGCCCTGCTCGCCCACTCGGTGCTCGGCCCCGGGCAGACCCCCGCCGTCCTGGCGGTCTCGCTGGGGGTGGCCGTCGCCCTGCTGTCCCTGCTGCTGCGCCAGGGGGACCACTCGGCGCGCCGATCAGCCACGGCCTGAAGGGGTCCGAAGCGGCCCGGGCCGGAGCCCGGGCCGGAGCGGTCAGGCCGCGAGGCCCAGCGCGGCCATGCGCTTGGTGTGCGCCTCGGTGATCCGGGAGAACATCTTCCCGACCTCCGCGAGGTCGAAGCCGTCGGCCACGCCGCCCACGAGCATCGTGGAGAGGGCGTCGCGGTCGGCGACGACGCGCTGCGCCTGCGAGAGCGCCTCGCCCATCAGCCGGCGCGCCCACAGCGCGAGACGGCCGCCCACGCGCGGCTCGGCCTCGATCGCGGCGCGCACCTTCTCGACCGCGAACGTCGCGTGGCCGGTGTCGTCCAGCACGGTCAGCACCAGGGCGCGCGTGTCGGAGTCCAGGCGGGCCGCCACCTCGCGGTAGAAGTCGCTGGCGATCGAGTCGCCCACGTAGGCCTTGACCAGGCCCTCCAGCCAGTCCGAGGGCGCCGTCTGGCGGTGGAACTCGTCGAGCGCGGCCGCGAAGGGCTCCATGGCGCCGGTCGGCTCCACGTCGATCGCGGTCAGCCGGTCGCGCAGCCGCTGGAAGTGGCCGAACTCCGCCGCGGCCATCTTCGCCAGCTCGGCCTTGTCGTCGAGCGACGGCGCCAGCTTGGCGTCCTCGGCGAGCCGCTCGAAGGCGGCCAGCTCGCCGTAGGCGAGGGCGCCCAGCAGGTCCACGACCGCCGCGCGGTACTGCGGGTCGGCGGATGCCCGGTCCCAGTCCTGGGCGGCGATCCCGGTGAGCGCCTCGGCGGGCTCGTTGGCGTTCTCAGCGTTGTCGGACGTCTCCATGGAGCGCACAATAGCCCGCTTCGCAACCCGGGGAAGCCCCAGGTCAGCTACTTCATCCGGATCTGTCCCAAGGATTGTCCGGAGGATTGTCCGGACACACATGCGCCTTTCCGGGGTACAGTGGTAATGCGCCTGTCGAGTGTGTCGGCAGGCTGTCCCATGCTGTGTCCTCCGGGGGCATCTTCTCGCCCCAGCCCCTGGACTCCAGCGGATGCCCGGTCGGTGGCCCGATCGGCTTCCAAAACCGACCGCCCTCCGCACGGCGCGCACGAGACGTACGCACCAGGAGGGATCCGCTCGCGGCACGTGTGCTCGAGCGAAGGCAGTGGTCCCGCGCCGACCGGCGTCCCCAGGCCGGACAGTACCCCGGCGCGGTCCGTACGACCTGTACGACCCCCTTCGCCGCCCAGCGCCGCGTCTCACAGAAGAGGCAAGATCCTGTCCACTCTCTCGAACCCCTCGACCTTCCGAGACCTGGGAATCCTCCCCGAGACCGCCGAAGCCCTTGAGGCCGTCGGCATCGTGCACCCCTTTCCGATCCAGGAGATGACGCTCCCGGTCGCCCTCTCCGGCTCCGACGTCATCGGCCAGGCCAAGACCGGCACCGGCAAGACGCTGGGCTTCGGCCTCCCCCTCCTGGAGCGCGTCGTCGTCCCCGCGGACGTCGAGGCGGGCCGGGCGAAGCCCGAGCAGCTGACCGACGCCCCGCAGGCGCTCGTCGTCGTCCCCACCCGTGAGCTGTGCCAGCAGGTCACCAACGACCTCCTGACCGCCGGCAAGGTGCGCAACGTCCGCGTCCAGGCCATCTACGGCGGCCGCGCCTACGAGCCGCAGGTCGAGGCCCTCAAGAAGGGCGTCGACGTCGTCGTCGGCACCCCCGGCCGCCTGCTCGACCTCGCCGGCCAGAAGAAGCTCAGCCTCGCGCACGTCAAGGCCCTCGTCCTGGACGAGGCCGACGAGATGCTCGACCTCGGCTTCCTGCCCGACGTCGAGCGCATCATCACGATGCTCCCGGCCAAGCGCCAGACCATGCTCTTCTCGGCCACCATGCCGGGCGCGGTCATCTCCCTCGCGCGGCGCTACATGTCCCAGCCCACGCACATCCGCGCCACCTCGCCGGACGACGAGGGCCAGACCCACGCGAACATCGCGCAGCACATCTTCCGCGCCCACAACATGGACAAGCCGGAGATGGTCGCCCGCATCCTGCAGGCCGAGGGCCGCAACCGCGCGATGATCTTCTGCCGCACGAAGCGGACCGCCGCGGACATCTCCGACCAGCTGATCCGCCGCGGCTTCGCCGCCGGCGCGGTCCACGGCGACCTCGGCCAGGGCGCCCGCGAGCAGGCGCTGCGCGCCTTCCGCAACGGCAAGGTCGACGTCCTGGTCTGCACCGACGTCGCCGCCCGCGGCATCGACGTCGACGACGTCACCCACGTCATCAACTACCAGGCCCCCGAGGACGAGAAGACCTACCTGCACCGCATCGGCCGCACCGGCCGCGCCGGCAAGTCGGGTACGGCCGTCACCCTCGTCGACTGGGACGACATCCCGCGCTGGAAGCTCATCAACAAGGCGCTGGAGCTGCCCTTCGACGAGCCCGAGGAGACGTACTCCACGTCCCCGCACCTGTACGAGGCGCTCGGCATCCCCGCCGGCACGAAGGGCATACTGCCGCGCTCCGAGCGGACCCTCGCCGGGCTCGCTGCGGAGGAGATCGAGGACCTCGGCGAGACCGGCGGCCGCGGTGGCCGCGGCGGTCGCGACCGGGGTCGTGACGGGGGCCGCGGCCCGCGCCAGGAGACCGAGGAGCGCCCGGCCCGCACGCGCACGCCGCGTCAGCG
>NZ_PXWG01000229.1 GCF_003011965.1 Streptosporangium nondiastaticum
CGCACCCCCGCACCTCGCGGGGGTGCGGCGCCGGACGCGCACCCGCGCCCCGCAGCAAGCCCGGGGCGCCGGATCTCGACTCGGGGAGGAAACAAGATCATGGGCGTCACGCTCGCCAAGGGAGGCAATGTCTCCCTCTCCAAGGCCGCACCCAACCTCACCAACGTGACCGTCGGTCTCGGCTGGGACGCGCGCTCCACCACCGGAGCCCCCTTCGACCTCGACGCCAGTGCTCTGCTGTGCGCCACGGGCCGTGTGCTCGGCGACGAGTACTTCGTCTTCTACAACAACCTCAAGAGCCCCGAGGGCTCCGTCGAACACACCGGCGACAACCTCACCGGTGAGGGCGACGGCGACGACGAGACGATCCTGGTCGACCTGACCAAGGTCCCCGCCGCCTGCGACAAGATCGTCTTCCCGGTCAGCATCCACGACGCCGATGTCCGCGGCCAGAGCTTCGGCCAGGTCAGCAACGCCTACATCCGCGTCGTCAACCAGGCCGACGGCTCCGAGCTCGCCCGCTACGACCTCAGCGAGGACGCCTCCAGCGAGACGGCGATGATCTTCGGAGAGGTGTACCGCTACGGAGGCGAGTGGAAGTTCCGAGCGGTCGGGCAGGGGTACGCATCAGGCCTGCGCGGCATCGCCCTAGACTTCGGGGTCAACGTTTCGTAAAGCCGCGCACGGCGCGGGGGAAACCCCATAACGAAGGATTGGGTAGCCAGTGCTCCTGAAAACCTTTGGCTGGTCGTTCGCCATCACGGCGGCCGGACTGGCCCTGGCCGGTGTCCTCTGGGGGTGGCAGGGGCTCGCGATCGTCGCGATACTGTCCGTCCTCGAGATCTCGCTCTCGTTCGACAACGCGGTCATCAACGCCGGAATCCTCCGGAAGATGAACCCGTTCTGGCAGAAGATGTTCCTGACCGTGGGCATCCTCATCGCCGTCTTCGGCATGAGGCTCGTCTTCCCGGTCGTCATCGTCGCCATCACGGCGAAGCTGGGTCCGATCGAGGCGGTCAGGGTCGCGATTCAGGACCACGACCGCTACGAAGCCCTCGTCACCAGCGCCCACCCGGCCATTGCCGCCTTCGGCGGCATGTTCCTGCTCATGATCTTCCTGGACTTCATCTTCGAGGACCGGGACATCAAGTGGCTGGCCTGGCTGGAGAAGCCGCTCGCCAAGCTCGGCAAGCTGGACACCCTCTCCGTCGTCGTCTCCCTGGTCGTGCTGATCATCGCCGCCACCACCTTCGCCACCGCGGTTCCGGTGCACGACGGTGAGGGCACGATCGACAAGGCCACCACGGTCCTGCTCGCCGGAATCGGCGGCCTCGTCACGTATCTGATCGTCGGCGGAATCTCCGGCTTCTTCGAGGACCGCCTGGAAGAGGCCGAGGACGACGAGGACGAGGACGGGGCCGTGGAGGACGCGGTGCCCGCCGGTGCGAAGAAGGGCGGCGGCTCGGTCGTCGGCCTCGCCGGCAAGGCCGCGTTCTTCATGTTCCTCTACCTGGAGGTCATCGACGCGTCCTTCTCCTTCGACGGCGTCATCGGCGCCTTCGCCATCACCAACGACATCTTCGTGATGGCCCTCGGTCTCGGCATCGGCGCCATGTACATCCGGTCCCTGACGGTCTTCCTCGTCCGCAAGGGGACCCTGGACGACTACGTCTATCTGGAGCACGGCGCGCACTACGCCATCGGTGCCCTCGCCGTCATCCTGATGATCAGCATCAAGTACGAGATCCCCGAGGTCGTCACGGGTCTCATCGGCGTGGCCCTCATCGGGCTGTCCTTCTTCTCCTCCGTGCTGCGCAACCGCAAGGAGGCGGAGGCCGGAGACGGCTCGGGCAGCAAGGCGGAAGTCACTTCCGGGGTGTGACCCTGGCACATTTGAGGAACGCTCTCAGCGGGGCGGTCGTGAGGCTCACCTCACGGCCGCCCCGCGGCAGTTGAGCGGGAAATGCGCCAGGAAAAGGTGGGGGGTTCGTCGGTCATGGCGGTCTGGGACAGGTTCTTCAGCAACTGGGGGCGCGCGGCCGCGCAGCAGCTCGACTTCGGCGGTGCCAACGGCGCCGTAGAGCTGACCAAGCGTCATCCCTCGTTCTCCCTCACCAAACAGGGAGCGGTCACCGGAAACCTGCGCGTCAACCTCTCCTGGCGGATGCGCACCTCGGACTTCGGCGACAGGGCGGGGCTCGGCCAGGGGCTACGGCACCCCATGCGGAAATTCCGGCCCGAGATGGTGCAGGCGCAGGGCCCGGCCATGGTCAACGTCGACCTCGACCTCGCCTGTCTGTACGAGCTCCAGGACGGCTCCAAAGGCGTGGTGCAGCCCCTCGGCAACATACTGGGCAGCATCAACTCGCCGCCGTACATCCAGCTGAGCGGCGATGACCGCTTCGGCTCGGGCTCGGGCGAGACGATCTACATCAACATGGACCACCGCGCCGACTTCAAACGGCTGCTCGTCTTCGTCTACATCTATGACGGCACCCCGGCGTTCGACCGTACGCACGCCCTCGTGACGCTCTACCCCGGCAACGGCCCCCGGATCGAGATCGCGCTCGACGAGCGCGCACCGGAGGCGCGGTCGTGCGCCGTGGTGATGCTGGAGAACGTCAAGGGCGAGATCGTGCTGCGGCGCGAGATGCGGTACGTGTACGGGTTCCAGGCGGAGCTGGACCGGCTGTACGGGTGGGGGTTGCAGTGGGGGAGGGGGTACAAGACGAAGGTCTGAGCCTGCAGAAAATCAGCCCGTCTGGGGGCACCTCCCAGCGGTAGCTGGGGGAGTTTGAGGACCGGGGTCCGGGGCGGAGCCCCGGGACGGTGCCGCGGAGCCTCGGGCGGTGTTGCGGTGCGCCGCGGTCAGCGGTTCGGCAGGAACTGCGGGCCCTGCGGCGGCAGCCGGAACGAGGGATCCGGCAGCGGCCGGTACTGCGGATACCCGTAGGCGGGCGCCCCCGTGGGCGCAGGCTGGTGCGGGTATCCGTACGCGGGCTGAGGCTGCGACGGCACCGCCGGCGGCACCGTGGGCGGCACGGAAGGCGGCGCGGGGTATCCGTACCCCGGCTGCGGCTGCGGCTGCGGCTGCGGCTGCGGCGCCGGGGCAGGTGCCTGCGCGCCCGTGGCCGCGGCAGCAGGCGCCTCGTCGGGCGCCTGCGTGGGCACCGGCGCCGCAGCCTGCGTGGTCGCGTCCCCGGCGCTTGCGGCGCCTCCGGAGCTCGCGGCGCTTCCGGAGCCGTCCGCGCCGGCCCCGCTCCCGGCCTCTTCCGACTCGTCCACCGAGATGCCGAACTCCGTGGCCAGCCCGACCAGCCCCGAGGCGTAGCCCTGCCCCAGGGCCCGGAACTTCCAGCCCTCCCCGCGGCGGTAGAGCTCGCCGCAGATCATGGCGGTTTCCGAGCCGGTCTCCGGCTGGACCTCGAACAGTGCGAGCGGCTCGCCGCTCTGCCCCGCGGGAACCGCCGCGGCGTCGTAGAGCAGCACGCACAGATCCCGCACGCGGCCGAAGTCGCCCCCGTCCGCGGAGGCGGCCAGCACGACGCGGTGCACGGACGGCTCCAGCGCGCCGAGGTCGGTCTCGATCGCGTCGGTCAGGCCCTCGACCAGCCGCTTCTTCGGCAGGTGGCGGACCGCGCCGGAGGGATGCCGGGGCTGGTTGTAGAAGACGAAGTCCTCGTCCGAGCGGACGCGGCCGTTCTCGCCCACGAGCAGGGCGGAGGCATCCACGTCCGGGACGCCCGGGCCGGGGGTCCAGCGCAGTACGGCCCGCACGGCGCGGGCGTCCAGCGGGATGTTCGACCCCTTCAGCATGGCGTGCGTCATGTCCGCAATCCTGCCCTCCCACGGCTCCGGGGGACAACGCAGGGGTCGGCGACGGTGCCGACGATCACGAAACCGGCACATCGCGCACCCGCGGACTCCCCGCTCCGGCATCCCGGCGACTCATACGGGGTCCCAGATTTTCCTGCACTTGGGGAACTCTTGACCCGTCGCCGGACGTACGATAATCGGCCACCTCTGCGCCTGGACGAGCCTGTGCGCGGGTGTGGCCACGGGGAGAGTAATGAGGCATTTCGAACACCTTGCGCCCTCGGTGCGGAATGGGCTGTTCCACCAGGAGCCGGTGACCTTCGACGCCGGTTCCCCGGCCCGTACGCTCTCCGTCGCCCTCGGCGCCACGCTCTACGCTCCCGGCACGCGGCCGTCCCTCGCGGCGGACGTCGTCAAGCAGACCGAACGGGGCGTCGTCTCCATGGTCCTCTGCCTGGAGGACTCCATAGGCGACCACGACGTCACCGCCGCCGAGGAGAACCTCGTCCGGCAGTTCACCGAGCTGGACCGGGCCGGCGCCCCCGCCCCGCTGCTCTTCATCCGCGTGCGCGAACCCGCACAGATCACCGACCTCGTACGGCGCCTCGGGCCCGCCGTCCGGCTGCTCTCCGGCTTCGTCCTCCCCAAGTTCACCGAGGACCGCGGCGTCCCCTTCCTGGAGGCCCTCACCGAAGCCGAAGCCGAGTGCGGGCAGCGGCTCTTCGCCATGCCCGTCCTCGAATCACCCGAACTGCTCCACCTGGAGACGCGGCGCGAGACCCTCGCCGGGATCTCCCGCACCGTGGACAAGTACCGCGAGCGGGTGCTCGCCCTCCGGCTCGGCGTCACCGACTTCTGCTCCGCCTACGGGCTGCGGCGGGCACCCGACATGACCGCGTACGACGTGCAGATCGTCGCATCCGTGATCGCCGACGTGGTGAACGTGCTCGGGCGGGCGGACGGCAGCGGGTTCACCGTCACCGGCCCCGTGTGGGAGTACTTCAGACAGCACGAGCGGATGTTCAAACCGCAGCTGCGGCGGACGCCCTTCGCCGGGCCCGCGGAGGAACTGCGCACGGCTCTCATCGAGCACGACATGGACGGGCTGCTGCGGGAGATCCAGCTCGACCGGGCGAACGGGCTCCAGGGCAAGACCTGCATCCATCCTTCGCACGTCGCGCCCGTTCACGCCCTGTCCGTCGTCAGCCATGAAGAGTTCAGCGACGCACAGGACATCCTGCGGCCCGAGCGGGACGGCGGCGGCGTGCTGCGGTCCGCCTACACGAACAAGATGAACGAAGTGAAGCCGCACCGGGCCTGGGCCCAGCGGATCATGCTGCGAGCCGAGGTGTTCGGCGTCGCGCGGGAGGACGTGAGCTTTGTGGAACTGCTGGCGGCGAGTGTGCGGGCGGGCGTGTGAACGGGGTCTGGTCGGGACAGTGGGTCGCGGAGCGGCTGGGCGTCACGCTGGACGGTGACGCCCGGCTCCCCGAGCTGCTCGGGCTGGCGCTGCGGCGGAACCCCAAGCGGGCGCATCTGCTCGTGTCCAACGTGCTGGGCAAGCACGTGCCGGCGTCTCCCGCGGTGGTGTACGGATCCGGGTTCGGGCTCGGGCGCCGCGTCCGCGAGCTGCTCGGCGACGCGGAGGCGGCGCGGGCCGTCGTCCTGGGGTACGCCGAGACGGCCACGGGTCTGGGGCACGCCGTCGCCGACGGGCTGGGGCTCGCCCCGTACCTGCACTCGACGCGGCGGGCCGTGGCCGGGGTCGCGCCGGTCGGGGGCTTCGAGGAGGAGCACAGCCACGCCACGTCGCACCTGCTGCTGCCGGAGGACCCGGAGTTCTTCGCCGGGGACGGGCCGCTGGTCCTCGTCGACGACGAGTTCTCCACGGGGCGGACGGTTCTGAACACGATCGCCGCCCTCCATGCGCGGTTCCCGCGCTCGCGGTACGTGGTCGTTGCGCTGGTCGACATGCGGTCGGATGAGGACCGGGCTCGCTTGGCCGGGTTCGCGGCGGAGCTCGGGGCCCGGGTGGATCTGGTGGCGTCGGCCTCGGGCACGGTGCGGTTGCCGGAGGGCGTGCTGGAGCGGGGGCAGGAGCTGGTTGCGGAGCGGGAGCTGCTTGCGGGGCAGGAGGCGTTGGCGGGTGCCGGTGCGTCCGGGGGCCGGGGGCGGGGGCTCCGGGGT
>NZ_PXWG01000022.1 GCF_003011965.1 Streptosporangium nondiastaticum
TGAACTGCCCGCCCCCGACCCGGCCGCCTACGTCGCCGACCATCTGGCCGCAGCCCCCGCCCGCTACACCCTCCACGCCACCGTCCCCACCGACGCCCCCACCGTCCGCGCCCGCACCTACTCCCTCTCCGGCCGCGTCCACCCCCTCACCGAGACCACCAGCACCCTCGACCTCGCCGGCAACGACCCCCGCCGCATCGCCGAACAACTCCTCGGCATCGACCTCGGCCCCACCAACGCCATCACCGGCACCCCCGAACTCGCCCCCCACCTCGAACAGTTCGGACGGCGCCTGCTGCGCGCCGCCCGCGCCCTCGCCAGACCCGGCCCGCACAGCGGCGGCACGGGTGCAACAGACAGGGCGGCTCACGACGACTGTGCCGGGTAAGCGTGAGCACGTCCCCGGCACAAGGCTTCCGGCGGGCAGGGCCCTTGGGGCGGGAGTCCGGTAGTGACCTCCATGGCCCATCTCAGCCAGTCGTCCAGGACCCCGTCGTCGAGCCTCTCCTCTGCGAGGGCCGCCCAGCGCTTCCGCTCCTTGCCGGGAAGACGAGCTGCCGGGTGCCGGGCCGGGCCAGGGCCTCATCCATCCCCTCCGGCCCAACCCGCACCATCAGGCGCTCCTCGTACACCTTGGCCAGCGCATTGCCCCGCAGGAGGAAAGTGATCCCGCCGAACATCTTCTTTCGCGCTCGCCCGCTCCGGCTCCAGCCGCTCCTCGGCCCGCTCGCCAGCACCTCGCCGTACGCCCATGGCCCTCACGCCAACCGCCCCAGCGCACACCCGCGCGCCGACCGGCCGTGTCCGCACGCCGGATGAAGGCCGCGCTCCCGGCAGGCGTCACAACGGCGACGGCCGGGAACCGCAGCGGGCAGCCAGCCGAGCAAGGCACCGCGCGCCAACGCATGGCCATGGAAGCGCAGGCCAGCGGATTGTGCAGGTTGACCGATGCCCGGCAACGACGCTTTCAGACCGTGACGATGGCTCTACTTCCCCAGCCCCACGTTCCGAGGCCGTTGCCGCCTCAGGCGCCAGCCCTTAGGTGCACCCGCTTGTCAGCGGACAGCCTGCCGCTACCGCTGCCCTCGAAGGTGGAAGAGGACGTGCCACTTTTTCCTGTGCCGCAGGGGCTCTCGATCCTCTTCCACGACTCACCGCTGCCGCCGTACTCGAGGGCCATGTCCGGATTACGTGCGAGGAAACTGCCCCGGAGGCACTCGCCGTACAAGTACACGGTGAGCGAGTACCGGTCACTGCCGACGCTTGTCACCCTGACGTCGGCTCTCACGTCATACGAATTCGGCGAAAATCCGCTGGCGGGATGGGAGTAGTAAACGGTCCCACCAGCTGTGGCCGCAGCGGCTGAAGTAGGGTCAAACCCACCCATCACCATGGCCACCAAGGTGACCGTACAGGCCATCAGGCGTGCCCGCGCACGACTGCGCCCGCGCTGGCGAACAGCCGTATCTCCTGCTGCTGTACATGGTTGTGGTATCACTCCCCCTCCCAGGGACGATGAGCTGTGAAGAGCGGAAAGACCGCTCTGAAAGCTGGATTTCGGCCCAGCAGGTCCAGGAACAGCGCGATGATGCCCAGCAGTTCAAGGACATAACTGCATCACGGATTGGCGTTAACGGCGGGCTGACTCCTAGAAGCACGGCGGCAACGCTCAGTGCTGCCGCCGCCTGGCGTCAAGACACGTTCAGAGCAGCCCGGTAGGGCCTTCGATGAGGGCACCGAGTTCCGAGGAGATATCACTCGCTGCCTCTCCGGTCCCGGGTAGCACATCGCTTACGACATGCGGCAGATCGGACAGGAACGTCAGGCCCGCCGGGTCCGCCCATGCCGGTCCGGCAGAGCCACGGCCACCAATACGCCAGCCACAACCAGAAGACACAAACGCTTGAGCACAGCCACCCCCTAGGCCTTCTCCAGCCCGCCGATGCTGGGCCGGTACGGCTCTACCCCTCACGACGGTTCATACCAAGCGACTGATGCGACAACCCCACGAGGGGTAAGTGGGAACGAGCGTCCACACGGCTTGGCTCAGGCCGCACGATCAACGGCACCGGCCGTCCAGGGAGCGGGATCGCATCTCACCGAGCATACGGATCATTCTCTCCGTCCAGGCGACCGAACGGGCCGCCGTGGATTCAATGGCGGGAACGTTCGGATTGCCCCCCGAAGGTGGGGAGTGGCGTCAGGATAATGGGAAATAAATCTCGCTGTTTTCCAAAAAGTGAAACCTGCTGGCCGAACCCGGGCCGGCGAGGATGATCGCAGGGGATGCCGTGATGCAAGGCCGCCGAGTGTTCCGAAAGTCCACCGTACTCGCCATGACCATCATCGGCCTCGCATGCGCCCAGCCGTCCTACGCACAGGACCGCCTCCTGGGCCCTGCCAGCAGTGTCGAAGCCCTGACGCACAGTCCTTACCTCCCGTCGCCGCTGAGGCCCTCGAACTCTGTGGACGTGCTGCCCACGAATATCGCTGTGCCGCCTGTTCTCTGAGAGAGCGGCAGGCCCAGTGGGAACAGGCGGCCATAACCGCCAGCACCGCCCCAGAGCAACGGGCATCCGCCACCCCGGACCAACCGCCAGCACCCCGGCGCATGCACAGCAGACCGAAGAGAGCGGCACAGCCACCGCCGACCGCCGGACAGGAGGACACGACATGCCCGGGGCTCCTTCCCTCTTCAGACGAACAGCCCGCAGCATGGCCCGCCCCGCGGGGTGCCTGCTGGCAGCCACCGTTGTGGCGCTCGGCGGACTGCCCGCCCAGGAAGCATCCGCGGCAGTGCAGTCCTTCAGCGTCGGCTACGTCTCCAACGGGGGCGCGGGCCGCTACTACAGGGTCAGTCTCTCCGGCCGTGTCTACTCCATCGGGGAGAACCGCTACGGGATCGACGCCATCCTGCGGCCCTTCTGCAACGCCGAAGCCTTCCTCGGAGGCCGGGCCAAGGCAGCCGGGCAGTTCGGCTCCGACAGCGAGTCATGGCGGGCCTCCTGGCACTACTGCACGACGGAGCAGCCACAGACGTACCGGGTGGTTTCGGAAGGGGAACTGTCCCCGTCCGGACGTGTGCACGTACGGGCATGCGCATGGGGCGGGTTCATCCCGACCACCGGATGCGGCCCCTCCCAGATCCTGAACCTCCGCGCCACGGCATAACGCCCCCCTGGAAGGCCCGGGAGAGAACGACCTGCGCCGCGCAGAAGCCTGTATGCCCACAGAAGTGAGGCTCGGGCCCACAGCCATGCCGCTGACGGCCCAACAGCTTCTGACCAGCGAAGACAGACCGGCCGTTCCCAGATCACCCTCGACGCGTTCCGGCCCCGGAGCCCGCTCCCGCCCTGACCTGCGGTTGACGACTTTCACGCAAGCCCCGTCCCGGGCCCTCCACCTCACCTACGCAGACAGGCAGTTCACGTATGCCTCCCTGGGTGCAGGCAAGGGCGCGGTCCTCCGCGGTGACCATGACTCCGAGATCTGTGTGACCCCGGGAACGCACGCAACCGGGCCGGCGTCGTAAGCCTCGGCACGGCCGCGGAGGGCACCGACGCGGTAGACCTTGCGCTCGCCCTGATTTTCGAAGGCCGTGTCCACATCCGGCAAACTCCCGAATAAACAATCCCGTTCGAAGTATTGTTCGAGGCGGGGTCGTGAAGAACGAGCTCAGGAGAACGAGCTCAGGAGCCGGTCGGCCCGACCGGTGGCGGAGGCGGCTCCAGGGGCGGCGGTAGGGGCGAGTAGCGGGCCCGGTTGGCGTTGAAGTGGGCCAGGTGATAGGTCGCGCTCTCGAACTCCAGCTCCATAGGCGGAGGATCGGTGACCGGCGGGGCCCATCGAGTGTAGTCCGTGCCCTCGACCTCAACCTGCGTTTCCAGCCTCGGCGTGCCCCAGTACCGCACGTAGCTCTCCGCACGCTCTTCCGTCCAGAGCGGGCCACCACCGAGCGCGCTCAGCAGTGCTGAGCTGTACACGGCACGGACCCGAAAGTTCTCCAGGAACCGGCGCGGGATCACCATCGCGCTGTAGCGGCGGCTGTTGCCCCGACGCCGACCGACGACAGGCACGCTCGGGCTGCCTCCGTCCCACCTCAGCGGTGCGATCCAGACCTTGGCCCCAGGAGCGAAGTGCCGCAGTCCGGTACGGATCTCCAGTCCGCCGTCGCCATGGCTAGTCTCCCGCGCCACGTTAGCCACCACACAGAGGCCCAGCGATTCGGGGCCAGTCTCGTCCGTCATGGCCACCATCATGGTCGAGCGGTACCCGCCGCCCGGTACCGGGTTGCCGGGCGGGTGGCTCGGCACCGTTGATCACGTCGCGATCAGTGGTCGCCCGGATCAAATGAAGGTCGTGTCCAAGTCCCGCGAACTCCTGGATGAGCGATCTCATTCGACGCCAGACCATAAAGAAAAGCCTACGACCCGTTCCAAAACTCGGCGGCACGCCCATACGAGTCCCGGATCGGGCTATGTCAGTGGCTGGTGCCAGGATCCAAGGATGCTGATCAAGGGATACGACGACGGCCCGCTCGTTGCAGGCGAGTCACTGCTGCCTCGCCCAGGTTTCTGGTCGAACTACCTCATGGCGATCTGCGGCAATGAACCGGGGGCTTCGTACGTTCCGGAGTGGTTTGGCGATGACGGCGCCGATGCCGATGACTTGTCCGAGGTCCTCTTCGATCCCGAACGCTGGCCGGTCTTCCGGGCGCCGGCGCAGGGCGGTCCCGGAGTTGTGGTGATCTACCGCAACCTGCTCGGCGACTACGGCATTGACTACCTCCTCACCCATCCAGGCCGGAGTCACGCCCAGCACGTCGCCAGCTGGGAAGGCGACCTTTCGGGGACCGGGCTGTCGTGGGACGAACTGATCCGCATCGCCGACACCCCGGCCACGGGCGAAGGCGTCAAGGACTCGGCCGCCCGACTCCTGCTGGTCCTTCCCCTCCTGACCGACCCGGACCTGCCAGATACGGCCCCGGCAAGGCTCACCGCCGCCCTGAGTGAGGCTGGCGCGCCGCAAGACACTGCCTCCACCACGGCGGAGCACCTGCTTGCCCAGCTCACGAGAAGATCCCAACACGATCCGACGTGGGAGTCTCCTTTGAGTGGCGCCTGAGTGCCGATACGGGACTGGCGAAGGTTGGAGTGACTGTGAGCGCGCAGCGGCCGTCTGGGTGCTGTGCATACTTCTAGGATGACTGTCCCGCTCGCCGCCCGCATCCATCTGCTGATCACGCTGATGCTGGTGACCTGCGCGTCTGTGAGTGGCTTTGGCGTGGGTCTGCTCCTGGGCGGCCGGATGGCGGCTGTGGTTGCCGCGGGAGCGGCTGGGTTGGGGGCAGGGATCGGTTCATGGCTTGCTCGCCGGCAGTTCAGGGTCTGCGTCTCACGCGGCAATCAGCAGGCGTCGGCTGATGGATACGCGCAAGGCATTGCCGACGCGGTCATCTCCCATATCGCCATCTACCAGGCCGCGGTCTTCCCTCGTCCCCGGCGGCGTGAGTGAAGAGGAACGAAAGGCGCGCCGCACGCTCGCGTACCGAGTCTCTGCCTTCGACGCCCTGCCGCGCCCGGTACAGCTCGCCGCGGCCGCTGCGCTCGAAGCTATCGATCAAGGAACGGACGCCGAGCAGGTCGAAGCGGCGATGAAGGACCTTGCCCTTACGGCCTACGACCAGCGTTGCAGCCACTGAGCAGCCGTCTGGGTCTCCGGCAGACCTCTGGCCGGCCCGCGTAGCGCAGCGGCCTGGGCAACAGTGCCGGGGGCTGGCGTGACAATCAGGCTGGCAAGTCGTTCACCAAGCGGGTGCACAAAGTGCCACCGGGCCGCCGGACCACGGCCCGGAAGGCCACTCGGGTGATACATGCGGGACGTGGTGGCAGCGCGGAGGTTGGGTAATCGGTCGTGGCCGAGCGCCCCGCTCGGACCGTGCCGGTTCCTTCCCCGGTGACCGAGGGGGCCGCCGCCGTACGGCTGGGCTCAGCTGATGATGTTGTCGGGGGTGCCGAGCCAGACGTGCTGGCCCTCGGAGGTGACGGTCATCCCGGCCCGGTCGCGTTCCGGCCGGCCGCGCTCCTCCCAGAGCCGGAATGCCGCTTCCACCTCGTCCCACAGGCACCGTGGTCCGTACTGCTCGACGGCGAAGGTGTCGTGTCCGGGAAGGTAGTCCACCGATGCCCATGACTTCTGGTCGTCAGCGAGGAGCCACAAGGTGGCCTCGCCGCTGCCGTCGTCGGCCTCGACGGTCAGGGGCCTAGCATCGGGAAGGGCAAGGCCAATAGAGAATTTCGCTTCGTACTCGGCTTCCAGGTCCCTGGGCGAGAGCCTGGTGGTACTGCGGGTGACCTCGTCTCGGTGGTGGAGGAAGTCGCGCAGGTAGCCACGCGGGGGCCGGTTGGTTCGGGTGCGCATGAAGGCCGGGTAGCCCGTGAACCGGCCTTCGGCGATGCCGTCGCGGGTGTTGAGGACGGCGAACGAGTACGCGTGGTAGCTCCCGCCCCACGGGGCGACGATACGTCCGGCCGGGGTCTGCTCAACCCATGCGTAGGGGATTTCGGGGACGGTGAAGGTCGCGATCCACCGGTCGTACGGTGCGCCGTCGGGGTGTCCCTTCTCGGCGTCGCCGCAGATAACCTGTGGGGTGTATCCGGCTGCATGCAGGTTCTTGATCGCCTGTTCCACGATCGCGGCGTCGATGTCCATGCCGAAGACGTTCTGGGAGCCGAGCCGGTGTGAGAGCCAGGCCAGGTTGTAGCCCGTGCCGGCTCCGGCATCCATGACCCGGTGTCCTTCATGCACGTCCAGCAGCTGGAGCATCTCCAGCATGAGCGAGGGCATGGAGGACGAGGACGTCGGTAGCCGGTATGCGTCCTCGCCCAGGTCCTGGCCGTCGTTGAGCCGGGTGACGAGCGGCAGGTCGCCGTAGACCACGGTCAGCCACCGTTCGGGCCGGTCACTGCGCGAGAGTGGCCGGTCGTCGACCTCGATGGTCTCGGGCACGAACAGCTTGCGATCGACCGAAGCTACGGCGTCCTTCCATTCCGGGAGAACCGCCCCTTTGTTGGTGAGGATCTCCAGGAGCCGTTCCGGTGAGCTCATGCCGCCTCACTTCTTCTTGGGAGGATCGGTCACCGGTTTGTTCCACTGACCGTCCTTTTCCTTGTTGGACTGGTTCTTGTTGCCTTCCCCGCCGCCTTTGCCGTCACCATGCGTACCCATCGCCGGTGGTCCCTTCTGTCGAGCGGTGCTGTGTGGGCCAGGAAATTACAGAACGAGAGCCGTCAGCGGCGGATGGGACCACAGCACGCTTGCGGACATCACCAGCACCACGCCCGCCGACCTGCCCGCCACGGTCCGCACCAGCCCTACTACCGGTCACTCGGCGCCCTCCGCCACTGAGTGAGCGGCGCGCCTCCGCCGCCCTGCGGGCTCTGGCCCTGCGTTACACTGCCCGGCCCGACGCCGACGCGCTGCGGTTGGCCGCGGCAAAGGGCCGCGCACCCGGACAGCGAGTCGAGACCCAGCGGGAGTGCGGGAGCTGCGCGAACGCCAGGCGCACATCGCCGAGCGTGCCGCCTACCACCGGGAGCGCGAGAAGCAGTACCTCGCCATGGCCGCCTAATCCAACGTCCCCGCCGCACACATGCCCCCACCTGGAAGGAGCCCGTGGAGATCTCTGCCAAGGTCCAGCATCGGCACAACCACTGCGGCGCCCCGGGCGCGCGCTGGCCGTCGCCTTCAACGCCGACGGCGGCCCGGCGCGCGCGGCGCGCTCACGGGCGTCCAGCCATGCGACAACCGACCCTTCAGCCGCCGCGGCAAGGCTGGCGGCGAGGACCGGGTCGTCGGCGAAGTGCGGCAGCCGGACGGCGAGTCACGCGTGACGCTGCTGGAACGCGGCGACCTCGAATGGGCCCAGGTGGCAGCCGCGGGCGGTGGCCCGGGAGATCAAGGCCACGGACTCCCTGTCGTCGTCCGCCATCGCCCGCAGCACATCGGCGTCAGCCGTGGGCTCCGGCCGCGACCGGTCCCGCAACAGCGCCTTGGTCTCCTCACGGACCCGACTGGTGGTCTCGGCCGTGGTCCCCTGATCCGTCACCGTCTCGCCTCCGTCGCTGTGTGCTGCATCAGGATGGCACGGACTCGATCCTGTGCGCCGGACTCCGTCAAGCCGGGGTGCAGGAGAACATGCACCGACCACTGTCAACGAGCTGACCGGATCGGACGATACTGCCCGAAGGAGTGGTAGTGATGAGTCGAACAGGAGGCAGGCTCCGGAGCGTTGGTCCAACCACATGCAATAATCGTCTGCATGACGATAACGGTCTCGGATGTGATGCCCGCCGCGCGTGACATAGCTGCCAAGCTTGAGGTATCGGTGCGGCGCGTGATCGCCTTCAGCGCCTGTAGCGACTTCTCCACGTATGTAGATATCGATGGTGATGGCCTCCACTGGATCGTGGCGGAGCGGGCAGGCCGGGAGGTCAAGCGCCGCACCACTGACAGCATCGACGAGCTCATGCACTGGCTCGCCGTCGAGGTCACCTTCCAGATGGCTGGGGAGTGGGCGTGGGAGCAGCGGAGCCGCTTCCCCGAGCGTGAGGTCACCGGCACCGACCGACTGGCCAAGCAGGTCGAACTCCTGCGGCGCCTTGACGGCTCCTGGGCCGTGCAGGCCCAGGCGGAGTACGACGACGCATACTCACCCGCGTTCGGCTGACGGCATCAGTGACCAAGGGGCTATCGGCGAGCCGGCGCCACCGAAGAGGCCGTCGGTGTCTTGAACAAGCACGAAGGATTTTGTAGAAAAAGATGACTACACCTGCAGGTTTCCGCTTCCCGGTCAAGGGCGAGGTCGCCGTCTTCCGCGGTGAGCTCTACCGGGCCCGTGCCGCTGCGAGGCTGTGGCCGTGCGCCGAGCTGCTGCCCGAGCCGGGCCACCCCGCGCCCGACGGACTCACGCCGCGCGAGGCCGCCGACGGGTCGGTGGGATACCCGGTTGCGCCGGAGCGCCTGGACGCCTGGGATGCCGTGCACTGGTCGTTCCGCTGGCGCGGCGAGCTCTTCAAGTGCACCCGTGCCACGACCTCCGCCTACTCGGGCGACTATCTCGGCTCCGACGAACGCTTCGCCAAGGAACACCTCAAGCGTCTGGCCGTCACTTACTACGGCGTCTTCCCGCGTGACGAGGTCACCGAGCTGAAGATGCACCGTAAGGACTTGATCCAGCCCCTGCACGCCCTGGTGCGGCGTCTGGACGAGGTCGACCACTTCCGCCCCAAGGCCTACGCGGTCCACCACGGCCGGACGTACCCGGCCGCTGCCGAGGCCGACGCCTCGGGCCTCATCGCCCTGACCGCCGGGGACGACCGGCCCGATGATCTCATCGCCGACCCCGAAGACCCGAGCGGCGAGCGCTTCCTGGCCGCCCCGGAGCAACTGGACGCCTGGTACCGCACCCACTGGACTTTCTGCTGGCAGCGCGGCCCCTTCGACGCCGTCGGGACGGTGGACGGCAGGATCAAGGGCGTCTACACAGGGGGCAGCTGGGGCTTCGCGGACAGCTGGCAGCTGACCCACGAGCCGGAGCCCAACGGGGCGTATACCCGGTACACGGTCACGGCGGGCCTCAAAGGCGTCACCGACCTCGAACACCAGCGCACCGACCTGATCGCGTTGGCAGGAGCGCCGCTGGATCTGCAGATGGGCGAACGGGTGTACCGATTCATTCGCGACCGCCAAACCGAGGATGAGAAGCAACGCCCGGAGGGGTACGACTGGGAGGTAGGGCGCGAGCTTTGGAGCCTCAGCCGGAACTACGCCAACGCCGTGCAAGCGGGCGACACGGGTGAAGCCGGCCGGCTTCTCGGCGCGCTCATGGCCAAGGCCGACCAGTGGAAGAGTCATCCCCACCACGCGGTCGTCTCCGCTGGCGTCCCCATCCCCTGAGCTGCGGTGGCATCTCGGTCTCTGCTGCGCCACCGGCTGGTACGCGCCAGCGATCCGCCGCCGCCGCATCCGGGCAGTCGCACCCATTCCTGGGAAGTGAGTGCCGCTGCCCTGTACTTGGCCCCGATTGTCGCAGTCGAGCTGGCCGTCGAGCAGAGCGCCCCCTGATCGGATACGCCGTCCTCAAGCACGGCTGTCCGGTCCCCATATGCAGGCGTGCGCCACAGGGCGTGACCGTCAGCCGCAACGGCACGGCGAGCGGCCGTTTCGTCCACACCGCCAGCTACATGTGGCTGCGCTCGCACCGCGGCCCCAACGGCAAACCGCCACAATTGGGCGAACCCCGCTGCTCCGCTTCAACGGCCGCACCCAATCAGGTCCTCGACGACAGCCTGCACGCCACCTTTGCCATCGGCCTGCAGATCCCGGGCCTGACCATGCGGCGAGCCGGCGCTGGAGATGACCGGCGCATCCTGCTGTGGGATGGTCACGAGTCGTTCGCCTCCGTGTACTGCGAAGGCTGGAATGACCCCGACGCCGTTCTCCAGCAGGGGCCCCGGTCCCTGTGGTCGGAGATCACCAGCGCCCGCACATGGTGGGAAGAGACGGGAAGGCCCGAACTGACCCGCTTCGGGGTATCCGTCGACGGTGCGGGACGCCATCATGTCTGGCTCGACTCACCCGACACGGTGGTGAGATCGCCAAACATGGTCCGGTCCCACACGTAAACGCGGTGAGGCTCTGCTTCGGGGGCCCGGCTCAGCGGGCCCACGGCGAAGCCATGGCGGGTCTGGTACCGCTCAGGCTGTTGGGCTGTCGAGGAGTGCGAGGAGCCTCGTGAACGGTGAGGTCGGGGATGACGTGGTCGGCTCCTGCGTCCTTCAGGCTTGAGGCTGTGGTTGTCCCGGAGGCGAGAGCGATGACCCTGGCACCTCCCTCGATGCCGGTGCGGACGTCCTGGAGCGAATCTCCGATGATGACCGTGTTGTTCCGGGTGAATTCCTGCCCGTACGCCGCTTCGGCTCGCTGTTGGGCGATGCGTACCAGTGCCGGCCGGTGGGCGTCGTCTGAGGCATAGCCTCCCAAGTCCGTGTCGAGGTATCCGGTCAGCCCGAATGTCTCCAGCTTGATCTCCGCGCTGCCCCTGAGGTTGCCGGTGACCACGGTCGGGATGAGGTGGGGGGCCTGGTGTACTGCGCGGAGCGCCGCCACCGCTCCTGGCATCAGGCGCCCGTTTGTGCGGAGCTCCGCTTTGTGACGGCTGAGCTGCGCCGGCATCTTGTCGGTGATCTGTGTGACGAGCTGGTCGGCTGCAGGGCAGTCGTTGGTGAGGAGGAGCTCGCGGACCGCGGCGGGCATGGTGACGCCGGTGCCTCGTTCCGGCAGCACCTGTGGCGGATGGCCTATGACCTCTTCAAAGATCTCGCGGTAGACGAGCCGGTCGGTATCGCCAACGTAGAGGAGGGTCCGGTCGATGTCCCACAGCACCAAGATCATCGGGTGGTTCGTTCCTTTATGACGGTGCGCCCGCGTTCCAGGAGGGAGCGTGCCGGGGCGGTGGTGTTGTATCGGCGTGCTTCTTGGAGCATGGAGTGGAGGTGTTCGTCCAGGCGTGCGGAATGGATGCCGTCTACCAGTGTCAGGACTTCCTGGCCTGTGGCGCAGCCGGCATCGACGTCTCCCGCTCGCATCTGAGCGGTGGCGGCGCGGGAGAGGAACTGGGCCCGGGTGCGGATGTCGTCCTGGTTGAGGGCTCCGCGCGCTTCAGCGAAGGATGCGGCCGCTTTGGCGGGGCGGGCGAGTTCCAGGTAGCAGCTGCCTCGCTGGCCGAGGATCTCACCCTTGTTGATCCAGTAGAGCCAGTGAGGATCGTGTTCTCCCGGGCCTCGCATGCGCCACTCTTCCGCTTCGTCAAGGGCAGCGAGGGCGTGCCGGTCTTCGCGTAGGCGGGCGTGTCCGCGGGCTTGGCGGGTCAGGAGCATGGCGTGCAGGGCGGGTGAGTCCTGGTCGCTGATGCTCGTGCGGGCAGTGCGTGCGGCAGTGATCGCGTCGCGTGGGTCCCCGACGGAGTAGCTGTGGGTGGCCAGGAAGGACAGGGCGGCGGCTTTGAGGCGGGAGTCGCCGGATGCGTGAGCCGCTCGCAGGGCGCCAAGGAGAAGGTGCTGTGCTTCGGTGTGCGTGCCGCTGTCAAAGGTGTACCAGCCGGTCTGGATGGCGGTGTCCGCGGTCACTGCGGCAAGTCGGCGTCCCATTTTTTCGTCGTAGGTTCCGTGTTTCACCAGCCCGAGGAGCACCTTCAGGTGTGCCCGGGCATCGCCGTAGAGGGCGGAGACGACGAGGGTCTGCGGTCCTTGACCGGAGGCGTTGGTGTACTGGCCGGCGGCTCCCTTCATGTTCCGTTCGTTGCCGTCGCTGCGCTTGCCTGCTATGCCGTTGTCCAGCATTCGGCTGAGGTCTTTCTCGATGGTGTAGTCACCGCCCAGAAGAGAGGACGGCACGGAGAGCCGGTATCTCGTGGGAGAGCTTTCCCTGTTGCGTGAGTCGCCGCGGTCGGCTCCGTTGGGGGCCGGAGTCGATGTCCGGGCCGGCTGGTCATTCCCGCCGAAGGCCAGGAGAACGAGCGTGCCCAGAGCAACGACACCGGCCAGTGCTCCGACGACGATTCCGGTGATCGCCCAAGGCCCGATCTTGCGGGGTGCTGGTGCGGCCGGCGGCGGTCCCCACATGACGGGCTGCGGGTGCGTCGGCCACTGCTGCGACGCGCCATAGGGCGGAGATGGGGTCCGGGGCGCCTGGTCGGGCGGCGGAGTCGTCATTGGATCGGCTGTCCTCTCAGAAACTTGGCGCTTCATCGTGTGGTGCCCTGGGTGTCATCGTTGCTTGTCAGTACAGGCCAGACGACACGATCAGACGATCTCCCAGTCCAGTTCTCCGTCATCGACGTTCCGCTCGTAGTAGTGGAGTGCGTTGCCGGTTTCCAGGGTCGAGGCAACCTGGGCGAACAGTTCCGGGAGCGAGGACCACATCGGGTGGGGGTCAAAGCGGCAGCCGTCCTCATGACAGGCGTCGCCGATCCTGCCGAACTGGTCAATCACCAGGTGGTTGCCGCTTCCATCACTCGCGAAGGGGACCCAACGGCGGTCCCACCACGGCCCGAACTCCGCAGCAGGGTCATCGTGGACATCGTCCGCATCGCTCCCGGCGATCTTGGTGCGCAGCGCCCAGGTGTCAGCGATCTCCTTGGCGCTGAGGAGATGCCATCCCGAAGGAAAGAGCGTCCGGAAGTCCGTTCCGTCATGGCGCAGCAGGGACTCGGCCAGCGGTGCGGGCAGCGGCATACCGATCACCTTCTCGGTCGCGGTACGTGCTGCCGGGTCGGCAGGGGAAGCCAGGTCGGCGTAGGTGACTGGAGCATGCTGAGCCAGCCACGTCTCTATCCGCGACCAAGATTCGGCAAATGGAAGAAGTCATGAGTGGATGCTGTCAGACCCGCGCCGCCCAGCCGGAGCAGACGTTGTCGGCGTGCCAGTGTCCCAGCGGCGCTCACCCGTCGCTGCCCCGGCCGGGCCCGGCTAGGTGAGCGGGATCTGCAGCAGCCATGCCGACGTGTGCCCGCTCCCGCGCGCGACCCGTACGTGCTTGAGTCAGCCCGCCGCCACCAGTCAGCTGTTGCTGTCCTTCGACTTCGCGTGGCGCATCGCCTCCGGCTGCCACACCGACACGTCTGGCTTCAGGCTGTTGCTCCACCTTCGGAAGGGACGTGCTTGTCCACAACGCCGAAGCAGCCGTTCTGTTCGACCCGGTGCGCTGCAACGTCATGAGGTGGATGCTCTCCCTGCCCCCTCACGAAGGCAGCCGACCGCGGATGCCTGACCGGCACGCCACGTGCCCCGTCGCCCTCTCCCGACTCCGCAGCGTCCTGTTCGAAGGCCCGTGCCATCAAGGCCTGAGGCGGATCGAAACCGGAGTCCCGGCCAGTGATGACCTGTCAGCCCTCGATCAGGGCACTCTTGCCCCCTCCATCCACCCCGGCGGAACCCGGCGCCTGATGTACCGGCCGAGCCTGAACCAGACCGGGATGCTGAATGCAGCAAGCCTGCGAGCCCTTGGCTTCCATCGGCGTCCGCGCGCTCTTCCTACACTGGACCCCTCAGAAACACCTACACATTGCCGGACAAACTGCCCGACACGCTCCAGAGTGCCGCATGGCTACCGGGCAAGAATCGCCGTCCGGGTCCCGGTAACCCCTATACCCCACACCTACGGCACCACAGAGTCAGGATGACCGCCCTCTGGGCGGGGTCAGGCGGCCTGGCCGAAGCCGGCCGCGGCCAGGCCCTGCTCGCGCAGCAGGGCTTTTGGACTTCGGTCCGAGACCCATTCGCACTCCTAGCATCAATTCCTTCAGGCCATCAATACCCCGGGATGCTCGCGGAGTTAGCCAAAGGCGGGCTGGATGGGCGATGACGCGTCAGTCGACACGGTTCATTCGCCCGCGGTGTCCTCGGACTCCCAGCGCAGCAAGTCGCCCGGCTGGCACGTGAGTACCTCGCAGAGCGCGGCGAGCGTCGAGAAGCGCACCGCCTTGGCGCGGCCGTTCTTGAGTACGGCCAGGTTGGCGGGCGTGATCCCTACACGGTCTGCGAGTTCGCCCACGGACATCTTCCGTCTGGCCAGCATCACGTCGATGTCGACGACGATCGGCATCAGATCACCTCGTCCAGCTCGGCCTGCATCTGCGCCGCTTCGGCGTCGCGGGCGACGGCCTGGGCGAGCAGCATCCGCAGCACGAGCACGATGAGCGCGACTCCCAGGATGGCCACGCCGATACCGCCCATGATGAGGGTGACGCCCGGGTCGTCCCGCTGGCCGGGCGCGTTCAGGGCCGTGACCGCGAACCATAGGAGAGCAGCCGCAACAATCGCGCCGATGATGACGTCCACGTACCGGAAGGCGGCGTGGGAGAACACGGTTCCGCGCCGCACCATCGTTACAAGCCGCCATACACAGACCAGGGCGACCTGGGCCGCCCCGATGCCCAGGATCGTGATCACGCGCAGCGATGTCAGCGGGAGCGACCCGTCCTCCGGGTCGCTCCCGCTGACCAACACCCACACCATCAACGCCTGCACGCACACGGTGCCGGTGAGCACCACCACGAGCACGGTACGCAGCGCGCGCACTGCCAGCTTTCCCATCGCTCATCCTCCCATCGAACTACGACAGAAATCTATCGAATGTCGATAGATTGAGCAAGAAGGGTGAGCCGGAGAGCGGCTGCAGCCTCGCTGCATGACATGGTCCCTCCATCCCCTCCTACGACATCGCGTGACCCGACGGCTTCCGACCTTGACCAAACCGACCCGCCAAGCCATTCACCGGACACCACACAACGACGCCAAAATCTCGTCCACCCCCGCGCACGTGGGGAGCACCCCCTTGGGGAGGGCATCGCGGAAACTCCCGTGATACCACCCGCATAACGCTGTATCCCTGGACGAGGACAGGGCAGGTCCCGTCCGAAACCGACAACGATTGCGAAGAACCACACGCTGAGGACCGAGATCCAGGAGTTCCTCGACCAGGGATGGAGCCCCGAGCAGAGCTCCGGGTACCTGCGCATGACGCACGCCGGCGGCAGCCTCATGACGGTGGCGCACGAGACGGTCTACCGCTCGTTGTATGCGGACGGGAGTGACGAGCCGCGGCGCGCGGCGAAGAAGACGCTCCGCTCCGGGCAGTCGCGGCGGCATCGGCGGATCACCAAGCCGGTGTGCGTCAGGCCGGTGCGTCCTGGGCGAAGTGCTGGAGGAGGCCTCAGCCGAGTACCCGGGGCACCAGTCATTCGCACCGTGCTGGAAGGGCCCGGGCGCACCGGGTGCTGCTCGACCAGGTGGCCGGGGCCGGCCTGCTGGTGCTCGGCGTCGGCCCGGCCGCAGGACCTGCTCGGCCTGCATCTCGGCCGCCACGCCGCTCTGCACCGGGCCGCCTGCCCGGTCACGGTGGTACCTCACCGGTGAACCGCCTGCGCCACGGAGCTACGGAGCCACGAAGCCACGACGGATCGCGCAGCGGCCGGGCGGTGTGTCCCGGTGTGGTGACGCACGCGAGCGGTGGGATCTTCCGCGAATCCTGCCGGGCATCGCCCAGGCGGGAGGGCACGGAGTGCCGGGCCGGGTTGCAGTGCCCTCGACGGGATCGAGCCGCCGACCGGGGCGGGCCGGTCGGCGGCAGTGCGGAGGGGGCGGGAGCGAGGGGGTCAGGGCTCAGTAGTGAGGGCGGGCCAGAGGTTGGCGGCGGTGAGGGGCCGGGCCAGGCGGCGTGCCCAGTGGGTTTCGTCGCCGTCCTCGTCGCGCCAGGACCACAGGCGGGTGGTGGCGAGGTGGAGCGGGTTGAGCCGGGTGGTGCCGATGGCGCCGTGGAGCTGGTGGGCGATGCGGGCGATCTCGGCGGCGGAGGCGGATGCCTGGGTCTTGGCGGCGGCGACGGCGAACCGTGCGGCCGGGACGCCGGTGTCCAGCGGTGCGGCGGCGGCCTGGACGGCGGCGCGTACCAGGGCGGTCTCTTCGATCAGCCGTGCCTCTTCCTGCTTGACGGCCTGGAAGCGGCTGAGCGGGCGGCCGAACTGGGTGCGGGCGGTGGTGTGGGCGACCGTCAGTCCGACGCAGCGTTCGGCGGCTCCGGCGATCAGGGCCGATCGGGCCAGGGCCGCGCGGAGCCCGGCTTCCTCCAGCAAGTCCGGAGGAACCCGCCGGACCTGTGAGGCGGGGATCTCGAGGGCGGCGAGGTGCAGGTCGTCGCGAGGTTCCCCGGCGAGGTTGGCACCGGGGGTGAGGACGGCCTGGTCCGGGGTGAGGGTGAACAGGACGGGGCCGAAAGGGGCGGTCGCCAGGACGACCACGGCGCCGGCGGCGCGGGCCCAGGGGACGCGGCGCAGAGTGCCGGTGACCAGCAGGGCGTCGTCGTCGCCCGAGCAGCCGGCCGAGCCGACGCCCGAGGCGGCAGGGTGGGCGTAGCGGATCGTCAGGTCGGGGGCGAGAGCGTAGCTGAGCGGGCCGTCCGGGATGGGGAGGCGGGCGCGCCGCAGCAACGGGCGGGCGACCAGGGCGGTTTCGGCGAACGGGGCGGGGACGGCGCGGCGACCTGCTTCCTGGGCTGCGGCGAGGAGTTCTGCGGTGGAGGCGTCCGGGTGCGGGAGGGCCACGGCATCTGCCGCGGTGGTGTGGGCGACGACGGCGATGGCGTCGGGGTCGGCGTAGAAGACGGTGGCGTCGTAGGCGTCGGCGCAGATGACAGGGGCGCTGGTGTCGATCGTGTGGGCGTTCATCAGTGCTGCTCCAGACCACGGGTGATGATGCCGCGAAGGATTTCGTTGGTGCCGCCGCGCAGTGTGTATCCGGGGCTGTGCAGCAGGGCGAAGGCGAGGAGTTCGGGGTGACTGCCGGGGGTGGCGTGCGGGTCGGCCGGGGTCGGCAGGACGCTGCGGACGGTCTCGGTCAGCGTGCCTTCCAGGCGGGTGCCGAGGTCCTTGACCAGGGCGGCCCGGATGTCGGCCGGGGCTCCGGCGTCCAGTGAGGCGGCCACGCCGAGGGAGAGCCGTCGGATGCTGTGCAGGCGGGCGGTCAGGATGCCGACATGGGTGAGCTGCTCGGCCGTGACGGAGCGCTGTTCGAGTTCGCGGAGCAGGGAAACCAGCAGGGGAAAGGTGGACAGGTAGCGTTCCGGGCCGCTGCGTTCGAAGGCGAGCTCGCCGGTGACCTGCTTCCAGCCGTCGCCTCGCCGCCCGAGCAGCATGCTGCCGGGGAGTTCGACTCCTTCGAGGTGGAGGGCGTTGAAGCGGTGCTCTCCGCTCATCAGCCGGATCGGCTCGATCCGCACGCCCGGGGCGCGCAGGTCGACGATGAACTGGCTGAGGCCGGCGTGCTTGTCCTCGGTCTCGTCGGTACGGGCCAGCACGATGGCGTAGTCGTTGGCGTGGGCGCCGCCGGTCCACATCTTGGTGCCGGTCAGCCGCCAGCCGCCGGTGGTGGTGCGTTCGGCGCGGGTGGCGACCGAGGCGAGGTCGGATCCGCTGCCCTTCTCGCTCATGCCGATGGAGAAGAAGCACTGCCCGGCGGCGATCCGGGGCAGGAAGAAGCGGCGCTGCTCGTCGGTGCCGTGCTCGAGGACGGACGGGCCGGCCTGCCGGTCGGAGACCCAGTGGGCACTGACCGGGGCGCCGGCGGCGAGCAGTTCCTCGATCACCACGTAGCGCTCGAGGAAGCCGCGTCCGGCGCCGCCGTACTCGGTGGGCAGGGCCATGCCGACCCAGCCGCGCTCGGCGAGGCGGCGGCTGAAGCCGGGGTCCCAGCCGGCCAGCCAGGAGTCAGGACGGCCGAGCACGGTGCCGCGGGCGCGCTCCTCGTCGAGGAAGGAACGGACCTCGGTGCGGAGCTGGCTGGCCGATTGAGGCAGGATGACATCGGGGAATGCGATCGGTGAAGGTGTCGCAGGAGACATGGATGATTCGCTCCCGGGTTGGTGAGTCGGTCGGGGCATTTCTTTTCGCTACGGAGATCGGTCAGCCCGTGGGGTTGGGGTGCAGCAGGGAGGGGTCGAAACCGACCTCGCGGAGCACCTCGTCGGTGTGCTGGCCGAGGCCCGGGCAGGGCCGTAGCTCGGGCTCCCGGTCGGCCGAGTAGCGGACCGGCCGGCCGATCACCCGGTACGGGCCTTCGGTGGGGTGCTCGGCCTCGCGCAGCAGGCCGCCCTCCTGGGCGTAGGTGCTGGTGGCGGCGGTCTCCAGGTCGAGCACGGGGGCGGCGGCGATTCCCGCCCGGTTGCAGAACTCCTGCCATGCGGCGCTGGTGTGACGTGGTGTGAGCTCCGCGAGCAGCGGATAGAACGCGTCGGCGTTGCGGGCCCGGTCGGGGCCGGTGGCGAAGCGCGGGTCGTCGGCCAGGTCGGGGCGGCCGACGAAGGCGGTGAAGTCCCGCCAGTTGCGGTCGCTGTGCGGCAGGATACACATCCAGCCGTCCGCGGTGCGCTGTGCCCGGCGCTGCGGGCTGAGCGAGCGGGCCGAGCCGAACGCCCCGTCGGTCTCCAGGGCAGCCGCACCCAGGTGCTCGACCAGGTTGAAGGCGAGCATGGTGTCGGCCATGGGGACCTCGATGTGCTGGCCGGTGCCGCCGTGTTCCCGGTAGTGCAGCGCGGCGAGCACCGACAGCGCGATCTGCATGCCGCAGACTTTGTCGGCGAGGACGGTGGGGACGTAGTGGGGCCGGCCGGAGACCTCGTGGTTGAGCCAGACCAGGCCGCTGGCCGCCTGGATGACGTCGTCGTAGGCGGCGTGGGTGCCGTAGCGGCTGTCGCTGCGGAATCCCTGGGCGTTGGCGTAGATCAGGCCGGGGTTGACGGACGCGACGTCGTCGTAGCCGAGGCGGAGCTTCTCCAGGGCCTGAGGGCGCAGGTTGGTGATGAAGACGTCGGCGGTGCGCAGCAGGGCGAGCAGGGCATCGCGGCCGTGCGGGGCCTTGAGGTCGATGACGGCGCTGCGCTTGTTGCGGTTGAGGTTGAGTGCCGTGCCCCCCATGCCGGGGTGGCGCCGCGGCGGGTAGTGGCGCGTCATGTCGCCCGCGGGCGGCTCGACCTTGATCACATCCGCGCCGAGGTCGCCGAGTTGCTGGGCGGCGTACGGGGCCATGATCACGCCGGCCAGCTCGACGACGCGAACTCCGGCGAGGAGTCCTCGGCCGGACGGGTCTGACGGACCGGACGGGTCTGACGGACCGCTTGGCTTCTCGGCCGTCTTCCGGCTCTCGGCCGTCTTCCGGTTCTCGGCCGTCTTCCGGTGGGACATCTTGCGGTGCCTCCTGGGGTATCTGGTGGGGCGGACGAACGGTGGGGTGGGCAAGCAGTGGGGCGGTACGGGCAGCGGGGCGGTACGGGCATCGGCCGGGCGCTTGGTGCTGTTGCCGGGGCGGCGGCTCACTGGCCAGGTGAAGAACGGCGGTGGTGAGGCGGAGTCCGGGCCGGAAGACGGTTGCGGTGGTGCCCGATGTGAGTCGAGGGACGTGGCCTAGCGCCACTGGAGCGCGGCGGACCCGAGCGGGGAACGCCGGCCGGGCTGGGGAACGGTGCGCCCGCTGTACGCGAACGGTGTCGCCGGTTCGGTGAGCGGGCCGAAGTCGGTCCGGGTGGTCGACAGCGCGGCGAACGGTGCGCGTCCGGGCCGGGGCAGGCCGAGGACGTCCTCCCGCGCCAGCAGCCCGAGTTCCTGCACCCAGTGACACACCCCTGCCAAGGTCACGCGGATCCGCCATGAGCCGCCCTCCGCCGCGCGTCGGCGCAGGACCGTGGCCACGGCGGCGGCCCCGAGGTAGGCGGCGAGGTAGTCATTGAGGAGGTACGTCGGCGGCAGCGACGGCCGGTCCGTCCACTCCTCGACGGCAAATCCGGTTGCCGAGCAGGCGAGTTGGTCGAATCCACCGCGTTCGCCCCAGGGGCCGTCGGCGCCCCAGGCGTGGTATTCGAGGGTGATGAGTCCGGGGCGGCGCCGGACGAGTTCCTCGGTCGACGCCCCGTGCCGGGCGAGTCCCCGGTAGGCGTGCACGAAGACGTCCGCTTCCCGGAGCGCGTCATGGAAGGCCGCGCGGTCGTGAGCGTCACGCAGGTCGCAGTAGGCGTTGCGCTTGCCGCCGCCGGTCATCGCGATCATCGGGATCGGGTCGGGGCGGTCGGGGCGCGTCAGGTGCAGCACGTCGGCGCCGAACTGGGCGAGGAGCCGCGCCGCGACGGGACCTGCGATGACATGGGTGAGATCGAGCACCCGTACGCCCGTGAGCGCCTCATCCGCCTCACCGATCGGCTCCAGGGGCCGGGCCGGACCGTCACCGACGCGTTCGATCTCGACGACAGGGCGCTGCGCGAGATACCGCCCTGCGGGGTGGGCGAGCCACTCGTCCCGGCTGCGGACCGCGCAGGCGACGCCGCCCCGCGCGCAGATGGCCTCCTCCAGCGTGAACGCGTCCCAGTCGGCGGTGGCCCGCGCGATCCCCACCTTGTCGGATCCGCACCTCAGCACGGAGTGGACCGCGTCCCGCAGGTGGGGATAAGTGGTGATGATGAAGATCCACCGGCCGTCGCGCGCCCGGTAGAAGTCGTTGTTGCCGAGCAGCGCCGGATCGTCCAGCAAGACGCCGATCGGTCGCCCCGACAGCGTCGTGTGATGCGTCGCCATGAGCTGGTCGATCGCAGCGCCGGCTTGCACCTCCACCCTCTGGTGCCGGTGACCGCGCTGTTCGCCGAGCATCGCCGTCTGCCGTCCGAAGACACCGATCGCGGCGGACATGGCATCGGCGAGGCGGTGCACCGAGGGCACCAGGGGATCGGCTCCGACGACGGTGATGTCCTCGGCGCCCCGGGACGGATCGGCGTCGCCGAGGGTGTGCAGCAGCCGGGAGATGATCTCGCCGGAGGGTGCCGGCGGCGCCGGCTCGCTCGTGGTCAGCGTGTTCGAAGTCATGCCCGGATGTTCGTTCCCGCCACTGCACGAGCGCCCGGATTCACGGATATCCGTGAATCGATGCGGACGTCACGTCCGGCTCTCCTGGAGGTGCGCGAGCAGCCGGGCCGCCGCCCGGTCCAGGCGCAACCGCTCCGAGCGGCCACGACGCCGGTGTATGAGAGCGAGGGCTCCCGTGATGACGGGGCCGTCGGTGACGGGGATCGCGAGTGCGCTGACCTCAGGGTCGGCCAGACCCTCGCTGCGGCTGATCCGCGACGCGCGGATCGCCGGAAGAGCGGATCGGAACTCGGCGACCCCTTCGGGGTCGTCGCGGGCCAGCTCGTCGAGCAGCCCACGGCGCTCCGCCTCGTCGGTGAAGGCCAGCAGCAGACGGCCCGCGGCGGTACGCAGCAGCGGCCGGGCCACATGCCGGTCGGCGAGCGGCACGAGGCGGGGAACCTCGTCCTCGCCGCCACGCGCGACGTACACGGCGTCAAGCCCGACCCTCACCGTGAGCAGCACCGGCGCACCCGCGACACGGCTCAGTTCGCTGAGCTCGGCCTGACTGATCCGCGGGACGACCCGGCCGGCGATGAGGTTGAGGACGTGCGGGGCGGGCCCGAGCCTGAAGCGCCGGTTCTGTTCCAGCAGAAAGCCGGTCGCGACGAGGCCGTTGACCAGATCCTGCACAGAACTCGCCGGCGCCCCGACCGTCCGCGCCAACTCGGCCACGGTCACCCCGCCCGGCGCCCGCGCGGCGGCCTCCAGGATCCACACGACCCGGTCCACCGTACGGTGACGCCGCCGTCGACCGTGCTCGCTCATCCCGCCCCACCTTGTCCTTTTGTCCTTCTCATGCATCGCCGACCGCTCGCGCCGACACGGCCCGCCGATCCTTTCCCGCACCACCCCGACGAGCAAGTCGGCCCCGGTCTTGCCGACGCCACCGGCCCCGCTGATGCCGATCGGCCATCCCGGCGGCTTGCGCGGAAGAAACCGTGGCTGGTGGCCCAGGCCCGGCACTCCGGGGCGTACGGCTTCGCGGCGACCGTCATCGACCACCCCGGGCACGGTGACCGGCGGCAGGTGGCCAACGGGAACTTGTGGAAACTGTCCAAGGGGGCGGCGGCCCGGCGGGACCTGCCGGAATGGTACGGGCCGTGGAAAACGGTCTACGAACGTTCCGACGATCGGTCGGCGAACGGTACCTGGGCCGGTCCACCTGGCCTGCGACGGACACAGCCGGCCGCCGGCCTTCACCGTCACCAGTGGGAACGTCAACGACTGCAGCCGGGCCGGCGCCGAGCTCTGGCCACTGCTGGCGCACAGACCCGCTGTCGTCAGGCCCGTCGCCACCGCGCAGGGCGGCTTTTGGTGTGGCATCGGGGCGTCAGCTCTTCACTGCGCGGCGTTTATTGAACCACTCGCGTTGTCCGGTGACGGAGGACAGGATCCCGTAGTCCTCTTGGGTCACCTCATGGAAGGTATCGACCATGAAGGGCCTTCCCTCCGGAGGCCATCGGTAGGCGCGCAGCCCACCGCCCATGTCCAGCGCCATACCGCTGGGGTAGACGTCCTGGCGGGCCCCTTCGACGGCCGGTAGCTCCTTGAGCAAGTAAAGGTCCGTATGAGCTCGTAACAGGATCTTCTAGGTTGGCCCAGGGTGAATCGGTCGGGAGAGATCTTCGAATGGTGCAAGCTGACGAAGCGATCTTCCGGGCTGCTACTCGCTCGGTCGCTTTCCGTAATAGCGGCTGACTGTCCGGGCCAGCTTCCGCTGGATTACGCGCAGCATCCTGATCGTCGCCTCGTCATCGCGCCCCGTGGTCGTTGACCATTCGACGCCCGAACCAGCGAGGTCGCTGACGAAGACGATCTCCGTAGCCAGAAGTGTCCGCGCCCAGTCCGCTGCGTTGAGGGGGGCGTCTTCGCGGAGCGCGTTCCGGAGCCTACGGCCCTGGTCGAGTAGGTCCTGTGCGCCGCCGAACCCCATGCCGACCGCGAGTTGATCGCTGCAGTGCGCGGGTCCGCCCCATTCCAGGAGTGCACGAGTCAGCAGTTCGACCTCGTCCTGGGTCAGCAGCTCGCTCGCTCTCACCATGCCGTGCGACACAGGTGCATCCTTCCCCATAGTCCGCCGATGTGGTCGGGCCCGGTGCCGCCCAGACGGACGCCACGGACGCCACGGTCCACCGGATCCGGGATGGCATTTGCCGTCGCATCCGGTCTGGTCCGGTCTGGATTTTCACTCAGCCCTCAGGTGGTCACGCTACCTGTCTCTTGAACCGGCGCCAGCAGATGATGCTGCAGGCCGGCGAGACGAAGGCGTCGTGGAGTGCGAGTCGTCGTTCCCAGCGGACGGCGAGGCGTTTGGACTGGTGGAGTAGTGCGAAGGTCTGCTCGACGACGAATCGGAGCTTGCCCAGGCCCTTGATGTTCGGGGATCCCTTGTGGGAGATCACCGGCAGGATCCCGGCGGCGACGCGGTTCACGCCGCACAGTCTTCGAGTCGTACGCCTTGTCGCCCAGAACACACTCGGGCCGCCGTCGCGGTCAGCCGGGTCGCCCGGCGACGGGCGCGATGCCGTCGGCCAAGGGGAGCGCCTGAGTGATGTCGTTGAGGTTGGCGGCGGTCGTGATGCCGTGGAGCGGGGGACCGCGTCCGTCGCAGATCAGGTGGTGTTTGCTGCCCGTCCTCCGCCGGTCGACCGGTGACGGACCGGTTGCGGCTCCCCCTTTTTCGCGCGCACGTGGGAGCCGTCCACGCACGCGCGAGTCCGGTCGAGTGCGCCGGCCGCGTTGAGCGCGGCGAGCAGGAGACGGTGCAACTGCTCGAAGGCCCCCTGCCTTCTGCCAGCGGTCCAGGCGCCGCCAACAGGTCTGACCGGATCCGAATCCCAGCTCCAAGGGCAGCAGTTGCCAGGCAATGTCTTGATGCGGGACATAGAGAATGCCCTGCAGACACAGCCGATCCGGAACCGGTCTCGGCCCAGGTGAACGCTCCGGCCACGGCGACAGCAACGGTTCGATCAGCACCCACAAGCCATCGTCCACGATCCACGGCCGAGTCGTCACACACCACGAACGGTCGAATCCTCAGAGCGGTCACGCCCGGCCAGGGCACTTCGGCAAGATCCTGTTACGAGCTCTATGAGCGTGGATCCGAATTCCGCTGTCCATGGTCAGCAGCCATCATCTGAATCCGTTCTTGGGAATCCCGCCGGAATCCGCCGCGCCCCCCGGCCTCCCAACCGGCCCGGGTGAGACACCGGCCCTGGCGTGCCGCCGCCGTGAGGACTGGCCGCTGTCCGGCGGGCTGCCAGGCGCAATACCCCTGCCAGCGGGTTCGCCGAGGTCCTCAGACCGGACCCGGGCACCCGCCTCACGCAGGCAGCCGGGCCAAGGCCGGGTGTGGGTGGGCGCAGCGCGCGAGTGTCGGCGGTTTGGCCGCTGGCGGATGTCTCACTGATTCCGGGGCTGTTGTGCTCGGCGAACGGTTTTTCGGGCGCTGGATTCAGTGGGAGTCACGCCAGACGTCCGTCCCGCTGCCACCAACGGCCCCGGCGGCCACCCCATCCGTTGGTCCCGCGCTCCACAGCCGTCCGCACCGCCGCACCCGGCAGGTTGAAGGGCGGTCAACGCCCTGGGACCGGCATGTCATGCAGGCGGGCGAACCTCCTGCAGCGTGGAACTGAGCATTCAGTTGGCCACACGGCCCAACTCCGGTTGTCTGGTCGTGTCGCTGGAAACTCGTCGAAATAGCCTGCCGGGCGCGCCCGAGGAAGCCCCGTTCCTGGCTCCTGAGGGGCACTGGGGCGGAGGCTGGGCAGGGAGCCGGAGTGGGTTCCTCCCTGTCGCCGCCAGGGCCCGCAGCAGCCCGCTCAGCTCGTTGAGATATGCCATCTGACCTGGTCTTTCGCCCCGCTCGCTCCTACGATCCATCTCGGTTGAAGGGGGGCCGGATGGACCGGACCGTACGCACCGTCGAGGACGTTCTCAAGCTCTTGGACGGGCTCTTCGCGTCTGAATCCGAAGCCGGCCGCTTGGCGACCGGCGACGGCAAGGACTTCTGGGACCGTTTCTACGCCGACCGGTCACGGCAGGTCCCGTTCTTCGCGGCAAAGCCGGACGAGAACCTGGCCGCCTACCTCGACCAGGGCCTGATCGCCCCCGGCCGAGCCCTGGACTTGGGGTGCGGGCCGGGCCGCAATGCCCTGTACCTCGCATCGCACGGCTTCGAGGTGGACGCCGTCGACCTCTCCCCCGTTGCCATCGCCTGGGCCGAGGACCGGGCTCGCGAGGCTGGAGTCGACGTCCACTTCTTTTGCGGTGACGCTTTCGCTCTCCCTACCACTGATCTGAGCGGTCCGTACGATCTGGTCGTCGACTCAGGTTGCTTGCACCATCTGCCGCCGCACCGCCGTGTCAGTTATCTGGACCTCCTCGACCGCCTTCTGACCCCCGGGGGCCATCTCGCGCTCACCTGCTTCGCCGCCGGCGAGAAGGGAGCGGGGTCCGAGCTCCCCGACGCAGACCTCTACCGTGAACGCACGTTGCAAGGCGGCCTCGCCTACACACCCGAATCGCTGCGCTGGATCTTCTCCGACCTCACGGAGATCGAACTGCGTCGCATGCGGGAGGAGCCGCCCGAGTCAGCCCTCTTCGGCGTGACGTTCCTGTGGACCGCATTGTTCCGCCGGAACACGGCTGCGGCACCTGGCGGACGCTCTACCGCAATAGGTGACGTTCGCCCTGGTCCCGACCTTGCGTAGGCGCTCGTCCCGGCATGCTCGTTCCGCCAGGTGATTTAGCGACGGATCAGGTTACCGGGGTCGGCGCCGTGGGTTCCGGTGGGCGGTCAGGGCTTCGGCGTAGTCGCAGAGTGTCTGGTTCGTGATGGTCTGCCGGCTCAGCGGGGGCCTGGGAAGGTGACAGGTACGGGCTCCCAAGATCGTGGAGTTCTCTACGCCCCGTGATCCGAGTTGGAAGACCGTGCCTGCTGACGAGCTATCGCCGATTCCACCTGCCCTTGCCCAACTCCGCGGGCACCCCGAGGCTGTGGCCGGGGAGATCCCGGGCCTGCTGGAGCGGTTGGTCGAGGTGCCCGATCCACGAGACCCGCGAGGCGTGCGGCACGCTCTGGTGGTTGTGCTTGCGCTGACCGCGTGCGCGGTACTGGCCGGAGCGAGCTCTGTGCTCGCGGTCGGCGAGTGGATCGCCGACACCCCCTCCTCGGTCCTGGAACGCCTCGGCGTACGGCCCGATCCGCTGTTCCTGAAACGGTCTTTGCCTGCGGAAACAACGGTGCGGTGTCTGCTGGGCCGCATCGATGGTGACGCACTGGACCAGGCGGTGGGCCGCTGGCCGGCCGACCGGCGCATAAGCACCGACGGCCGACTACGTGCGCCGGCAGTCGGCGGCAAGAGCCTGCGCGGCGCCGCCAAAGCGACCGGGCGTAAAATCCATTCGCTTGCCGCCTGCGATCACATCAACGGCCTCGTCCTGGCACAGCTTGACGTGGGCGAAAAGACCAACGAAATCACCTGCTTCCAGCCCCTGCTGAAGACTGTCGCCGACCTGGCAGACACCGTCGTGACCAGCGATGCGATGCACACCCAGCGCAAGCACGCCGAGTACCTGCTCGGCCGGGGCGCGCACTACACCGTGATCGTCAAGGGGAACCAGAAGCAGCTCCGCAAGCAGCTGAAGTCCCTTCCCTGGAAGCGGATCCCGCTGCAGGGCCGCACTCGTGGCACCGGCCACGGACGCGGCGAGATCCGTCGGATCAAGGTGTGTACCGTGAACAACCTGCTCTTCCCCGGGGCGCGTCAGGCCATGCACCTCAAGCGTCGCCGAATCGACCGGAAGACCGGCAAGGTCAGCATCAAGACCGTCTACGCCATCACAGACCTGACCGCGGAGCAGGCCACCCCGGCCCGGCTCGCGGTGCTCATCCGCGGCCACTGGAAGATCGACTCACTCCACCACATCCGCGACGTGACTATCGCGAACCAGACATCGAGCAACTCTGCCGAAGCCCTGGGCCGGATAGCCGGGCAGGAACGCGACTTGGGGCTGTGGAACTCGCGGGTTCGAGGGGCTCACAAGCGGGCGGACCTGGAGCCTATGGAGTTCAGGTGTTGCTCAGCCAGGTGAGGCGGCGAGCGAAGTGAGCCCAAGCGGCCAGCACCATGAGCGTGGCGGTGAGCCCGCCGAGGGTCATGACTGTAGATGGGGAGGTCCGGTCGACAATGACGCCACCGATCAGCGCGCCAAGTGAGAAGGTCGCCTGGAAGGAGGAAGTGAAGAGCACTGATGCTGCCTCGGGTGCATCTGGCGTCGCCTTGGCGAACCACGTCTGGGAAGAGACCGGAACGGCACCGTAGGCAGTACCCCAGATAATGAGAAGCGCCACGACGCCGGCCTGCCAGCGTCCCAGGATCGGCAGCAGCAGGGTGGCAGCCGCGATCATGGCAGCCGCGAGACTGAAGGTGACTCGGGGATAGCGTGCGACCACCGCCCCGCCCAGGAAGTTGCCGACGATTCCTGCGACACCGTAGACCAGCAGGAAGACGGTGATCAGTTGCGAGTCGGCACCGGTGACCCGCTCCAGGAACGGCGTGACGTAGGTGTAGGTCCCGAAGTGTGCCAGCACGATGAGGAAGGTCAGCAACAACGCGAAACGCGTGTTGACGCTCTTGAGCATGCCACGCAGCACATTCAGGCGAGTCGTCTGAATGGGCGGCAGTGGCGGTACAACCAGCACGAGCATGATCAGCACACCACCCGTGAGAGCACCCATCACGACAAAAGCGGTGCGCCAGCCGGCCAGGTCTCCGATAAACGTGCCAGCCGGTACACCGAGCACGGAACCGAGCGGTACCGCAGAGAAGATCAGTGCCGTGGCGCGGCCGACCGCCTTGGCCGGCACCAGACGCTCGGCCAATCCGGCGCCGATCGACCAGAAGCCACCGATGACAACACCGACGACGGCACGGGAGACCAAGACAAGCCAGTAGCCGGGTGCCGCGGCGGCCAGGAAGTTTGCCACGGCCAGCAGGAGCATGAACACGCACAGCATCAGCCGACGGTCGACACGTGCCGTCGCCACGGTGACCACCGGTGCGGAGATGGCCGCAAGGAACCCGGGCATGGTCATCATGAGCCCAGCCATACCGTCAGAGAGGGCGAAGCTGGAGCCGATCTCGGTGAGCAGACCGATCGGCAGGATCTCAGTTGTGACGATCGAGAAGATTCCCAGCATCACCGAAACCACGGCCAGCCACCCAATCAATGGAGATCGGGTCGGTAGATCTGCTCCGCCAGTGTGATGCGTGGTCGCAGTGTTCGTTGAGGCCATGGGTTCCGTCCTGTGAAGAGCCTGTCGTCTCGTGATGAGTGCAGCAGGCTCCGCACGAGGAACGCTGGCAGTTGAGCGACATCACCCTCGTAAGGCAATGGTGATGTCGCAGATCTGCTGACTCAGCGCTACAACCTCAGGGGCCGACCGGCGCACCACCACCGACAGCCAACTACGTGCACTGGCAGTCGACGGCCACGGGGCGCAGAGCACTCCATGATCTTGGGAGCCCGTACCTGTCACCTTCCCAGGCCCCCGCTGACCCGGCAGACCACCACGAACCAGACACTCTGCGACTACGCCGAAGCCCTGGGTGGGCGGTGGGACCGCCCACTGGACCTGGCCAGCCTGAAGCCGAAGGTTCCACACCCATCGATGGACGCTCTTATATTTCGCTAAGAACGTTCCCTTAGCGTCTCGTTCATGATGACGCAACGTGGTGCAGTCGGATCTGTTGTCCTCACCGCCGTCGCCCTGACGGCCGGCGCCGGGGTCACCGGCGCGACTCCCGCCTCCGCCAAGGCCGCCGCCGTGTCCCACGGCAAGGTGACGGACAATCTGTACATGTCGCTCGGCGATTTCGAGGATGCCACGTCCGGCGAGAACCCGAAGGTCAAGGCCATGATTGACCGTTCGGACATCGGCGGCGTGCAGGTGGTGGTGCCCTGGAAGGCCCTTGAGGGGAAGAAGGGGGAGTACAAGTGGTCGCGGTTGGACGCCGCCCTGAAGTATCTCCAGGACCGCCACAAGAAGCTGTTCGTCCAGGTTCAGGACCGGTTCTTCGATGTGGCCATGAAGGACGCCAATGTGCCCCAGTACGTGAAGGACGAGGGCGGGGTCGCGCCGACGGTCGATGAGAACCCTGACAATCCCACCACCCATGGGGCTATGGCCGCGCAGTGGAACAAGGATGTGCGGGCGGACTTCCAGGCCATGCTGAAGGCGATGGCGGAGAAGTTCGACGGCAAGCTCGCCGGCGTGAACCTTCCGGAGACCGCAGTAGACGTGGACACCAAGAAGGATCAGACCAAGTACACCTCGAAGTCCTACATCGATGCCGAGATCGACAACATGCGATACGGCAAGAAGGTCTTCACCAAGACGCAGTTCATCCAGTACATCAACTTCCTGCCGGATGACGACGACCACAAGCGCATGAAGGAGATGTTCGACCTCGCCAGGGACAAGAAGATCGGCATCGGGGGGCCGGACACCCTGCCGGACCGGGAGTACCAGATGGAGAACTCCTACAAGTTCCTCCACGCATACAAGGACGCCCTCCCTCTCGTCGCGATGGCCGTCCAGGAACCCGACATCAACGCCAAGGACCCCAAGACCGGCAAGCCGTACACTCGCGAACGGTTCACGGACTTCGCCCACGACTACCTCGGTGCGCGCCACATGTTCTGGACCACCGAAGCAGACTGGCTGCAGAAGCCCGCGGCATGACACATGCACGAGTGCAGCTCCTCAAACCCGTGTGAGTGACCGAGCACTCCCGGGGTGACACGGCCTCGCGATGTGATCACAGCCTGGCCAGCGGGAACTGCACACCAGAGTCGCTCCCGGAATCAAAACAGGCCCCGGCCACCCTCCTTCGTAGAGGGCGGCCGGGGCCTACTGCGGCACGCGGGCGTCGGCTGGCACCCGGAGCTCGGGCCGGCAGGTGCCCTGCCATGCCGTGCGCAGCCGAAGGTGCGCGGGGCGGTGATGTCCAGTCAGAAGCACCTCACCGGCCGGATATCCAGGGCCCCACACACGCGGGGAGCAATCGAGCCGCTGCTCCAGACACGCCACGATCGAGGGTCCATCCCCACACGAGCACGAGACAGACCACAACGACCACGCAGCACCGGCATCCCCAGCGCCGGCCAGATGCCCGCCGAGTTCCAGGGCTGCTGGCCCCTCAGCAACCCGAGACCATCGCCGAGGCCGCCCGGACGCGGGCGTCGCTGGTGGGGCACAGCGGTCCGCATCGCCGGCCCGGGAGACGTCTCGGCTGTGCCGCCTGGTGGGCTCTTCGGCCGGCCCGGGAGCCGGGGCCGATTGTCAGTGGTGGGTGAGAAGGTGAGAGCACCTAGTCGGAAAGAGGGGGAACGGCCTTGTCCGGAAACCAGAACTACATCAATCACGTTGCTCTTGTGCTGGATGCCAGTTCGTCCATGTCGCACCTGAGCCGGAAGGTCATCGAAGTCGCCGACCAGCAGATTGCCTACCTGGCCCGCCGTTCGGAGGAGCTGGACCAGGAGACCCGGGTGACGGTGTACGTCTTCGCGGACAAGGTGGAGTGCGTCATTTACGACAAGGACGTGCTGCGGATGCCGTCTTTGAAGCAGCTGTACCGGGTGGGGGGAATGACGGCTCTGCTGGCGGCCACGCTGAAGTCGCAGCGGGAGCTGGCGCAGACGGCTCAACTGTACGGTGACCACAGCTTCCTGACGTTCGTGCTCACCGACGGGCAGGAGAACGCAAGTCATCACTGCCCGGATGCCCCTGCCAGGGATCAGCAGGCACTGGTCAAGGCCGTGGCCGAGATGATCGCCACGCAGGAGGACAACTGGACGCTGGCCGTCCTTGTGCCGGATCAGATGGGCAAGCGGGAGGCCATGCAGTACGGATTCCCGAAGGAGAACATCGCCGTCTGGGACGCTACGAGCACACAAGGCCTGGAAGAGGCCGGGCAGGTCATTCAGCAGGCCACGGAGAAATTCATGGTGGGCCGCACCCAAGGCATCCGTGGATCGCGGGCGGTATTTTCCACGGGTGCGGAAGCGGTCAACAAGGACACCATCAAGGCAGCCGGTCTCACCCCGGTGAACCCGTCGGAATACCAGCTGGTTCCCGTGACTCGTGAAACCGCGATCCGGGACTGGGTCACCGAATCCGGGCACACCTACCGTACCGGCTGCGCGTTCTATCAGCTGAGCAAGACGGAGAAGATCCAGGCGCGCAAGCAGATCGCAGTGCTGGAGAAGAAGACGGACCGCGTGTACACAGGTCCTCAGGCTCGGGCCCTGCTCGGGCTGCCGGACGCGGAAGCCCGCGTCAAGCCCGACCACAACGACGACTTCACCATCTTCGTGCAGAGCACCAGCGTCAACCGGAAGCTCGTACCGCACACGCGCCTTCTGATCATGCCCTGACCTCTCGGAGCGCTCCCCCCGGAGGCCGGCCCGCAGGGCAGAAGACCCGGGGGCCGCGGGCAGAATCCGGCCCGCGGCCCCCGGCCGCTGTTTACCAGCTCCAGTAACCGTGCGAGATCCAGCCGGACACGCCGGTGTTCACGTCGTAGACCTTGTCCCACTGGCCGTCGCCGGAGACGTCACGGTGCGCCAGGCGGTGGTCGCTGTAGCACAGGCCGACGACCGAGCTGGACGTGCTCGCGGCGGCGCGGATGCGCACGCCCTCGCCCGTGCAGTGGCCGTAGACGTCGTCGGCGTACGCCGGCGCCGCCAGAGCCGCGCCGCCGAGCGTGGCCGCGATCAGCAGGCCCGCCACGGCACCAGCACGACGGCCCGCGCTCTTCCCCCGAATGACAGAACTCACTTGTTGCTCCTCAGCATTGGTCGAGCCGGGACCGATGATCTTGGACCCGGCGAGACGCGAACCTATCAGCGGATGATCTTGAAAAGGGGCCCGGGACAGTTCTAAGACATGCTCATGACCAACCGGTGACAGCCCGGCGCCGCGGGCGCGCGGCTGGCTCCGCGGCCGCCCGGGACGGGCCTGCCGGCCACCCGGCCCTGTCGACCGGGTCCTGTGGACCACCCGGCCTCCGGGCAGGGCTACCCCGCGGTGTCCCGATGAGCCGACGGCGTCAGGCCCCGCACCCTCTTGAAGGCCGCGCTGAACGCGAACCCGTCGGCGTACCCGACTTCCCTGCCCACTTCCGCGACCGTCATTCCCGGCTCCCGGAGCCGGTCGGCGGCCAGGGCCATCCGCCAGTCGGTGAGGTACGCCAGCGGCGGCCTCCCGACCAGTGCCGAGAAGCGGCGTGCGAACGCGGTACGGGACATGCCGGCCTCGTTGGCGAGCGAGGCGACCGTCCACGGCCGGGCCGGTTCCTCGTGCAGCCGGCGCAGTACGTGCCCGATGTCCGGGTCCGCGAGGGCCCGGTAGCCGGGTGGCGGGGTGGTGCCCGGGTGTGCGAACCAGGTCCGCAGGGCCCGGACTAGCAGCAGGTCCAGGAAGCGGTCCAGGACGACCTGCTGCCCGGGCTCGTCGTGCTCGACCTCGGCGGCGATCAAGTCGAGGAGCGCGGACAGACCGGGATCCGGGCGCACGACCGCGACCGGCGGCAATGCGTCGAGCAGCGGCCGGCACAGGTCGCCGCCGACCCGGTACCCGGCGGTGACCAGCAGATCCGTGGCGCCGCCCGCCGCGTCCCCGACAGTGCGGCCGGTCACCCGCCAATTGCGGCCCGATGCCTCCGGATCGCCGACGAGCGTGCACCGGTCGTCACCGTCCACGAGCACGCGCACCGCGCTGTCCGTCCGGTCCGCGACCGTGTAGGCCGTGCTCGTCCGTACAAGCGCGACGGCGCCCGCCGGGAGTTCTACCGGTTCGCGCCCGGAAGGCAGCAGCCACGCGTCGCCGCGCAGCATCGCGTTGAGCGTCAGCGGCGCCGGATCGGTGAACCGCATCCCCCAGGGCGGCACGCTCACCGTGTTGCAGAACACCGCACCGCGCGCCCTGACCCCGGCGAGATAGTCATCAAGAAGATCCATGACTGGAACGATCACACATGGATCCGGCCGTCTCGGCCATGGATCGTCCCGCCGGGCCCCTGTTGACTGACGGACATGACACAGATCCTCGTCCTCGGCGCCACCGGCAAGACCGGCAGCCGCGTCGTTCCCCGTCTCACGTCCCTCGGCCACACCGTCCGTTCCGCCTCCCGCTCGGCCGGAACCCGCTCGGCCGGAATCCGCTTCGACTGGACCGACCGCTCCACCTGGGACCCGGCCCTGGCCGGCGCCGAGGCGGTCTACTTCGTCCCGACCGAAACCCTCGGCCTGCCCGAACGCGCCGAGCTGGTGGACCGGGCCAAGGCTGCCGGGGTCCGGCGGATCGTCCAGCTGTCGGTACGCGGCCTCGACGCCGAGGGTGGCGTACCGGAGACGGAGGCGGCGGTCCGCGAATCGGGCCTGGAGTGGACGATGCTGCGGCCCTGCTGGTTCTCGCAGGACTTCTCCGCGCCGGACTTCTTCCTCCCGGCCGTCCTGGCCGGTGAGCTCGCCACCCCCGCCGGGGACGGCCGCGAACCGTTCGTCGACGTGGAGGACATCGCCGACGTGGCGGCGGCCGCCCTCACCGACGCCCGCCACGCGGGCCGCACCTACGAACTGTCCGGCCCTCGCGCCCTCTCCTTCGCCGAGGCCCTCACCCTGATCGGAACCGCCGTCGGCCGCGAACTGCGCCACCGCCACCAGGACCCGGCCGCGTACGCTGCCGCCCAGGTCGCGTCCGGTCATGCCGCCGCGGACGCCGAGGCCATCGCCGCGTTCCTGGACGGCATCCGCCGCGGCGAAGACGACTACGTCAGCACGGGCGTACAGGAGGCACTCGGCCGGGCCCCGCGCTCCTTCGAGGAGTACGTGCGGGCGACGGCGCCCACGGGGGTCTGGAACGCCTAGCTTTGGACGCCCTGCGGTGATGGTGGCTGGCCGGGGCGCGCACAGCGCCGTCCGTGTCAGGCGTTGATGGAGGGTGCGCGGGCGCCGGCGTCGTTCCTCGCGTGCTCGCGCTCGGCGTCCGCGCCCTGCCCGATGCCAGGGCCGGGTGCGCAGTCCCGTGACGGGGCCGGCCGCCATCGGCTGTCGTCCCCCGGTGCCGCTCACCTGCTGTTTCGCTTCGTCCATCGGCTCAACAACCGCCTCGGTCCGCTTCACGCCGAGGAGGCGATGACCGCGGGGTTTCTCCCGGCCTCCCCCACGCCGCTGTTTATCGTTTGTTGAATCCCTTCTCACTGGTGGAGGAGAGGCTCGTGGGAGACGAGACGTTCACAGCGTCGTCCCCCTCGTCTCCGTTCCGTAGAGAAAGGACTGTCATGACCGCTATGGCCAGCATGACACCCACGAGCACCCGCACCCAGCGTCCCTCGGCAGCTCGTCGCCTCACCGCTCTCGCGGCGTCCGCAGTGGTCGCCACGGCCGGCCTGCTGTTCACCGGCGGCACGGCACACGCAGCCATCAACCCCGAGCACACGGCCATCTGGGACGACGAGCCCCTCTACGCGGACTGGCACCTGGACAACGGCCCCGCCAGGCTCATCATGCAGAAGGACGGCAACTTGGTCGTCTATGTCAACGACAGCGCCCGCTGGGCCAGCAACACGGTCGGCTGCGGCTCCAAGGCCGTGATGCAGTCCGACGGAAACCTCGTGGTCTACTCGCAGAACGGGCGCGCCTGCTGGGCCAGTGGGACCCAGCGGGGCTCACGTTCCTACCCCGTGAAGCTCTTTCTCGACTCCACCGGTTCCCTGAGCATCTACGGTGACAACGGGCGGTGGTGCCACAGCACGGCCCCGTACAGCGCGCCCCTGCCCTGTGACGTGCTCTGGAGAGCGTGACGTCCTCGCTCAAGCCCACGCGGCCGAGCCCACGCGGCCGACTATCCGTCACCCGGTCATCCGCCCAGTCACTCGGTCACTCGGTCACTCGGTCGACCATGCTCGCCACGGACCAGTGCGGCCGGGCGGCGAGCCGTGCCGCCGTCGCGCGCAGCAGCGCCGGGTGGCGCCGGCACGCCTCGGCCAGGGCTCGTGCGGCGTCCGGTTCGGCCTCGACACGTGAGGCTCCAAGGGTGCGGACGAGCAGGCCGAGTGCGTCCTCCGGAGAGAAAGCGCCCAGGGCGAGCCACTGGACGTCGGGCAGGAGTCCGGTGAGTGCCCGGCCGGTGACCACGGCTGCGCATCCCGGTTGCCGGGGGATCAGTGGGCGGACGGCGTCGAGGTCCCGTACGTCGTCGAGCACGACCATGACCCGGCGTCCGTCGAGCGCCGCCTGGTAGGCCGCGGTCACGGCTGCCTCGTCGCCGGGCACGTCCTCGCCGAGTGCCCGGATGAAGGCGGCGAGGACCCGGCCGGGGAGGCCCGGCAACGCGTCAGAACCGGTCAGAGCGGCGTAGAGCTGACCGTCGGGATAGAGGTCGCGCAGTTGGTGGGCGACGTGGACAGCGAGGGTGGTCTTCCCGGTTCCGGCGGCTCCGTGGACGACCACCGGCCGCCGGACGGCGGTGCCGTCGGGAGTCAGGGCTTCCAGGAGAAGGGCGGTTTCGGTGGTCCGTCCGGTGAAGTCACCGATGTCGGGCGGCAGGTGGCACGGGCGGACCGGGCCGCGGGGTCCGGACCGGGCCGGCACGGCGGGGCTGCCGAGGATCTCCCGGCGCGACCGCTCCAGTTCGGGGGCGGGGTCGAGGCCGAGTTCCTCGGCCCGGTCCCGGGCCCGGTCGTAGACGGCGCACGCCTCGTCACGCCGACCGCTGCGGAAGAGAGCGAGGACGAGCAGCGCCAGCACCTGCCCGGAGGCGTCGGGGTCCTCCGCGAGAACGGCGATCTCCGGCAGCACCTCTGCGTGCCGGCCGCTGGCCATGTCGATGGACAGCCGTGCTTCCAGGGCCGCCGCGCGGCTGGCCGCCAGTCGTTGCCGGATCCGCTCGGCGAGCGGGCCGGGCACCCCGTCCAGGGCGGTCCCGTGCCACAGGGCCAGCCCCTGGGTCAGGAGTGCGTGGGCGCCGTCCGGGTCGCCCTTCCTGCGGGCCGCCGCAGCGGCCTGCACGGCGTCGTCGAAGCGGTGCATGTCGACGGCCCCGGCCTCGACCGACAGCCGGTACCCCTCACCGGCCTGCAGCAGGGCCGCACAGGCGCCGCCCGGCGAGAAGCCCGATGAGAGGTCCGGCGTGAAGTCCGGCGTGGCGCCCGGCATGACGTCCTTTGAGAATCCCGGTAGTTGACGGATGCGGTAGATGTGTGTGGCCAGGGCGCGCTTCGGATGGGACGGCCAGTGCTCGTCATCCTCTCCCCATACGGCGTGCAGGAGCTGAGTAGTCGTCAGGGGCCTGCCCCTGGCCGCCAGCAGCGCCGCGAGGACGGCCTGTTGCTGGGGCCGCCCCGCGGGAACCTCGGTGCCGTCCTGTCTCAGGCGCAGCGGTCCCAGCGTCTGGAATCGAACCGTCACTTCTCGCCCCAAGCCAGCCATACCGTCGTCGTCATCGCGGTGTTCCGGACAACAGATATCCCATCACATACGTACTTCCTATGAAACTTCGTCTGCGGGAAGGAAGCAAGCCATGGAGACGCACGGGGATTCCCACGTGGGGAGCCTGCCGTCCGAGGCAGTGGCACCGGCATTCCGCTTCTCCCTGCTGGGACCGGTCCGGGCCTGGCGCGACGGCGTGGAGCTCCGTCCGGGCAGGCGACAGCAGCGCGAGGTGCTCGCCGTCCTGCTGGGCGCCGCGCGGCGGACGGTGTCGCTGCCCCTGATCGCCGAGGGGGTCTGGGACGAGGCGGACCGGCCGTCCAGACCGGACCACTCCGTCCGTACCCACGTCTACCGGTTGCGCCAGGCGCTGGGACACACCGCCGGGACGCCGCTGCTCGTGACCGTCGGCGACGGCTACGCGCTGCGGGTGCCCGCCGGCGCCGTGGACACCTGGGAGTTCGAGCATGCGGAGGCGGAAGCCGAACGCCTCCGGGCCGCCGGAGGCACGGCAGAGCAGGCCAGGGACGTCCTGTCGCGCGCGCTCGCACTGTGGTCGGCCGAGCCGCTGGCCGGGCTGCACGGCCCGCACGCCCGGGCGGAGCGGGAGCGTCTCGGCGCCGTACGGCAGTCGCTGCTGGAGGCCCGCCTGGAGCTCGACGCCGAGATTGGCGACCGGCCGGACCTGCACGCCGAGGCCGGCGACCTGGTCATCGAGTACCCGGCCAGTCAGCGGCTGCGCGGCGTCCAGATGCTGGCGCTCTACCAGGCGGGCCGGCAGGCCGAGGCGCTGAGCGTGTACGAGGACACCCGGCGGTTCCTGGAGGACCGGCTGGCCCACCTCCCGCAGTCCGGGCGCAGGCCCTCCGCCGCCCTGCGGGAGCTGCACCAGCGGATCCTGCGCGCGGAACCCGTGAGCGGGAACGGGAGGCCGGCCCGGCCGGCCCTCGACGCGGACGGCGTCCCGGGAGCCCATCGGCTGCCGCCGGGAATCGACGACTTCACCGGGCGGGGCGAGGCGGTCAGCGCCCTCACCGGCATGCTCACCCATCCCGGCACCCGGGCCATCGTGGTCTCGGCCGTCAACGGTGTTCCGGGCGTGGGCAAGACCGCCCTCGCCGTCCACGCGGCGCGACAGGTCGCCGAGCGCTTCCCGGACGGTCATCTGTACGCGGATCTGCGCGGTGCCGACCGTGAGCCCCTGGCCGCGCAGACGGTCCTGGTGTCGTTCCTGCGCATCCTGGGCGTGGCCGACGGCGGGATCCCCGACGACGTCGACGAGCGCATCGCCCTCTACCGCTCGCTGATGGCGGAACGCCAGGTCCTGGTGCTGCTCGACAACGCCGCCGACGACGATCAGGTGCAGCCGCTGGTGCCCGGATCGGGACGCAGTGCCGTCCTGGTGACCAGCCGCGCCCGGCTGACCGGCCTGGCCGGGGCACAGCACCTGCGGCTCGACGTGATGCGGCCCGGGGAGGCCCTGGAGCTCCTGGGCCGGATCGTGGGCGAACGCCGCTGCGCGGCCGAGCCCGAGGCGGCTGCGGACATCGTGACCGCGTGCAGCCGTCTTCCGCTGGCCATCCGGGTCATCGCCTCGCGCCTGGCCGCGGAGCCGGGCACGGCGCTCTCCGCCATGGTTCGCCGGCTCGGCGACGAGCACCGGAGGCTGAACGAGCTGTCCACCGGCGAGCTCGCCGTGGAAGCCACCTTCGAGCTCTCGTACTCCAAGCTGTCCCCCGAACAGGGCCGCGCCTTCCGGCTGCTGTCGGCCGTGGAAGCCCCGGACCTCGGCCTGCACTGCGCTGCCGCACTCCTCGGCCGGGACCCGAGGACCACCGAGGACCTCCTGGAGTCCCTGGTCGACCTCAATCTCGTGGAGTCCCGGCGGATGGGCCGCTACCACTTCCACGACCTGGTACGGGTCTTCGCACGGGCCCGGAACACCCGTGACGGCTCCCCCGCCGCGACGTCCAGGGCCTTCGCCCGGCTGCTGGACTTCTGCCTGGCCACCGCACGTGCCGCGGATGCGGCCTCGCACTCCGTGGACCCCACGGAGCGCCGGCTCATCGACGTGCCGGTGACCGCGGCCGGTCTCCGCTTCGGCAGCGCGCAGGCGGCGACCGACTGGATGCACGAGGAGATACCCGTACAGCAAGCTCTGATCGACCGCGCCTGTGCGGACGAGTCCCTGCCGCTGGCGCAGGCAACCGACCTCGTGGACAAGCTCAACAACGTGCTGCCCGGCACGTCCCACCAGACCGGCGTGATCGCCCAGGCCGGGCGCGTCGCCGCGGTGGCGGCGGCGCGCGGCGACCGGACGTCCGAAGCCCTCGCCCGCTACGTGTGCGGCAACGCCTTGTGGCACACGAACGCCTTTGCGGAAGCGGAGTCCGAGCTGCGGCGCTCGATCGCGCTGTGCGGCGACACGGCGGGCGGCTCAGGCGGCTCGGGCAATGCAGGTGACTCGGGCGAGGCAGGTGACTCGGGCGAGGCAGGTGACTCGGGCGACGCGCGGCTGCGCGGCTGGGCCCACCTCACCCTGTGCGCCGGTGCGCGCGTCGGCGGCCGGACCGACGAGGCGGTCGAGCACGGCGAGGCGGCCGTACGGCTCTTCCGCTCCGCTCGGGCCGGGACCGCCGAAGGCACCGCCCTGGGCGAACTGGCGTTCAACTACGCCCGGCAGGAACGACTCGCCGAGGCCCGCACCGCCGCCGAGCAGGGCGCGCGCCTGGTGGGGCGAGAGCCGTCGGTGTCCAAGGCGATCGGCCTGTACTACCTGGCCCGCGTGCTGCGGCTGTGCGACGACGTGAGCGGGGCGCTGCACCACGCCCAGGAGGCCCTGGAGCTGTTCCGGTCCCTGAACGTGCCGGCTTTCCAGGCAGCCACCGGCGCCCTGATCGCCGACCTCCACGTCCAGGCGGGCCGGCACCGCCTGGCGGCGGATGTCGCCGAGACCTTCCTGCCCGTGGCCCGCACGACGAGCGGCATGCTCGAGGCGAGCCTGCTGCGGGCTCTCGCCCGCGGCCTGGCCCACCTCGGCCAGCTTGCCAGGGCCCGCACCTGCCTGGAAGCCGCGCTCGGACTGTTCGAGCAGCGGCAGGCACAGGCGGACGCCGACCAGACGCGCGCCCTCCTCGTCGAATTCGGGTGAGCGGGGGCCACGGGTGCGGACGGGGAAGCCCTGCCGGCTCAGCGCCGGGCCGTCGATCCGTGCGATACCCGCCGCCGGCCGTGGAGCGACCGGCGGAACCGAAGAAACTCTCCCCGGCCCGCGTCCGGCGAGGGTTTCGGAACCTCCGTGTTCCCTTGCCATGCCCGGCCCGGGCAGGCCCCTCGCCTCGAAAACAGGGCGGCCCGGTGGTCAGGTCGCGGTGGGTGTGTGGGGCGCTGCTGCGACCTGGGCCATCGTCCGAAGCCTCGTGAAGTAGGAGGCGCAGTACTCCTCGTTGATCAGAGGAACGACCTTGTCGAGGTCAGCGATGCAGCCCCACAGGCAGGCGACCCCGCTGTCGTCGAGCCCGCCCTTCAGCTCCCTCTGCACGAGGCCGGCGACGTCGGCGTCCAGGAGGACCAGGTCTATGCCGTCGAAGTCCACGCCGCGGAATCCGTCGGGGAACAGTGCGTGCAGGTGGTCCTCCCACAGCCGCGCGAGGCCGCCGTCGGGCTGTGCTCCGCCCGCGTCGGCGGCTGTCGCCTCTGCCGTGGACGGTGGGCGAAGGAGCAGGGAGACGGCATCGAAGACGGCACGCACCATTTGCACGGCCCGGAGCGGGTGGAGGGCGGCACTTGACTCGGAGCCCTGCATGAGCTTGTCGCGCAGCAGTCGGCTGCGGTCGAGTTCGGCGGCGAGTCCGGCCGTGAAGAGCCCTGAGTCGGTAGCCCGCTCGATGAGGACGTGGAACGGTTCCTTCGTGGCCAGACGCTCGGCGAGAACGTGCTCCAGGGCGATCAGGGAATGTGTGACGGCGACGGTGGCGAACTCGTACCGGTAGTAGGAGTGCCGGATAAGCTCGCGGGAGGTTTCCATTGCGCTCATGACGTACATCGACGCGTCGCCGGGCAGCACCAGGTCGGCAACCAGGGCGTGCATGTCCGCAAAGTCGAGAACGAGGTCGCGAGCGCGCGGGTCCCGGACCGGCAGGAGGAGTGGGTCGAACGGTGGTGGCAGGGTGTTCACCAATGCAGTCTTGTCGCCGGAAGGCTGTCGGTTCCATCGGATTTAATCGGGGTGGTTGGCGTCCCGCTGCCATATGTTGCCACCAGCTCGGTCCGGCCTTAAAAACGAGCTCAGAGGTTGTTCTTATCTTGAGCCTTGCGTGCAGAGGGCACATGCTGGACATGCAGGCAGCAAGCTCTGGCGGGCTTGTTTGCCATCTCGTACGTCTCGGCCGCGTTAACGCCCCAGGAGCGAGGCTGTGCCCCGGCTGAAGGCGTCACCAGTCAATATGCGTGTTGATCCAGTCGGCCAGGCCGTCCTCGTCGTCAGCGGAGGGCAGGTCGGGGCCGCAGTCGAGAGGGGTGCAGGACAGCTGCAAGTGAGTGAGGTAACCGTACGGGCCGTTGTCGGATGCCGGCCCGAGTATCAGGGCGTGAGTGGGGGTGCGCCAGATACGGTGCGTCAGTGCGGGCCCGGTCATCACGGTCGAATCGGACACGACCGTTCGCTCAGGCGGCGTGCCGAGATGTTCCGTCACCGCCTGCGCGGCCTGCGCGAGTACGGCCTCACAGTCCTGGTCCGTGCATGACCTGCGGCCACTCCAGCCGGGCAGCTCCTGCCAGCGGTCGATGAGGCCGTACAGCCATGATTCGTTGGCCATGCCTTCGTCGTGCGGGTTCACGGGGTACAGCTCGCCGAAGACCAGGAAGGCCCGTGCGTCCGGGTCCCCGAAGGGGCTGGCGCTGTCGGAGCACAGCACATACTGCTCCGCGGTACGGAAGGACTCACAGACGAGGCTGTCCTCCCAGCACCACCCGCGCCGCTGCACTTCGGCATCGATCGCGTCGAAGTCGTCGGAGAAGGAAGGCCCGGTCGGCAGACCCTCAAGTTCAGCAACGGCTCCCACGGTCAATGGCCGATGGGCAAGGGCATGTACAGAAAACAGCATGCGCAACACCCTAAAGGGCGGCGCTGCCACTGCCCGAACCGAGTGCTCCGCTTCCGCCGCGCCTCGCTCACACAACCTCATAGCTCGCCCTCTCACCTGGGGAGAACCGGTCCCAATGAAGCTTTCCCGATGGACACCTCCGGCGCCCGGAACCCTGCGCAGGCCCGCTGCCCGGGCCAGTGCCTCCGCCCTGACCGCAGCCTGCACACGGCCTGAATCAAGTCCATCCGCGCATGGCCGTAGTACCGCTTCGGGGCCGTGCAGAGCGCTGTCGCAACCGTTACACGCGACGGTAATCTGCGGGCCCGTCCGCAGTATGGGGGTGGCATGGAGATCGTCAGGAGATTCGATCCCGTCGCCGAGCACGAGAGGACTCGCACCGCGTTAGGCGCCGCGATCCCGCGGCTGGTTCGGCTGCTGCGCGACGTCCCCGACCTGGACGCGGCCTCTGGTGTTCCGGCGTGGACGGTGGGTGATGTCGGCGCGCACCTCGCGGCCGTGTATCTCGCGTACTGCTCCGCCGTCTCCCCCGACGCGTCCGTGGAGTGGGACGAGGTCCTGCCACCGGGCGACGGGTCGTTCACCGAGCGGATCACGGCCGTGAATGCCAAGTCCATCAGCCTCCTCAGCGGCGGCGAACGCGCCCGCCTGGGCGACTTCGTCGCCGAGCGGGGCGAGACGTTCTTGCGGGCCACCGAGGGCCTCGCCCCGGACACCCCCGTTTCCGCGCCCTGGTACGGGCAGGAGTTCACGCTCACGCTTGCGGCGGCGACCGGCCTGATGCTCAGCGAGAGCCTCGTCCATGGTCTGGACATCGCGCGCGGAGCCGGATTCCCGTGGCCGATCGGCCCCGACGAGGCGCGTCTGGTGCTCGGGCAGTCGATGCCGACGATGATGCCGCTGGTCCTGGACACAAGGAAGGCGCGGGGTGTCAGCATCGCCTTCGACCTCGCGGTCAAGGGTGGTCCGCGACTGGCGGTCGTCATCGACGGCGGGACGGTGACAGTGACCCGCGACGCTCCGCCGCGCGCCTACGACTGCAGGATCACAGCGGCGCCCACCGCGTTCCTGCTGGTCTCCTTCCGGCGTACGCCGGTCTGGAAGGCGATCGCACGCGGCCGGATACGGGCCGGCGGCCGCAGGCCGTGGCGCGCCTTGCAACTCAGCAAACTCATCGCCAGTCCCTGACCCGAGGCGAGCCCACCCCACGCGTGGGGGCAGGATGGCGCCATGGCACAGCACATCAGGCCCCTCTCGGAGTCCTGGCACCGGATCGACGCCTGGCTGGCAGCCCACGCTGCCGCCGATTTCGCACTGCTCAACCCGCCGGCGACACCGGACGAGATCCGGCAGGCGGAGCGGATTCTCGGCACCCCGCTTCCCGGCCATCTCGCTGAGTCCCTGCAGTGCCATAACGGCGTGAGCACTTGGGCGACGTTTCTGCCGGAACAGTCTCCGCTCACGGTGAGCGGCATCGTGGACCATTGGCAGACCGCCGCGAACATCGCAGCAGAGAACGACGGCCTGGCCCCCCGTCCCTGGGAAGACGAACCCTGGTGGCACCCGCTCTGGATTCCCTGGGCCGAGAGTGCCGACGGTGCAGCACAGGTGATCGATCAGCGTCCGGGCCCGGGTGCGGGCCGCCTCGGCTGGGCAGGCCACAGCGGTGGCGGCGACTTCACCGATTCCTGGCCTGATCTCGCGAGCCTTCTCCACGCCGTCGCGCAAGCCCTCCACAAGGGCGGAGGCGTCCGCGGGCTGCACCCGTATCTCACCGCGCAAGGCGGAATCTGGTGGGACGAGTACGGCTGCGAGGAACTCAACGGTCATCCGCTGCAGGCAGCCCCCATCGGACTGCCCTGAACTCCGGCCATCGCGCACGCGGCCGCCGTGAACCACCCGGCCGCTCTCACTTCGCCCGAAGGCAACTCACCGGAAGGAAACTCAGACGTCGCGGTCCAAGGCTCTGGTGAACAGCATTGCGAGGTCGGCCGCTCGCTCCCGGCCGGCCTCGTCCATGGGTTCAGGCCGGGATGCCGCCTCCAAGATCAAGACGGCGGCCTGGACGAGCGCGGCGGGCATCCGTACGTCCTGAACGGCCGCGATCAGGGCGGCCGCCTGGTCTGCGGGCGAGCCGATCTCCGAAGGGATGAGGGCCTGGACGCCCTTGCCGAGGGAACGGGGGCGGCTTGGTGTCACGGGTGGTGTGGTCACGTGGGCAGTGTGCCGCACGGCGGCGCGGATCCCAGCACTCGTCTGCACCCGTCGACACCGATGCCACGCCCCATCCCGTCGCGGATGTGCGCCGCCCGGCCGGACAAACCGGGTCACCCTCATGCGACCCCGTGGCCGGGGACGGAAAGCTGCAGGCCGGCTACGAGAGGTAGGCATGCGGACGCACCGGACGGCAGACTTTTCCTGATCCACAGGAGGGTGGGTACAGCGTCGGGATCAGTCCCAGGGGTCGACCCAGGGGACACCCGGTTCCGCATTGTTCAGCATCTGATCGAGGGTTCGTGTGAGCCCGTTCTCGTCGACATGTGCAATCCACGGAACGTCATCGAGGACGCCGGCCAGGTCGTCAGTGACCAAGGCGTCGAGCGTCCTGTGCAGATCGTCCGGGACGGGGTCGTCCACGAGGCAGAGCCAGGCGAGGGCGGCAGGTACGCGGACGTCCGCCGGCTGTTCCGGATCCGCACAGAGAGCGCGGGCCCAGGAAGCAGCGTGGGGGTCGGCGTGCTCGCGGGCGAGCTCCGCGGCGGCCAGCACGAGGCTGGCGCGAACTCCGGGGATCCGCTCGATGGCCAGGCGGGCATGGAGGGCCTCGGTGATGCGGCGGGCCTCACCTGAGGCCGTGGCCAGCGCGTAGCAGGCGGAGGCACGGACCTCGGGGTCCGGGTCGTGGAGAAGTGGGAGAAGCAAGCCGGCGTCAGCGGCGACGGCGTTGCGTGACGCTTCAATGGACCAGTTCATGGCGTAGCCGCCGCAGTCGCAGAGCCACTCCTGTGCGGCCACTTTGAGGAAGGTGTCGCGAGTGCCGTATCCCCAGTGCTCTCGTCGGGCCGCCGCGGCAGCAAGCCTGAGTGTGGACGCACGGTGATGTGCCGACGGGTCGGCGGCGATCCGCAGAAGGAACGGCACGGTCAGCGGGGCCACGGAGCCGACTGTGCCCTGGTGAACCACGCTCCCCCACAGATTGTTCAGGCTCTGCCTGACCATCTCAGTGTTCTGGGAACGCAATCGGGTCAGTAGTTCAGGTACGTCGTGACCCGAGCCGTAGGCGTGCCCGAAGCGGCTCCAGGGCACCTCCTCGAAACGGAAGCCGTCCTTCACGTCCTGTTGCATCCCCGCGATCACTGAGCGCACGTCGAGCGGAGTTCCCTCGTACAGTTCGAACCCGTCTATACGCACCTGCTCGTGATCAACCACAAGCTCCTCAGACGTCATACTTCTCCCCTGTCGCCTCACTGACCGGAAAGCCTCTATCTACCACGAGGCGAACGGTCCATGGACATCCAGGCTCATTCCCCCCTCCCCCGCAGGAACGCGCCCGGCCACAGGCCCTCGCTCGCCGGAACCGGCCCAGGAGCATCGTCCTCAGCCTTGCGGTGTACCGGCGCCTGAACCGGCCGCCCCGATCGAGGGCCAAGGCGGTCGGGCATCGGGAGCGGGAGGGGTTCAGGGCCCGCAGACTGCGACCAGTTCGGCGGCCTCCTCCGTGATCGACCGGGCGAGCACGTCCAGGTCGGGCACGGCGACGGCGTCGGCGAGCAGGCCGTAGCAGACACGGTCCTCGTACGTGGTGATGCCCACGGCCAGGGACTGCCCGGGGGCGAGCGGGGCGAGGGGGTAGGCCTCGCGGACGGGGCTGCCCGCCAGTGTCAGGCCGTCGGCGCCGCGCAACGGGACGCTGGAGATGAGCAGGTCGTAGAAGAGGCGGCCCGAGCGGGCGATCAGGCCGCCGCCGAAGCGGTGGCCGAGGGGCGGGATGGCGTCGGCGAGCAGCGCGGCGGCGCCCGGGCCGTCGGCGGGGCCTGCCTGCTTGTTGCGTTCCATGGCCCGGCGCACCGCGCGCAGGCGGGCGAGGGGTTCGGCCTCGTCGACGGGGAGGCGGGTGAGGTAGCCGGAGAGCCGGTTGCCGGAGGCGCTCGCGTCGTTCGGGTCGCGCAGCGACACGGGAACGAGAGCGCGGGGCTGTACGCCGTCACTGCCGTCACCCCGTTTGTCGAGCCACCGCCGCAGACCACCCGCGACCACGGCGAGGAGGATGTCGTTGACGGTGCCGCCCGTGGCCTCGCGGATGCGGTTCACTTCGCGCAGGCTGATGACCGCGCCGTCAGCCCGGCGAGCGCCGGTGGCGCGGGAGGTCAGGGCAGGTGAGGAGCGCACGTCCCAGGCGGCGCGGGCCATCGCGGAGCTGATCGAGACAGCCCGCCCGGCGTCGGTGACGGCATCGCGCACCAGGCCGGGCAGCTTGCGCGGGTCAGGCAGGCGCAGACCGGAGCCTGCCTCGCGCCGCCGGGGCGCGCCGACCGGGACGGGTGTGGCGCCGATGCCGGCGGGGTCCAGGAGCGACAGGACGTACGACGCCGCTCGCATGCCGTCCGCGTGGGCGTGATGAAAGGTGAACAGGACGGCGAAGGAGGTGCCTTCCGTGCTGGGCAGCACGTGCGCGGCCCACGGCGGCCGCCCGCGCTCCAGCGGCTGCTGCATCAGGACTCCGGCGGCTGCGTGGAAGTCCCGTACCGGCTCGGTGAGATGGACGTGGTCCGACGGATCGTAGTCAGGAGCTATGTGACGGGCAGCGGAGCCGAGGGGCAACAGGACGGGGCGGATACGGGTGTTGAGGCCCGGCGTGCGGGCGGCGCGGGCCACGAGCAGCCCGGCGGCCCGCTCGGCGGCGTCCGGGGTGTCGGCGTCGAAGACGAAGAGCCCGCCCATGTGCAGGGGATGCCCGGAAGACTCGATGTTCCAGAAAGCGAGGTCAAGCGGAGTGAGCAGTTCAGGAGCCACTTCAGACGTCACGGGTTCTCCGAGGTCACAGGGGAAGGGGTGCGCTCGCGCATCGAGTGGGCCAGGGGCCGGGATTGCGCTGCTGAACGTAAGCGAACTGAAGTCAACCGTCGACGGCCAACTACAGTCAAGAGCGACCACATCACACTACGTTAAGAACATGCACACGCCCGCTGATTTTCAGCCCCCTCACCCATCCCTGACTCATCCCGCCTGTGGCCCTCCTCGCCGCCGCCCGATGCCGAGGCCTCGCGACGCCGCCGGCGGCCAGCCGGTCATGCGCGCCGCTGCCGGCGACGACGTCCGCGAAGGTCGCAGCCAGGTCTCCGCTGTAGGTAATGTGCGGAAATGACAAGAAGCGAGCGACTCGCGGACCAACTGGACCGGCACTGGCACAAGAACCTGCGGCCGCGGCTGCACGGTCTTGCCGATGAGGAGTACTTCTGGGAGCCGGTGCGCGGCTGCTGGAGCATCCGCCCGCGTGGCACGTCGGCCACACCGATGCCGGTGGGTTCGGGGGAATGGACGATGGACTTCGCGTCCCCTGCCCCGGTGCCGGCGCCGGTGACCACGATTGCCTGGCGGCTGGCCCACGTCATCGTCTCCTGCCTGGGCTACCGGGTCGGATGGCACTTCGGCGGCCAGGACGTCGACTCCGGGACATTCGCCTACGCGGGGACCGCTGACGAAGCGCTGAAGCAGCTCGATGAGATATACGGGAGATGGAACGTGGGGGTCCGCGGGCTCTCGGACGCTGACCTGGAGAATCCACCCACGGTGGGTCCCGAGCGGTTTCCCATGGAGGGCATCGTCCTGCACGTCAACAGGGAGCTGATCCATCACGGCGCCGAGATTTCCCTGCTGCGCGACCTCTACCGCCGGCAGGACGGAGCCGTACCACGCCGAATATGACCACATGTCCCGGCGTTGCCGCGCCTGCTGGAGGCGGCGGCAGACGCTTCCGACCTCACGGTGCGGTCTCGAAGCGTGGTGGCTTGAGGGTGGTCAGGCATGCGGTTTTCGGGGCGGTGGGGTTGTTGAAGAAGGAGGTGGTGATCTCCTGGGCGCACCGTGACGTGGCGAAGACGACGTGGGGCTCGTAGGGGACCGTGACGACGGTGGCGCGGCTCAGTGTGCGGGCGACGTACGGCCCGTTGGCCGCTCCGGTCTGGGAGTCGAAGCCGCCCGACAAGGCGAGGGTGGGGATGTTGCTGCGCGTGACCTTCCGGATCGAGCGCGGCGCTGCGGGGACGTTCCAGACGCGGCAGTCCGGGCGGAGGAAGGTGAGCTGCGGGGCCTGGGCCAGTACCGAGCGGGGGAACGACGGGAACGCCGCCCGCCCGCCGCGGATCGCTTCGGCCCGGCTCTCGTACGGCACCCACTCGCTGCAGAAGACGCCGTAGGCGAGTCCGTGGGCGGTCCTGCCGATGGCCTGGGGGCTGAGCTTGCCGCCCGCCCACTGCTCGGCGATCCGCTGCGGTCTGCCGTGGTCCAGTTCGTCGAGGGAGCGGGGTACGCCCGGTGCCACGTGGGTGGCGGAGGTCATCCAGTTCACCAGTGCGCCGCCGTCCAGGACGACCTTCACGGGTCCCGGTCTGCCGGGGACCGTGACGGTGGTCGTGACCGGGTGGGCTTCGAGTCTGCGGACGAGGCGGTCGAAGGTGGCGGACAGGTGCGGATAGCGGCGGTTGCACGCGGGCTGCCGCGCGCAGGCCTTGAACAGGCCGTCGAAGCCCTGCCGGGCGCTGCTCCAGGTCAGCGCCGATCCCGCCCTGGACGGCGGCAGAATGCCGTCGATGCCGACCGACCGGATTCCCTGGGGGTGCTGGCGCATGTAGATGAGTGCCAGGTGGGTGCCGTAGGAGATGCCGAACACGTTCCACTGGCCGATGCCCAGTGCCTTGCGCAGGTCCGCGTAGTCGGCGGCGCTCTCGGTGTCGTTGTAGGCGCTGAGGTCGGCGCCGCGGCTCACCAGTTGCTCGCGGCAGGTGCGCGTCGCCTTGACGTGCAGGCGCCCGGTGGACGGCGCGTCGTAGACGAGGCCGACAGCGCCGGCGTTGAACTCGTCGATGTTCGGGCAGGTGAGCGCCGGGTCGGCCGCGTACGTCCCGCGCTGGGACATGAGGATCACGTCCCGGTCGCGGTTCAGGCCGCCGTCGATCGCCATCTGCGCCTCGCCGACCGCGTCGTCGCCTGGTCCACCGGCGAGCCACACGACCGGGTCGGGCTTCGGTGTGCTCGTGGCCGCCCGCAGGACGGCGACCCCGAGGGTGATGGTCCGGCTGTTGCGCCTGGCGCGGTTCTCGGGAACGGTGAGCGTTCCGCAGCGGGCCTTTCCGAGTGCGGGGACCGGGTCCGCCGTCTTCGGGCAGGGGCCGGGTACGAAGCGGGCCTGACCCACTGTGCGGCCGACCGTCCCGATCGCCGCTCCGGTGCCGGTACTGGTGCCGTGCTCCGCGTGGGCGGGCATGGCGAGCAGGCCGGTGATGAGGGCGCCGGCCGCCACCCCGGCCGACGCGGCGCGGAGTCGTCGCACGGCGCGGAGTCGCACGGTGCGGCGACGGCGGGACGTCGCTCGGTCGAGTGCCATCGGGCCTCCCGGTCACTTCGGGCTGATCGTGAACGGTTTCGGTGTGAGACCGGCTGCGCAACCGGTGTCGGGCGCGGTCGGACGAGCGAGGAACGAGGCCAGCACGCGCTGGGCGCAGGGCGACTGCGGGACCACCCAGTGGCCGATTCCGGGGATCCGCACGGTGGTCGAGCGGGACAGCGTACGGGCCGCGTACCGCCCCCAGCTCGCCCCGGTCTTCGTGTCGAACGTCCCTGAGACGATGAGCGCCGGCACGGGGCTGGAGGTCGCCACCCGCTGGATGCGGGTGCGGTCCGGAACGTCCCAGACGCGGCACGACTCCTTCTGGAAGGGCAGCTGCGGCGCCTGGGCCAGGACCGTGTCCGGCCACCCGGGGAACGCCCGGCGCCCGGCCTTGAGCAGGTCGGACGCCGAATGTCCGGGCACCCACTCGCTGCACGCCACCGATTCGATCAGGCCGTGGGCGGTCTCGCCGACGGCGGGGGCCGAGCCGGCCGCGCGGGCCTGGGCCAAGCGCTCCGGGCGTCCGTGGGCGAGTTCCTCGATGGCCGCCGGCACGTCCACGGGCCGGACGGTGTTGGCGACCAGCAGGTCGACGATCGCGCCCCCGTCGAGGACGACCTTCACCGGGTCTCCCCCGTGCGGCGGCCGCGCGTTCAGGGTCAGGGGCCGGGCCTCCAGCCTGCGCACCTGCTGCGTCAGCGTACGGGGCAGGTCCGGGTAGCGGCTCTTGCAGCGAGGCTCGGCCGCGCAGGCGGCGAAGACGGCGGCGATGCCCTCCCGGGCGCTGCTCCACGTCCACGGCAGGCTCACGACCCGTGGAGGCGTGACCGAGTCGAGCGCCACCGCGCGAATCCCCTGGGGGTGCCTGCGCAGGTAGGTGAGGGCCAGATTGCTGCCGTAGGAGTACCCGTAGACGTTCCACCGGGCGATCCGCAGTGCCTTGCGCAGGTCGGCGAAGTCTGCCGCGTTCTCCGTGGTGTTGTAGGCACTCAGGTCGATTCCACCGGATGCCGTCAAGCGGTTCCGGCATTCCTTCACCGCGCGCAGCAGGAGCCGTCCCGTCGACCGCGCGTCGTAGCGCAGCCCTACGGCCTTGGCGTTGAACCGGTCCACCTCCGGGCAGGCGAGGTTCGGCTGGTCGTAGCGATTGCCGCGCTGCGCCATGATGATCAGTTCGCGGTCCCGGTTCAGGCCGGAGGCCGTCAGGAAGGGGATGTCATCGAAGGTGTCGCCTCCGGGGCCGCCCGCCATGAACACCACCGGGTCCTCGGCGGGCCTCGCGGAGTCCGCCGGAATGACCGCTACGGCCAGACGGATGGTCCGCCGGCCGGGGTGGGCCCGGTTCTCGGGGACCTCCAGGAAACCGCACCGTGCGGTGCTCAGCGCGGCGATCTGCTCGGGCGTCGCCGGACAGGGGCCGGGCACGAACCGCGGCGGAGCTGCCGGGCGGGACTCGCCGGGAGACGGTGACACAGCACTGCTCGGTGCCGGGCCGACCGCCGACTGGAGGACCAGGGCAGCGGTGGCGATCGCCACGGTGGCGAGCAGGCGGCGGCAGCGCCGGACAGCCATACGCCCGGAACGCCGGACGGGCACGCAGCCGGAGCGGTCGGAACGCCGCTGGATGCACCCGCCCTCCGCTCCGGTCCGTACCGGCTTGCCCCTCTCACCCTGCTGCGTCAGGTCCTCCGATGCGGATGACGGGCCGTCTGCCGGAGTGATGCTGCCGTCCTCTGCCATGTGACCCCGCATCTGATCCCGCATGTGACCCCGCATCTGATCCCGTTCCTCTGCCGACCTCTGCGGCGGCCCGGTGGCCGGACAACGCCGCAGCGATTCGGGCGGATCGCACATTGCGGACGATACCGGGCAGTGTGGGGGTGCGCACACGGGCAACCGGATCCCCTGCTGCACGCGCAGGGGGCTCGCTCGGCGACGCCGCCCCCAGGCCTTGGGGCACCCCGAGCCACAGTCTGCCTGCCGGAGTCGGGACCGAGGCCGGAGCCCAGGATCCTCGAACGGCTGCGGCCAACCGGATCAGATCAGCCACCCCTCCCCCGTACGGCGGAAGCATTCGGCATAAGCGGAATAGAGCGACCCCATTCCATTGGTCCAGACCGAGACATCACCCCGGCATCGCGAAATCCTGTCACCCCCACTGACTACACGACACCGCCTTCACCCCCGGAACAATCCGACAGCGAAGGCAGAAATATGCAATTAACCCATGAGGCGGCTGCACTCTCTTTTGGACATGTCGCCGAACACCGACACGATCACGTCATGCGCCTCGCCGCCCCGGGTCGTCACCCCACCCACCCCGGCCATCCCGGCCGCCCGCGGCAGCACGCCGTAGTGCACGAACGACAGGAAGCTGAGGGGAAGTTGCCGCCGAACCGGAGCCCGTAGAAGATCCACCGCAGCCCGCCGGCCGCCACCACACGGAGGCCTCACCCGGGTGCCGGGCGGGCTGCTGTGGCACACGGTGGCGTCAAGGCACCTTTAAACGATCATCGATCAGCGGGTCCGGTCTCAAAACTGAGCACAAATCACACACATCCCCTCTACATACTGGCTTCGATGGTCTAGATTGTGCGTGCTTCAGCCGCTCGGGCACGAGGCCGATCAATAACGATCTCGACCAATAATGATCTTCAGGTCAGGCGCTACGGACAGCCGGCAGTCGCATTCCCGGCGCCGGACGTGGGGGTGATCAGTTCCTGGAGCCCGGAAGAGAGCCTTGGGTGCGGGGAGCACTTGAGGGTTCCGACGGGTTCCCGCGCACCTCGGGGGTCTGGCAGAACATGCGATTCCGCTGCCGCCACGGCGGGTTGGCGGGTTGTCCGAGCAGCACTGAAGTCGTTCAAGCAGCACTGAAATAGCCGGGATGTCATGCGCGGGGGGCGTGGGCCTCCCGCGGGGTGAAACAGTGCGGGGGGCGGGGGCCTCCCGGGGGGAGGAACAGTGTCGGGCGAACACGTTGTACCGCTGGCGACCTGGGGGGTCCTGTGCGGCAGGGGGGTTTAGTCAGCCCGTCTCCGTCGGCGCGAAGACGTCCGGCGAACGGGGCGATCAGCCGGCACGAGAGCAACTGGGAGCTGCGGTACCGCCGTACCGTGATCACCAGCGACACACTCGCCACCGCCTTCGTGGTGGCGGCCATCGGCATCTTCTTCGGGGCCCGGGACGCGGCCAACTGGCATGAGAAGTGGGGCATCCTCGCCTTCGGCACCGAGCTGCTGGTGCTGGGAGCGCTTGCGGTCAGCCGGGCGTGGGCGCCGGCCGTGCTCGGCCAGGGCGCCGAGGAATTCCGCCGGCTCGGACGCTCCCTGTTCGCGACGGCCGTCGTCCTGGCGCTCGGCGGGATCGCACTCACCTCACACAACATCAAACTCTGGATCTTCGTCGCGATCCCCGCGATCGCGCTCGTCACCATGACCGCGCGGTATCTGCTGCGCCTCTGGCTGCACAAACAGCGCAAGGAAGGACGGTGCCTGCGACCGGTGCTCGCTGCCGGGAGCGCGGCCACCGTCCACGACCTGATCACCCGGACCCGCAAGTTCCCGCACCTCGGCTGGCGGGTGGACGGGGTGTGCACGACGGACGATCTCGGGCTCGACGGTGACCACGTGGACGGAGTGCCGGTCGTCGGACGGCTGGCGGACGTCGCGGGCCACGTCCGTCACGGCGGCTACCGCGTCGTCGCGGTCACCCCGGACCCGCACTGGTCACCGGACCGGCTGCAGCGGCTGGCCTGGAACCTCGAGGGCAGCGACGCCGAGATGGTCGTGGCCCCCGTGCTGATGGAGGTGGCCGGCCCGCGGCTGCACGTCGACGCGGTGCTCGGGATCCCGCTGCTGCGGGTCAGCATGCCGGCCTTCACCGGGGGCCGACGGGCCGTCAAAGAGGTCGTCGACCGGATGGGCGCGGCGATCCTCCTGGTGCTGTTCGCGCCGCTGATGCTGCTCGTCGGGATGCTCGTGCTGGCGGACAGCCGGGGCGGGGCGTTCTACAGCCAGCGCAGGGTCGGCAAGGACGGCCGCGAGTTCACCATTCTCAAGTTCCGCACCATGGTCACCGGGGCCGACGCGGCGCGCGCCGAGCTGGCCGCCCTCAACGAGGGCGCCGGCCTGCTGTTCAAGCTCCGCCGGGATCCGCGGGTGACCCGGGTGGGAGCGGTGCTGCGCCGGTACTCGCTCGACGAGCTCCCGCAGCTCTTCAACGTGCTCACCGGATCGATGTCGCTCGTGGGCCCGCGGCCTCCGCTGCCGGAGGAGTCCGCCGCGTACGGCCCGGACATCCGGCGGCGGCTGCTGGTCAAGCCCGGGCTCACCGGCCTGTGGCAGATCAGCGGACGCAGCGACCTGCCGTGGGAGGAGGCGGTCCGGCTGGACCTGCGGTACGTGGAGGACTGGTCGCTCGCCCTGGACACAGTGATCTTGTGGAAGACGCTGCGTGCGGTGCTCTACGGGCAGGGGGCCTACTGATGCGCGGCAGTCATCCGATGTGCGGCAGTCATCCGATGTGCGGGGCCCTATTGATGCGCAGGGGTCGTCCAATACGCGGGGAGCTGCGGCTCAAGGGTCCCGCCGGTGCGCGGACCGCAGGCCGGGAGTGCCTGCCTGGGGGGAGAGACGGGGCATGAGAATCAGCGTTTTCGGGCTCGGCTACGTGGGCTGCGTGTCGGCCGCGTGCCTGGCCGGCATGGGGCACGAAGTCATCGGGGTCGACGTGAACCGGGTGAAGGTCGACCTGGTCAACGACGGCAAGGCCCCGGTGGTCGAGGAGCGGATCGGCGAGCTCATCGCCGACGTCGTGCGGAGCGGAGCGTTACGCGCCACCGGCGACGTCCGCGAGGCGATCAGGGAGAGCGAGGTGTCGCTGGTCTGCGTGGGCACGCCGTCGGAGCCCAACGGCAGCCTGTGCACCACGTATCTGGAGCGGGTCACCGAGCAGATCGGCGCCGCGGTGGCCGAGCGGGGCGGGCGGCAGACCATCGTGTTCCGCAGCACCATGCTCCCGGGCACCTGCCTGAACCTGCTGGTGCCGATCCTGGAGAAGCACGTCGGCGGCACGGCCGGGGTGGACTTCGGCGTCGCGGTCAACCCGGAGTTCCTGCGCGAGGGCACGAGCGTGCGGGACTTCTTCGACCCGCCCAAGACCGTCATAGGCGAGTTGGACCCGGCGAGCGGCGACGTGGTGGCGGCGCTGTACGAGGGCCTGCCCGGCGAGGTGTTCCGGGTGGCCGTCCCGACGGCCGAGGCGATCAAGTACGCGGACAACGCGTTCCACGGCCTCAAGATCGGCTTTGCGAACGAACTCGGCGCGGTGTGCCAGGCGCTCGGAGTGGACCCGCACCAGGTGATGGACGTGTTCCTGGCCGACCGCAAGCTGAACATCAGCCCCGCCTATCTGCGGCCCGGCTTCGCCTTCGGCGGCTCCTGCCTGCCCAAGGACCTGCGCAGCCTGGTCCACGCGGCACAGCGCGCCGACGTCTCGGTGCCCATCCTCTCCCACGTGCTGCCCTCCAACTCCGACCACCTGCAGCGCGCGGTGGAACTGGTCGGGCGCACCGGCAAGCGCCGGGCGGGCCTGTTCGGGCTGTCCTTCAAGCCCGGCACCGACGACCTCCGCGAGAGCCCGCTCGTCGAGCTGGCGGAGAGACTCATCGGCAAGGGGTACGACCTGCGGATCTACGACGCCAACGTGAACCTGTCCCGGCTGCTCGGCGCGAACCGCGAGTACATCGAGACCCGGCTGCCGCACATCGCGCAGTTGCTCGTGGACTCCGTCGGCGAGGTGCTCGATCACGCCGAGGTGTGCTTGGTCGGGACCAGGGATCCGGCCGTGCTGTCAGCGCTCCCCCAGGGCGACGGCACGGTGCTCATCGACCTCGTCCGCATTCCCGACGCCGAGGCGCGCCGGGCCGAGCCGGGGTACGTGGGCCTTGTCTGGTGACACAACGTTCGGTGATGCAACATTCGGCAATGCAACGTCTGGTGACACACCGTTCGGTGGCGCGGCCGGCGGCGACCGGCCGGGCCGGCGCGCGCTGATCCTGGTGGAGAACCTGTCGGTGCCGTTCGACCGGCGGGTGTGGCAGGAGTGCACGACGCTGCGCGACGCGGGATGGGAGGTGCACGTCATCTGCCCCCGCGGGGAGAAGCGGGACACGGAGCCGGAGGCGGTGATCGACGGGGTGCGGATCCACCGCTACTCGTTGCGCGCGGCCACCGGTGGACCGGCCGGCTATCTCCGGGAGTACGGAACGGCGTTGTGGCACACGGCCCGGCTGGCCCGCAAGGTCGGCCCGGTCCACGTGGTCCACGCCTGCAACCCGCCCGATCTGCTGTTCCTGGCTGTCCGGTGGCTGAGGCGGCGCGGCGCGCGGTTCGTCTTCGACCAGCACGACCTGGTGCCCGAGCTGTACCTCTCCCGGTTCGACCGCGGCGAGGACCTGCTCTACCGCGCCGTGTGCGCCCTGGAACGGCGGACCTACCGGGCCGCGGACATCGTGCTCGCCACGAACGAGAGCTACCGGGACGTCGCGGTGAGCCGTGGCGGCAAGCGGCCGGAGGACGTCTTCGTGGTGCGCAGCGCGCCCCAGACCGAGCGGTTCCAGCCGGTGCCGCCCGAGCCGGAGCTGAAGCGCGGCAAGCCCCATCTGCTGTGCTACCTCGGTGTCATGGGCCCGCAGGACGGCGTCGACTACGCCCTGCGGTCCCTTGCGAAGCTGCGCGACGAACTCGGCCGGACGGACTGGCACGCCGTGTTCGTCGGTGCCGGCGACGCCTTCGACGCGATGGTGGAGCTGTCCGGGAGGCTCGGGCTCTCCGAGCAGGTGCAGTTCACCGGGCGCATTCCGGACGCCGATCTGCTGCGCTACCTGTCCACCGCGGACGTGTGCCTCTCCCCCGACCCGCGCAATCCGCTCAACGACGTGTCGACCATGAACAAGGTCCTGGAGTACATGGCGATGGGCCGGCCGATCGTCTCGTTCGACCTCCGGGAGGCGCGGGTCTCCGCCGGTGACGCCGCCGTCTACGCGCCCGCCGACGACGAGGCCGAGTTCGCCCGGCTCGTCGCGCTGCTGCTGGACGATCCGGAGAAGCGGGCCCGGATGGGCAGGATCGGCCAGGAGCGGATCAGCGGGGACCTCTCCTGGCGGAACTCGCAAGCGTCGCTGCTCGCCGCCTACGCCGCTGCCTGCCGTGACCGCGCTCCGGTGCCCGCGGGCGGCCGGGTCCGGGACAGGGAGAGGCCGCGTCGTTGAGCGATGACACCATACGCCTGGTCACGATCGGGCGGATCCTCCGCCGGCGCCGGCGGCTGCTCGCCGTCCTCACCCTGGTGGGCGCGCTCGTCGGCTACGGCACCTCGGTGCTGTTTCCGCCGCGCTACACGGCGTCGGCGTCGGTGCTGCTGCCGGGGCAGTGGGAGGAGCGCGCGCTGCTGACCCAGGCGGAGATCGCGACCAGTTCGGCGGTGGTCGACCGCGCGGCCGACACCCTCGGCTGGACGGGGGTCAGCAGAGGCGAGCTGCGGGACCGGGTGAGCGCCACGGCCGCCGACGGGAACATCATCAAGATCTCGGGGACGGCGGACACCCCGGAGCGCGCGCAGCGGCTCTCCGACCAGCTGGCCCAGCAGTTCGTCGCGTTCGCCGCGCGGATCGCGGGCGACGACACCAACCCCGACGCGGCGGCGGGGCCCGAGGCGCTGCGGCAGAAGGTGGAGCAGACCAGCCGCCGCATCACCGAGCTGGCCAACGCGGCCGATCCGGGGCGGACCGTGGAGAGCGTGCAGGCCCGCACCGAACTCGAGAAGCTGCGCTCCACGCTGCAGGAGGCCATGAAGAAGCTGGACCAGGCCGATCTGGTGACCAAGAAGGCCGGCATGGTCGTCATGGGGCCGGCGGCCCGGCCCACCGGCGAGGCACCACCGACGAGGGTGCAGCTCATCGTCGCCGGGGCGCTGCTGTTCTTCCTGCTCGCGGTCATCGGCCATCTCGTCGCCGCGCGGGTGAACCGCCGGCTGCGCACCGAGGCGGAGATCGCCGCGGCACTGGGCTCGGCGCTGCTGGGCACCGTCGACGTACCTGCCGAGGGGCCCGCGCTCCGGCCGGAGGGCCGTGGCCCGCGGGCCCGGATCCGCCGGCTGCTGGGCGTCGACACCCGGTGGGACGTACCGGCTCCGCGGATGTCCGGCGACGAGGCCGGCAGGCGGATCCGCTACCGGCGGGTGTGCGACCGTCTCCGGGACCGGCTGCCGGCCACCCGGCGGCTGCTGGTCGTCGTACCGGACGGCGACGAGATCGCCCACCGGGCCGCGGGGCAGCTCGCGGCCGAGGCCGGGAACGGTCCTTCGCCGGAATCTTCGAGCGGGGACTGTCCCGGGCTGCGGGTGGTGGGGATCTCGGTGTCCCGGCCGATGGTGCCGGACCGCGGCGCCGAGTCCGGTGCCGTGGTCGTGCTCAGCGCGGGCAGCCGGACCGAGGAGGAGCTCGTCGGCATCGCCGAGGCGTGTGCGGACGCGGGGCACGAGATCGCCGGCGTCGTCGTCGCCGGCGCGGTCCGGGCCCGTCCGGCCCGGGCTGCCGGCCGTCCCTCGGAGAGCGCCGCTCCGGAGCTCGCGGTCCGCGGCCACGCGACGGGAGGTTCTGCGTGACGACGAGCAAGACTTCGGAGTCGTCGGCCGCCGCTCCGCTGCTGGACCTGCAGTCGCTGGTGGTGTCCGTGCGCAGGCGCCGCCGCCTCTGGTGCTCCCTGGCGCTGCTGGGGCTGCTGGTCGGCGCGGTGATGGCGGTCGTGCTGCCGCCGCCTCCCACCGCGGTGGCCAAGGTGCTGGTCGCCCATCAGGAGGACCAGGCCAACGACACCGGAACGCTGATCCGCACCGACGTCGAACTGCTGGGGACCACACGGATCGCCGGCAAGGCCCTGCAGGCCCTCAAGTCCCGGGAAAAGCCGGAAGACTTCATGCGGGACTACCGGGGCACCGGCCTGACCAACAACGTGCTGCAGATCCAGGTGACGGCCGGCAGCGACGCGGAAGCGGTGGCCCGGGCCGGGGCGCTGGCCGAGGCGTTCGTCGCGGACCACGTGGGACGGATGCGGGAGGCCGCGAAGGCCGAGGCCCAGGCCCTGCTCGACCAGCGTGACCGCATGCGGGAGGAGCTCGCCCAGGTCAACAAGGCGATCGGGGAACGGTCGCCGGGGAGCGACCCGAAGGCGTCGGCGAGCATCGAGTCGCTCTACGCCCGCCGGGCCGAGCTCAATTCGCGGATCGCCGATTTCGACGAGCGCGCCGCACAGGCGCGCACCGGCACGCCCAAGCTCATCGCCGGCACGCAGGTCGTGGACGCCCCGCGCGTGGTGCGGCAGTCCCTGCCCAAGACCGTTCTCACCAGGGCCGCGATCGGGCTCGTCCTCGGGCTGGTCCTCGGGCTCGCGGTGGCCGCGGTCGGCACGGTGGTGTCGGACCGCCCCGTGCTGCGCCGGGAGATCGCGGCGAACCTGGGCGCCTCGGTCATCGCGGAGCTGCCCCGTACGTCCTCGTGGCCGGGCGGACGGTGGCGGCGCCGGAGGGCCGGGACGGCGCGCGAACGGCTCGCCGCGACCCTGGCCCGTACCGTGCGCGGCTCCGCGGAACCGGTGTCGCTGCTGGAGCTGGGCTGTGCCCGCAGCACGAGCGTGATCGCCCTGGACCTCGCCGAGGCACTGGCACCGGACGGGCCGGTGGTGATCACCGACGGCCTGCCCGGCCCGGAGCTCGCCGGCAGCCGCCGGAAGCCGGGAAGCCCGGCCGTGGTCAGCGGCGAGCGTGCCGCGGACGTGCCGCACGAGGAGCGCCGGATCGGCGTCGGCTCGGTCGCGCCCGGCACGGCGTGGACCGACCTGCGGTACCTCGGCAGCCGGACCGTGCTCGTCGTGCGTGCCGGGCACGGCAGCGCCGCATGGCTGCACACCGTGGCGCGGCAGCTCGCGGACCAGCGCATTCCGGTGATGGGTGTGGTGCTGATCGACCCCGATCCACGTGACCGGACCGACGGCACCTTGTGGGACGGGCAGCACACCGCGCTGCGCGGCCACTTCGAGCAGCTCGCCCGGCGGAACGACGGGGGTACCTCCCACGCCGTTCAGGCAGTGGGGGAGCGCGGGCTGCGGACGGAGCGGCGGTCGATGCCGGCCGCACAGGTCCCGGACAGCGACCAGGAGGCGCGGTAGAACATGTGTGGCATCGCAGGAACGTACCGGTGGCCGGACGGGAAGGCCGTCACCGACCGGCTCACCGACATCCTCGCCCACCGCGGTCCGGACGGCGCGGGCCGGTACAGCCACCCCGCCGGTGACGGCGAAGTCCACCTCGGGCACCGCCGGCTGGCCATCATCGACCTGTCCGGGACCGGCGCCCAGCCGATGGTCTCGGGCGGCCTCGCCCTCACGTACAACGGCGAGCTGTACAACGCGCCCGAGCTGCGCGCCGAACTGGCGGCCGCCGGGGTGCGCTTCCGCGGCACCTCCGACACCGAGGTGCTGCTGGAGGCATGGCGGCGGTGGGGCACGGACTGCCTGCCCCGGCTGCGCGGCATGTTCGCGTTCGCGGTCTTCGACGAGCGGACGGGTGACCTGGTGCTCGCCCGCGACCAGCTCGGCATCAAGCCGCTGTTCCTGCTCCGGCGCGGCGCGGGCCTGGTGTTCGCCTCCGAGCTCAAGGCGCTCGCCGCCGTGAGCGGCGGGTCGCTGCAGGTGGACCACGGGGCGCTGGTGGCCTCGCTGCTGTACTACTGGGTGCCGGACTCGCGCTGCGCGTTCCGCGAGGCGGAGAAGCTGCCGCCGGGGAGCTGGCTCAAGTGCCGGGCCGACGGCCGGGTGGAGCGCGGCCGGTTCTGGAACCTGAAGGACGTCGCCGCCGAGGCCCGGGAGCGGGCCCAAAGCGGCGAGCAGCCGGACGTGGCCGCCGTCGTCGAGGAGTCGACCCGGCGCCACATGCTCTCCGACGTTCCCGTGGCGGCCTTCCTCTCCGGCGGGCTGGACTCCAGCTACCTGACCGCGCTGGCCGCCCGCCACCAGCCCGGGATCTCCGCTTACACGATCGGGTTCCGCGCCGAGGACGCCAGGTTCGAGGCGATGCCGGACGACCTGCGCTACGCCCGGCAGGTGGCCGGGCGCTTCGGCGTCGACCTGCACGAGATCGAGATCGCCCCGAACGTGCTCGACCTGCTGCCGCGGATGACGTACCACCTGGACGAGCCGATCGGCGACCCCGCCGCGATCAACACGTTCCTGATCTGCTCGGCCGCCCGGGAGGCCGGGGTCAAGGTGATGCTCTCGGGGATGGGGGCCGACGAGCTGTTCGCCGGTTACCGCAAGCACCTGGCCAACCTGCTCGCGCTGCGCTACCAGCGCGTCCCCCGCCCCCTGCGGCGCGGCCTGTCCGCCGCCGTGGACCGGCTGCCGGTCGCCACAGCCCGCCGGGGGTACCGGTCGGTGCGCTTCGCGAAGCGGTTCCTCTCCTTCGCCGATCTGCCGGAGGAGACCGCGTTCCGGCGCAGCTACACCATGTACGACCAGGACGAGCTGCTCGCCCTGGTCGATCCGGACCTGGCCGGGACGGTCGATGACGTGCTGACCGAGCACGCGGACGTCTACCAGGACAACGACCTCGACGACTTCGTCAACCGCATGTGCCTGGGCGACGCCCGGATGTTCCTGCCGGGCCTGAACCTCGCGTACACGGACCGCTCCAGCATGGCCGCGTCGACCGAGGTGCGGGTGCCGTACGTGGACGTCGAGGTGGTCAGGGCGGCGTTCGCCGTGCCCGGCGACCGCAAGATCGTCGGCCGGCAGGGCAAGGCCGTCCTCAAGGAGGCGGCCGCCTCCGTGCTGCCCCGGGAGATCGTGTACCGGCCCAAGGGCCTGTTCAGCGCCCCGCTGCGGGCCTGGATGAGCCGGGACCTGGCGCCGCTGGTGCGCGAGGTGGTGCACGACGGCGTGCTCGTCCGCTCCGGGTTCCTGCGCCGCGACGCGCTGGCGCGGATGGTCGCCGAGGACGCCGCCGGGCAGCGGGACTTCTCCAAGCATCTGTGGCACGTACTGACCCTCGAGTACTGGTATCGCGACGCGACCTCTGGGTCCGGCCAGAGCACTCGGTTGACGGCTTAGGAATTCAGAGGAGTTCGAGTGAAGCAAGTGGTGCAGAACTACAAGAGCGGCGAGCTGGCGGTGCTCGACGTGCCGGTGCCGGGGTGCAAGCCGGGCGGTGTGCTGGTCCGCAGCGCCTTCTCGCTGATATCCACCGGGACCGAGCTGATGAAGGTGTCCGAGGCCGGCATGTCGATGCTGGGCAAGGCCCGTTCCCGGCCGGACCAGGTGGCCAAGGTCGTGCAGAGCGTGGCCACCAACGGGGTGCCCGCCACCTACCGCAAGGTGATGGGCAAGCTGGACTCCTACACGCCGCTGGGCTACTCGCTGTGCGGGGTGGTCGAGCAGGTCGGCGCCGGGATCGACGACGTGGCGGTCGGTGACCTCGTGGCCTGCGCCGGCAACGAGCACGCGCTGCACGCCGAGCTGAACTGGGTGCCGAAGAACCTCTACGCCCGGGTGCCGGACGGCCTCGCGCCGCGGCACGCGGCCTTCGGCACCGTCGGGTCGATCGCGATGCAGGGCGTCCGCCAGGGCGAGCCTCAGCTCGGCGAGGTGGCACTGGTCGTCGGCCTCGGGCTGATCGGGCAGCTGGTGGTGCAGCTGCTGGCCGCCTCGGGAGTGCGCGTCGTCGGGGCCGACCCCGATCCGGTGCGCTGCGAGCTCGCCGCCCGCCTGGGCGCCGTGGCCTGCGGCGATCCGGCGTCCGCGGCTGTGGAGACCGCCGTCGCCGAGCTCACCGGCGGTCACGGCGCGGACCAGGTGTACCTGGCCGCCGGCGGCGGCAGCAACGAGCCCGTGGAGCTGGCCGCCCGGCTGAGCCGGGACCGCGGCCGGGTCGTCGACATCGGCAAGTGCCGTCTGGACCTGCCGTGGAACGCGTACTACGAGAAGGAGCTCGACGTCCGGTTCTCCCGCAGTTACGGCCCCGGGCGCTACGACCCGGCGTACGAGCTCGACGGGCGGGACTACCCGATCGGCTACGTGCGCTGGACCGAGCGCCGCAACCTGGCGTGCTTCCTCGATCTCCTCGCCCGCGGCAGCGTCGACGTGGAGCCCCTGGTCTCGCACACGGCCGACTTCGACGACGCGGTCGAGACGTACCAGCGTCTGAAGGACGGCGGCCTGAAGGCCGTGGCCGTGCTGTTCCGGTACCCCGGACACGCGGTCGAGGCGCAGGCCCCGGCGGTGGCCGTGCCCGCGGTGAACGTGAAGCGGAGTCCGGCCCGGGTCGCCAAGTCGCCGGTGCGCCTCGCGTTCGTCGGCGCGGGAAACTACGCGACGTCGATGCTGCTGCCGCACCTGGTCGAGCGCGACGGCGTCGAGTTGTCGGCGGTCGTCACCACGACGGCGCTGTCCGCGGCCAACGCGAAGCGGAAGTTCGGCTTCGCCGGGGCGACCACCGATCTCGACGCCGTGCTCGGCGACCCGTCCATCGACGCGGTGTTCGTGGTGACCCGGCACAGCTCGCACGCCGGGCTGACGCGGAAGGCGCTGCTGGCGGGCAAGGCGGTGTTCGTGGAGAAGCCGCTGGCGCTCACAGAGGACGAGCTGGCCGGCGTCCTCGCCGCGGTGGAGGAGTCCGGCAACGACCGGCTGCAGGTGGGCTTCAACCGCCGGTTCGCGCCGCTCCTGCGGGAGGCCCGGCAGCGGTTCGGCGCCCGGACCGGTCCGGCGAGCCTGCGCTACCTGATCAACGCGGGCCGCCTCGAAAACGGCAGCTGGTACCTCCAGCAGGGCACCGAGGGCTCGCGCTTCGCCGGCGAGGGCGGGCACTTCATCGACACGGCGAGCTGGCTGCTCGGCGCCGACCCGGTCTCGGTGTACGCGGCCGCCCCGTCCGGCAACGACGGCGGCGGTGACATCCAGGCTGTGCTGCGCTACCCGGACGGGTCCACCGCCGCCATCAGCTACGTCACCACCGGCTCGCCCGGCTTCCCCAAGGAGACCCTGGACCTCGTCGCGGACGGCAAGGTGCTGCGGCTCGACGACTTCGTCCGCGCCTCGGTGTATTTCGAGAAGAGCACAGCCGGCCGCAAGAAGTGGGTCAGCTCGCGGCTGCCCAAGGCCCGGGACAAGGGCCAGTCCGCCGAGCTGGCCGCGTTCGTCAAGGCCGTGCGGACCGGCGGGCCGATGCCGGTGCCGCTGGAGTCGCTGGTCGCCACCACGGCGGCCACCCTCGCCGTGCAAGCCGGCCTGGCCTCCGGCGCGCCCGTGACCCTGGCGAGGGCGCGATGACTGTGGGCTCGGGAAGTCCGGGCTGGTACCTGCGGCGGCTCTCCCGCATGGGACCGCGGGAGGTCGGCGGCCGGGCGGGCGACGCGGTGCGCAGGCGGCGGTGGCGGTCGGCGCGGCCGGACTTCCCGGCCGTGACCGGCGCCCGGTTCACCGCGGTCCTGCCCGCCGGGACGACCGCCGCGGTGCCGCCGGACGCCGCGAAACGCCTCATCGCCGAGGCGGACCGGCTGATGGAGGGCCGCGCCGGGTACTTCGGCGTGGACCGCGACGACCTCACCGACCCGGACTGGTGGTACGACCCGAAGACCGGGCGCCGGGCTCCGTGGGGCTACGCCTTCGACGTGCCGTACCGGAACGAGGACGCGGTCGGGGACATCAAGCAGATCTGGGAGCTGTCCCGGCACCAGTACCTCACGGTGCTCGCCGCCGCCTACGCGGTCAGCGGGAACGAGCGGTACGCCGAGCGGGTGGCCGAGCACCTGCGGTCGTGGTGGGCGGCCAACCCGCCGCTGCGCGGCGTGCACTGGATCAGCGGCATCGAACTGGGCGTCCGGCTGCTGTCCTGGGTGTGGATCCGCCGGCTGCTCGACGGCTGGCCGGGCGCGGCCGGGCTGTTCGAGGGCAACCCGGTGGCCCTGAAGCAGATCTGGCACCACCAGCGCTGGCTGGCCGCCTTCCCCAGCCGGGGCTCTTCGGCGAACAACCACGTGATCGCCGAGGCTGCCGGCCAGTTCGCCGCCGCCTGCGCGTTCGGCTGGTTCCCCTCCTCGGCGCGCTGGCGGGCCGACGCGCTGCGGTCGCTGGAGCGGCACCTGCGCGGCAACACCTTCGTCTCCGGCCTCAACCGCGAGCTGGCCACCGAATACCACGGGCTCGTGCTGGAGCTCGGCCTGGCCGCGGTGGCCGAGGCCGATGCCGCCGGCGTGCAGGTCCCCTCGTCGATCCGGCTGGTGCTGCTGCGGATGACCGACGCGCTCGCGGCCGTCGTGGACGGCCGGCTGCGGCCGCCGCGCCAGGGGGACGCGGACGACGGGCACGGCCTGGTCGTGGACGGCGCGGGCACCGACCGCTGGGCCTCGCTGCTGGCCACCGGGGACGCCGTGTTCGGCCGGCTCGCCTGGTGGCCGGCGGTGACCGGCACCGATGTGCGCACCCCGCTGCTGGCCGCGCTCATCCGGCCCTACCCGAAGAAGGGGACCGCACCGGCCCTGAGCCGCCCGGCACGCCGGCCGGGCCACTTCCCCGACGCGGGCATGACGATCCTGCGCGGCCCGGAAGAGATCTGGTGCCGCTGCGACGGCGGTCCGCACGGCTTCCTGTCCATCGCCGCGCACGCCCATGCGGACGCGTTGTCCGTGGAAGTCCGGCACGACGGCGTCGACGTGCTCGCCGACCCGGGGACGTACTGCTATCACGGGCAGCCCGAGTGGCGGCAGTACTTCCGGTCGACCCTCGGCCACAACACCCTGCAGCTGGACGGCGGTGACCAGTCCGTCTCCGGCGGCCCGTTCCTGTGGACCCGGCACGCCCGCAGCCGCGTCCTGGTCGCGGACGCGTCCGAGGGGGGCCCGGCCCGCTGGTGTGCCGAGCACGACGGTTACCAGGGGTCCGTGCACCGCCGCCGGGTGGAGCTGACGGCCGCGAGCCGGGAGCTGCGGGTGGTCGACGAGGTGAGCGGCCCGCGCCGGGCCGTGCGACTGGCGTTCCACCTCGGCCCGGCGATCACCGCGGACCTGGCGGGGAACCGGGCGGTGCTCACCTGGAACCGCGACGGCGAGGACCGCTCCGCGGAACTCGGCCTGCCCGGGGAGCTGTCCTGGCGCGCGCACCGCGGCGAGACCGACCCGCCCCTGGGCTGGTACTCCGCCGGCTTCGGGCGCAAGGAACCCGCCACCACGCTGGTCGGCACCGGCTTCGCCGACGGCGCGCAGGGGTTCACCACCGTACTCAGGTTCCGCGGCTAGGAGGACGCGTGGGGATCAAGTGGCGGAACCGGGCCTTACCGGCGGCGCTGCCGGCGCTGGTCCTGCTGGCCGCGACCGGCTGTGTGAGCTCGCCGGGCGATCCGGAGGCGGGGCCGACCGCCAAGTCGTCCACGTCCGGGACCCGGTCCGTGGCCCGGGTGTGCGCCAAGCCGGAGGCCGGGCCGGCGAAGGCGCCGGCGGGCGCGGTGACGGTCGACCCCTCGGTGACCGGTGACCTGGCCGCGAAGACCAAGAGCAGCCCCCCGAACACCGTGTTCTGGCTCGGTCCGGGCAAGCACAAGCTGGAGCAGGACCGCTACGCCCAGGTCATCCCGAAGGAAGGGGACACCTACCTCGGCGCGCCGGGCGCGGTGCTCGACGGCGGGAAGACCAACCAGTACGCGTTCGGGGGCGGCGCCCGCAACGTCACCATCCGTTACCTGACGGTGGAGGGGTTCGTCGCGCCGCAGAACGAGGGCGTGGTCAACCACGATTCGGCCGACGGGTGGGTGATCGAGCACGCGACGATCCAGCGCAACTCCGGCGCCGGGCTGATGGCCGGTGCCCGCCAGCAGGTCCGCGCCAGTTGTCTGCGTGACAACGGGCAGTACGGAATGAACGCGTACAAGACCGGCGACACCGTCAGCGGCCTGGTGATCGAGGGCAACGAGATCGCGGCCAACAACACCGACGACTGGGAGCGGCGGCAGCCGGGCTGCGGCTGCACCGGAGGAGTCAAGTTCTGGGCCGTCAACGGCGCCGACGTACGCGGCAACTGGGTGCACGACAACCGCGGACCGGGGTTGTGGGCGGACACCAACAACAACGACTTCCGCATCGAGGACAACGTACTCGAGGCCAACGACGGTGCCGCCCTGTTCTACGAGACCAGCTACAACGCGGTCATCCGCAACAACAAGATCCTGCGGAACAACTGGGTCGAGGGCCGCAGGTACGCCGAGCGCGGCGACAACTTCCCGTTCGCGACCATCTACTTGTCCGAGTCCGGCGGCGAACCACGGGTCCGGGCCCGCACGGACAAGATCGAGATCTACCGGAACGTGCTGGAGAACAACTGGAACGGGATCACCCTGTGGGAGAACGCCGACCGGTTCTGCAACAGCCCGGCCAACACCTCGTCCGGCGTCTGCACCTTGCTGGTGCGGCAGTCCGACCGCTGCGCGCGGCCGGCGATCACCACCGCACCGCTCTACGCCGACTGCCGGTGGAAGACCCAGCGGGTGGACATCCACGACAACCGCTTCGTACTGGACACGTCCGTCGTCGAGTGCACCGTCAAGTGCGACCGCATGGCGGTGCTGGCCAACTACGGCACCTATCCGGACTGGTCGCCGTACCGGGGCGAGCAGGTGGCCGAATCGATCACCGACAAGCAGCACAACCGCTGGCACGACAACGTCTACCTCGGACCGTGGAAGTTCGTCGCCCACGACCCGAGCCGGGTGCTCGAATCCGGGCAGTGGCAGGGCACGCCGTACCGGCAGGACGCGGGCAGCACCTTCGGCCCGCGGGCCGGTGGCTGAGATGAGCGGAAAGCCGATGCCCAGTGGGCTGCCGGGCGGACCGGACACGGCGGTCACGCCGCCCGGCGCCGCGCCGCGCCCCGCCGGCACACCGAAGACGGTCGGCACAGTATGGGGGCTGCTGATCCTCAACACGCTCGGCTCCGCCGGGGCGAAGACCATCGTCCCACTCCCCCGCTCCCTCATCCAGGTCGTCACCATGGGCGCGCTGGTCGCCGCGTTCGTGCTGGCGCTCGCGCTCAACCTCCGGCTGCGCATCCGGCCCGGCGCCTTCCTGTTCCTGCTCACCCTGCTGCTGGTGCCGAGCGTGATCTCCAGCGCGCACCTGGAGTCCGGGTTCGGCGCGCTGTTCCGGTGCGGCCGGCTGGCTCTCTTCGCCGGCACGCTGTGGCTGCTCAGCCGCTGGTGGGACGGCGGCCTGACGTTCGTCCGGCACCACATCCGGATGTACTTCGCGGTGCTCGGGTCGGTGGCCGCCGGCCTGGTCATCTCCCCGGGCGCCGCCCTGCCCGAGCTCTACGGCGGGCGGCTGGTCGGCGCGCTGTGGCCGCTCACGCCGCCGCAGATCGGCCAGTACGCCGCAGTGATCACCGGGCTCACCGTACTGCTCGTGCTGGGCCGGCGGACCGACAGGGCCGGCGCGGCGGTCGTCATCGTGCCCTCGCTCGTCCTGCTCGCGCTGACCCACACCCGGACGGCCACGCTCGGCCTGCTCATCGGGCTGACGCTGGCGATCGGCTCGCTCGTCATGACCAGCGCCGCGGCCCGCCGGTTCTTCACCTGGGCGGTGCTGTGCGCCGCGGTGGCCGCGGTGGGGTTCGCCTCCGCGCTGCAGACGTGGTTCCTGCGCGGGCAGAACCAGGAGAACTTCACCAACCTCACCGGCCGGGCCAAGGTCTGGGACGCCCTGCTGGCGGCGCCCCGGACGGCCACGGAGGAGGCCTTCGGCGTGGGCCTGGGCGACAAGTCGTTCGGCGGGCTGCCGATCGACAACAGCTGGCTGGCCGTCTACAACGAGCAGGGCCTGACCGGCATCGCCCTGGTGGCGGCGATCATCATCGTGCTGGGCGGCGTCGCGTTGCTGCGGCCGCCGTCGCTGCCGAGGGCCTGCGCGATCTTCCTGATCAGCTACTGCGCGATCGCGTCGTACACCGAGGCGGGGCTGGGCGACGCCTCGCCGTACCTGCTGCACCTGGCCCTGGCCGCCTGCCTGCTCGCGGCACCGGCCGCGGCCACGCCCCTCCCGGCGCCCGCAGCCCCCCGACGACACGTCCCGCGATGGGCCAAGGAACGGAGGTGACCCCCAGCATGCACGTCCTCGTGGTGCACAACCGCTACTCCTCGGCGCAGCCGAGCGGTGAGAACAAGGTCGTCGACCAGGAAGTGGGGCTGCTGCGCGCGGCCGGCCACCGGGTCGAGCTGTTCGAGCGGCGCAGCGACGACATCGCCGCCCGGTCCCTGCCGGGCAAGGCCGCGGTGCCGCTGCTGGTGCCGTGGAACCCGGCGGTCCGCGCGCAGCTCGCCGCCCGGCTGCGGGCCGAGCGGCCGGACGTGGTGCACGTCCACAACGTCTTCCCGCTCCTGTCGCCCGCGGTGCTGGCCGCCTGCGCCGACGCCGGCGTGCCCGCCGTGGCCACGCTGCACAACTACACCCAGGTCTGCCCGCCCGGCACGCTGCAGCGCGACGGCCGGCCGTGCACCGAGTGCGTCGGGGCGGTGGCGCCGCTGCCCGCCGTCCGGCACGGCTGCTACCGGAACTCCCGGCTGGCGACGGTGCCGCTCGCGGTCAGCCTGTCGGTCAACCGGCGGCGGTGGTGGTCCGGCGTGGAGCGGTTCTTCTGCATCTCCGCGGCGCAGCGCGACGTCCTGGTGCGGGCCGGCATGCCGGCCGGGCGGCTGGCGGTGAAGCACAACTTCGTGCCCGATCCTGGCGCCCGCCGGACGGGCGCCGGCGAGCACCTGCTGTATCTCGGCCGGCTCGCGGAGGCCAAGGGCGTGCGGCTGCTCATGGCCGCGTGGGACGAGCTCGCCGCGGAAGGCGGCGTGGGCGTGCCGCTCGTGATCGCCGGCGCGGGGCCGCTGGAGCGGGAGGTGACCGCCTGGGCGGCGGGCCGGGAGGACGTGCGCTACGCCGGCCTGTACGACGCGGAGCAGTGCCGGCAGGCCGTCGCGCGGTCGGTCGCCGTGGTGGCTCCCTCGACGTGGCTGGAGGCGTTCGGCCTGGTGGTCGTGGAGGCGATGGCGGCCGGGGTCCCGGCCGTCGCCGCCGGTCACGGCGCCTTCACCGAACTCGTCGAGGACGGGGTGACGGGGCTGCTGCACCGGCCGGGCGAGGCCGCCTCGCTCGCGTCCTGCATACGCCGGATCACGGCCGCGCCGGACCGCAACCGGGAGATGGGGCGGGCGGCCCGGCGCCGTTACGAGCAGGGCTTCAGCCCGGCCGTCGGGCTGGAGCGCCTGGTGGAGGGTTACCGGTCCGCGATCGCGGACCGGTCAGCACCGGCTCGCGGCGGGAACACCCGCGCGAGCAGGGGGGATGGGGACAGCAGATGACACGATGCCGACTCTGCGGCTCGGAAGCGATGGCGAGCGTCGTCGACCTGGGGGCGACGCCACCGTGCGAGAGCTTCCTCGCCGCGGACCAACTGGATCAGCCCGAGCCGGCGTACCCGCTGCACCTGCGGGTCTGCACCGGCTGCTGGCTCGCGCAGATCCCTCCGCTGATCACGCCGGAGGAGACGTTCAGCGAGTACGCGTACTTCTCCTCCTTCTCTACCTCCTGGGTGGAGCACGCGCGCACGTTCGTCGCCGGTGCCGTGCAGCGGGCGGGGCTCGGCCCCGACGCGTTCGTGGTCGAGGTCGCGAGCAACGACGGGTACCTGCTCAGGCACGTGGTGGACCGCGGGATCCGCTGCCTCGGCATCGAGCCGTCGGTGAACGTCGGCGCCGCGGCGCGGGACGCGGGCGTGCCCACGCTCACGGCGTTCCTCGACCCGGCCACCGGCTCGGCCGTCCGCGCCGAGCACGGCCCGGCGGACCTGGTCGTGGCCAACAACGTGTACGCGCACATCCCCGACGTGACCGGGTTCACCCAGGGGCTGCGCGCCCTGGTCGCCGACGACGGCTGGGTCTCCATCGAGGTGCAGCACCTGCTGACCCTGATCGAGAAGAACCAGTACGACACGATCTACCACGAGCACTTCCAGTACTACACGGTCGCGTCCGCCATGCGGGCCCTGGCCGGCGGCGGGCTCGCGCTCGTGGACGTCGAGCTGCTGCCCACGCACGGCGGCTCCATCCGGCTGTGGGCCCGGCCGGCCGAGGTGGCGGGCGAGCCGAGCCGGCAGGTGGCCGACGTGCTGGACCGGGAGAAGGCCGCCGGGCTGCAGGAGCTGTCCGGGTACACCGAGTTCTCCGCCCGGGTGGCCAAGGTGCGCCGGGACCTCCTGCGGTTCCTCATCGAGGCGGCGGAGCGCGGCGAGACGGTCGTCGGCTACGGCGCCCCGGGCAAGGGCAACACCCTGCTCAACCACTGCGGCATCCGGCCCGACCTGCTCGCGTACACGGTCGACCGCAACCCCTACAAGCACGGCAGGTTCACCCCGGGCACCCGCATCCCGGTCCTGGCGCCCGAGCGGATAGCCGCCGACCGGCCGGACTACGTCCTGGTCCTCCCGTGGAACCTGCGGGCCGAGCTGGTCGAGCAGCTGTCCTTCATCAACGACTGGGGCGGCCGGCTGGTCTTTCCCATACCGGAACTGAGCATTGTCGAGGTCACGTCTTGAGAGGGATGACAGCATGAAGGTCGTTCTGTTCTGCGGCGGTTATGGGATGCGGATGCGCAACGGCGCTTCCGACGACGTGCCCAAGCCGATGGCGATGGTCGGCCCGCGGCCGCTGATCTGGCACGTCATGCGCTACTACGCACACTTCGGGCACACGGAGTTCATCCTGTGCCTCGGATACGGTGCCCACCACATCAAGGACTTCTTCCTCAACTACGAAGAGACGACGTCCAACGACTTCGTGCTGCGGCGCGGGCGGACCGAGCTGCTGTCCACCGACATCGCCGACTGGACGATCACGTTCGCGCAGACCGGCATCGAGTCGCCGATCGGGGAGCGGCTGCGCCGGGTGCGGGAGCATCTGGACGGCGACGAGATGTTCCTCGCCAACTACGCCGACGTGCTCACCGACGCCCCGCTGCCGGAGATGATCGACCGGTTCGCCCGGCGCGACGCCGGCGCGTCGATGATGGTGGTGCCGCCGCAGTCCTCGTTCCACTGCGTGGACCTGGGCGAGGACGGCCTGGTGGGCGGCATCACCGCGGTGAGCGAGCTGCCGCTGTGGGAGAACGGCGGCTATTTCGTGCTCCGCCAGGAGGTCTTCGACCACATCCCGGAGAACGGGGACCTGGTCGCCGACGGATGCGCCCAGCTGGCCAAGCGCGGCAGGCTGGTGGCGCACCAGCACCGCGGCTTCTGGAAGCCGACCGACACCGTGAAGGAGCGGGCCGCGCTCGACGCCGCCTACGCGCGGGGCGATCGCCCGTGGGCCGTGTGGGAACGGGACGGCGCGGCCGGCGGCGCGGCGAGGACCGCGTGATCCGGCTCGGGGCCGGGCGCCTGGACCGGATCGCCGCGGTGGGCGCGCACTGCGACGACATCGCCATCGGCGCCGGCGGCACGCTGCTGACGCTGTGCCTCGCGCGGCCGGGCATCCGCGTCGACGCGCTGGTGCTCTCCGGCGGCGGCAGCGAGCGGGAGCAGGAGGAGCGGGCCGCGCTCGCCGCCTTCTGCCCGGGCGCCGACCTGCGGCTGACCGTGCTCAAGCTGCCGGACGGCCGGCTGCCCACGCACTGGGACGAGGCCAAGGCCGCGGTCGAGGAGCTGCGCGCGCGGACGGAGCCGGATCTCGTGCTGGCCCCGCGCACCGACGACGCGCACCAGGACCACCACGGCCTGGCGCGGCTGATGCCCACCGCGTTCCGCGACCATCTCGTGCTCGGCTACGAGATCGTCAAGTGGGACGGCGATCTCGGCCGCCCGGCCGCGTACCAGCCGCTGACGCCGGAGACGGCCGAACGAAAGGTGCGGCTGCTGCAGGAGCACTACCCCTCGCAGCGGCACCGTCCCTGGTACGACCGCGAGGCCTTCCTCGGTCTCGCGCGGATCCGCGGCATCGAATGCCACGCGCGGTACGCCGAGGCGTTCGCCGTCACCAAACTCACGCTCGATCTCGGCACTTCCACTCTGGGGGACTGAACCTTGCGCGTACTGCTGACCGGGCACCAGGGCTACCTGGGCACCGTGATGGCCCCGGTCCTCGCGGCCGCCGGGCACGAGGTCACCGGCCTGGACGCCGGCCTGTTCGCCGACTGCCTGCTGGGTCCGGCGCCCGCGGACCCGTCCGGGCACCGGGTGGACCTGCGCGACGTCACGGCCGAGCACGTGGCCGGGGTGGACGCCGTGATCCACCTGGCCGCGCTGTCCAACGACCCGCTGGGATCGCTGGCGCCGGAGCTCACCTACGACATCAACCACCACGCGTCCGTACGGCTGGCCCGGCTGGCCCGCGACGCCGGAGTGCGGCGCTTCCTGTACGCGTCGACGTGCTCGGTCTACGGCGCCGCCGGCGGCGACGATCTGGTGACCGAGGACGCCCCGCTGCGCCCGGTGACGCCGTACGCGGAGTCCAAGGTACGGGTGGAGGACGACCTGCACGCGCTGGCCGACGGCGACTTCAGCCCGGTGTTCATGCGCAACGCCACCGCCTTCGGCCACTCCCCCAGGCTGCGCGCCGACATCGTGCTGAACAACCTGGTGGGCCACGCGCTCCTGTCCGGCGAGGTGCTGGTGCTCTCCGACGGCACCCCCTGGCGCCCGCTGGTGCACGCCGCCGACATCGCACGGGCCTTCGCGGCCGCGCTCACCGCGCCGCGGGAAGCGGTGCACGACCGGGCGTTCAACATCGGCAGCGAGACCAACAACGTCACGGTCGCCGAGATCGCCGGGCAGGTCGCCGAGGCCGTGTCCGGCGCGAAGGTGGTGATCACCGGGGAGACCGGTGCCGACCCGCGGTCGTACCGGGTGGACTTCTCCCGCTTCCGCACCGCGATACCCGGTTTCGACTGCGAGTGGACGGTCAAGCAGGGCGCGCTCGAACTCGCCGACGCCTACCGGAAACACGGGCTGACCCGGGAGGACTTCGAGCGGCGCTTCACCCGGCTGGCCGTGCTGCGCGCGGCGTCCGACGCCGGCGCCGTCGACGACACCCTGCGGTGGCGCCGGTGACCGCGGCCGCCTCCGGCGAGGAGATGCACGCACTGGTGGAGCGGATGTACCCGCTCTGCCGGTCCATCACCGGCGACGGCGTGCGCGCCACCCTGGAGATCGTCGGCGAGTACATCCCGCTGCAGGTGCAGGAGGTGCCGACCGGGACCCAGGTGCTCGACTGGACGGTGCCGCAGGAGTGGAACATCCGGGACGCCTACATCGCCGACACCGCCGGCAACCGGGTCGTCGACTTCGCCGCGTCCAGCCTCCACGTGCTCGGCTACAGCGTGCCGGTCTCGGCGACCATGCCGCTGTCCGAGCTGCGCGCACACCTGCACACCCTGCCGGACCACCCGGCCTGGGTGCCGTACCGCACCAGCTACTACAAACCGGAATGGGGGTTCTGCCTGGCCCAGGAGACCCTGGACGCGCTGCCGGACGGCGAGTACGAGGTGCGCATCGACTCCACGCTCGCCGACGGCCACCTCACCTACGCCGAACACGTGGTCCCCGGGCAGGTCCCCGCCGAGGTGATCGTCTCCTGCCACGTCTGCCACCCGTCGCTGGCCAACGACAACCTGGCGGGCATCGCGGTGGCGACGTTCCTGGCCCGGGCGCTGGCCGAGCGGACGCCGTACTACACCTACCGGTTCGTCTTCGCCCCCGGCACCATCGGGGCGATCACCTGGCTGGCCCGCAACGCCGAACGGGTGGAACAGGTCAAGCACGGGCTGGTGCTGGCCTGCGCCGGCGACCCGGGACGGCTGACGTACAAACAGAGCAGGCGCGGCGACGCGGAGATCGACCGGGTGATGCGGCACGTGCTGCTCGCGTCCCAGCGCCCGCACCGCGTCGCCGAGTTCACCCCGTACGGCTACGACGAGCGGCAGTACTGCTCGCCCGGGTTCGACCTCGGCGTGGGCTCGCTCAGCCGGACCCCGTACGCCGGCTACCCCGAGTACCACACCTCGGCGGACAACCTGGACTTCGTCTCCCCGGAGGCGATGGCCGACACCCTCGCCCTCTGCCGCGAGGCGTTCGCCGTCCTGGACCGCAACCGGCGGTACGTCAACCTCAGCCCCTACGGCGAGCCGCAGCTGGGCCGGCGCGGGTTGTACGACGCGCTCGGCGGCCGCAGCGACACCAAGCAGGCCCAGATGGCCATGCTCTGGGTGCTCAGCCTCTCCGACGGCGAGCACAGCCTGCTGGACGTCGCCGAGCGGTCCGGGCTGCCGTTCGACACCGTCGCCGACGCGGCCGGCGCCCTGCACGGCGCCGGGCTGCTCAAGGCATGACGCCGATGACCACCGAGGGGGAGAAGCTGACGACACCGCAGGCCCCGGCCGGCCCCGGCCGGCGGACCGCAAGGCGGGCCATGGCCGGCCGGCTGTCCTGGGGGCTGGCCGACCAGGCGGCCTCCAGCCTGTCCAACTTCGCGGTGGGGATCTACGTGGCCCGCTCGCTGGGGCTGACCGCCTTCGGCGTGTTCAGCCTGGCCTGGGTGACCTACGGCGTGGTGCTCAGCGTCTCCCGCGGGCTGGCCACCGACCCGCTCGTGGTGCGCTTCAGCGGCGTGCCCGAGGCGTCCTGGCGCGGGGCGGTGGCCCGGTCGTCGGGTGCCGCGCTCGGCGTCGGTGCCGCCGTCGGCGCCGCGTCTCTGGCGGCCGGGCTCGCCGTCGGCGGCAGCGTGGGGCCCGCGTTCGCCTGCCTCGGCGTCGTGCTGCCGGGGCTGCTGCTGCAGGACGCCTGGCGGTACGCGTTCTTCGCCGCGGGCACCGGCAGGAAGGCGTTCGTCAACGACCTCGTGTGGGGCATCGCCCTCGTCCCGGCCATGGTCGCGGCGGCCCGCGTGGGCAGCGTGGCCGCCTTCGTGCTCGCCTGGGGCGCGTCCGCCGCGGTGGCCGCGGCGTACGGCTGCTTCCAGTCCGGGATCCGGCCCCGGGTGGCCGGAGCGCGCGAGTGGCTCCGCGAGCACCGCGACCTCGGCTACCGGTACCTGGTCGAGAACACCTGCGTCAGCGGCGCGAGCCAGCTGCGGGCGTACGGGCTCGGCGCGATCGCCGGCGTCGGCGCGGTGGGCGCCGTCCGCGGCGCCGAGCTCCTGCTCGGCCCGTTCCTCGCCCTGCTGATGGGCCTGTCGCTGGTCACCGTCGCGGAAGCGGCACGGGTCCTGCGGCGGGCACCGCACCGGCTCGGCACGTTCTGCCTCGTGCTGGGCGGCGGGCAGGCCGCCGCCGCACTGCTCTGGGGCGGGGCGCTGCTGCTCCTGCCGGACCGGGCCGGCGAGCTCGTGCTCGGCGGCGTCTGGCACTCCGCCTCGCAGCTCATCGTGCCGGCCACGCTCGGCGTCGCGGGCGC
>NZ_PXWG01000230.1 GCF_003011965.1 Streptosporangium nondiastaticum
GGGCAGCCGGCGCGCCACGAGGAGAGCCGGGCGGCGAGGGTGCGGTCGCCGGCGAGGCGGGCCGCTATGGCGCGGATCTCCTCGTCGCGGGCGAGGGCCCGCTCGCGCAGGGTGTGCCGCTCCTCGTCGGCCGCGCGCTCGTCGTGCATGGCGGGGTTCGGCGGTACGAGGAAGACGCCCGTGTCCTGCTGCTCCGTCTCCGGTACGGGGGCGAGCAGGGCGCCTGCGGTGCCGACGGCGAGGGCGGAGCGGGGCAGCAGCGAGGCGGCGCCGAGGACTTCGCGGGCGCGGGCGTGGGAGTCGGCGTCGGTGATGACGACGCCGTCGACGAGCTCGGGGCGGGCCGCGAGGACGGCGGCGTGCCGGGCCGGGTCGACGGCCTGGGCGAGGTAGCGCCAGCCGGGCAGGGCGGGGATGCCGTGCTCGCCGAGGTACTCCACGGCCGCGAGGACGTCGGGGCGGGGCGGCAGCAGGCCGCCGTCGCCGAGGGCGCCGAGGATGCGGGAGTCGTCGGCGGCGGCCGTGCGCAGGTCGAACAGCTGCCGCTCGGAGGCGGCGACGCTCTCGTCGAGCAGCTCGCGCAGCGCGTCGGCGTTGCGGTCGAGCTCCTCGGCGGTGAGCGGGCCCGTCACGGGCGGCAGCTCCGCGCGGCCGCGGGCGGCGGCCGTGACACCTGGCTGGAGCGGGCCGACGCCCACGACCTCGTGGACGCGCCGACCCGGGTCCTCAACCTCGCCACCCGCACGGCGCTCGACGCCGCCGAGCTCCCGCTCGCGCTGCGCAGGCTCCTCGGCCGCTGCACGATCCGCTCCGTGCCCGGCCGCTCGCCGCGCAGCGGCGGCGCCCCCGCCGAGGAGGTGCCGGCGGAAGGCGTGTGGGAGGGCACGGTCGTGCGGCTGCGCGACCCCTCCGGCGGCTCCATCACCATCGAGCGCCCCTATCTGCCGTTCACGCCCACCGAGTTCGCCCGGGCCCGCGCCCTCGTCGAGCTCGACGCCCGGCTCGGCCCGCGCGTCCCGCCGCGCGCCGACGTCCTGACCCTGCCCGAGGGCAGCGAGATCACCGTCCGGCGGGCCGGCGCCGGCGACCTCGCCGCGGCGCGCGCCATGCACGAGCGCTGCTCCGCCGCGACGCTCGCCCAGCGCTACCACGGGCCGGCCGGCGACGCCGAACGCTACCTGCGCCACCTGCTGAGCCCGCGCTTCGGCCGCACCCTGGCCGCGTACACCGCGACGGGCCGCCTCGTCGCCCTGGGCCACCTGCTGTGGGACGGCGACGAGACGGAGGTCGCCCTGCTCGTCGAGGACGACTGGCAGCGGCGCGGCGTCGGCGGCGAACTCCTCGGCCGCCTGGTGGAGCTGGCCGTGGCGGACGGCTGCCGCAGCGTCTACGCCGTCACCCGGTCCTCCAACACCGGCATGGTGGCGGCGATGCGCGCCCTGGGCCTGCCGCTGGACTACCAGGTCGAGGAGGGCACCCTCGTCATCACCGTACGGCTCGCCCCGGCCCGTATTCCGGCGCTCCCGCCCGCACCCTGACATTCCGCCCGCGCGCCGGGCGCGCACGCCGAAATTGCCGGTGACGCGGCGCACCCCGCCGTACGAGGATGTCCGCATGCCGAACGACACGAGCACGTTGCTCCCCCGCCAGGTCGCCGACGCCTACGTCGACGCGTACACCGAACTCGACCCCATCACGGGCACCTTCCTGGGAGTGCCGGCCTCCGCGACCCGGCTGCCGGACTTCTCTCCCGCGGGCCAGCGGGCCGTCGCCGATCTCGCGCGCGCCACGCTCGACCGCCTCGCCGAGGCCGAGCGGCGGCCCGGCGCCGACGCCGGCATCGAGCGGCGTTGCGCGCGGCTGCTGCGCGAGCGCCTGACCGCGCAGCTCGCGGTGCACGACGCGGACGAGCACCTGCGCGCGGTCAGCAACATCCACTCGCCGTTGCACTCGGTGCGCGAGGTGTTCGCCGTCATGCCGGCCGACACCGCCGAGGACTGGGCGGCGATCGCCGAGCGGCTGCGGGCCGTGCCCGCGGCCCTGGAGGGCTACCGGGCCTCGCTCGCCGAGGGCCTGGAGCGCAAGCTGCCCGCCGGCCCGCGCCAGGTGGCCACCAACCTCACGCAGCTGGACGAGTGGATCGGCACCGGCAACGGCTGGTTCGGCGACTTCACCGCGGCCGGCCCGCAGGAGCTGCGCGCCGAGCTGGACGCCGCGGCCGCCGCCGCGACGGGCGCGCTCGTCGTCCTGCGCGACTGGCTCCGCGACGTCTACGCGCCGGGCGTCGAGGGGGCGCCGGAGGTCGTGGGCCGCGAGCGCTACGCCCTGTGGTCGCGCTACTGGAACGGCACGGACCTCGACCTCGACGAGGCGTACGCGTACGGCTGGGGGGAGTTCCACCGCCTCCTCGGCGAGATGCGCGCCGAGGCGGAGAAGGTGCTGCCCGGCGCGAAGACGCCGTGGGAGGCGCTGGCCCACCTCGACGAGCACGGCACGCACATCGAGGGCGTCGAGGAGGTGCGGGTCTGGCTGCAGGAGCTGATGGACGAGGCGATCGAGGCGCTGGACGGCACCCACTTCGAGCTGGCCGAGCGGGTGAAGAAGGTCGAGTCCCGCATCGCGCCGCCCGGCGGCGCGGCGGCCGCGTACTACACCGAGCCGTCCGAGGACTTCTCCCGGCCGGGCCGCACCTGGCTGCCGACGATGGGCCTGACCCGCTTCCCCGTCTACGACCTGGTGTCCACCTGGTACCACGAGGGCGTGCCGGGCCACCACCTGCAGCTCGCGCAGTGGATGCACGTGGCGGAGCAGCTCTCCCGCTACCAGGTCACCCTGGGCGGGGTCAGCGCCAACTGCGAGGGCTGGGCGCTGTACGCGGAGCGGCTCATGGACGAGCTGGGCTTCCTCAAGGACGCCGAGCGCCGGCTGGGCTACCTCGACGCGCAGATGTGGCGCGCCATCCGGGTGATCGTGGACATCGGCATGCACCTGGAGCTGGAGATCCCGGCGGACTCCCCCTTCCACCCCGGTGAGCGCTGGACGCCGGAGCTGGTGCTGGAGTTCTGCGACCTGCACAGCGGGCGCCCGTCGGACTACGTGGAGAGCGAGGTCGTGCGCTACCTCGGCATGGCCGGCCAGGCGACCGGCTACAAGCTGGGCGAGCGGGCCTGGCTGGCCGGCCGCGAGGCGGCCCGGGCCGCGCACGGCGACGCCTTCGACGCGAAGGCCTGGCACATGGCGGCGCTGTCGCAGGGCTCGCTGGGCCTGGACGACCTGGTGGCGGAGCTGTCCGCGCTGTGACGGCGGGGGCGGGCCCGCGGGCCCGCCCCTTCCTCCGGCTCCGTCAGATCCGCCAGGTGCGGATGCGGTCGGCGCACTCGTAGACGTCGACGCGGTACTCCTTGATGTCGCGCGCGAGGTCGACTATCGACCCGTACGGCGGGTCGATGCCCTCGCCCGCCGCGGCCATGTAGGCGACGACGACCATGCAGGCGTACAGGCTGCTGCGCACGGGCAGCGGCTGCAGCCGGACGAGGGTGTGCATCAGGGCGGCCGCGCGCCAGGCCGCGTCGGGCTCGTGGTCGAACTTCGCCACGTCGAAGGCGTGCCGGGAGACGGCGGCGGCGAGGGCGGTGTAGTCGTGGACGGCGGGCTCTTCGTACAGCTTCTGCTCCTGGACTCCGAGGAGCCAGGGCAGGTCGATGAGCAGCGGCATCAGGCGGCGGCACCGCCCGTGGACGGGGGAGCCTCCTCGGGGAAGGCGGCGTCGAACTCCGCCATGTGCTCGTTCCAGAACTTGGCGGCGCGCTCCACGAAGCGGCGGCGCTGCTGCTCGCGCACGGACAGGTCGTGCACGTACGCCTTGATGCTCTTGCCGTCCGCGGCAGCGGCCTCGCGGATGGCCGCGAGCTCCTCTTCCGTGAATTCGATGTTGAGTGCCGGCATGGCACCACGGTAGCGGCCGGGTGCCGCGGGCGGCAGCGCCCCGGGCGGACTTCGCGGCGGGGGCGCCCCGCCCGGCCGGTCAGCAGCCGCAGTCGTCGGCGCCGAGCGGGGCGGTCAGCGGGTCCGGCGGGAGCTGCCGGGTGCCGTCGGCGGTCTCCACGGCGTAGCCCTCGCGGATCCAGTACTCGATGCCGCCCAGCATCTCCTTGACGCGGTAGCCGAGCCGGGCGAGGGCCAGGGCCGCGCGGGTGGCGCCGTCGCAGCCGGGGCCCCAGCAGTGGACGACGACGGGGACGGCGGGGTCGAGGAACTGCCGGGCCAGCCGCGGGATCTGCGCCGTGGGCAGGTGGACGGCGCCGGGGACGTGGCCCTGGTCCCAGGCCTCGGTGGAGCGAGAGTCCACGACGACGAAGTCCCCGGCGCCCGCGGCGAGGGCCGCGTGCACGTCGGCGACGTCGGTGTGGAAGGCGAGGCGCGCGGCGAAGTAGGCGGCGGCTTCGGCGGAGGGGGCGGGCGGCACGGCCATGACGCGGCTCGCGGGGGCTGCGGCGGGGGCGGGAGCGGGGGTGGTCATGGCAGTGAATCTACGGTCCGAGATCACCGAGCAGAACCGTCAATCCTCGGCAAAACTCTTGAGTTACCGGTGATTTCACTGTTAGACATCGCCCATGACCGGCTATTCCCCTGACGCCACCGACTGGCGCATCCTCGACGCCCTGCAGCACAACGGACGCGCGGGCTACGCCGAGCTGGCGCGGATCGTGAACATGTCCTCCAGCGCGGTCACCGAGCGGGTGCGCAGACTGGAGGAGGCGGGCGTCATCGGCGGCTACACGGCCGTCGTCGACCCCGAGAAGCTGGGGATGCCCGTCCTCGCCTTCGTCCGGCTGCGCTACCCCAACGGCAACTACAAGCCCTTCCACGACCTCCTGGACTGCACGCCGGAGATCCTGGAGGCCCACCACGTCACCGGCGACGACTGCTTCATGATCAAGGTCGCGGCCCGGTCGATGCGGCACCTGGAGGAGGTCTCGGGCCGCATCGGCGCCCTGGGGTCGGTGACGACGAGCGTCGTCTACTCCTCCCCGCTCCCCCGGCGCGCGATCGGCCGCTGAAGGCCGGGCCTCAGTGAGGGCCTGAGGGCCCGGCCTCAGTGAGGGCCCGGCCTTCGGGAACGGCCTGTTCCGGTCCCGGGCCCCCGCCGGGGTTGCCCGAAGCGCCGGTCGGGCTTCGCTCCGGCTCGCCGTCGCCCACGGGCCGGAGGCCATGACGCTGCGGTGCGTTCAGCCGTGCCCGCCGCCGGCGAGTTCGTGCCGCACGGTCGAGCCCGACCTGCCCTTGACCACCCGCAGCTGGGCCGGCACGCGCCGGCGCAGGTCGGCGACGTGGCTGACGATGCCGACGGCGCGGTCCCGCTCGCGCAGCGCGTCCAGGACGTCCAGCACCTCGTCCAGGGTCTGCTCGTCCAGGCTGCCGAAGCCCTCGTCGACGAAGAGGGTGTCCAGCCGTACGCCGCCCGCCTCCTCGGTGACGACGTCGGCGAGGCCGAGGGCGAGGGCGAGGGAGACGAAGAAGGTCTCGCCGCCGGAGAGGGTGGCGGTGTCGCGCTCCTTGCCCGTCCAGTGGTCGATCACGTGCAGGCCCAGTCCCGAGCGGGCGTTGCCGCCGGCCCGGGCGTCGGAGTGGACGAGCGTGTAGCGGCCGGCGGACATGCGCCGGAGCCGGGCGGTCGCGGCGGCCGCGACTTGTTCGAGGCGGGCGGCCAGGACGTACGACTCCAGGCGCATCCGGCGTTCGTTGCGCGTGGACGTGCCCGCGGCGAGCCCCGCGAGCTCGGCGACGCGGTGGTGCTCCTCGCGGAGCGGGGCGAGGCGGCGGGCGTCCCTGAGGGCCGTGGCGGAGAGGCGGTCCAGGTCCTGGCAGCGGGTGCGGGCGGCGACCTCGGCGACGGAGGCGTCGCGGAGCCGCGCGGCGGCCGCGGCGAGGGCGTCGGCGGCCGCCC
>NZ_PXWG01000231.1 GCF_003011965.1 Streptosporangium nondiastaticum
GGCCAGACGATCACCGAGATGTTCCAGGCCGACCGGCAGGTGGAGGTCGAGGCCATCGACCGCCTGCGGCGCGGGGTGGAGGTCATGCGGGCCAAGGGCGACATCACCTCGGCCAACATCTTCGAGTTTCCGGTCGGCGGTCGAGGCCGTGGACGAGGAGCTGGCCCCGCACGTGGGGTGGTCGGTTGTCAAGGAGCTCGCCGAGGCGTCGCCCGAGCGGCTGCGGGCCACGGAGGTGGCCCAGCCGCTGCTGTTCGCGCTGCAGACCGGGCTGGTGGCCGTGCTCCGCGCCCACGGCATCACGCCGTCGGCCGTGCTGGGCCACAGCGTCGGCGAGGTGGCGGCCGCGCACGCGGCCGGGGCGCTCGGGCTCGGCGAGGCGGCGTGGGTGATCGCCGAACGCAGCCGTGCGCAGGCGCCGCTGGCGGGCTGCGGGCGCATGGCGGCCGTGGGCATGTCCCGCGAGCAGGCGGAGGAACTGCTGGCGGGGTACCCGGGGCTGGAGGTGGCCGGGGTCAACTCCCGCCGGGACGTGACGGTCGCGGGGCCGCAGAAGCAGCTGTACCGGCTCCTGGGCGACCTGGCCGGGCGGGGCGTGGTGTGCGCGGAACTCGACCTGGACCACGCCTTCCACAGCGCGGCCATGGACCGGCTGCGTGCTCCCCTGCACGCCGCCCTCGACGGGCTGAGCCCCTCCCCCGTGCGGGTGCCGCTGCTGTCCACCGTCACGGGCAAACCGCTGGAGGGGCCCGAGCTGGACGCGGACTACTGGTGGCGCAACGTCCGCGAGCCGGTGCTGTTCTCCGACGCCGTCGAGGGGGCCGTGGAGCAGGGCGCCGACATCTTCCTGGAGATCGGCCCGCAGCCGGTCCTGCAGACCTACCTGCGCCGCATCACCGCCGGCCATCCCGCACCCGGGCCGCGGGCGGTGGCCCGTACGCTGCGCAAGGGCGACGACGGCGTGCGCGCGATGCGCACCGCGGTGGCCGGGCTGCTCGCGGCCGGGGCCGGGGCCGACTGGGACGCGCTGTTCCCGCGCCCGGGCCGGGTGGCGTCCCTGCCCGCCTACCCCTGGCAGCGCGAACGGCACTGGAGCGGCGGGCCGGAGGCGTGGGTGCGCAGCAGCGGGGACGGCCGCACGGAGCACCCGCTGCTGGGCGAGCGCATGCCGGCCCCGCTGCCGGTGTGGCACGGCGCGGTCGAGCCGGCCCGGCTGCCGTGGGCCGCCGACCACCGGCTCGGCGGGTCCGTGGTGATGCCCGCGACGGCCTACGTGGAGATGGCGCTGGCGGCGGGCCGGCGGGTGCTGGACACCGCGGTGGAGGCCGACCACCTGGAGTTCGTGCGGCCGCTGTTCGTGCCGTGGGGCGAGCCGGGCACGGTGCACACGCAGGTGTCGTTCGACCCCGAGGACGGAGTGGTGCTGATCAGCAGCACGGACGACCAGGCCACGGGGCAGAGCCGGCACGCGCGCGGGCGGGTGCGGGCCCGGTGGGGACGGCCCCCGGCGCCGGCGGACCTGGCCGGTGCGCGGGCCCGCTGCGGCCGCCGGGTGAGCGGCGAGGAGCACTACCGGCGGGTCGGCGAGGCCGGGCTCGGCTACGGGCCGTCCTTCCGGGTGCTGACCGAGCTGTGGGTGGGCGAGGACGAGGTCGTCGCCGCCTACGGCGACCACGGCCCCCTGGAGGGGCTGGAGCTCAGCCCGGCCCTGCTGGACGGCGCGGTGCAGGCCGGAGCGCCGCTGCTGGACGACGAGATCCTGGCGGGGCACACGTACTTGCCGGCGGCCATGGACGCGGTCCGCGTCTGGCGCGCCCCGGCGGCCGAGGGCGCGGTCCATGTGCGCGAGCGCGGCCGGACGGCGACGGAGGTGTGCTGGGACATCGCCCTCACCGACGCGGACGGCACGGTCGCCGTGGAGCTGCGGGGGTGCCGCATGCGGCGCCTGGCCGGGGTGCGGCGCACGCCGGTGACCCGTCAGGAGACGGTGCTGCGCGCCGCTCCCCGGCCGGGCGACCCGCAGGAGCCCCTCTCCGGGCCGGCGCCGCGGGAGCTCGCCCAGCGGGCGGCGGGCCGGATCCTGGCCCTGCGCCGTGACTGGCGCACGACCGGCTACCCGCGCTTCGCCGCCCGGCTGCAGGAGGCGGCGGCCCACGCCTACGCCGCCGCGCTCGGCGGTCTCCTGCCGGAGGGGTTCGGCTCGTTCACGGTGGGCGACCTGGTCGCGGGCGGGATGCTGCTGAGGCACCGGCAGGCGATGGAGCTGATGCTGGCCGCGATGACGGAGTACGGGCTGGCGCGGCAGGAGCCGGACGGCCGCTGGCTGCGGCAGGGCGAGCCCCGGTGCGCGATCGGGATGCTGCGCGAGGCGCTGCGGGAGCAGCCGGCCTTCTCCACCGAACTCGGCTTGCTCGTGCGCCAGTTCCTGCACCTCGGCGAGGTCCTGAGGGGGGCGCGCGACCCGCTGGACCTGCTGGGGGCCGAGGGCGCCGCCTCTCCTTTGGAACGGTTCCACGACGTGGCGCCGGTGCTGCGCTTCCACAACCGCGTCGCGCAGGCGCTGGTCCGGGAGGTCGTGGCGGCCCTGCCCTCCGGCCGGCCGCTGCGGGTGCTGGAGGTCGGCGCGGGCACCGGCGGGATCACCGCGGCCCTGCTGCCGCTGCTGCCGGCCGACCGCACCCGCTACCTCTTCACGGACGTGTCGCCGTCGTTCTTCGCGCGGGCCCGGCAGCGCTTCGCCCCGTACGACTTCGTGGAGTACCGCACCTTCGACCTCGACGCCGACCCGGCGGGCCAGGACCTGCCGGCCGGCGGCTTCGACCTGGTGGTCGCGGCGAACTCCCTGCACGCGAGCGGGGATCTGGAGGCGGCCGTGCGGCGGGTGGCGTCGCTGACCGCCCCGGGCGGCCGGCTGCTGGTGCTGGAGAGCCACGACCCGCTGTTCCTGCTGCCGTTCTTCGGCACGCTGGAGAGCTTCTGGAACCGCACGGACACCGGGCTGCGGCCCCGCTCCCCGCTGCTCGGCCGCGAGGAGTGGAGCGCGCTGCTGGAGCGGTGCGGCTTCACGGGCGCCGTGCGGACCGGGGACGACGCCGAGCCGGCCCGCGAGGACTTCTCGGTGTTCCTCGCCGCCCGCGCCGGTCTGCCGGTGCGGGCCCCGGCGCTGCCCGCCGCGGGCATCGGCACCGACTGGGTCCTGGCCGCCGAGACCCCGGAGGAGAGCGGGCTGGTGGGGGCCGCGGCGGGCCTGCTGCACGCGGCCGACGCCGCGGAGGTGCACACCACCGTGGCCGGTGAGGACCCCGGGGCGTGGGCCGCGCTGCTGTCCCGGGAGACGGTGATCGTGCTGGTGCTGGCCCCCGCCGGCACCGGCGACGTGGTCGAGCGGACGACGCGGCGCGGCGCGGTGCTGCGCGCCCTGGCCGCGGCGTGCGGGCGGCGGACGAGCAGCGGGAGCGTCTCGCTGTGGCTCGTGACGCGGCCTTGCGGTGCCCTGCCCGAGCCCGGATCCCCCGGGTCCGAGCCCTTCGATCCCGCCGATGCGGCCGCGTGGGGCGTGGCGCAGTGCCTGGGCAACGAGCAGGCGGCGCTGACGACGCGCCGGGTGTCGCTGGAGCGCAGCGGCGACACGGCGGCCGACGCCGACCGCCTCGCCCGGGAGCTCCTCGCCCCGTCGGAGGAGACCGAGGTCGTCCTGACCAGCAGCGGAGGCCGGTTCGTCCCGCGCGACCGGGAGTTCCCCCGGCCCCTCGTGCCCGCCCCCGCCGCCGGCGCGTTCGCCCTGGAGGTCCGCGAGCCGGGGCTGTCCTTCCGGCCGGTGTGGGTGGAGACGGAGCGGCCGGAGCCGGGCCCCGGGCAGGTCCTGGTCGCCGTGCGGGCGGCCGCGCTGAACTACCACGACGTGGTCCTGGCCACCGGGGCCCTGGCCGGCGAGGACTCCGCCGACGGGCGCTTCGGAGCGGTGTACGGGCTGGAGTGCGCGGGAACGGTCGCGGCCGTCGGGCCGGGCGTCCGTGGACTCGCCGTGGGCGAGCGGGTGTTCGCCAGCGGCTCGGGCTGCCTGGCCTCGCACGTGGTCACCGCCGCGGACGCCGTGGCCCGGATGCCTGTCGCGTTGGGTTTCGCCGAAGCGGCCACCCTGCCCGCGGTGTTCCTGACCGTCCACTACGGCCTGGGGTGGCAGGCCGGGCTGTCGGCCGGGGAGACCGTGCTCGTGCACGGCGGAGCGGGCGGCGTGGGCCTCGCGGCGCTGCAGTACGCGCGCCTGCACGGGGCGCAGGTCATCGCCACCGCCGGCAGCCCCGCCAAGCGCGACCTGCTGCGCGCCCTGGGCGTCGAGCACGTCCTGGACTCGCGCAGTCTGGCCTTCGCCGCCCGGGTGCGGGAGCTCACCGGCGGGCGCGGCGTCGACGTCGTCCTCAACTCCCTCGCGGGCGAGGCCGTCTCCCGCAGCCTGGAGCTGCTGCGGCCGGGCGGCCGGTTCGTCGAGCTCGGCAAGCGCGACATCCTGGACAACAACCGGCTGCTGCTGCGCCCCTTCGAGCGCGACCTCGCGTTCTTCGGCGTCAACCTCCTCGCGCTGCTGGCCGACCCGCAGCGGGCGGCCCGGCTGTTCGCCGAGGTGAAGGAGCGCGTCCGGGCGGGGGACTACCGCCCGCTGCCGCACACGGTCTTCCCCGCCGCCCGTACCGAGGACGCCTTCCGGCTCCTGCAGCACTCCCGGCACACCGGCAAGGTCGTCGTCTCCTTCGACCCGCTCGACGAGCCCGTCCTCGTCGAACCCCGCTCGCGGGCCCCGCGGTTCGACCCCGAAGCCACGTACCTCGTCACCGGAGGCCTCGGCGGCTACGGCGCGGCCACCGCGCACTGGCTCGCCGACCACGGCGCCCGCCGGCTGGCCCTCGTCGGCCGCAGGGGCATGCGGACCCCGGGCTGTGAGGCGCTGCTCGCGGACCTGGAGCGGCGCGGCGTGCACGCCGTGGCCCACGCGGCGGACGTCGCCGACCTGCCGTCCATGCGGCGGATCGTCGCGGAGACCGACGCGGGCGGGCACCGGCTGCGCGGCGTGGTGCACTGCGCGATGCACCTCGACGACGCCCCGCTGGAGGAGCTGACCGACGACCGCTTCCGTGCCGTCCTGGCCCCCAAGGCCGCCGGCGGCGCCGTCCTCGACGCGCTCACGCGCGGCCGGGAGGACCTGGAGCTGTTCCTGGTGTTCTCCTCCGTCGCCGCACGCGTCGGGCAGGTCACCCAGGCCCCCTACGCCGCGGGCAACCTCTTCCTCGAAGCGCTGGTCCGCCGGCGGCGGCGGGACGGCGAGCCGGGCCTGGCCGTGGGCTGGGGCGTCCTCGGCGGCACCGGCTACGTGGACCGCCACGGCCTCGCCCCCGCCCTGGAGAGCGGTGGCCTGGAGGCGCTCTCTCCTCGCGAGGCGTTCGACGCGGCCGGCGTGCTGCTGGGCGACGGAACGGAGGTCGCGGGCGTCGGCCGGTACAACTGGGCGCGGCTGCGGGCCTGTCTGCCCGGGCTCGCCGCGCCCCGGTACGGGCAGCTCGTGCCCGAGCCCGACGAGGAGACCGGCCGCACCCACACGGAGATCGTCCGGTCCCTCGCGGCGATGCCGCCCGCGGACGCGCTGCGCGCGCTCACCGGCCAGCTGGTGCGGATCCTCGCCGACGTCCTCCACCTCGACCCGGCGCGGATCGACCCGGGCCGGCGCATCGAGGAGTACGGCGTGGACTCCCTCATGGCCGCCGAGTTCCTCGCCACGCTGCACCGGCGCTTCGACGTGCGGGTGCCGCCCATGGAGCTGATGCGCGGCGGCGGCACGGCCGCCGACATCGCGCGCGTCGTCCACCTGCGGCTGGGCACCGGCGCGGGCGCCGCCGGCCCGCAGGCAGCGGCGGCCGGTCCGGCCGCGTCCCTCCCGGAGGTCCCC
>NZ_PXWG01000232.1 GCF_003011965.1 Streptosporangium nondiastaticum
TGCCGGCGCCGTCGCCGGGGCGCTCGTCTCCCGCTCCCGCGACGGCGCGGTCAGCGGGTCTCGCCGCCGTGCGCGGGGCGGCAAGGGTCTCCGGCGCTTTCCGGCCGTCCCGGCCGTCCGGGCTCCACGAGCCGGCCGCGGCGCCGGTGGCCAGCACGCCCGCGAAGACCAGCGTCAGCGCCGCGCCGCGGCGGGCGCGGCGCTGCGGGTGGAACATCGACGGGCCGGGCATGCGCGTGAGTCTAGGACACCAGGGCGCGCCGTACGGGGAGTTGACCGTACGGCGCCCTTGGCTCATGTCACACCTTGAGGTACTTGCGGAGCGCCGCGAACGCCGCCAGCGCGGGCATCAGCAGGCCGATGGCGAGCACCAGCGGCAGCTTGGCCAGGACCGCGTCCCAGCCGATGAACTGGATGAGGTCGATCTGGTCGACCAGCCAGTTGTTCACGAGGAAGTAGTGGCCGGCGACGAGCAGCACGCACGCCAGGCCGGCGCCGAGCAGGCCCGCGAAGGCGGCCTCCATGATGAACGGGATCTGGATGTAGAAGCTGGACGCCCCGACCAGCCGCATGATCCCGGTCTCCCGGCGGCGGCTGAACGCGGAGACGCGGACGGTGTTGACGATCAGCATCAGCGCGACGACGAGCATCAGCGCCATCACGCCGAGCGCCGCGTAGTTCATGCCGTTGACCAGGTTGAAGAGGTTGGACAGGACGTCCTTCTGGTCCTGCACCATCTGCACGCCGGGGCGCTGCGAGAACGCGGTCGAGATGACCTCGAACTTGGTGGGGTCCTTGAGCTTGACGCGGAAGCTCTCCTGCATCTGGTCCGGCGTGACGAAGCCCGCGATCGGGGACTTCTTGTCGAACTGCTCCTTGTAGTGCTTGTACGCCTCGTCGGCCGTCTCGAACTGGACCTTCTGGACGACGCTCATCTTCTCCAGATCGGCGCGGATCTCCTTCTTCTGGTCCTCCGTCGCCGCTCCCTTGGCGCAGGAGGGGAAGGACTCCGCGTCGGTCTTGTTGCAGAGGTAGATCGAGACGTTGACCTTGTCGTACCAGTAGCCCTTCATCGTGCTGGCCTGCTCGCGCATGAGCAGGGACCCGCCGAAGAGGGCGAGCGAGAGCGCCACGGAGACGATCACCGCGAAGGTCATCGTGAGATTGCGGCGGAGACCGACGCCGATCTCCGAGAGGACGAACTGGGCGCGCATGGCGTCCTTTCAGTGCTGGTAGCCGTACACGCCGCGCGACTGGTCGCGTACGAGGCGGCCCTTTTCCAATTCGATGACGCGCTTGCGCATCTGGTCCACGATCTGCTGGTCGTGGGTGGCCATGATGACCGTGGTCCCGGTCCGGTTGATCCGGTCGAGGAGCTTCATGATGCCCACGGAGGTCTGCGGGTCGAGGTTGCCCGTCGGCTCGTCCGCGATCAGCAGCATCGGGCGGTTGACGAACGCCCGGGCGATCGCCACGCGCTGCTGCTCACCGCCCGAGAGCTCGCCCGGCCGGCGGTCCTCCTTGCCGCCCAGCCCCACCAGCTCCAGCACCTGCGGGACGGCCTTCCTGATCTCCCCGCGCGGCTTGCCGATCACCTCCAGCGCGAAGGCGACGTTCTCGCTGACGGTCTTGCTGGGCAGCAGCCGGAAGTCCTGGAAGACCGTGCCCAGCTGGCGGCGCATGTGGGGCACCTTCCAGTTGGACAGCCGGGCCAGGTCCTTGCCCAGGACGTGCACCTGGCCGGTGCTCGCGCGCTCCTCGCGGAGCAGCAGCCTCAGGAAGGTGGACTTGCCCGAGCCCGAGGAACCGACCAGGAAGACGAACTCGCCTTTCTCGATCTCGAGCGAGACGTCGCGGAGCGCCGGACGGTTCTGCTTCGGGTAGGACTTGGAGACGTTGTCGAATCGGATCACGAGTGCACCACGCGTCGACCTGGATAGGGGGCACGGACCGCCGCGCAGGCGGCTCCCGTTCGGTGTGCGTGACCATACGCGAACGAGCCGTGCACGCGCAGGCAGCGACCGGGGTCGGCGCGTTTATTACCGTCATGTTCGGGGACAAAACGAGGACAATCGGCCCGCACGCGCCGTTCGCCGGGGAAGCTGGCAGAGTGGTAGGGGGAACCGCTCGGCTCCCTTGCGCGTTGGACGTACCGGAGGAGGAGATCGCATGACATGCGACCGACTGGTGTGCGCCAACTGCGCGGGCCCCGTCAGCGAGGGCCGCTGCCCGGTCTGCCGGGCCAGCAGGGAGCGGCTGCAGCAGCAGGAAGGCGTCTTCGCCGGCCTGACGCCTGCGACGCTGATCGCCCTGCTGGTGGCGCTGGTGGCGGTGGCCGTGCTCGCACACGGATTCGCCGGGTAGGCGCGCCGTCACGCGTGGTCATGCGCGTGCCCGCCGTAACGACGTAACGACGCACGAGGGCCCGGAGCGCTGAGCGCTCCGGGCCCCTTGCGTGCGTGCGCGGTGGCGTACGCGCCCTAACCGGCGTTCACGCCTGCCGACGGGCTCAGGCCGCCGCCGCGCCCGCGCCGCGGGTCATGAGGCGGGGCAGGAGCCGGAAGCCGACGCCGCCCGCGATCATCGTCGCGGCACCGATCACGAGGAAGCCGGTCTGCGAAGCACCGGTCTCGGCCAGCTGCTCCTTGGGCTTGTCCTGCTGCACGGGCTTGGCGCCCGCGCTGTCCGTGTCCGCGTTGTTGCCGCAGTTGCTGCTGGTGTCCACGGGGCAGACCTTGCCCTGGTCACCGGAGTCGCTGCCGCCGGTGGCGCCGGAGCCGCCGGTGGCACCCGTGGACCCGGTCGAACCGGTGGAACCGGTCGAGCCGGTGCCGCTCTGGTCGCCGCTGGTGGAACCGTGGTCGTCACCGGTGGAGCCGGTGGACCCCGTGGAACCGGTGGAGCCCGTGCTGCCGGTCGAGCCGGTGGAGCCGGTGCTGCCCGTGGAGCCCGTGCTGCCGGTGGAACCCGTCGAACCGGTGGAGCCCGTCGAGCCGGTCGAACCGGTGCTGCCCGTGGAACCGGTGGAACCCGTGCTGCCGGTCGAGCCCGTCGAACCGGTGGAGCCCGTGGAGCCGGTGCTGCCCGTAGAGCCGGTCGAACCCGTAGAGCCCGTGGAGCCCGTCGAGCCCGTGCTGCCGGTCGAACCCGTCGAACCGGTGCTGCCCGTCTCGCCGTTGGCGCCGGTGGAACCCGTGCTGCCGGTCGAACCGGTGGAGCCCGTCGAACCCGTGGAGCCGGTGGAGCCCGTCTCGCCGTTGGCACCGGTGGTGCCGGTGGTGCCGGTCGAGCCCGAGCTGCCGGTGGTCTCGCCCGAGCCGCCGATGCTGCCGGTGGAACCCGTCGAGCCGGTGGAACCGGTGGACCCCGTGGAACCGGTGGAGCCGGTGGAGCCGGTCGAACCCGTGGAGCCCGTCGAACCGGTCGAACCCGTGGAGCCGGTGCTGCCGGTCTCGCCCGAGCCGCCGACGCTGCCCGTGGTGCCGCCCGAGGTGGGCGGCTGCGGGATCTGGTCCGGGGTGTCGGGCGAGCCGACGGCGTGCACGCCCGCCTTCACGCCGACACCCGCGACCTGGACGTTGACGCCGGCGGCCGATGCCGCGCCGGCGGCGGTGAGCGAAGCGCCTGCGGCGACCACTGCGCCGGCGGCTATCCGCGCGACGCGCAGTCGCGTCTTCTTCGTCATATGTTTGCTACCCCCAGTAGCTCACTCGTCAATGGAGCAGCTCCGCACGGGGCGGTGGCGCTACTGGAGGCCTGCACGGCCGGGCGGGCCGGCCGCGTGATGCGGCGGCACTGTCGTCCGGGCCGCGCGCCCCCGCCACACGCGCCCCAGTGCTACGCGTGCCGCCGTCAGCCTTGCCAGTTTTTGACGCAGCGTCAAGCCGGATACGGGGGAGTTGTCCTGCTATGGAGGCCCTTGGGGCTACTTCTCCTGCTGCTTGCGCCAGCGGATGCCGGCCTCCAGGAAGCCGTCGATCTCGCCGTCGAGAACGGACTGCGGGTTGCCGACCTCGAACTCCGTACGGAGGTCCTTGACCATCTGGTACGGGTGCAGGACGTACGAACGCATCTGGTTGCCCCAGGAGCTGCCGCCGTCGCCCTTGAGGGCGTCCATCTTGGCGCGCTCCTCCTGGCGCTGGCGCTCCAGGAGCTTGGCCTGGAGGACGTTCATGGCGGTCGCCTTGTTCTGGATCTGCGAGCGCTCGTTCTGGCAGGAGACGACGATGCCGGTCGGGAGGTGGGTCAGGCGCACCGCGGAGTCGGTGGTGTTGACGCCCTGGCCGCCGGGGCCGGAGGAGCGGTAGACGTCCACGCGGAGGTCGGACTCGTCGATCTCGACGTGGTCGGTCTGCTCGACGACCGGGAGCACCTCGACGCCGGCGAAGGACGTCTGGCGGCGGCCCTGGTTGTCGAAGGGCGAGATGCGCACGAGGCGGTGGGTGCCCTGCTCGACGGAGAGGGTGCCGTAGGCGTACGGGGCCTGGACGGCGAAGGTGGTCGACTTGATGCCGGCCTCTTCGGCGTAGGACGTCTCGTAGATCTCCGTCTTGTAGCCGTGGCGCTCGGCCCAGCGCAGGTACATGCGCTGCAGGCGCTCGGCGAAGTCGGAGGCGTCGACGCCGCCGGCCTCGGCGCGGATGTTGACGAGGGCCTCGCGGGAGTCGTACTCGCCGGAGAGGAGGGTGCGGACCTCCATCTCGTCGAGCGCCTTGCGGACGGAGGTGAGCTCCGCCTCGGCCTCGGCGAGGGCGTCGGCGTCGTCCTCGGCCTCGGCGAGCTCGAAGAGCACCCCGAGGTCGTCGATCCGGCCGCGGAGGGCCTCGGTCTTGCGCAGCTCCGCCTGGAGGTGCGACAGCTGACTCGTGATCTTCTGCGCCGCCTCCGGGTCGTCCCACAGGGACGGGGCGGCCGCCTGCTCCTCGAGCACGGCGATGTCGGCCCTCATCCTGTCGAGGTCCAGGACGGCCTCGATCGACCCCATGGTCGAGGAGAGGGACTTCAGCTCTTCGGATACATCAACGACTGCCACGCACCCAGCCTAACGGCTGCGCCGCGCTTCCCGACCCTCAAGGCCCCGGAGGGGCCTCCCCGGGCCCCGGGGCCCTGCCCGGCAGGGGCGGCCCCGCAGCCCGCTCCCGCCCCAGCGGCGATCAGCCACGACGCCGCAGACCGGCGGTGCCCAGCCGGCATCAGGCCGAGGGTCGTCCGACACCGCCGGACACCACCGCAGGGGCTGAGCACCACGGCGGCGGATCCAAGAGGACGCGGCCCCCTACACCGACGAAGGCACCGCGGCCCCGCTCCCGCCGCGGCGGATCCAAGGTGACCACGTCCACCTTGACCTGCAGAGGCGGCCCCGCACCCCACTCCCGCCGCAGCGGCGATCAGCCACGACGCCGCAGACCGGCGGTGCCCAGCCGGCACCAGGCCGAGGAGCGTCCGGCACCGCCGGACACCACCACAGGGGCTGAGCATCGCGGCGGCGGATCCAAGAGAACGCGGCCCCTACACCGACGAAGGCACCGCGGCCCCGCTCCCGCCGCGGCGGATCCAAGGTGACCACGTCCACCTTGACCTGCAGAGGCGGCCCCGCACCCCACTCCCGCCGCGGCGGCGATCAGCCACCACGCCGCAGACCGGCGGTGCCCGGCGGCATCAAGCCAGGAGCCGTCCGGCACCGCCGGACACCGCGGCGCGGGCCGTCAGCGTTGGGGGTCCGGGTGGTGGATGCCCGGTTTGGCGTCGCTCGCGTCGTGGTCCGTCGTGGCGAACCAGCCGCCCACGCCCGCCGCTGCGGCCAGGGCGACCGCGGCCGCGCCGAGGCGGATGCGGCGGCGGCGCTGTTCGGC
>NZ_PXWG01000233.1 GCF_003011965.1 Streptosporangium nondiastaticum
GCCGGGCCGACCGGCCTCGGCACCTCCGCGGCCCGGGTCGCGCCCCGGCGGCCGGCCGCGCCCGCCGCCCCGTCCGGCGTCCCGGAGCTGTACTGCCCGCCCGCGCTCCGGGACGACCCGGCCCTCGCCCGGGAGGTCAACGACCGCCTGCTGGCCTGGGCCGGCGAGACCGGCATCTACGAGGGACGGCTCGACCGCGTCCGCGCGGCCGACTTCGGGCGCCTGATGATGCTGGCCCACCCCGACGCCGACGACCCGGACCGGCTGCTCGCGGCGGGCAAGTGCGCGCTCGCCGAGTGGGCCACGGACGACTACTACTGCGACGACGGCGCCGGGCCCGAACTCCTGGGCTCGCACCTCGGCCCCGCCTACGCGGCCCTCGACCCCGCGCACCTCCCCGCCCGCTACGCGCCCGCCTGGGAGCGGGAGATGCGCGACGACCCCGTCCGGACGGCCCTGCGCTCCGCGCTTGCGCACCTGGCCCGCTACGCGGAACCGTCCCAGCTGGCCCGGCTCCGCCACGAGGTCGCCGTCCTCTTCGTCGGCTACGGCCAGGAGGGCTCCTGGCGCTCGCGGGAGTACCTGCCCACCGTCCCCGAGTACCTGGCGCACCGGCAGACCAACAGCTTCCTGCCCTGCATCGCGCTGGCCGACGTGGTGGGCGGCTACGCGCTCCCCGCGGCCGAGTACGCCGATCCGCGCGTGCGCCGCGCCGTGACCATGGCGGCCACCGCCGCCACGCTCGTCAACGACCTGTACTCCATGACCAAGGAACACCACGCCACCGGCGTGGAGTTCAACCTGCCGACCGTGATCGCCGAGCGGGAGCGGTGCTCGCCCCGCGAGGCGATCGAGCGCAGTGCGGAGGTCCACGACGAGCTGGTGCGCACCTACGAGGCCGAGGCGGCCGCCCTCGCCCTCACCGGCTCGCCGCAGCTGCGCCGCTTCCTCGCGGGGGTGTGGGCCTGGCTCGGCGGCAACCGCGCGTGGCACAGCGGCAGCCCCCGCTACAACAACGCCTGAACCACCCCTGAACCACCCCCGCCTTCCTTGCACGTCCTAAGGAGCACGTCCATGTCCACCGCCCCCGCCCCCGTGCTGCGCACCGCCTACCAGAAGGCCGTCGCCGAGTACTGGAACAACGAGAAGGACCCGGTCAACCTGCAGCTGGGCGACGTCGACGGGCTCTACCACCACCACTACGGGCTCGGCGACTACGACCCGTCCGTCCTGGAGGGCCCCGAGGACACCCGCGAAGCGCGCATCACCGAGGAGCTGCACCGGCTGGAGTCGGCCCAGGCCGACGTCCTCCTCGACCACCTGGGACCCATCGCCCCCGAGCACCGCCTGCTGGACGCCGGCTGCGGCCGCGGCGGCACCAGCATCATGGCCAACGCCCGGTTCGGCTGCCGCGCCGACGGCGTCTCCATCTCCCGGTCCCAGGTCGACTTCGCCAACGAGCAGGCCCGCAAGCGCGGCGTGGACGACAAGGTCCGCTACCACTTCGCCAACATGCTGGACACCGGCCTGCCGACCGGCGCCTTCCAGGGCATCTGGAACAACGAGTCCACCATGTACGTGGACCTGTTCGAGCTCTTCGCCGAGCACGCCCGCCAGCTGGCCTTCGGCGGCCGCTACGTCACCATCACCGGCTGCTCCAACGACGTCACGGGCCTGCGCTCCAAGGCGGTCAGCCGCATCGACGAGCACTACACCTGCAACATCCACCCGCGCAGCGCCTACTTCAAGGCCATGGCCGCCAACGGCCTCGTGCCCATCAACGTCGTCGACCTGACGGCCGCCACGATCCCGTACTGGGAGCTGCGCGCCAAGTCCTCCCTGGCCACGGGCGTCGAGGAGCCGTTCCTCACCGCGTACAAGGAGGGCAGCTTCCACTACCTCCTCATCGCCGCCGACCGCATCTGACCGGCGCGCCCCCGGTCTGTACAGCCGGGGGTGCACCTGACGTCAGGACCCTAAGGACCCCGCCGTCAGAACTTCGAGTGCGTGACCCAGCGCGCGAGCAGGTCCTCGTCGCCCTCCACCTCGAAGGCGGGCGCGTCGAGGCGCAGGCGGCCGTAGGCGAGCAGCAGCAGGTGCGCGGCGGAGCCCCGGACGGTCGCGTCGGCACCTGCGGCGGACGCTTCGAGGCCGAAACCGTCGGGGCGCAGCCGGACCGTCCAGTCGCCGCCGGTGTCGGTGCAGCGGAAGCGCAGCGTCTCGCCGGTGCCGCGCAGCTCGGCCACGCCGGGGGCGAAGGGCGCCGCGAAGGGCAGGTTGACGAGGAACTCGTCGATGCCGTCGGTCGCGAGCCCGGGGTCGATCACGGGCGCGAGGCCGAGCGCGAGCTCCGCGTCGGCGCGGTGCACCAGCGTCTCGAACAGCATGCGCCGCACCCAGAACCGGGCGTGCTGATCGGCGCCCCACGCCCACATCGGGGCGTCAGGGGCGACGCTCTCGAAGGCGCTCGCGGCCTCGGCGGCGCTGTCCGCCAGCCAGTCGGCGTAGCCGTCCTCGTCCTTCGGCAGCCGCAGCTCCACCTCGCGGCTCAGCGGCCGTTCCTGGACGCGCTTGCGGAGGAGCGCCGCGAACCAGCGCTGCACGCTGCCGGTGTGCCGGACGAGGTCGGCGAGCGTCCAGCCGGGGCACGTGGGCACCGGTGCCGTCAGGTCCGCGCCCCGGAGCACCTGCACGAAGCGGGCGGTCTCCGTGGCGACGGCGTCGCGGTGGGTGGCGAAGGCGGATGCCGGGTCCGCATGATTCGTCGTGTTCACGTCGCCGTGTTCCTCGCTCGTTCCGGCCCGGCGGCCCTCCCGGCCGGGCGTCTCCCCGCAGCCTGCCACAGGCCCTCCGCCCTGCCGCACCCGGGACACCGGGATGCACCACCGGGTGTTCCGTGGATGGATGGGGGAAGGGGCGGGGAGACCGGCCGCACGCCGGTCCGCACGTGCAGCCGATCCGGGAGGAAGGTCCCATGCCGAAGGAGACGGTGGCGGAGCAGTTCGTCGGCATCCTGGCGCGCGCCGGGGTGCGGCGGCTCTACGGGGTCGTGGGGGACAGCCTCAACCCGGTCGTGGACGCGGTGCGCCGCAGCCCCGCGATCGACTGGGTGCAGGTCCGCCACGAGGAGGCCGCCGCCTTCGCCGCGGGCGCCGAGGCCCAGCTGACGGGGAAGCTGGCCGCCTGCGCGGGCTCCTGCGGCCCGGGCAACCTCCACCTCATCAACGGCCTCTACGACGCGCACCGCTCCATGGCCCCCGTGCTCGCGCTCGCCTCGCACATCCCGGGCGGGGAGATCGGCACGGGCTTCTTCCAGGAGACCCACCCGGACCAGCTCTTCCGCGAGTGCAGCCATTACTGCGAGCTGATCTCCAGCCCCCGGCAGATGCCGCGCGTCCTGCGGACGGGCATCCAGCACGCGATCGGCCGCGGCGGCGTCAGCGTCGTCGTCCTGCCCGGCGACGTCGCGGGCGAGCCGGCCCCCGGACGCGCGAGCGAGCACTCCCTGGTCACCGCCCGCCCGTCGGTACGGCCCGGGGACGCCGAGATCGACGCGTTCGCCCGGATGGTCGACGAGGCGGACAAGGTGACCCTGTTCTGCGGCAGCGGCACGGCGGGCGCCCACGAGGAGGTGATGCGGTTCGCCGAACGGGTGAAGGCCCCCGTCGGGCACGCGCTGCGCGGCAAGGAGTGGATCCAGTACGACAACCCGTACGACGTCGGCATGAGCGGCCTGCTCGGCTACGGAGCCGCGTACGAGGCGACCCACGAGTGCGACCTGCTGATCCTGCTGGGCACCGACTTCCCGTACAACGCCTTCCTGCCGGACGACGGGAAGACCGTCCAGGTGGACGTCCGGCCCGAGCACCTGGGCCGCAGGGCCGCGCTCGACCTCGCCGTGTGGGGCGACGTCCGCGAGACGCTGCGCTGCCTGACGCCGCGGGTGCGGGTCAAGAACAGCCGGAAGTTCCTCGACAAGATGCTCGCCAAACACGCCGACGCCCTCGAAGGCGTCGTCAAGGCGTACACCCGGAAGGTGGAGAAGCACACGCCGATCCACCCGGAGTACGTGGCCTCGGTGCTGGACGAGGAGGCCGACGACGACGCGGTCTTCACCGTCGACACCGGAATGAACAACGTGTGGGCGGCCCGCTACCTCACCCCCAACGGCCGCCGCCGCGTCATCGGCTCCTTCACCCACGGCTCGATGGCGAACGCCCTGCCCCAGGCGATCGGGGCCCAGTTCCTCGACCGCGGCCGGCAGGTCGTCTCCATGTCCGGCGACGGCGGGTTCGCCATGCTGATGGGCGACTTCCTGACGCTGGTCCAGTACGGCCTGCCGGTGAAGGTGGTGCTGTTCGACAACTCGTCGCTGGGCATGGTCGAGCTGGAGATGATGGTGGGCGGACTGCCCGCGTACGGCACCACCAACCGCAACCCCGACTTCGCGGCCATCGCCACCGCGGCAGGCGCCTACGGCGTGCGGGTGGAGAAGCCCAAGCACGTGCGGGGAGCCCTGCGGGACGCCTTCCGGCACAAGGGGCCGGCGCTGGTGGACGTCGTGACCGACCCCAACGCCCTGTCGATCCCGCCGAAGATCACCGCGGACATGGTCGGCGGGTTCGCCCTGTCGGCGGGCCGGATGGTCCTGGAGGGCGGCGTGGGCCGGATGGTGCAGATGGCGCGCTCCAACCTGCGCAACATCCCGCGCCCCTGACGGCCCGCCCGTCAGCCGGCGGGCTCCGCCACGCCCCAGATCCTCCGGTACGCCGCGCGGTAGCCCGGCGGGTCCCAGGAGGTGGCCCCGCCGCTGTTGGCGGCGGTGGTGATGTGCACGGGGGCCACGTACCCGCTGGCGGGCCGGCCCGCGAAGGCGCGGTTGAACTCGTCGACGATCTGCCAGCCCTGCTCGGAGAGCGCCTCGGGCACGGTGGCCGCCTGGAACTGCCGGCTGTTGATGCGCTGGAAGGCGGACGGGTCGCCGTCGCCCGCGCCGATGTTGAAGGGCGCGCCCGCGCCCTTCCTGCGGGCCGCGCGCAGGGCGGGCGCGGCGTCGGCGAAGTACACGTCGTTGATGGCGACGGAGTGGGTCCACGCCCGCGGGAAGCGGGAGAGGAGCGAGGAGACCTCCTGGGGCGTCCGGCTGCTCGTGTCCGCCAGCGGGACGTTCTCCTCCGCCAGGATCCGCACGCCCGCGCAGGTGCCGAGCTCCTTCGTGATCAGATCGGACTTGTTCCGGGCGAACGGGATCGAGGCGTCGGTGAACACGACGACCCCGGCGACGCCGTGCGCGTGCGCGATCACCCAGTCCGCGCTGATCCGCGCGACGTCGCCGACCCGGGTGGTGACGTTGGTGAACAGCGCGGGATCCCTGCTGGGGCCGGGGGAGGCGACCGCGTGCCAGCCGACGAGCGGGATGTGCTCCGCCGCGGCCTGCGCGACCTGCTGCGACGTCAGGCGGGGATCGAAGCCGGCGACGACGATGCCCGCGGGCCGCAGGGCGACGGCCTGCCCGAACGCCGCCTGGATCCCGGCGGGGGTGCCCTGGCCGTCGATCACCCGGACGTCCCAGCCGACGGCTCCCGCCGCCTCCTGCACGCCCCCGGCGACGCCGGCGACGCCGGGGTTGGTCATGGACTGCGCGACGAGGACGAGGGACCTGACGGGGACGGCCCGGGGCCCTCCTCCTCGCGGCCGGTGGGTGTGGTGGCGCACGGCCTCGGCGAAGCGCTCCACGGCGCGCTCGGCCTCGGCGAGCTCGCAGGGCGCCCGGTGCAGGAGGTTGTGCGCGGTGCGGTAGAGCGGCGCGG
>NZ_PXWG01000234.1 GCF_003011965.1 Streptosporangium nondiastaticum
ATCCGCGGCAGCGGATCGCCCCCTCACAGCTTTACGAGCAGGTCGTGCCCTGCGCCGGGACCTTGCCGTCCAGGAGGTACGCGTCGACGGTGCGGACCATGCACGCGTTGCCGCTGTTGTACGCCCCGTGCCCCTCGCCCTTGTACGTGACCTCCGCGGCGACGCCCTTGCCGAGGCCCTCGGCCATCCGGTGCGCGCCCGCGTAGGGCGTCGCCGGGTCCCCCGTGTTGCCGATGACGACGATGGGCGCCGAGCCCTCCGCGCTGACGTCGATCGTCTTCCACTTGCCCTCGACGGGCCATCCCGTGCAGCTGAGGAGCGACCAGGCGGCGGCCTCCCCGAAGACCGGGGACGCGGCCCGGAACTCGGGCAGCAGGCGCTTCACGTCGTCGGCGGTGTAGCGCTGCTGGGAATCGGCGCAGGAGATCGCCCGGTTGGCCGGCTGGAGGTTGCTGTAGCGGCCGTCGGGGCCGCGCCCGCTCAGGAGGTCGTAGAGCACCAGCAGGGTGTCGCCCGTGCCCTTGTTCATGGCCTCCTGCAGGCCCTGCGTCAGGTACTTCCAGGTGTCCTTGGAGTACAGCGCGGACGCGATGCCGTTGACGGCCTCGTCCTGGGTCAGCTTGCGGCCCTGGCGGGTCGGCAGGGGCTGCCCGTCGAGCTTCTTGAGCAGGGAGACGACCCGGTCCTGGGTCGGGCAGGCGGCCGCCTGGGCGGAGGCGGCGCAGTCCTTGAGGTAGTCGCTCAGGGCGAGCTGGAAGCCCTTGGTCTGGCCGAGGTTGCCCTCGGCGGGGTCCTGTGTGGGGTCCACCACGGCGTCGAGCACCGCGCGGCCCACCTTCCCGGGGAAGAGATGGGCGTAGACGCCGCCCAGCTCGGTGCCGTAGGAGATGCCGAAGTAGTTGAGCTTGGCGTCGCCCAGGGCGGCCCGCAGCCGGTCCATGTCGCGGGCGGCGCTCAGCGTGTCGACGTGGGGCAGGACCTTCGCGGAGTTCTTGGCGCAGGCGTCCACGTACGCCTTGTTGGCCGCGAGGGCGGCCCGCTCCTCCTCCGCGTCGTCCGGGGTGCCGTCGATCTGGTTGGCGGCGTCGGTCTCCTTGTCGCCCAGGCAGCGCACGGTCGCGCTGTCGCCCACGCCCCGCGGGTCGAAGCTGACCAGGTCGTAGCGGTCGCGCAGCTTGTCGTAGCTGGTGGCCAGGCCCGGCAGGGTGGCCACGCCGGAGCCGCCGGGCCCGCCGAAGTTGAAGACGAGCGAGCCGAGGCGCTTGTCCTTGTCCCGCGCCTTCGCGCGGATCAGGGCGAGCTCGATCTGCTCGCCGCCCGGCTTCGCGTAGTCGAGGGGGACGGGGAGCTTCGCGCACTCCCAGTCCTTGCCGGGCGCCTTGCCGTCGAGGGAGGTGCCCTGAGCGACGCTGGGCGGGGGACAGGCCGTCCAGCGCAGCGGGGCGGCCGTGGCGGTGCCGCTGTCCTGGTCGCTGCTCCTGCTGCTCTTGGCGTCCCCGGAGTCCGGGGGGCCCGAGTCGCCGCAGCCGGAAGCGGCGAGGGCCGTCACGAGCGCGATGCCGGCGCCGAGGAGGGCGGTGGTGGCCCGAGGCCGAGAGGAGCTCATTCCCCCGACTGTACGGAGGTGAACGCGGCGGAGTCGCCGCCGCGCGGAGGCGTCACCCGGCGCGCAGGGGCGCACAACCCATATGAGCGGCCACCGCGTCCACGTAGAGCGGGAAGGCCTCGCGCGGGTCGTCCAGCCGGGTGTGGGTGCGGGCCGGGCCGCTGCGCATGGCGAAGACGGTGGGCCTGCCCCCGCAGTCCGCCCTGACCAGGGCGCCGGACGCGTCGATGCTGCCGTGCGCCCGCCAGCCGGGGGCGGGAGGGCGGTCGCCGGTGAGGCCGTCGAACAGGGCGACCAGACGGGGCCTGGCGGTGGCGGTGAAGCGGGCTGCCCAGGAGGCGGGGCCGGCGGCTGCGGCTGTGCCCGTTATGGCGCAGCTGTGGAAGTCGCTGTTCTCGGGGGAGCCGGTGCCGGTGCCGTGTGCCTCGGGCAGGCCTGCGATGGCGCAGCTCTCGTGGTCGGCGGTGGAGGGTGACGGCCGGTGGCTCAGGCGAAGTGGAGGGAGTGTGGTGCAACTCGTTGTCTGCGTGGCCCTGTTGGCCGCCTCGACCAGTAACTCGCCCGTCGTGGCGGGTGGGAGGGCCTTGGTGCTCTTGAGCGTCACCACTGACGGGCGGCCGTCCACGTCGCAGCTCTCCGGGAGCACGAGGGCGCCCGTGCCGGAGGCCGCGGTGAAGCCCGGTAAGCCGTCGGGAAGCGGGGTGTCTCCGCCCCCGAATAACTCGCCCAGCCACGAACGCCGTTCACTCTCCTCCCGCGGGCCCGAGCCCAGGTGGAGGTCGAGCCGCTGCTCGTACGCGCCGGAGCCCCGGCCCCCGTGCCAGCGGAGCGAGCACCGGCCGGTGAGGCGGCCGGGGCCGGGCGGAGCCTCGTCGGCGATGCGGTCGCGGTCGCCGCGGCGGAACGGGGCCTCGTCCTCGGGCCAGGCGCCCCAGCAGTACGCGCGCCCGCCGAGCGGGGTGGACTGCGTCTGCCAGAGCGCGACGAGGGCGGCCACCAGGGCGGCGATGGCCAGGGCGCCGGTGAGGGCCCTGGCCCTGCGGTGGTCGGGCGGCTCGCCGGTGGTGGGTGATGTTGTGGTGAGTGGTGTGGTGTCTGGTGTCGTGTGTGACGTCTTGCGTGGTGTGCTGTGCGGCACTTCGTCCCCCCGAACTCCGTTCACGTCCGCGGAACTGCTGTGCGGGCGATCGTAGTGCGAGCCACTGACATTCGACCCAGTTGATCGCGTCTCGTGCCCGTCACCGGTGATATGTGCTATGTGTGCTATGAGCAGATCTTGTCTGGTTCCGGCACCGTACCGTCCAGCAGGTAGGCGTCAACTGCCCCCTTGACACAGGCATTGCCGCTGTCGTAAGCGCCGTGCCCCTCGCCCCGGTAGGTCAGCTCGACGGCGACGCCCGGCCCGAGCTCCTGCGCCATGTGCTTCGCTCCCCCGTAAGGAGTGGCGGGGTCACCGGTGTTGCCGACGACGAGGATCGGCGCCGAGCCCTTCGCGCTCACGTCGGGCGTCTGCCACGCGCCCTTCACCGGCCAGCCCGTGCACTGCGTGAGGCTCCAGGCCATGAAGTCCCCGAAGACGGAGGACGCCTTGCGGAACTCCGGCACGCGCTGCTCGATCTCGGCCGCGGTGTAGCGCTGCGCGAAGTCCGCGCAGGTGATGGCGTTGAGGGAGGACTGGAGGGTGCTGTAGTGGCCGTCCTGGCCACGGCCGTTCATGGCGTCGCCCAGGGAGAGCAGGAGCCGGCCGTCGCCGTTCTCGGCGTCCTCGATGCCCTCGGTCAGGTAGTCCCAGAAGTCCTTCGAGTAGAGGGACTGCGCGATGCCGCCCGTCGCGAGGGAGCGGGTCAGGTCGCGGCCCGCCGCGCCGGGGATCGGCTTGGTGCCCAGGCGCTCCAGGAGGGCGCGGATCTGCGGCTCCGTCGGGCAGTTGTCCGACGTCTTCGCGCAGGCCCCCATGTAGTTGGTGAGGGCCAGCTCGAAGCCCTGGGCCTGGGCGAGGGCGCTCTGCACGGGGTCCGCGGCCGGGTCCACGACGCCGTCGAAAAGCGCGCGCCCGACTTTGTCCGGGAACAAGTGGGCGTAGACGCCGCCGAGTTCCGTCCCGTACGACACCCCGAAGTAGTGCAGCTTGGCGTCGCCCAGGACCTCGCGCATCAGGTCCATGTCGCGGGCCGCGTTCTCCGTGCCCACGTGGGGCAGGACCTTGCCGGAATTGCGCTCGCAGCCGGCGGCGTAGGCGGCCACCCGCTCCACCAGGGCCTTCTCCCCGGCCGGGCCGGACGGGGTGGCGTCCGCGGCGTAGTACGCGTCGAGCTGCCGGTCGTCCAGGCACGTGACGCCGCTGCTGCGGCCCACGCCCCGCGGGTCGAAACTGACCAGGTCGTAGCGGGTGCGGAGCTTCTTGTAGTCGTCGGCGAAGGCCGGGAGCGTGGCGATGCCGGAGCCGCCCGGGCCACCGAAGTTGAAGACGAGCGAGCCGATGCGGTGGGCCTGGTCCGTGGCCTTCGCCCTGATCAGGGCGATGTCGATGCTGTTGGCGTTGCTCCTGGGCTTCGCGTAGTCGAGCGGGGCGTGGAGCGTCGCGCACTCCCAGTCGGGGCCCGGGGCCCGGCCGGAGGAACCGCCCTCCGCGGCGGTGGGAGGTGGGCAGGCCTTCCAGGAGAGCGTTTGGCGGGCGGCATCCGCGTTCTGGGGCGGGGCGGTACGGGTGCTCTGTGCCTGTGCCTGCGCAGTGCTGCTCTGCGTCGTGCTGCTCTTCCCCGTGGTGCATCCCGTTGACGTGACCGCCAGGAGTGCGGCGGCCAGCACGCCTCCTGCCCGTGCGGATCTGATCACTCGTTCATCGTCCGGGCGGGGCGGTGGAGGTGCGCGCGGGGTGGGGCGTACGGGTTACTCGGGGAGTTTGTGGTTAACCCCCTACAGGGGGACGAAAGTGATCTCCGTGGCCTTGACGCTCACCCACACCGGTGTGCCCTCCGACAGCTTCAGCTCCGCCGCGGCGGCCGGAGTGATCTCCGCGACGACGTCCGGCTCACCCGACACGAGCACCCGCAGACGGCCGCCGTGCGCGGTGATCTCGCGGATCGTGCCCTGCCAGACGTTGCGGGGGCTTCCTGCGGTGGGCGGTGCGGTGTGGAGTGAGACCGCTTCCGGGCCCACCACGGCCAGGCCTGCGGCCGCTTCGTATTCGTACGGGCCGGCTGCCGTCTCGTGCGGGTCGCCTTCGCGGCGGGCGTCGGCCGTGACCAGGCTCGCGCCGTCGTCCAGGAGCAGGGTTCCCTCTGCCGTGGACTTGCCCGGCCACGCGTTCCGGCCCAGCATGCGGGCCACCCAGGGGGAGCGGGGGTGCCGGGTCAGTTCGGCGGGCGTCGCGTACTGGACGGTCGCGCCGTCCTCCAGGACGAGGACGTGGTCCGCCAGGGACACCGCCTCCACCGGGTCGTGCGTGACGATCAGGCAGACGCCGGGGAAGTCCGCCAGGTGGGTGCGGAGGGTGTGCCGGACCGCGGAGCGGGTCGACTGGTCCAGGGCGGCCAGGGGCTCGTCCAGGAGGAGCAGGCGGGGGCGGGCCGCCAGGGCTCTGGCGAGGGCCACGCGCTGGGCCTGGCCGCCGCTGAGGCTGCCGGGCTTGCGGTGGGCCAGGTCGCCCACGTCCAGGCGGGTCAGCCAGTGGTGGGCCTGGTGGTGGGCTTCTTTCCTGGGGACGCCCTGGGAGCGGAGGCCGTACGCGGTGTTGGCCACGGCCGTGAGGTGGGGGAAGAGGGCGGTGTCCTGGGGGACCCAGGAGATGTGGCGCTGGTGCGGGGGGCTTGCCGCCACGTCCTTGTCGCCGAGCGTCAGGGTTGTTGTCGTGGCGCGGTCCGTCAGGCCCAGCAGGGCGCGGAGCAGGGTTGTCTTGCCCGCGCCGTTCGGGCCTACTACGGCGATGGTGGTGCCGGGCTTTGCGGTGAGGGTTGTTGTCGTGGCGCCGGTGACCGTGGTGCGCAGGGGGTGCGGGGTGG
>NZ_PXWG01000235.1 GCF_003011965.1 Streptosporangium nondiastaticum
CGGCCAGTGGCGCGGCGCTGCCCGGCCAGCCGGCGACCGCGCCGTTGTGGCTGAACAGCCACGGCCCGGCGGTGAACGGCGCGGCGGCGGCCTCCCCGTCGGCGCCCGCGCCGGTGGCGTCCCGCACCGCCGCGAGGAGGGCGCGGGTGCGGACGACGCGGGCGAGGTCGGCGAAGGACAGGTCGGCCCAGACCGGCCCGGCGCGCCGGTAGCGCGCGGGCACCGGGTCTCCGTCCGCGTACCAGCCCACGCCGAAGCCGTCCGCGTTGACCGTGCCGTGCCGCTGCATGCGCGGCGCCCAGGACTGGCGCACCAGCGAGTGCGGCGGGTCCGCGACGCTCGCGCCGATCGGCTCCGCCGGGCCCAGGACCGCGATGTGACGGCACATCAGGCGGGCTCGGCGTCGCGCGCGGTGCGGAAACCGGCGAAGATCTGCCGGCGGACCGGGAGGTCCCAGTTGCGGAACGTGCCCCGGCAGGCGACCGGGTCGACGGCGAAGGAGCCCCCGCGCAGCACCTTGTGGGCGCTGCCGAAGAAGACCTCCGAGTACTCCCGGTAGGGGAAGGCCCGGAACCCCGGGTAGGGCAGGAAGTCGCTGGCCGTCCACTCCCACACATCGCCGATCAGCTGCCGGACGCCCAGCGGCGAGGCGCCCTCCGGATACGCCCCCACCGGGGCCGGCCGCAGGTGCCGCTGGCCGAGGTTGGCGTGCTCGGGCGCCGGGTCGGCGTCGCCCCACGGATAGCGCCGGGACCTGCCCGAGACGGGGTCGTGCCGGGCGGCCTTCTCCCACTCGGCCTCGGTGGGCAGCCGCCGCCCCGCCCACGCGGCGTACGCCGCGGCCTCGTACCAGCTGACGTGCAGGACCGGCTCATCGGGCGGCACGGGCTCGACGGCGCCGAAGCGCCGCCGCAGCCAGCGCGAGCCCGAGCGCCGCCAGAACAGCGGGGCCACCAGCTTGTGCGCGCGGACCTGCCGCCACCCCTCCGGGTGCCACCAGCGGGCGTCGCCGTAGCCGCCGTCCTCGACGAAGCGCAGGTAGGCGCCGTTGCTCACCGGCAGCGTGTCGATGAAGAACGACGGCACGAAGCGGTGGTGGGCGGGCCGCTCGTTGTCCAGCGCCCACGGCTCCGCCGACGTGCCCATCGTGAACGGGCCGCCCTCGACCAGCACCTCGGACGGCAGCGCCCCGGCGTCCGGCGCGGCCGGCGGCGGCTCGGGCGCGCCGAGCGCCGCCGCCCCCCGGCGCAGCTGATGGGTGATCAGCATGGTCTCGTCGTGCTGCTGCTCGTGCTGGGCGATCATGCCGAACGCGAAGCCGGACTCCACCAGCGGACGCCCCTCGAACGGGACGGCGTCCAGCACGTCCAGCACCCGGCCGCGGACGTCCGCGACGTAAGCACGGGCCTCGGCGGGCCGCAGCAGCGGCAGTGCCGGCCGCGCGGCTCTCGGGTGCTGGAACGCGTCGTACAGCGGGTCGAGCTCCGGGCGCAGCGCCTCGTGCCCGCCCACGGCGCGCAGGAGCCACTGCTCCTCCTGGTTGCCGATGTGCGCCAGGTCCCACACGAGCGGGGACATCAGGGGCGAGTGCTGCGCGGTCAGGTCGCGGTCGTCGACGCAGCCGGTGAGGAGCCGGGTGCGCGCACGGGCGCGGAGCAGGGCGTCCGTGGCGCGCCGGCGGAGGACGCCGGGATCCGTGCCGGGGGCGGTCATGCGGTGCTCTCCTTGCTCTCCGGCACCGGCTCGCCGGCGAGGCGGTCCAGGAGGTCGTCGGCGGGACAGCGGCCGCGGTCGACGTAGCGCCCGGTGAAGGCGTCGACGGCCGCCAGGACGCGGGGCGTGGCGCCGAGCCGGGGCAGGGCCTCGCGGGCGGCGGCGAAGCAGGCGACGGCGGCGGCGTGCAGCTCGGGGTCGGCGAGCCCGGAACGCGCGGCGTTGCGCCACAGCGCATTGCGCGGGGCGGGCTCCTGGCCCGCCGTGTCGGCCAGGGCCTTGACGGCCCGGTAGGACGTCTCTGCGGCCACGGGGTCGTCGAAGAGGGCGGCCGTGACGGCCAGCGGCACCGCCCAGCCGTCCTCGCCCGGCTGGGCGTCGATCATGCGCAGCTCCAGGTGGCCCCGGGGCCGCACCGGCGGGAAGAGCGTGGTCAGGTGGTACGCCACGTCCTCGGCCGTGGCCGGCCGGGGCCGCGCCGAACGGGTCCAGCCGCGCAGGTCCAGCCCCCAGGGCGGCTCCCACGGGCCCTGCCCGGACCGCACGCACATGATGCGTGCGTCCAGGGCGTACGCGGCCCACGCCGCGCGCGGGTCGAGGTCCTCGGCGGGGGCCAGCGTGCGGCTCGGGTCCATCCGCTCATAGCAGGCCTGCCGGGTGGAGCGCCAGCCGGTGGGACGGCCCCCGTCCAGCGGCGAGTTGGCGAACGCGGCCACGAGGACCGCGCCCAGCAGGTGCGCCAGCCGCCAGCGCCGCCCGAAGCCGAGCGGCCCGGGCTCCTCGTGCCCGGCGTCGACGCACACCTGCACCGATGCGGTCTTCGTCATCACGGTGCGGCCCGCGCCGCCCCAGTGGTCGTGGAAGTCCTCCATCGCCCGGTAGCGGGGCGTGGTGAGGACACGGCGCGGGGGATGCCAGGGGTCCTTGCCGTAGCCGGCGAGGGAGAGCCCGAGGGAGCGGAGCGCCGGGCGGGCCGCGGCCAGATCGGCGGAGACCTCTTCCACACAGGCGGTGAGGGATTCCGCGGGCCGGGAGCTGAACTCCAGCTGGCCGCCGGGCTCGATCGTGATCAGGGAGCGGAGGGGGAGGGCCTGCAGCCGGTCTGCGGCGGCTGCCAGACGGCGGGGGGAGACGGGCCGGGAGGGATCCTGCAGGTCGTGGACGAGCCATTCCAGCTCGACACCGAGGAAGCGCGGCGGGCCCGTCTTGAAACAGATCCCGCGGACCAGGGCCTCCGCCTCGGCCTCGTCCACGACGCGGGGCGGGCCCGCCCTGTCGGACCTGATGTCAGTCACTGTCCGTACCTCCGTCCGTTGTGCCGGCCGATGGTCACCCCACACATTGTGGCGAGCCCTTGACCCGCCCGCCAGAGGAGGGTCTACGGTCCCGGCGTGACCGTAGAACAGGTGACCGCCGACGTCTTCCTGCCCGCCACCTACGCCCGCGGCGTGCCGTACGCCCGCTTCCGGGAGCTGCGGGACGAGAGCCCCGTGTGCCGCATCGGCGAGCCGGCCGTCGGCCCCTGGCCGCCGGGCCCCGGCTTCTGGGCGGTCTTCCGGCACGCCGACGTCAAGCACGTCCTGCGCAGCCCGGAGACCTTCTCCTCGCACCTGGGCGCCACCCAGCTGCGCGACCCCGACACCGAGGCCGACCTGCACTTCGTACGGGCCACCATGCTCAACCAGGACCCGCCCGGCCACAGCAGGCTGCGCCGGATCGTCGCCGCGTCGCTCACGCCGCGCGCCGTGCGCGAACTGGAGGCCGTGATCGACGCACGGGCCCGCGCACTGGTCGACGGCGCCGCCGGCCGCGGCGAGGCCGACTTCGTGGCGCTCACCGCCGACCTGCCCATACGGACCCTCGCCCACATCCTGGGCGTGCCGCAGGAGGACGGCGCGCTGATCTACGACTGGGCGAACAGGATCATCGGCTACCAGGACACGGACTACGCACGGTCGGACACCGCCGCCCGGGACGGGCTCACTCCCATGGGGCGCGACGCCCTCGCCCGCCGCCCCGCCCCGCGCACCCGGCCCGACGGGCACCCGGTCAACCCGCGCTCGCGCGAGGCGCTGGCCGACATGTTCCACTACGCCCATGCCCTGGCCGGGCGGCCGGTGCCCGGCAGCGTGATGGCGATCATGCGCGAAGGGGGCCTGACGCGGGACGAGTTCGAGATGATGTTCTTCCTCTTCGCGGTCGCGGGGAGCGAGGCCCCGCGGAACGCCCTGCCCGGAGGGATGCTCGCCCTCCTCGACCACCCCGGCCAGTTCGCGCTCCTGCGCTCCCGGCCGGAGCTGGTTCCCCCGGCCGTGGAGGAGATGCTGCGCTACTGGTCGCCTGTGGTGCACTTCCGGCGCACCGCCGCCCGCGACACCGAGCTCGGCGGGCAGCGCATCCGGCGCGGCGAGAAGGTCGTGGTCTTCCACCCGTCCGCCAACCGCGACGAGCGCGTCTTCCCCGACCCCGACCGCTTCGACATCACCCGCAGCCCCAACGACCACGTCAGTTTCGGCTTCGGCCCGCACTTCTGCCTGGGTGCCCACCTCGCCCGCGCGCAGATGCGCGCCCTGCTGCGGGCGGTCCTCGACCGGATGCCCGGCCTGGAACGGGCGGGCGAGGCGGTGCGGCTCACGTCGAACTTCCAGAACGGCCTCAAACGCCTGCCGGTGAGGTGGTGAGCGGGCGGGGCGTGCGCCGCGGGGCCGCTCAGACGGCGAACAAGTCCGTGAACGGGCTCGTCGTATCCGCGATCTCGTGGCCGAACGGCGAGTTGAAGTCCCAGATGAGGAAGAGCAGGAAGGCGATGAGGGCGCTGTAGAGACCTGCCAGGAGCAGCTCGCGCGGGGAGCGCCGGATCTGCAGCGTGAAGATGAGCCCCACGGCCACGAACGCGCCCGCGACCAGCCCGAACCACACCACGCCCGGCATCGTGTCGCCCGCGTTCTGCGCCCGGGTGTTGCGCGCGGTGTCCGCGGCGCCGATCTGGTCCAGCAGCGGCTGGTAGGACTGGCCCTCGTGGTCGTTGCGCGGCTCGTACGAGGTGAGGTCCTCGCGCACCTTGTCCAGCAGCATCGCCCCGCGGTCGGTGAGCTCGCCGCGCTTGAGCATCACGGGCCACTCCTTGTTCACCACGTACGTCACGTAGGTGTTGACGTCCTCGCGGGTGCGGTCCCGCGCCGCGGGCGCGTACGCCTGCACCCGCTCGCTGACCTCGTGCAGCGCCTGGGCCTCGGCGCGGACCACGTCCTGGGCGCTGTTGCGGGCCTCCCAGACGCCGGCGATGGCCAGGCCCAGCACGATGGCGTAGACGACGCCGACCATCATCGTCATGTACTCGATGACGTCGGGCGTCTCGCTCGGGTCGTCGTCCTCGCTGAGCCTGCGCTCCCTGAGCACGGTGATGGTCAGCACGACCGCGCATGCCGCGGCCATGGCGAGGACCAGGACCAGCCACTCGGACAAGGGAAACCTCCGGAGACGAGAGTGCGGGTACGGGCAGAAGTGCGCGAAGGGCGCCGGCGGCCGGGCGGTGCGGAGGACCGCGCGGCCACCGGTTCGTACGGGCGGAGAGACGGCCGGGCAGGGCGTTCGGGCGTCAGCCGCGGCGCCCGCCGCCGCCTCCCCGCGGCCGCAGCATGGCGGCGGCGAGCACGGCCGGGGCGGTCAGCAGCAGGGTGAGCGTGACCAGCGACGCGCCGCTCGGCGGAGGTGGCGTGGCGGACTGGTGATAGGCGCGCGGGATGACGCGCGGGGGCGCCGGCGGCGT
>NZ_PXWG01000236.1 GCF_003011965.1 Streptosporangium nondiastaticum
GCGGCCCGGACGAGGGGGTTGGCCCGCGCCGTGCGCAGGATCCAGCAGGCGGCGGCCGCGCAGCGGGCCCCGGCGTCGGTGCCGGCGACGGTCCCGGCGGTGGCGGGCGCGGCCGCCAGGGCCCGCTCGACACCGGCCAGGAAGGCCTCCGCCTCCCGCCGCACCAGGGCCCTGGCCAGGCCGTCCTTGCTGCCGAACTCGTTGTAGAGCGTCTGCCGGGACACCCCGGCGGCGGCCGCGACGTCCACCATCCGGACCCCGTTCCAGGGCCGGGTGCGCAGCGCCGCGAAGGCCGCGTCCAGCAAGAGCTCTCGTGCCGCGGGCATGGTCGCCTCCCCGGCCGTCCGGCCGCACTACGGCTGTGGCCACAGAATTGACGTGCCGCCATACGGTGTCAAGAGCCGTGGGCGGGCCGCGAGGCCCGGAGCGGATGCCACAGGTACTGTTCAGCCATGTCCGACTACCACGATGATCTGCGTCTGGCCCACGTCCTCGCGGATGCCGCGGACGCGGCAACCATGGACCGGTTCAAGGCCCTCGACCTGAAGGTCGAGACCAAACCGGACATGACCCCGGTGAGCGAGGCGGACAAGGCCGCCGAGGAGCTGATCCGCGGCCATCTGCAGCGCGCACGGCCGCGCGACGCGGTGCTGGGCGAGGAGTTCGGCAGCGAGGGCACGGGCCCGCGCCGCTGGGTGATCGACCCCATCGACGGCACCAAGAACTACGTGCGCGGCGTGCCGGTCTGGGCCACCCTGATCTCGCTCATGGTGCAGGTCGAGCAGGGCGGGTCGGTCGGTTTCGAGCCCGTCGTGGGCGTGGTGTCGGCACCGGCGCTGGGCCGCCGGTGGTGGGCCGCCCGGGGCTCGGGCGCGTACACCGGCCGCAGCCTGACGTCGGCGACGCGTCTGCAGGTGTCGCGCGTGGGCCGCGTCGAGGACGCGTCCTTCGCCTACTCCTCGCTCAGCGGATGGGAGGAGCGCGGCCTGCTGCCGGGCTTCCTCGACCTCACGCGCGACTGCTGGCGGACCCGCGGCTACGGCGACTTCTGGCCGTACATGATGGTCGCCGAGGGGTCGGTGGACATCTGCGCCGAGCCGGAGCTCTCGCTGTGGGACATGGCGGCGAACGTGGTCATCGTGGAGGAGGCCGGCGGCCGCTTCACGGGCCTGGACGGCCGCCCCGGGCCGCACAGCGGCAACGCCGCGGCGTCCAACGGCCTGCTCCACGACGAGCTGCTGGGCTACCTCCGGACGTAGCGCGCACGGGCCGGGGGTCCGGGCGCGGAGCGTGGGGGCGGGAGCGGCGGCGCCCCCGAGCGCGGTCACGGCTCCACGCGCCCCTTGTTGGGCGGGCCGTGTCGTGTGACGATGAAGGACCCACGCTTGTGAACTTGTGAATCCCCACTGGGGGTTCGCGGTCCACCAAGGAGGTGGCTCCAGCCATGCTCGTCCGCGACGCCATGAGCACGGTGGTCCTCACCATCGGCCCCGCCCACACCCTCCGCCAGGCGGCCCGGCTGATGTCCGCGCGCAGGATAGGGGCCGCGGTCGTCCTCGACCCCGACACCAGCGGGCTCGGCATCCTCACCGAGCGGGACATCCTCAACTCGGTGGGCGCCGGGCAGGACCCGGACCGGGAGACGGCCCACGCGCACACCACGACGGACGTCGTCTTCGCGGCCCCGGAGTGGACCCTCGACGAGGCCGCCGCGGCCATGTCGCGCGGCGGCTTCCGGCATCTCATCGTCCTCGACGGCCACGGGCCGGTGGGGGTGGTGTCGGTGCGCGACATCATCCGCTGCTGGGTTCCGGTGCGGGCGAGCGCCGTGCACGTCTGACCGCCCTCGCACCGAAGCGGCAATCGAGCAACCCCTGCGGCGGGCCGCCACCTACGCGAGAGCGGCGGCGGTTCAGCCGCAGAAAGCGGAGAGGCCGGAGCCCCATGGCGTCCGGCCTCTCCGTTCTTTCGGCAAGCGTCCAGTGGCTTGTCAGCCGCGAAGAGCCTGGACCGCGGCGTCGAGCCGCTTGCCGAAGTCCGCGTCCGCCTGGCGGAAGTTGTTGACAGCCCGCTCGGCGATGTCGTCGCGCGAGACCTTCGCGATGAAGCCCGCGAGGTTGCCGATGAGACGCTCCTTCTCCTCGTCCGACATCAGCCGGTAGAGGTTGCCCGCCTGCACGAAGTCGTTGTCCTCGGCGTGCGAGGGCGCCTCGTGCGTGCCGGTGGCGCCGGTGACCGCGGTGGGCTGCCACAGCGCCGCGCCGCTCTGCTGCGGGCCGCCGAAGCTGTTCGGCTCGTAGTTCTTGGCCCGGCCGTGGCGGCCGTCGTAGGCGTAGCCGTCCCGGCTGTAGGTGCGGGCCACGGTGGCGCGCGGGCGGTTCACCGGGAGGTGGTCGGCGTTGATGCCGACGCGGTAGCGGTGGGCGTCGCCGTAGGCGAAGAGCCGGCCCTGCAGCATCTTGTCCGGGGACGGGCCGATGCCCGGCACGAAGTGCGCCGGCGAGAAGGCGGACTGCTCGACCTCGGCGAAGATGTTGTCGGGGTTCCGGTTGAGCTCCAGCTTGCCGATCTCGATCGGCGGGTAGTCCTCGTGCGGCCACACCTTGGTGAGGTCGAACGGGTTGAAGCGGTAGTTCGCCGCCTCGTCCGCCGGCATGATCTGCACCTGGACGGTCCAGGTCGGGAACTCGCCGCGCTCGATGGCCTCGCGCAGGTCGCGCTGGTGGAAGTCCGGGTCCTCGCCGGCGATCCGGTCGCCCTCGGCCTGGGTGAGGGTCTTGATGCCCTGGTCGGTCTTGAAGTGGTACTTGACCCAGAAGACCTCGCCGGCGGCGTTGTTCCACTGGAAGGTGTGCGAGCCGTAGCCGTTCATGTGGCGGTACGAGGCGGGGATGCCGCGGTCGCCGAAGAGCCAGGTCACCTGGTGGGTGGCCTCCGGGGAGAGCCCCCAGAAGTCCCAGACGTTGTCCGCCTCCTGCGAGCCGGTGTACGGGTCGCGCTTCTGGGTGTGGATGAAGTCGGGGAACTTGATGGCGTCCTTGATGAAGAACACCGGGGTGTTGTTGCCGACGAGGTCGTAATTGCCCTCCTCGGTGTAGAACTTGAGGGCGAAGCCGCGGGGGTCGCGCACCGTGTCGGCGGAGCCGAGGCTGCCGGCGACGGTCGAGAACCGCAGGAACGTCTCGGTCTGCTTGCCCACCTCGGAGAGGAACGCGGCCCGGGTGTACTTCGTGACGTCGGCGGTCACGGTGAACGTGCCGTACGCACCGGCGCCGCGGGCGTGCACCACGCGCTCCGGGATGCGCTCGCGGTTGAAGTGCGCGAGCTTCTCGATCAGCGACTGGTCCTGGATCAGGACGGGGCCGCCGACGCCCGCGGTCTCACCGTTCTGGTTGTCCGCGACCGGAGCTCCGGACTCCGTGGTCAGCGGGCCCGTCGTGTAGATGTCCTCGCCCTGAACCGGCACGTGTGCCTCCGTCATCCGTCATCTCGTCCGTCACTCGGCTCCGAACCGGCCGACCGGTCTTCCGACCTGATCGCCTGGCCTTGAGCCGAGCTCGATCCTACATTAGACGTTGTCTAAGTCAAGATAGACATGACATAGATATGAGATCCAATGGTGGACGAGGGCCGCTGCTACGCTGGTCCTATCTGACTGATAGGTGAATGGCATGAGTGACCTGCTGGAACGGCTCCGGGGACGCGGCTGGCGGCTGACCGCGCAGCGACGCGTCGTCGCCGAGGTCCTCGACGGGGACCACGTGCACTACACCGCGGACGAGGTGCACGCCAAGGCTGCCGAACTGCTGCCGGAGATCTCGCGCGCGACCGTGTACAACACCCTCGGGGAGCTGGTCTCCCTGGGCGAGATCATGGAAGTGAGCACGGACGGGCGCGCCAAGCGCTACGACCCGAACGCCCACCACGCGCACCAGCACCTGGTGTGCTCGCGGTGCGGCACCATCCGGGACGTCCACCCCGTGGGCGACCTGCTGGCCGGGCTGCCCGCCGAGGAGCGGTTCGGCTTCCAGGTGGCGGCGGTCGAGGTCACCTACCGCGGCGTCTGCCCCGGCTGCTCCACGGCATGAGAGAAGGCCCGGATCCTTAAGGATCCGGGCCTTCTCCTGCAGTAGCGGGGACAGGATTTGAACCTGCGACCTCTGGGTTATGAGCCCAGCGAGCTACCGAGCTGCTCCACCCCGCGTCGGTAGGACCGACTCTAACCCGGTGAGGGCTGCTGAGGCAAATGGGGGAGCCGGTACGGCCCGGCCCTACGCCGTCAGCTCCTGCTGCAGCGCGTCCCGGAGCCGCGCCGCCCGCTCAGCCACCTCCGGCGGCCCGAGCGCGACGGCCCGGTCGCACCAGTGCCGCCCCTCCGTGAGATCGCCCCGCCGCGCCGCCAGCAGGGCGAGCCGCAGGGCGGCCCGCCCGTGGCCGGACTCGGCCGCGCGGGCCCACCACAGGGCGGCCTCCGGCTCGCTGCCCTCGCGGGCCAGCAGCAGCCCCAGGTTGAAGGCGCCGTTGCGGCTGCCCGCCTCGGCCGCCTCGCGGTACCAGTGCGCGGCCTCGACCACGTCGCCCCGCTCGGCGACGAGCATCCCGAGCCGCACCTGGGCACGGCGGTGGCCCTGCCGGGCGGCCCGGCCGTACCACTCCTCGCACTCCTCGCGCGCCTCCTCGTCCCGGTCGAGGAGCGCGCCCAGCCGGAAGGCGGCCTCCGCGCTGCCGCCCCGTACCGCCACCCGGAGGTGGCGCTCGGCGGCCTCCTCGTCGCCGTCGCGCAGGTGGGCCATGGCGACCTGGAGGGCGGCGTCGGTGTGCCCGGCCGACGCGGCCCGCTCGTACCACTGGAAGGCCGTGCGGTCCTCGTCCCGCCCGGCGTAGAGGATGCCGAGGTTGAAGGCCGCGTCGACGCTGCCCGCCTCGGCGGCCTTGGAGAACCACGGCTCGGCGCCGGCCGCGTCGCCGCCCTGGAGGAGCAGCACGGCCAGGGCGTTGGCGGCCTCCTTGTGGCCGGCGTAGGCGGCGCGGCGGTACCACTGCTCGGCCTGGGCGGTGCGGCCCTGCTCGGCGCAGAGCAGGCCCAGGTTGTACGCGCCGTTGACGTCGCCGTGGTCGAGCGCCGTGCGGTACCAGCGCTCGGCCTCCTGGGACTCGCCACGGTCGGCGTGCAGGGCGCCCAGGGCGTTGGCCGCATTGCCGTCACCCTCCTGGGCGGCCCGGCGCCACCACACGGCGGCGCTGTCGGTGTCCCCGGCGTCGCGCAGCAGGAAGCCCAGGGCACAGGCCGCGCGGGGCTCGCCGTCCTTGGCGGACGTGAGGTACCAGCGGGCGGCCTCCTGGGACTCGCCGCGGGCCTCCAGCAGGGTGCCCAGGTGGAGGGCGGCCCGGCGGTGGCCGCGGGCGGCGGCCTGGCGGTACCACTGCTCGGCCTCGCGGGCCGGGCCGCTGCCGTCGCGGCCGCCCGCGGC
>NZ_PXWG01000237.1 GCF_003011965.1 Streptosporangium nondiastaticum
CGCCAGATGCAGCATGACGATGGAGTCCTTGCCCCCGGAGAACAGCAGCACCGGCCGCTCGAACTCCCCCGCCACCTCCCGGAAGACATGCACCCCCTCCGACTCCAGCACATCCAGATGCGACAACGCGTACGGACTGTCGGGGGCGCCTCCACTCATGCGAGTTCCTTCGCCTGCAGGAGCCGGAGCACGGCATCCGCGCACGCCTCGATGCCCTGTTCGTGTGCGGCGATCCGCAGGTCCGGATCGGCCGGCACCTCGTACGGATCGTCCACACCCGTCAGCCCGGACAGCTCACCCGCCGCCTGCCGCGCATACAGGCCCTTCACGTCCCGGGCCGCACACACCTCCAGCGGCGTGGCCACGTGCACCTCCAGATAGGGGGTGCGGGAGCTCTCGTGTCGTTTGCGCACGGCCTCCCTGCTGTCGGCGTAGGGGGCGATGACCGGCACCAGGGCGACGATGCCGTTGCGGGCCAGCACCTCGGCGAGCAGGCCGACGCGCTGGACGTTGGTGTACCGGTCCTCGCGCGAGAAGCCCAGGTCCGCGCTGAGGACCGCACGGTTCTCGTCGCCGTCGAGCATCTCCACCCGTCGGCCGTCGCCGCGCAGCCGCGTGGCCAGCGCCCGGGCGATGGTCGTCTTGCCCGCGCTCGGCAGGCCCGTGAGCCACACGGTGGCCCCCGGCCAGCAGGTGCAGAAGGGGTGGAAGGAAGGAGAGGGGAAGGAATGAGAGGTGGTCATCCGTCGCTCCCGGTTCGCCGAGTCGTGGTGTGAGCGATGTGTGCCCGCTCCGGCACCGGCCGGCACAGGACGCGTCCCACGACGGAGGCGAGGAGGGCGTGGGCCCGCTCCGGGCCGGGCGGCTCCTCGTCCGTCGTGCGCCAGGCCACCATGCCGTCCGGCCGGACGAGTACGGCTCCCCCGGGCCCGGTTCCGCAGACCGCGGTGAAGGTTGCGGACGGGTCGTGGAGGTCGCCTCCGCCGGCGGCCACGTGCAGGCCGCGTACGGGGAGTCCCGTCGCGTCGGCGAGGCGGTCGGCCGCCCGTGCCCAGGCGGGGTGGGCCGAGAGGAGGGTGAGGCGGCCGTGGCAGAGGTCCAGTGTGGAGACCTCGGTGCCCGCGTCGGTGCGCAGCCACAGGTGCGGCAGCCGGGTGCCGGGCTCCGCCGTCAGGGCGAAGGCCGCGGGGAAGGCCGGGCCGGGCGGGGCGCCGAGGACGGCCGTGGAGCGGTAGCGGTATCCCATGATCAGTGTTCGTGGGTCGCAGAGGCGGGCGCCGCCCAGGGCCTGCGGGGGTACGCCGTCGAGGAGCATGGACTGCTGTGCCGTGGCGCTTCCGACGGGCCGGCGCTCCTGGTCGTAGGTGGCGAGGAGTCCGGGGCCGGCCCAGGAGCCGGTGACCGCGGCGAGTTTCCAGGCGAGGTTGTGTGCGTCCTGGAAGCCGACGTTGGATCCGTAGCCGCCGGATGGTGGGTGGAGGTGCGCCGCGTCGCCGACGAGGAAGACCGGTCCGGCGCTGTAGCGTGCCGCGATGCGGTGCCGGGCCCTCCAGTGGAAGACGGTGCGTATCTCGGCGTCGGCGTGTTCGTCGCCGATGGCGGCCAGGACCAGGGCGCGGCAGGTGCGTTCCGTGTAGGTGCCGTCCGGCTCGGCGAGTGCCGGGTCGTGGTCGACCGCGGCGCACCAGTGGCCGGGGGTGTTGAGTTCCATCACCGCGCCGTCGAACCCCGGGTTGCGGATCATGCACATGAAGAACCTGCGGGTCGGGTCCCATGCGCCGGGGGCGGCGCGGAAGAGCACGCTGACGCGGTGGGCGAGGGTGCCGTGTCCTTCGCGGGTGATGCCGACGCGTTCGGCGATGCGGCCGTGGGCGCCGTCGGCGGCGACGACGTACCGGGCGTCGACGGTGTAGGTGCGTCCGGTGGCGCCGGCACGGATCCGGGCGCGGGCGCCGTCGGGGCCGGTGCGCAGGCCGGTGAGTTCGTGGCCGAAGCGCACGTCGGCGCCGTTGCGTGCGGCAGCCTCGGCGAGCAGGGGTTCCATGCGATCCTGGCCGCACCAGAAGGGGGCGCAGGGGCCGGGAACGGCGAGTTCCTCCTCGCCCGTCTCCAGCACTTCGGCGTGGTGCAGGCCGGCGAGCGAGGTGGCTCCGAGGACGACGCGGGGCAGGAAGCTGCCGGGCCGGTCCCGGGCCCGGGGGTCGTCCTCGCGGACCACCTCGAAGCCGGCCCGGCGGATCTCCTCCTCCAGGCCGGCTTCGCGGAACAGTTCCATGGAGCGCCGGCTGACGTGGGTGGCGCGCGGTACGGGGGAGGTGGTCGTGTGCCGTTCGACGAGCAGGCAGCGCACGCCGTGGCGGGCGAGGAAGAGTGCCGTCGCCAGGCCCGTCGGCCCTCCTCCGACGACGAGCACGGGGACGTCCACCGCTGGGGTCTCCTCCCTGCCGCTCCCTACCGCCGGGGTGCGGTCCTTCGTGTCCCTCAGGTCCTTCAGGTCGATCAGACGGCCCCTCGGACAGATCCTTCAGGCCTTGGTCGCCAGCCGGTCGCCGACCACCAGGTGGTCGAGTCGCATGCTCGCGAAGGCCTCGACGGCGTCCTCGGGCGTCTCGACGATGGGGCGGCCGGCGACGTTGAAGGAGGTGTTGAGCAGCACGCCGCACCCGGTGAGTTCTTCGAAGCGCCCGAGCAGGGCGTGCACCTTCGGGTTCTGCCCGGCGTCGAGGGTCTGCAGCCGGGCGGTGCCGTCGACGTGTGCCGCGGCCGGTACGGCGTCCGGGCGGGTGACGCGGGCGACGATCAGCATGAAGGGCGAGGGCTGGTCGAGGTCGAAGTAGTCGCGAGCCCGCTCCCGGCGGACGACGGGGGCGTAGGGGCGGAACCACTCGCGGTGTTTGACGTGGTCGTTGAGGTGGTCGCGGACCGAGGCGGGGTAGGGGGCGGCGAGGATGCTGCGGTGTCCAAGGGCCCGGGGGCCGAACTCGGAGCGGCCGTCGAACCAGCCGATGATCTTTCCTTCGGCGAGCAGGGCGGCGACCCGGCCGGGCAGGTCGTCGGGGGTCTCCACGGTGAAGCCGGAGGCGGCGAGGGCGGCGTCGGCCCTGGTGGTGGGGTAGGCGGGCCCGAGGTAGGCCGTCGTGAGCGCCGGGAGGCCGGTCAGGGGCCTGCCCTCCAGTTGGTGGAGGCCGTAGTAGGCGCAGCCGAGGCTGATGCCGTTGTCGCCGGCGGCCGGTACGACGAAGACGCGTTCGAAGGGGGTTTCGCGGAGGATGCGGCCGTTGGCGACGCTGTTGAGGCCGACGCCGCCGGCGATGCACAGGTCCGTGAGGCCGGTGCGGCGGTGCAGGTCGTTCGCGCAGTGCACGAGGGCGCGTTCGAGGACTTCCTGGGCGGCGTGGGCCAGGGCGGCGCGGTCGTCGAAGTCCCCTGATGCCACGAGGCGTTCGAAGGCGTGGTTGACCTTGCTCGCGGAGATGCTGACGCCGCCGCCGGGGAGCAGGGTGACGAGCTCCGCGACCTGGTCGTTGAAGCGGTCGTCGCCGTAGGGGGCGAGGCCCATGGTCTTGCCGTCCTCGCTGACCGGGTAGCGGGTCTTCGGTCCGGTGTAGGACAGGCCGAGGGCGAGGCTGGCGGCACGGTAGAAGTGGCCCAGGGAGTTGTCGGTCTCTCCCGGCTGGTAGTAGGCGCTCTCGGTCGCCGCGTCGACGAGGTGGGCGCCGCTGACGCGGTTCACCAGGTGGATTCCGGACTCGTCGGCGGTGTAGCCGCTGATCGTCTCCGCCTCGCGCGGGCCCGGCCCGTCCTTCCGGCCGGTGACGAGGCTGCCGGAGTTGTCGCAGACCAGCACGGCGGCCCGGGCCATGCCGGAGGCGCCGAACGCGCTGTAGGCGTGGGCGAGATGGTGGTTGACGACGGTCACGCGCTTGCGGAACGAGTGGTAGAAGGGGCGGGGCACGAGTTCGCAGCAGACCACGTGGTCCACGTCCTCGGCCGTGGTGGCCAGGGCGTCGAGGCAGGCGCGGCGGCTGAGGCCCGCCAGGAGGTCCGCGCCGAGCCCGTACTTGCTGCCGATCAGGCGCTCCTCGTCGACCGCCACCAGTTCCCGGCCGTCGGAGGCGCAGGAGGACCAGTCGTGTCCGGAGCCCCCCAGACCCAGCACCGTCATAGCGTCGATACTCCTTCACTGCCGTGGCCGGATGAACTGCTGTGACCGGATTGCCGTGGTCGGATGAACTGCCGTGGTCGGATGCGGGCGAGCGCGCTGTGCGGTCAGGCGCGGCGGATCTCCACGATGCGCAGCGGGCCGGTGCCGCAGGGCAGTGAGCGCTGCACGGTCAGGCCGGCCTTCTCCAGCAGCGTGGCGAACTCGTTCTCCGAGCGCTCGGCACCGCCCACGAGGACGAGGAGGAGCAGGTCGACGAAGAGGGTGGAGGCCGCGGGCCGTTCGTCGATCAGGTTGTCGATCACCAGGAGGCGGGACGCGGGCGCCATGGCGGCGGCGATCCGGCGGAGGATGCGCAGGACGTCCTCGTCGTCCCAGTCGTGCAGGACGTGTTTGATGAGGTAGAGGTCGGCTCCGGCGGGGATGGTCTCGAAGAAGTCGCCGGGGAGGATCTCGCAGCGCTCGCCGAGGCCCCGGCCCTCCAGGAGGGCGCGGGCCTCGCCGGCGACCGCGGGGCGTTCGAGGAGGACGCCGTGTGCGGCGGGGGCGCTGTCGAGGATGGCGGCCATGAGGCTGCCGCGGCCGCCGCCGATGTCGACGACGGTGGCCGCGCCGGAGAAGTCGTAGGCCTCGGCGACCTGGTGGCTCTCGGCGAGGGACACCGATCCCATGGCGTGGTTGAACAGCTCCCGGGCCTGCGGGTCCTGCTGGGTGAGCTGCCAGAACGAGACGCCGTTGGCGACGTCGAAGGAGGCTTCGCCGGTGCGGACGCTGTGGGCGAGTCGTTCCCAGGCCCGCCAGTGCCAGGGGGCGGCCTGGAAGCGGGCGTCGGTGGCCACGGGGCTGGTGGGGTCGGGCAGCAGCACCTCGGAGAGGGCGTTGTGCCCGTACAGGTCGTCGTGTCCGAGGTCCTCGAAGATGCCCGAGGCGGCGAGGAGGCGCAGCAGTCTGCGCAGGGTGGGCTCGTGCGCGCCGGCCGCGGCGGCCAGGTCGGCGGCGGTGCGGGGGCCGTCCTTAAGGAGCGCGGGCAGGCCGAGCTCGACGGCGACGTGGACGGCGCGGGCCTTCCAGCCCCCTTGCAGGATGTCGTTGACGGTCTCCTCGGCGGTGGCGCGGGCCTGGTCGTCGTGCGTCCGCTCCGCAGTCATACGGGGGTTCCTCCACAGGGCGTTCGGGGCAGGCGGCGGGGTCCCGGCGGGGCCGGGGCGGCGAGCGGGGGCCGGGCGGGCACGGGCCCGGCCGGGGCGCGGGTGACCGGC
>NZ_PXWG01000238.1 GCF_003011965.1 Streptosporangium nondiastaticum
AGGTGCGGCGGGCCCGGCGGGAGCGGCTCACCCGGGCCTCGCGGGGCCTCCGGGCCCGTACCGTCCCTCGCCGGGACGGCCCGCGCGGGACGACACCAACCCGTACAAGCGCCCGCTGCTGCCCGACGAGCGCTCCACCGCACCGACGCAGACGGGCCGGCCGCTGCCGCCGCCCCGGCGGCCCCGCGGCAGCGGATACCGCTACGGCGCTCCGCCGCCCGAGGAACCTCCGCCTCCGCCGCCCGGGCCGCCGCCGCGGCGGCGTTGACCACGGTTCACGCGGAGTAGGCCGTGTCTTCGCCGACCGCTCCCCGGGACACCTGTACGTATCTGCTGCGGGGCCCGATACGGTAAGAGGACCATGAGTGCATCGCAGACCTCGCCTGCCACCCCCGTCACCGGCGACGACGAGCCGACCCTCCTCGTCAAGATCTTCGGGAAGGACCGGCCGGGCATCACCGCCGGGCTCTTCGACACGCTCGCCGCGTACGCCGTCGACGTCGTCGACATCGAGCAGGTCGTCACCCGGGGCCGGATAACGCTGTGCGCGCTGGTCACGGCGCCGGAGGGCGGCGGGCACGCCGAGGGCGAGCTGCGGGCCACGGTGCACAGCTGGGCCGAGTCGATGCGCATGCAGGCAGAGATCATCTCGGGCCGGGGCGACAACCGTCCGCGCGGCACCGGCCGATCCCACGTCACAGTGCTGGGCCACCCGCTCACGGCCGAGTCGACGGCGGCCATCGCGGCGCGGATCACCGGCACGGGCGGCAACATCGACCGCATCTTCCGGCTCGCCAAGTACCCCGTGACCGCCGTGGAGTTCGCCGTGTCCGGCACGGAGACCGAGGCGCTGCGCACCGCGCTCGCGCTGGAGGCCCACGAGCGCGGGGTGGACGTGGCGGTCGTCGCGGCGGGGCTGCAGCGCCGGGCGCAGCGCCTGATCGTGATGGACGTGGACTCCACGCTGATCCAGGACGAGGTCATCGAGCTGTTCGCGGCGCACGCGGGCTGCGAGGCCGAGGTCGCGGAGGTGACCGCGCGGGCGATGCGCGGCGAGCTGGACTTCGAGGAGTCGCTGCACGCCCGGGTGGCGCTGCTGGCGGGGCTGGACGAGTCCGTGGTGGACAAGGTGCGGGCGGAGGTGCGGCTGACGCCGGGCGCCCGGACGCTGATCCGCACCCTCAAGCGGCTCGGCTACCAGGTGGGCGTGGTCTCCGGCGGCTTCACGCAGGTGACCGACGACCTGCAGGAGCGGCTCGGCCTGGACTTCGCCTCGGCGAACACCCTGGAGATCGCCGACGGCAAGCTGACCGGACGGGTCACCGGGGAGATCGTGGACCGGGCGGGCAAGGCCCGGCTGCTGCGCCGGTTCGCCGCCGAGGCGGGGGTGCCGCTCGCGCAGACCGTGGCGATCGGCGACGGCGCGAACGACCTCGACATGCTCAACGCCGCGGGGCTGGGCGTGGCCTTCAACGCCAAGCCGGTGGTCCGGCAGGCCGCGCACACGGCGGTGAACGTCCCGTTCCTGGACACGGTGCTCTATCTGCTGGGCGTCACGCGCGAAGAGGTCGAGGCGGCGCGCACGCACGAGTAGCCTCCGGCGGATCGCCGTGCGTGCCGGTGCAGGTGGCTGCGCCATTCCGCCGGACCCTCGCCATCGGAGTGCCTCGCCGCTGCGGCGGGCACTTGTGCTCTGCCCGCAACGGGCGGGATCCGTGGAAGAAAGGCCCGCCGCAGCGGCGGCGAGCCCCCACCGCGAGGGTCCGGCGGAACAGCGCACCGGAATCTCGCCGGGCACCCCACCGGCGCGCCGCCGTCACGCGTGCGGCGACCAGAAGGCCACCAGCCGGCCCACCCCGTGCTCGACGGCCTTCCACGAGCCGGTGAAGGCCAGCACCGCGATGGCGGCCGTGGGGAACCCGGAGCGGTTCATCCGGGCCAGCAGATCGCCGTCGGCCTCGCCCGCCAGGGCGTCGGCCAGGGCGTGCATGCCGGGGTTGTGCCCGATCAGGACGAGGTCGTGGACCTCGTCGGAGACCTCGTTGAGCAGGGCGATCAGCTCGCCGAGCGAGGCCTCGTACATCCGCTCCTCGTAGACCGTCCGGGGACGCTCGGGCAGCTCGGAGACGGCGAGCTTCCACGTCTCGCGGGTGCGGGCGGAGGTGGAGCAGAGGGCCTGCTCCGGGGTGATGCCGGAACCGGCGAGCCAGCGGCCCGCGACCGGGGCGTCCTTGCGGCCGCGGTCGGCGAGGGGGCGTTCGTGGTCGTCGCCGTCGGACCATTCGGCTTTGGCGTGCCGGAGGATGACGATCCTGCGGGTCGGTTCGGAGCTCATGCCGTCCAGCTTCGCACGAAACGCACGGCGAGGCGCGGGGTGTTGGGGGCCTTGCACCCGAAGCGGCGCAGGCGCCCCGCCGGCCGTCACGCGGCGAGCCGGCCCAGCGCGAGCTGGACGAACGCGACCACGTGGTCGACGGCGCCCGCGCCGGCGGCGCCCGCCCCGGGGTCCGCCGAGGCGGGCGAGGACAGGAGGGCGAAGAAGGCGGTGAAGATCGCGACGGCGAGCGCGAGGGCCCACCACGGCAGGTACGCCTGCGCGATGCTGGTGGTCCTGGCCTTCGAACCGGCGGACACTTTCGTACCGGCGGGCATGGGATCGCCTCCGACTGCTCCGTGCACCGCCGCGTCGCGGTGTACTACGAAACTACGGAGAACGGGAGGCCGCTCCCATCCGGTGGACCACCCACTTGTCCCTGACCCAGGCCCCCTAGGGGACGGGGGGCCGGCACCACCCCCGTATGGAGGCGAACCTCCAGGGGTGCAGGGGCCCGCGAGGCCTGGGACCTGGGATCAGGGGGAGAAGACCGTCGCGATGACCGCGATCACCACGGTGATGCCGAGCATCGCGCCGAGGATCGTCAGCAGGGCCTTCTGGCCGTTCTTGGGGTTCGGGTCAAGCACAGGCTGCATGCCGACCAGTGTCCCACCCCGCGCGCCCGTGGCCGCGGCCGGGGCCGAACGGGGCGGGACGGGCACACGTCGTCAGAGCTCGTCCTCGACGGTGCGGGCGCGCCCGGCCAGCACTCCCGCCACGATCTGAGGAACCATCAGTGCGGCCATGAGGGCGAGCGGCACGTCCCAGCCGCCGGTGCGCTCGTTGAGCCAGCCCACGAGCAGGGGCCCGGGGATGGAGATCAGATAGCCGGTGCTCTGGGCGAACGCCGACAGCCGCACCACGCCCCCGCCGGTGCGGGCGCGCATGCCGATCAGCGTCAGGGCGAGGGTGAAGGAGCTGTTGGACACGCCGAGCAGCACGGCCCAGGCCCAGGCGCCGCCGGCCGGAGCCAGCCACAGCCCGGCGTAACCGGCCAGCCCGAAGCAGGCGAGGGCGGCGACCAGGGCGCCCTGGTGCGGCAGGCGGGCGGCGAGGCGCGGCAGCACGAAGGCGAGGGGGATGCCCGTCAGCATCGTGACGGCGCTCAGGAGCCCCGCGGTGGAGGCGGACACCCCGGCGTCGCGGAAGATCGCCGGCATCCAGCCCATGACGATGTAGGCACCAGTGGCCTGGATGCCGAAGAAGACGCCGAGGGCCCAGGCGGTCGGGCTGCGCGTGATGCTGGTGCGCGGGGCGTCCTGGGCCGCGGCCGCGGGGGCGGCGGCGCTGTCCGTACGGCCGCGGCGGGCGGTCACCAGCCACAGCAGTGCGGCCGCGGCGGCGAGCAGGCCCCACGAGCCGAGGCCGAGCCGCCAGCTGTGGCCCATCGCGTCGGCGAGCGGCACGGTCACGGCGGAGGCACCCGCGGCGCCCGCGGCGATGGCCATGGAGTACACGCCGGTCATCGGGCCGACGCGGTCGGGGAACCAGCGCCTGACGACCAGCGGCATCAGCACGTTGCTGACGGCGATGCCGGCGAGCGCGAGCACGCTCAGGGCGAGGAAGCCGGGGACGCCGCCCGCGTACGGCCGCAGGGCGAGACCGGCGGCTATCGCCGCCATGCCGGCGCAGACGACGGCCGTGGGGCCGAAGCGGCGGGCCAGCCGGGGTGCGGCGAGGCCGAAGACGGCGAAGCAGAACGCGGGCACGGACGTCAGCAGGCCGGCCACGGCGCCGCTCATGCCGAGGTCGGCCCGGACCTCCTTCAGCAGCGCGCCGAGGCTCGTCACGGCGGGGCGGAGATTGAGGGCGGCGAGGACGAGACCCACGACGAGGAGCGGGACGCCCCGGGCCCGGCCTGCTGGGCCGGACCGGCCGGCGGGGGCGGACTGGCCGGCGGGGGCGGGCGCGGAGGTGTCGGCTGCTCTGAGGTCTTCGTCTGCCGTGGATGCCATGACGGCATCATAGATAGAATCATGGGATGAATGGAGGCTGTCGATGCCACTGAACTCCCCCAGGCGCTCCCGCCTCGTCGACCAGGTCATCGCCGGGCTGCGCGGCCAGATCACGTCCGGTGAGTGGCCCGTGGGCTCGCGCATCCCCACCGAGCCCGAGCTGGTCGAACAGCTCGGCGTGGCCCGCAACACCGTGCGCGAGGCCGTGCGCGCCCTCGCCCACAACGGCCTGCTGGACATCCGGCAGGGCTCCGGCACGTACGTCGCCGCGACCAGCGAGCTGGCCGGCGTGATGAACCGCCGCTTCGCCGACGCGGACCCGCTGCACGTGGCGGAGCTGCGCAGCGCTCTGGAGGCCTCGGCCGCCCGGCTCGCCGCGCGCCGCCGCACCGAGCAGGACCTGGTGCAGCTGGCCGCTCTGCTGGAGCGGCGCGAGGAGGCGTGGCGCTCGGGCGACGCGGCGCGGTTCGTGGAGGCGGACGCCACGCTGCACGCGGCCGTCGTCTCCGCCGCGCACAACGAGGTGATCTCCGAGGTGTACGCGGACCTCGGCGGAGTGATGCGCGAGTTCCTGCGGGCGGACGTGGGGACGGCGCTGCGGCCCGAGGGCCTCGTGGATCACGGGCGGCTGGTCGCGGCCATCGAGGAGGGGGACGAGGAGACGGCGGGGGCGGAGGCGAGCGCCTATCCGTTCGGCTGCCGCGGTGTCGCCGGCGCCTGCTGAGTCTCCGGGCTCACGCGGCGTTCCGTTTACGGGCTCACGCAGCGTTCCGCCGACGGGCTCACTCGGCGTTCCCCCTACTTACGGGCTCACTCGGCGCGGTGGGTCACCCAGGCGTGGCGTATGCCGAGCCAGCAGCGCTGCGCGAGGGAGACGTGCCCGGCGGGGCCGACGGCGGCCGGGGCGGTGTCCATGTCCGGGTCCCACCAGCGCACGCACTCGACGTGCAGCTGGACGTGGTCGGTGGTCGCGTTGCCGTTGAAGCAGTGGGCGGTGGCGTGGGAGCCGTGGACGCGGGTGCGGCACTCGGCGTGCCGGGTCCCGGCCGGGACGGCGGCCGGTGCGGCGGCCGGGGCAGCCGCCGGTGCG
>NZ_PXWG01000239.1 GCF_003011965.1 Streptosporangium nondiastaticum
GCACGCGAGAGGCGCCCTGCCCGGCAGCTGCCGGGCAGGGCGCCTCTCGCGGTTCAGCGGTGCGTCAGCACTCGATGATGTTCACGGCGAGCCCGCCGCGCGCCGTCTCCTTGTACTTGACGCTCATGTCCGCGCCCGTCTCCTTCATGGTCTTGATGACCTTGTCGAGGGAGACGTGGTGCCGGCCGTCGCCGCGCAGGGCCATGCGGGCCGCGGTGACCGCCTTCGCGGCGGCCATGCCGTTGCGCTCGATGCACGGGATCTGGACCAGGCCGCCGACCGGGTCGCAGGTCAGGCCCAGGTTGTGCTCCATGCCGATCTCCGCGGCGTTCTCCACCTGCTCGGGGGAGCCGCCGAGGACCTCGGCGAGGCCGCCGGAGGCCATGGAGCAGGCGGAGCCCACCTCGCCCTGGCAGCCGACCTCGGCGCCGGAGATCGAGGCGTTCTCCTTGAAGAGCAGGCCGATCGCGCCCGCGGCGAGCAGGAAGCGGACGATGCCGTCCTCGTCGGCGCCCGGCACGAAGTTCATGTAGTAGTGCAGGACGGCCGGGATGATGCCCGCGGCGCCGTTGGTGGGAGCGGTCACGACGCGGCCGCCCGCGGCGTTCTCCTCGTTGACGGCCATGGCGTAGATCGTGATCCACTCCATGGCGCGGGCCTGCGGGTCGCCCTCGGCGCGCAGCTGGCGGGCGGTGTTCGCGGCGCGGCGGCGGACCTTCAGGCCGCCCGGCAGGATGCCCTCGCGGGACATGCCGCGCGACACGCACGCCTGCATCACGCGCCAGATCTCCAGGAGGCCCTCGCGGATCTCCGTCTCCGTGCGCCAGGCCTTCTCGTTCTCCATCATCATCGCGGAGATCGACAGGCCGGATTCGCGGGACATGCGCAGCAGCTCGTCACCGGTGCGGAAGGGGAACTTCAGCACGGTGTCGTCGAGCTTGATGCGGTCCTCGCCGACCGCGTCCTCGTCCACGACGAAGCCGCCGCCGACCGAGTAGTAGGTCTTCTCCAGCAGGGGGGCGCCGGCCTCGTCGTAGGCGAAGAGGGTCATGCCGTTGGCGTGGTACGGCAGGGAGCGGCGGCGGTGCAGGATCAGCTGGGCCGACTCGTCGAAGTCGATCTCATGGGTGCTGCCGATCTCCGCGCCGAGCAGCCGCAGCCGCTTCGTCTCGCGGATCCGCTCGACCTCGGTGTCCGCCAGCTCGACGTCCACCGTGCGCGGGGAGTAGCCCTCCAGGCCCAGCAGGACGGCCTTCGGCGTGCCGTGGCCGTGGCCGGTGGCGCCGAGGGAGCCGAAGAGCTCGGCGCGGACGGAGGCGGTGTGGGCCAGCAGGCCCTCGTTCTTCAGCCGCCGCGTGAACATCAGCGCGGCCCGCATGGGGCCGACCGTGTGGGAGCTGGACGGGCCTATGCCGATCGAGAAGAGATCGAAAACGGAGATGGCCACGGTGGCTGCTCCCTGTCTGCTTGGAGGTGGTACGAGGCGGTGCCGTAGGCGCGCCCGGAGATGGGGGCGCACCCGTTGGGTGGTACGGGGGGCGCGTGGTGCGGGGCACCGGGCGCTCACTCTTCAGTGTGCCCGGTGCCCCGTACAAGCGGGTGAATCGGATGCTGATGTGTTACTTCAGGCCGGGGTACAGCGGGTGCTTGTCGGCCAGGGCCGTGACGCGGCCGCGCAGGGCCTCCGCGTCGTAGGACGGCTTCAGCGCCTCGGCGATGATGTCGGCAACCTCACGGAAGTCCTCCGCCTGGAAGCCGCGGGTGGCCAGCGCCGGCGTGCCGATCCGCAGGCCCGAGGTGACCATCGGGGGCCGCGGGTCGTTCGGGATGGCGTTCCGGTTGACCGTGATCCCGACCTCGTGGAGGCGGTCCTCGGCCTGCTGGCCGTCCAGCTCGGAGTTGCGCAGGTCCACCAGCACCAGGTGCACGTCCGTGCCGCCGGAGAGGACGGAGACGCCCACCTCGGCGACGTCCGGCTGCACCAGGCGCTCGGCCAGGATCTTCGCGCCCTCCAGCGTACGCTGCTGGCGCTCCTTGAACTCCTCGCTGGCCGCGACCTTGAAGGAGACGGCCTTCGCGGCGATCACGTGCTCCAGCGGACCACCCTGCTGACCGGGGAAGACGGCAGAGTTGATCTTCTTGGCCAGCTCGGCCGTGGAGAGGATCACACCACCGCGCGGACCGCCGAGGGTCTTGTGCGTGGTGGTCGTCACGACGTGCGCGTGCGGCACCGGGGAGGGGTGCAGCCCGGCGGCGACGAGGCCCGCGAAGTGGGCCATGTCGACCATCAGGTACGCGCCGACCTCGTCGGCGATCCGGCGGAAGGCCGCGAAGTCCAGCTGGCGCGGGTACGCGGACCAGCCGGCGACGATCAGCTTCGGGCGGTGCTCCTTGGCGAGGCGCTCGACCTCCTCCATGTCGACCAGGTTGGTCTGCTCGTCGACGTGGTAGGCGACCACGTTGTAGAGCTTGCCGGAGAAGTTGATCTTCATGCCGTGGGTCAGGTGCCCGCCGTGGGCGAGGTTCAGACCCAGGATGGTGTCGCCCGGCTTGAGCAGCGCGAACATCGCGGCGGCGTTGGCCTGCGCACCGGAGTGCGGCTGGACGTTCGCGTGCTCGGCGCCGAAGAGCGCCTTGATCCGGTCGATGGCGATCTGCTCGACGACATCGACGTGCTCGCAGCCACCGTAGTAACGGCGGCCGGGGTAGCCCTCGGCGTACTTGTTGGTGAGGACCGAGCCCTGGGCCTCCATGACCGCGACCGGAGCGAAGTTCTCCGAGGCGATCATTTCGAGGGTGGACTGCTGGCGGTGGAGTTCGGCGTCGACAGCGGCGGCGACGTCGGGGTCGAGCTCATGGAGGGAGCTGTTCAGAAGCGACATGAGTTCTTCCTGGACTTCCTGGGCGGAGGAGGTGAGGGCGAGGTCAGCCGGCGAAGTCGTCGTACTCGGCGGCGGAGAGGAGGTCCGCCGGCTCGTCCGTGATCTTCACCTTGAACAGCCAGCCGCCCTCGAACGGGGCGGTGTTCACCAGCGAGGGGTCGTCCACGACGTCCTGGTTGGCCGCGGTGACCTCGCCGGTCACCGGGGAGTACAGGTCGCTGACCGACTTGGTCGACTCCAGCTCGCCGCAGGTCTCGCCCGCGGTGACCGTGTCACCGACGGCCGGGAGCTGGGCGAAGACGACGTCACCGAGCGCGTTCGCGGCGAACTCGGTGATGCCGACCGTGGCCACGCCGTCCGCGTCGGCGGCCGACAGCCACTCGTGCTCCTTGCTGTAGCGCAGCTGCTGGGGGTTGCTCATGGCTAGATTCTCCTGGATGCGCGTGAGTGCTTGTGCAACGGGTCTTGACAGGTGAGAAAGGAGAGGGTCCGGATGATCTACGGGAGATCTCCGGGCGGTCAGCGCTGCCGCTTGTAGAAGGGCAGGGCGACGACCTCGTACGGCTCGTGGCTGCCGCGGATGTCCACGCCCACGCCCGCCGTGCCGGGCGCGGCGTGCGCCGCGTCCACGTACGCGATCGCGATCGGCTTGCCGAGCGTGGGGGAGGGGGCGCCGGAGGTGACCTCGCCGACGACCTCGCCGCCGGCCACCACCGCGAAGCCGGCGCGCGGCACGCGGCGGCCCTCGGCGATCAGGCCGACGAGCTTGCGCGGCGGCTGCGCCTCGGCGCGCTCCGCGGCCGCCTGCAGCGCCGCGCGGCCGACGAAGTCGCCCTCCTTCTCGAACTTCACGACCCGCCCCAGGCCCGCGTCGAACGGGGTGGTCGAGGTCGTCAGCTCGTGGCCGTACAGCGGCATGCCCGCCTCCAGGCGCAGCGTGTCGCGGCAGGAGAGGCCGCACGGCACGAGGCCGGCGTCCGCGCCCGCCTCCGTGAGGGCCTTCCACAGCTTCTCGGCGTCGCCGGGGGCGACGAACAGCTCGAAGCCGTCCTCGCCCGTGTAGCCCGTGCGGGCGATGAGGGCCGGCACGCCCGCGACGGTGCCCGGCAGGCCCGCGTAGTACTTCAGGCCGTCCAGGTCGGCGTCGGTCAGCGACTTCAGGATGCCCGGGGACTCGGGGCCCTGGACGGCGAGCAGCGCGTACGCGTCGCGGTCGTCGCGGACCTCCGCGTCGAAGCCGGCGGCGCGCTCGGTCAGCGCGTCGAGCACGGTCTGCGCGTTGGAGGCGTTGGCGACGACCATGTACTCGGTGTCGGCGAGGCGGTAGACGATCAGGTCGTCGAGGATGCCGCCGTCCTCACGGCAGATCATCGTGTAGCGGGCGCGGCCGGTGGCGACGCTCCCTATGTTGCCCACCAGGGCGTAGTCGAGCAGGGCGGCGGCCTGCGGGCCGGTCACGGTGATCTCGCCCATGTGCGAGAGGTCGAAGAGGCCCGCGCGGGTGCGGACCGCGACGTGCTCCTCGCGCTCGCTGCCGTAGCGCAGCGGCATGTCCCAGCCGGCGAAGTCGGTCATGGTCGCGCCGAGCTCGCGGTGCAGGGCGTCGAGGGCTGTGCGGCGAGGGGTTTCGGTCATGGTGTGGGCTCCCGGACATGGCAGTGAGGACGTCCTCCCCATCTGTCATCGGAACCTGAGAGGTTCACCGGAAGCCGCCGCGACACGCGGGAGCCCGGCTTGCACCTTGGGTGGGGCCGCACGCGGTGCGGCCCGCTTTTCAGATCTGCCTCGTCCGCGCGGTACGGGGCCTGAGAGATTCAAGGGAGGAACTTGCTCCTTCGGCGCCCAGCGCACACGGCGTGGTGTGCGGCCTGGGACTCTCCCGCGCGGATTCGAGCGGCCGGTATGCAGTTGGATACGCAGTTGGCGCGCACATCATTGCACGTGCGGACGCGATACGGACTGCCTGGCGGCCCTCGAATTCGATTACCTTGCCTTTACGTTCCGTGGGTAGGGGCTGGTGACGGGCAGTGACCGGGCCGGGGGAGAGGCAGAGCCGATGGGAACAGCACCGACAGTGAGCACGGCCGCGGCCGGCGCCGTGGCGGAGGGCGGCCGGGCGGCGCGGCCCCGGGCCGGGGTGCTGGACCTGCGCGGCGGAGCGGGCCGCGGGGAGCTGCGCTTCCCCGTGGGCGACCTGCTGATCGTCTCCGGGCTGCCCGGCAGCGGGAAGTCCACGCTCATCCGGCGCGCGGTGGCCGCGCTCGACGCACGGGACGGCATCGTCTGGTGCGTCGACTCCCAGGACGCCCGGGAGCGGCTGGAGCGGCGCGCTCCTTCCCGGCTCCCCTACGCCGCGTACCGGCCGTTGGCCCGGCTCGCCCACTACGCGGCGCTGCGGCGGGCCCTGCGGTCCGGCGCGAGCGTCGTCGTGCACGACTGCGGGCAGCGGGGATGGGTGCGCCGCTGGGTCGCGCGCGACGCCCGCCGCCGGGGCGCCGCGGCCCACCTCCTGCT
>NZ_PXWG01000023.1 GCF_003011965.1 Streptosporangium nondiastaticum
GACGGGCGGGCGGACCGGGGCGGGGGCCGGCGCGGCGGGGCCGCGGTCGGCGAGGGAGCGGACGACTCCGCTGGTGGGGTCGGGGACGGGCGGGCCCATGTGGAGGGGGCGGCGCGGCGCCGCGGGGGCGGCGGGCGGCTGGGCCGCGGCGGCGGCCGGGGGCGTGCGGACGTCGCCGTAGTCGACGGAGCCGGTGTCGCGCCCGCCGCTCTCGTGCGTGCCGCCCTGGACGGCCGGCTGTTCCATCCAGGCGCCCTGGGCGCCCGGCATCAGCAGGAGGTCGTCCTCGTCGGCGCCGTCCGCCTCCGTGCCGTCCCCGTGGTCGAGGAAGGTGAAGGCGGCGGGAGGCGCCGGGGCGCCGGGGTCGGCAGGGGCTACGGCTTCCGTGGGGAACGGGTGGCCGGGCAGCGCGCCTGCGTTCTCCGGCTGTCCCTCGCCCGGGAACTGGCCGGTGTCGGTCATGCGTACCCCTCGCCCATCGGTAGTGCTCCTTCCAACCGCTCACGCCCATAGTCAAGAACGAGCGTCCGTGCCTCGCGGCACGTTGTGCGTCGCCCGCCCCTACCTTGCCGTGCTCCCGCCAAGAGGAGGGTGCGTTCGGGACATTGGCGACTGTGGTGTCGGACACCGAGGGGGCGGTACAACGATCCGCCAGCCTACCCTCCGCCCGGCCCGGCAGGGGTCACAGGTGGGTGCGGCGTCCGCTCAGCAGGAAGGCGACGGAGCGTTCGCGCTCGGACCAGGCGGCGGTGTCGAGCTCCACGGCCTGGAGCAGGGTGCATTCGACGCCGTAGCCGCCTTCGGCGAGGGCGCGGCCGACGGCCTCGGCCTCGTCGCGGGTGGCGGCGTGGGCGACGATGCGCTCGGGGCGGCGGGCGGCGCAGGCCGCGACGACGGCGGGGCCTCCACCGCCGACGCGGACGACGTCGGGCTCGGGGAGGTCCTCCAGGACCTGGGGGGCGGCGCCGTGGACGACCTGGAGCTGGACGCCGTAGCGGCGGGCGACGGCCGTGGTGCGGGCGCAGGCGTCGGGGTCCCGGTCGACGGCGATGACGGCGGCGCCGAAGCGGGCGGCCTCGACGGCGGCGGCGCCGCAGCCGGAGCCGATGTCCCAGACGAGGTCGCCGACGCGGGGGCCGAGGCGGGCGAGCTGGGCGGCGCGCAGTTCGGTGGCCTCGCCCTCGCCGAGGTCGCTGCCGTAGGCGTCGGCGGGCAAGGCCCAGCCGCGGACGGCCGGGGGGTAGCCGGGGTCGCGGCCGGCGATCCAGCCGCCGCCGGCGCGGGGCCGGGTGGCGCCCCAGCCGGGGACGGCGACGGGGCCGGCGCTGCCGCTGCCGCCGATGACGATGACGACGTTGGGGTCGCGCCAGTGGTGGTCGGGGGCCTTGTCGGAGGTGAGGACCGTGACTTGTTCGCGCTCGGTGCCGAGTTCCTCGCAGATGACGAAGGTGCGGTGGACGTCGCCGAGGAGGAGGGCGAGTTCGGCGGGGCCGGCGCCGGGCGAGGTGAGGACGGCGACCTTGGGGTGGGCGCGGCAGACGTTGACGGCGCGGCGCAGGTCGCGGCTGTGGGCGGCGACGACCTGGGCGTCGTCCCAGGGCATGCCGGCGCGGGCGAAGGCGGCGGCGACGGCGGAGACGGCGGGCACGACCTCGACCTCCAGCCCGTGCTGGGGGGCGCGCAGGGTGCGGACGACGCCGAAGAAGCCGGGGTCGCCGTCGGCGAGGACGACGGCGGAGCCGCGGTGGCCGGCGATGCGGCGGGCGGCGAGGTCGACGCTGCCGAGGCGGACGCGCTCGGCGGCGGGCGGCACTTCGGGGAGCGCGAGGTGGTGGGCGGCGCCGGCCACGAGGGTGGCGGCGGCCAGGGCGGAGCGGGCCGCGTCCGTGAGTGGTGAGCCGTCCCACCCGATCACCGTGACCCGGTCGGCCATCGTCGTCATTCTCCTGGGCTTGTGGGCGGGTCTGCGGTGGGTGCCCGTCGGCGGGCAGGGTGAGCGTACCCCGTGTTGGTCCGGACCTTCCGGCTCCGCTTTTCGTGCCGGGGGTGGGACCCGGCCGGCCGGGGCGTCGGGGACAGCCGAGGACAGGGGCGTCGGGAGCGGGGGCGTCCGTGGCCCGGGCGTCAAGAGCCGGGGTGTCAGGACCAGTCGCGGAAGGCCGCGGCGTACCCGGGGTCGCCGGCGGGCTGCTCACGGAGCTCGTCGAGGTCCTCGGGGAGGAGGCTCCAGATGATGAGGTCGGAGCGGAGCTCGGTCCAGCCCCCGTCCTCGGTGCGGCCGCGTCCTATCCAGGCGTTGCGCAGCACTCCCTCGCTGATGCAGCCGATCTTCTGCGCGACCTGCTGGGAGGCCGTGTTGTCGGCGGCGGTGCGCAGCTCCAGGCGCTCGAACTTCTGGTCGTTGAAGAGCCACTCGGCCACCGCGAGGACGGATTCGCAGGCGTAGCCCTCACCGCGGGCCCAGGGGGCGACGACGTAGCCGACCTCGGCGGAGAGGGCGCGCCAGTCGGTGTGGTGGAGGTGGACGCAGCCGACGAGGCGGTGGGTGAGGAACTCGGTGACCGCAAAGACGATTCCGCGCCCGGAGGTGCGCTCGGCAGGGGCCTCGCGCAGGGCCCAGTCACGGGCGTCGGCCGTGGTGTAGGGGTGGGGGACGGAGGTCCAGGCGGTGACGAGCTCGTCGCCCATCATCTCGGCGAGCGCGGGCACGTCCTGGGCCTCGAACGGGCGCAGCACGAGCCGGTCCGTACTGATGGAGATGTCCGGGAAGGTGGATGTCATGTGCTGCTCCAACGCCGGGGAAGTGGGCTTGAGGACGGGGCGGTCCGGGCTCGGGTGCACCAGCATGCAGCATCGATGCGTGCGTGCGCCAAGCGCGTAGGCCCCGCGCACGTCGTCGCGTGCGCGGGGCCTGGGGCCACAGGGGCGGTTGTGGTGACGGGAGGGGTGACCGGGGTCAGCTCTTCACCGCGCCGAAGGCGGGCAGAACGGCGCCGTTGCTGAACTTCTCCTCGATGAACTTCTTCACCTCGTCGGAGTTCAGGAGCTTGGCGAGCTTCTGGACGCGCGGGTCGGCCTCGTTGCCCTTCTTCACGGCGAGGAAGTTGGCGTAGGGGTTGCCGTCGGCCTTCTCCAGGGCGATGGCGTCCTTGGCCGGGTTGAGCTTGTGGCCGATGGCGAAGTTGCCGTTGATGACGGCGGCGTCGACGTCGGCGAGGCGGGAGGGGATCTGGGCGGCCTCGAGCTCGGTGAACTTCACGCCCTTGTCGTCCTTGATGTCGGACAGCTTGGCGGCGGCGCCGACGCCGTCCTTGAGGACGATGACGCCGTTGTCGGCCAGCAGCTTCAGGGCGCGGCCCTCGTTGGTGGCGTCGTTGGGCACGGCGATGGTCGCGCCGCTGCCGAGGTCGCCGGCCTTCTTTACCTTTTCGGAGTACAGACCGAGCGGCTCGATCTCGACGTTGACGACCGGGACGATGTCGGTCTTGTTCTTCTTGTTGAAGTCGTCGAGGTACGGCTTGTGCTGGAAGAAGTTGGCGTCGACCTCGCCGTTCTGCGTGGCGGTGTTGGGGAGCACGTAGTCGTTGAACTCCTTCACCTCCAGCTTCAGGCCGGCCTTCTCCGCGAGGTGGTCGCGGACGAAGTTGAGGATGTCGCCGTGCGGGGTCGGGCTGGCGGCGACGACGAGCTTGGCGGCCGGGTCGGCGTCCTTGCCCTTCTTCGACGAGCTGCCGGACGAGGAGGTGTCGGACGGAGCGCTGCACGCGCTCAGGCCGAGGGTGAGTGCGGCGGCGGCCGCGACGGCGGCGGTGAGCTTGACGGTGGTACGCACGAAGAGTGCCCCTCTTTCTGGTTTTCCTGGGTTCACGAGGTGTTGCGCCCGGCAAAGGGTCCGGGCTCGTGGTGCTGCGGTGAGGGGCGAAGAGCCCCTCGGTGCCAGGCCTGATCAGCTCCGATCAGGAAGTCTTGGGTTCAGGAGGACTTGACGGCCTCCGGCGCCTCGGCCTGGGCCGGGACGGTCGCGACGGGCTTCGCCGCCGCGGGGCGCGCGGGGGCGAACAGACGGCGCAGCCCCACGGGGGCCGCCTGCCGTCCGCCGCGCCGGGCGAGGGTCCGCACGGCGAGGTCGCCGGCGAGCTGGACGAGGGTGACGATGACGATGAGCAGCACGATGGTGATGTTCATCAGGCCGGTCTCGGAGCGCTGGTAGCCGTAGACGATGGCCAGGTTGCCCAGGCCGCCGCCGCCGACCGCGCCGGCCATCGCGGAGTAGCCGATGAGGGCGATGACGGTGGTGGTCAGGCCCGCGATGACGGAGGGCAGGGCCTGCGGGAGCAGCACCTTGAAGATCACGGTCCAGGTGCCGCCGCCCATGGACTGGACGGCTTCGACGAGGCCGTGGTCGACCTCGCGGAGCGCGGTCTCCACCAGCCGGGCGAAGAACGGGATCGCGCCGATGGCCAGGGCCACGACGGCCGCGCTGGGCCCGATGGAGGTGCCGACCACGAAGCGGCTGAAGGGGATCAGCCACACCATGAGGACGATGAAGGGCAGCGAGCGGCCGAGGTTGACGACCACCCCGACGGCCTTGTTGACCACGACGTTCTGCAGCAGGCCGCCGCGGTCGGTGAGGACCAGCAGGATGCCCAGCGGCAGGCCGCCGAGGATGGTGTAGACGGTGGACCACCACACCATGAAGAGGGTGTCCAGACACGCGTTCTGCAGCAGGGGCTGCATCTCGGCCCAGGTCACTTGGCACCATCCTTCAGGAGCGCGTCGGCCGGAGCCGGATTCTGCACATCGGCCACGTCCACCTGGAGGCCCTGCTCGCGCAGGAAGCCGATGGGGACGACGTTCTCCTCGAAGCGGCCGGGCAGCTCGATGCGCATCCGGCCGACCTGCTTGCCGCAGACGGTGTCCATCGCGGCGCCCAGGATCGAGATGTCGATGTTGTACGTACGGGAGAGCTGGGAGATGACCGGCTGGGTCGCGGCGTCGCCGTGGAAGGTGACGTCCACGACGGTGCGGTCCGGGCCGGAGGGCTCGCCGCCGACCGGGAAGAGCTCGGCGGCGAGCTCCGAGCCGGGGGTGGCCAGGAGTTCGGAGACGGTGCCGGACTCCACGACGCGGCCGCCCTTCATCAGGGCCGCGGAGTCGCAGATCGTCTTGACGACCTCCATCTCGTGGGTGATGAGGAGGACGGTCAGGCCGAGCTGCTGGTTGAGGTCGCGCAGCAGCTGCAGGATGGAGCGGGTGGTCTCCGGGTCGAGCGCGGAGGTCGACTCGTCGGAGAGCAGCACCTTGGGGTCGCCGGCGAGGGCGCGGGCGATGCCCACGCGCTGCTTCTGGCCGCCGGAGAGCTGGCCGGGGTAGGCCTTGGCCTTGTCGGCGAGGCCTACGAGGTCGAGGAGTTCGAGGGCCTTGCGCTCGCGCTCCTTGCCGGAGACGCCGAGGATCTCCAGGGGCAGCTCGATGTTGGACTGCACGGTCCGCGAGGACAGCAGGTTGAAGTGCTGGAAGACCATGCCGATGCGGCTGCGCGCCTTGCGGAGCTCGGCTCCGGCGCGGTTGCCGCGCCCGGCGAGGGCGGTGAGGTCCTGGCCCGCCACGGTGACCGTGCCGGAGCTGGGCCGCTCCAGGAGGTTGACGCAGCGGATGAGGGTCGACTTTCCGGCGCCGCTCTGACCGACGACGCCGTACACCTCACCCTCCCGCACGTGGAGGTCGACGCCGTCGAGGGCGGTGACCTCGCGGCCGCGTGAGCGGTAGACCTTTGTCAGGCCCGTAGTGGTGATCACAGGGGTTTCCGTCACTGTCGAGTGCGCGGCGTGTGAGGCGGCCGGGCACGGGCATTCATTGCGGAGCGCGGCATAGGGTGCCCCGGCGGGCGCGAGCGGGGTCGCGGCTTCGGGGGATCCTGGTGACGCGGGGCGAGCCTTCCGGTCCGGTCCGGCGGGACGCGGTACGCGGGCTCTACGGGTCTCGCTTCGGGGCGCGAGGCACGGAACGGGGGCCCTCAGCAGTCACACATTCGACACATGCGGCGAGCAGCGCCGGGCGTCGTCATCGCCTCGGTCGCACAGGTGCGGCTGCTCGTCGTGGTCATGCAGGAAGTAAAACAGACAGGCGTGCGACTCGGCCAAGCCTGTCCGAATAGCGGACAGGGAAGGTCAATACATGGACACGCCACACTTCCGTAAGTGATCTTCAGGCCATTAGGCCACCACCGGTGACCTGCACGGACGCTCCCCCGGGTCATCCGCGGCGGGTCCGCTCCACCACGCGGCGCGATCTCCGGTGTGGTCAAGGCCACGGGCCGGCGGCGCCCGGCGCGGGGCCGAGCGCGGTCCCCCGGGGGCGGGCCATTAAAGTCGTCCCATGCTTGTCCAGCCCCATCCGCACGCCCCGGCAGCGCGGTGGCCACGGTGATCGACGCACTGACGCTCGCGGTCGGCGTGACCGCCCTCGCGCTCGCCGCCTGGTGCGGCTTCGCCTTCTCCCGCGACCAGTCCACCAAGGACTGGCACTTCATCGGCATGGCCGTGGTGTCCGTCCTGGCGATCGTCCAGCTCGTCATCGGCGTGGTGCGGCTGGCCGGCGGCGACAAGCCCGAGCAGGGCACCGCCATCTTCCTGGCCTATCTGATCGGCTCGGCCGCGGCCGTACCCGCCGCGGGCTTCATGTCCCTCGCCGAGCGCACCCGCTGGGGCTCGGCCACCGTGGCGGCCGGCGGCGTCATCCTCGCCGTGCTCGAAGTGCGGCTCTACGACATCTGGGGAGGCTGACCGTGACCGAACCGACCACCCCCGCCAAGGCGGGCTTCAACCTCGGCGAGGGCCCGGGCCGGCTGCTGGTGTGGCTCTACGGCGTCTTCACCGTCGCCGCGGCCTCCCGCTCGATCGTCCAGATGATCCTCGACTTCGGCCGGGCGCCCCTGGCCTACGTGCTGTCCGCCGTCGCCGCCGTGGTGTACGCCTTCATCACGTACTCCCTCGTCCGCGGCGGCCCCGCGGCCCGCAAGGCGGCCCTCGTGTGCTGTGCCGCCGAGCTCGCCGGCGTCCTCGTCGTCGGCACGTGGACGCTCGTCGCGCCGTCCGCCTTCCCCGACGCCACGGTCTGGTCGGACTACGGGATGGGCTACCTCTTCATCCCGGTCATCCTCCCGGTGACCGCGATGGTGTGGCTGCGCCGCGCGGCGCAGCCACAGGCCGGCTAGACGCTCGTCGCGAGGGCCGCCTCGGCGGCGTTCTCGCGCACCCCGGGCGCCGTCTCCTGCTGCTCCTTCAGGCCCTTCTCCATCGTCACCAGCGTCAGCTTGCGCGTGACCTGCTCGGTGGCGACCTGCGCGTACCCCCACTTGCGGTACAGGCGCAGGGTCCCCTCGTTGCGGTGCCCGGTCGCGAGCCGGAAGCGGGTGGCGCCCTCCGCCGCGAGCCGGGACTCGACCGCGGCCAGCAGCCGCCCGCCCAGGCCGTGCCGCTGCATGCGGGGGTGCACGATCATCCCGGAGATCACCGCCGCGCCCTCCGGCCCGGCCGCGCCGCGCACCGAGCCGACGACCTCGTCGCCCAGCCTGGCCACCAGCACGCAGCCCGCCGCCAGTTCGGCGCGGAGCTCGGCGAGGGTCTGGGTGAGCGGTGCGATGGAGTAGTCGCCGTAGAGCTCGGCCTCGCCCTGGTAACAGAGGTACTGGAGCTTGAGGATCTGCTCGGCGTCGTGATCGGTCGCCGCAGAGATGGTCACGCTCATGCCCATGTGCCCACGCCTCCCCTTGTGGGTTCGGTCCGCCCTGATCCGCACTGACAGGAGCCGTCGCGGGTGCACGCCGCCTCCGTGGCGCCGGTTGTCTACCGCTCCTTTCCCCAGGGTTCAGGAGCCGCAACCTCCGCCGTCAGCATTCTGCGCAGGCATCCCAGGCAACGGGAACGTACCGGCCCCAAAGATCCTTGTGACATTCCCAACTCGCCTGCGATTTCTCGGTAGGTCGGGTCCTTCCGGGACAGCAGGGCCGCCAGCAGGCGGGGGCACCGGCCGGGCAGGCGGCGCACGGCGGCGCGCAGCGCGCGGCCCTCTTCGGCGGCGAGCACCTGCTGTTCGACGCCCGCGTCGGGGGCGCACGGCGGCTCGCCGTGGGTGGGGTCGTAGAGCACCTCGCGCCGGGCGCGGCGGCGGGCGGCACGGGCTTCCGCCCTGACGGTCGCCCGCAGCCGGGCCGCGGAGACGATGGTGCGGCTGTCACTGAGCAGCCGCACCCAGACGCCCTGCTCGAGGTCGGCGGCGTCGGTCCCGGCGACCGCGGCCGCCTCGGCGGCGCACTCCGCTTTGAGCAGCGGGCTCAGCCGGGTCAGGAGTTCGCTCTGCGTCATGCGAGGCGGGACGTGTGCGCTTGCCGCGCCGGTTGCCGGTGTCGCGGGTTATCACCCGTCCGGGTGGCGGACCCGGTTCCGGCTGCGCCGTGCCCGACGGGCCTGCCCGGCGATGCCGGGCAGGCCCGGGCCCGTACGCGTCAGGCCTTGCGGAACGCGTCCCGCGCCAGCACCGCCGTGTCGCAGTTGTCCGAGAAGATGCCGTCGATCCCGGTCGCGAAGTACGTCTTGAACGCCGCGAGCGCGTCGCCGTACGCGTTGGGGTCGGTGCCGCGCCGGAAGTCCGCCGGCAGGAAGCTGTTCTCGTTGCGCATGGTGTACGGGTGCAGGATCAGCCCCGCGGCGTGCGCGTCCCGCACCAGCGTCGTCGGCTTGGTCAGCTTGTCGTTCTTGTCCCGCGGGATGATGAGGTTCAGCCACGGGCCGATGCCCTGGGCGAAGCCGGAGACCCACTTCAGGCCCGCGGGCGTGATGAGGTCGGCGACCTTCCGCGGGTCCTTGGCCTCGACGAAGTCCCACGGCTGCGTCGTGAGGTCGTCCAGCAGGAGCACCTTCGGGCAGTCGACGCCCAGCCGGCCCAGCCGCTGGAGGCTGCTCGGCTCGAAGGACTGCAGGAAGGTGTAGCCGTTGCGGCCCGAGCGGTTGTAGCGGCGCAGCAGCTTGGCGAGCCGCTCCTCCAGGCCGAGGCCGGCCTTGCGGAAGTACGTGGGGTGCTTGGTCTCGACGTGCAGCCATATGCGCCGGCCGCGCTTGCGGCCCTGCTCGTCGGCCCACTTCAGGACCTCTTCGAAGGTGGGCACCTGCCACACGCCGTCGTAGAGGGTGTTGTGCTGCCGGTTGCCGGGGATGCGCTCCTTGGCGCGCAGCGTCTTGAGCTCGGCGAGCGTGAAGTCCTCGGTGAACCAGCCGGTGTGGGCCTCGCCGTCGACGGTCTTCGTCGTCTTGCGGGAGGCGAACTCCGGGCGGGAGGCGACGTCGGTCGTGGCGGTGATGTCGTTCTCGTGGCGGCAGACGAGGTGCCCGTCCTTGGTGGGGACGACGTCCTGCTCGATGACGTCCGCGCCGTTGTCGAGGGCGAACTGGTAGGAGCCGAGGGTGTGCTCGGGGCGGTAGCCGCAGGCGCCCCGGTGGCCGATGACGGTGGGCACGGGCAGGTCCTTGTACGAACCGCCGCCCGTGCCGCCGCCGCGGCCCTGTGCCACCGGGGCGGCGGTCGCGGCCGCCGCCGTGCCCGCTCCGCCGCCGAGGACGACCGCTCCCGCGCCGAGGGCCGCGGCGGCCCCCAGAAGGGTGCGCCTGCCCGGCCGCTGCTCCTGATCCATGAACGCTCCTTGCTTGCGGTCCCGGCGCCGGTCGGGCACCTGTCGGACGCGCAGATCGTAAACACGTACGACTTCCGTCTGTGAAGACGGAAGACAAACGGCGTGCAAACTCATGTCAACACTCCGTATCGCGTCCCCCTACCCGGGGTGCGCGTGGGCCATACCGGCGAGTATGGTCAGCCCCTGCGCAGGCATGCGCCGCACCGACCATCACGACCGGAGGGCCCCGTTGTCCCGCATCTTGCTCAAGGCGTTCCTCGGATTGCTCATGCGCGTCCTGTACCGCCCCAAGGTGGAGGGCACGGAGAACATCCCCGGCAGCGGACCGGTCATCCTCGCGGGCAGCCACGTGACCTTCGTCGACTCGCTGTTCCTGGCGCTGGTGGTCAAGCGCCAGGTGTTCTTCATCGGCAAGGACGAGTACGTCACGGGCAAGGGGATCAAGGGCCGGCTCATGGCCTGGTTCTTCCGCAGCTCCGGCATGATCCCGGTGGACCGCGACGGCGGCCACGGCGGTGTCGCGGCGCTGATGACCGGCCGCCGGATCCTCGACGAGGGCCGGGTCTTCGGCATCTACCCCGAGGGCACCCGCTCCCCCGACGGCCGGCTCTACCGCGGCCGCACCGGCATCGCCCGCCTCGCGCTGATGACGGGCGCGCCGGTGGTGCCGTTCGCGATGGTCGGCATGGACAAGGTCCAGCCGGGCGGCAAGGGCATGCTGCACCTCGCCCCGGTCACGGTGCGCTTCGGCGAGCCGCTGGACTTCTCCCGCTACGAGGGCATGGACCGCGACCGGTACATCCTGCGCGCCGTCACCGACGAGGTGATGAGCGAGGTCATGAGCCTGTCGGGCCAGGAGTACGTCGACGTCTACGCGACCAAGGCCAGGGCCTCGAAGGCCGCCTGACGTCACGTCACATCCACTCTTCCCGGCCCTGCCCGGGCCGGCCGCTCCGGCCGGCCCGGGCTTCGGCTATCCCAGGCTGATGCAGGTGGGCTGGAAGGCCGGGTCGGCCGGGCCCTTGCGCCCCAGCGCGTTGAGGACCCACTGGGCGACGACCGGGTCCTTGGTGGCCTGGTCGTGCATGAACGGGTCGAGCTTGCACTTGTCCTGCAGCACGACGTTGGTGACGCGCTCGGCCGGGCCGTTCAGCAGGGCGCTGGTGTAGGGGACGACGACCTCGTCGTAGCGCGTGGAGATGACCGTGTAGTCCGGGCCGGCCGGCGCCTCCTCGCCCGCGTTGAGCTTCTTCATGAAGTCCGAGCCCCACTGCTGGTCGACGCAGGACGGGCAGATCGTCCAGCCGGCCGCGACGGCCAGCGGGTTCTTCGTGCCGTGGTTGGAGGGGACGATGCCGACGAGGTCGTCGACCTTGTCCGCGCCGCCCAGGAACTTCACGTAGTAGCGCGGCATCATGCCGCCCTGGCTGTGACCGACGAGGTCGACCTTCTTCGCACCCGTGGCGCCCCGCACGGCCTCCACGAAGTCGCGCAGCTCCGCCGCCGCCTGCGGGATGGGGGCGGTCTCCATGTTGCCGTAGTTGAAGGCGAAGACGCAGTAGCCCGCCTCCTTCAGCTTCGGGGAGAGCGCGGACCAGTTCTCGGCCATGAGCTTGAAGGTGCCGTTGACCAGCACGACGGGCTCGGGGTGGGCCGAATCCGGCTTGCAGGACCAGTCGTTGGCGCCCTTCGGCGGGATGTCCAGGACGGAGGCGGAGGCCGGGGAGGCGGCGAGGCCCGTCAGGCCCAGGGCCGCGGTGGCCGCGGCGGCGAGCAGGAGTCTGACCGTTCTGCGGAGGCGCATGAGGGGGGTGTCCTTTGGCAACGGGACGGCGGAAAACCGCTGTCGTAAACCGAACCACGTTCGACAATGTCGACCAGTGGTCGTGATCGTTGCCCGGGCGTAAGGATCCAGTCAAGAGAAATTGTTTCCGGCATATGTCACACAGGCCGGGGCTTGCCGCCCCGGCCTGTCGTGCGCTTTGCTCATGTGAGCCGCGCCCGGCTCAATCCGGCGAACGCGGTTCCGTTTGCCGTACCCGCGCGGCGGATCCGCCGTGCCCGCGGGCCGGATCAGCCGCCGTAGCCCTCCTCCAGCTTCTGGCCGCGGAGCAGGAACCACGCCGCGGCGGCCGTCGCCAGCAGCACCACGGCGCCGACGCCGGAGGCGATCCGCAGGCCCTCGACGAAGGCGTCCTGAGCGGAGACGAGCAGGTCCGAGCCCTGATCGGGCGGCAGGGCCGCGGCCGACTCGACGGCACCGCCGAGGGACTCCCGGGCCTCGTCGGCGGCCGTCGCGGGCACGCCCGCCGGGACGGTGAAGTCCCGGTAGACGCCGGTGACGATCGAGCCGAGCAACGCGATGCCGAGCGCGGCACCGAGCTCGTACGCCGTCTCCGAGACGGCCGAGGCGGCGCCCGCCTGTTCCTTGGGCACGCTGGAGAGGATCACGTCGGCCGTGACGGTGAAGGAGAAGCCCGCACCGACGCCCACGACCAGCAGGGTCGCGCCGAGGACCGGGTAGGCGGTGTCGGACTGCAGCCAGACGAGCGCCGCGAGGGCGACGCCGATGGCCGCGAGCCCGCCGGTCACCACCGAGCGCACCGAGAACCGCCGTGCGGCCCGCCCCGCGAGCAGTCCCGCGGTGACCGCGCCGATCGCGGCCGGCAGTTCGGCCAGGCCCGCCTCCAGCGGGCTGCGCCCCTGGACGAGCTGGAGGAACTGCGACAGGAAGAAGACCATGCCGGACAGGCCGAGGACGGTCAGCAGGTCGGCCAGCACCGCGCCGGAGAAGCCCCGGTGGTGGAAGAGGCGCATGTCCAGCAGCGGCGAGGGCAGCGTGAGCTGGCGGCGGACGAACCACACCAGCGCGAGGACTCCGACGGCGGCCGCCGCGGCGACGTCCCAGCGCAGGCCGTGCGTCGCCCCCTCCTTGATCGCGTAGACGACGGCGATGACGCCGGTCATGGAGAGCACCACGCTGAGCAGGTCCCACGGGCCGGGCGACGGGTCACGGGACTCGGGCAGCAGCTTGATGCCGACGAGCACCAGCACGGCCATCACCGGCAGGTTGATCAGGAAGACCGAGCCCCACCAGAAGTGGCCCAGCAGGAAGCCGCCCACGACCGGGCCCACCGCGGCGCCCGCCGAGGCCATGGCGCCCCAGATGCCGATGGCCAGGCTGCGTTCCTTGGGGTCGTGGAAGATGTTGCGGATCAGGGCGAGCGTGGACGGCATCAGCGTCGCGCCCGCGACGCCCAGCAGGGCCCGGGCCGCGATCATCATCTCGGGGCTGGTGGCGTAGGCGTTCAGCACGGAGACCGCGCCGAAGGCCACCGCGCCGGTCAGCAGGAGCTTCTTGCGGCCGATGCGGTCGCCGAGGCTGCCCATGGAGACCAGGAGTCCGGCGATGACGAACGAGTAGACGTCGCCGATCCACAGCAGCTGGGTGCCGGACGGGCGCAGGTCCTCGCTGAGGAAGGGCGTCGCGAGACCGAGGACGGTCGCGTCGACGGCCACGAGGAGGACGGCCAGGGCGAGGACGGCGAGCGCGAGCCAGCGTCCGGGACGGGATGTCTCGGCGGGCGCCCGCTCGGTCAGCGGGCCGCCGGTGGTTCCGGTCACCGTTTCATCCTCCGCTCGGTCTCGGCCCTTCGCTCGGCGCCGCCCAGGAGCAGTTCGGCGACCATGCGGGGCATGTCCTTGGCGGCCACGCGCCGGTCCTGGACGGCCCAGGCGCCGGTGCCGATCAGGCCGTAGAGGGCCTCGGTGAGCCAGGCGGGCGTGAGGTCGAGCCGGAAGGAGCCGTCCTCCTGGCCGCGACTGAAGAGCCGCTGGACGCGGGTGTCGAGCCGGTTCCAGCCCTCGTTGGTGCCGTTCTCGTAGAGCTGGTTCTCGGTGAAGAGGAAGGCGAGCATGCCGGCGACGGGCTCGACCTCGTCGATCAGGCGGCGGACGGCGCCGGCCGCGTCGCCCTCCTCGATCCGGGCCGCGTCCAGGGCCTGCTCGAACTGCTGGATGCCCAGCTCCTCCAGGGCGCGCACGAGCGCGTCGCGCCCGGCGAAGTGGCGGTGGAGGGTGGCGCGGCCGATCCCCGCGGCCTTGGCGATCTCGTCCATGGAGGCGGTCGCCTTGCGGGTGAGCAGGGCGGCGGCCTCCCTCAGCACATGGTCCCGGTCAACACTCATGAGACGACGATAACCCGAATGAGACGTGGATGTCTCACTCGGGTTATCGTCGTCTCAGATCGAGGATCGAGCCGGGAGGCAGGGGCCGCCGGGCCGCCGCAGGCGTCAGGGTCCGTAAGGCGTCACGGGCCGTAGGGCGTCACGGGCCTCAGCCGCGCACGGCCTCCGCCCACTCCCGCTGGACCGCGAGGTCCGCCTTGACCTCGCCGAGCTGGACCGCGACCGCGGACGGCGCGGTGCCGCCCCGCCCGCTGCGCGAGGCCAGCGCGCCGGGCACGCTCAGGACCGAGCGGACCTCGGGCGTCAGGTGCGGGGAGATCGCGGCGAAGTCCTCGTCGGTGAGCCCGTCGAGCTCGATGCCCCGCGACTCGCACTCCTTGACGCACTCCCCCGCCACCTCGTGCGCCACACGGAACGGCACGCCCTGCTTGACCAGCCACTCGGCGATGTCGGTGGCCAGCGAGAAACCGGCGGGGGCCAGCTCCTCCATCCGGGCGCGGTTGACCGTGAGGGTCGCCATCATCCCGGTGAAGGCCGGGAGCAGGACCTCCAGCTGGTCGCAGGAGTCGAAGACCGGCTCCTTGTCCTCCTGCAGGTCGCGGTTGTAGGCGAGCGGCAGGGCCTTGAGCGTGGCGAGCAGGCCGGTGAGGTTGCCGATGAGCCGCCCGGACTTGCCGCGCGCCAGCTCGGCGATGTCCGGGTTCTTCTTCTGCGGCATGATCGACGAGCCGGTGGAGAAGGCGTCGTGGAGGGTCACGAAGGAGAACTCCTTCGTGTTCCAGATGATGACCTCCTCGGCGATGCGCGACAGGTCGACGCCGATCATGGCCGTGACGAAGGCGAACTCGGCGACGAAGTCCCGCGAGGCCGTCCCGTCGATGGAGTTGCCCGCGGAGCCGCGCTCGAAGCCGAGGTCGGCGGCGACCGCCTCCGGGTCCAGCCCCAGGGAGGACCCGGCGAGCGCGCCCGAGCCGTACGGCGAGACCGCCGTGCGCTCGTCCCACTGCCGCAGCCGCTCCGCGTCCCGCGACAGCGCCTGGACGTGTGCGAGCACGTGGTGGGCGAAGAGCACCGGCTGGGCGTGCTGCAGGTGCGTCCGGCCCGGCATGGCGACGTCCGCGTGCGCCTCGGCGAGGCCGACGAGCGCCTCCTGGAGGTCGGCGATCAGCCCGCCGATGATCCGGGCGTGGTCGCGCAGGTACATCCGGAAGAGCGTGGCGACCTGGTCGTTGCGGGACCGCCCGGCGCGCAGCTTGCCGCCGAGGTCGGGGCCGAGCCGCTCCAGCAGGCCGCGCTCCAGGGCGGTGTGCACGTCCTCGTCGGCGACGGTGCCGGTGAAGGTGCCGGCGGCGACGTCGGCTTCCAGCAGCCCGAGGCCGTCGATCATCCGCTGCAGCTCGTCGTCCGTGAGCAGCCCGGCCTTGTGCAGCACGCGGGCGTGCGCGCGGGAGCCGGCGATGTCGTAGGGGGCGAGCCGCCAGTCGAAGTGGACGGAGGCGGACAGCTTGGCGAGGGCCTCGGCGGGCCCGTCGGCGAACCGGCCGCCCCAGAGACGTACGTCGCCGCCTGCGGGCTGGCTCTGCGGACCCGTGGTCATCGTGCTGCTCCTCTGCGTGGCGCGGTGCTGGGGCCTCCCCGGCCGCGGCGGGCCGGGGAGGCGGAGGGACGTCGGGACGGGCCGCGGGTCAGACGGCCAGGTCGCGCTTCGCGGCGATCTTCGAGGACAGGCCGAAGATCTCGATGAAGCCCTTCGACATCGACTGGTCGAACGTGTCGCCCGTGTCGTACGTGGCGAGGTTGAAGTCGTAGAGCGACTTCTGGGACCGCCGGCCGTTGACGACGGCCCGGCCGCCGTGCAGCGTCATCCGGATGTCGCCGGAGACGTGCTCGTTGGCCTCGGCGATGAAGCCGTCCAGGGCCCGCTTGAGCGGGGAGAACCACAGGCCGTCGTAGACGAGCTCGGCCCACCGCTGCTCGACCTGCCGCTTGTACCGGGCGAGCTCGCGCTCGACCGTGACGGCCTCCAGCTCCTGGTGGGCGGTGATCAGCGCGATGGCGCCGGGAGCCTCGTAGATCTCCCGGGACTTGATGCCCACGAGCCGGTCCTCGACCATGTCGAGCCGGCCGACGCCCTGCGCGCCGGCCCGCTCGTTGAGCTGCTGGATGGCCTGCAGCACGGAGACGGGCTTGCCGTCGATGGCGACCGGGACGCCCTGCTCGAAGGTGATGATCACCTCGTCGGCCTCCCGGGGGGTGGCCGGGTTGGCGGTGTAGTCGTAGACGTCCTCGATCGGGGCGTTCCAGATGTCCTCCAGGAAGCCGGTCTCGACGGCCCGGCCGAAGACGTTCTGGTCGATGGAGTACGGCGACTTCTTGGTGGTGGCGATCGGCAGGCCCTTGGCCTCGCAGAAGGCGATGGCCTTGTCCCGCGTCATCGCGTAGTCCCGGACGGGGGCGATGCACTTCAGCTCGGGGGCGAGGGAGGAGATGCCGGCCTCGAACCGCACCTGGTCGTTGCCCTTGCCGGTGCAGCCGTGGGCGACGGTGGTCGCGCCGTGCTTCTTCGCGGCGGCCACGAGGTGCTTGACGATCGTGGGCCGGGAGAGGGCGGAGACCAGCGGGTACCGGTCCATGTAGAGGGCGTTGGCCTTGATCGCCGGGAGGCAGTACTCATCGGCGAACTCGTCCTTGGCGTCGGCGACCTCCGCCTCCACCGCACCGCAGGCGAGCGCGCGCTTGCGGATGACGTCCAGGTCCTCGCCGCCCTGGCCGACGTCCACGGCAACGGCGATGACCTCGGCGCCCGTCTCCTCGGCGATCCAGCCGATGGCGACGGAGGTGTCCAGGCCGCCGGAGTAGGCGAGTACGACGCGCTCGGTCACGGGTTTCTCCTTACGATGCATTCGCTGATGGGTATAACTATGCACTCCACCGTATGGTTCGTCAATGCTCCATGCGGATTGCTTTCCGTGACGAGACGGTCACGCAGACGAGGTGGTGACCCCCGAATTTGGATCACGCCGCCAAACAGGATATTTTCTTTCTGCACGCCCCACCGGGAAGAAACCCGGGAGGGACGAGCACCGGGACGTGGCGCAGCTTGGTAGCGCACTTGACTGGGGGTCAAGGGGTCGTGGGTTCAAATCCCGCCGTCCCGACCAGCGAACATCGCAGGTCGGAAGCCGTTTCCTCGCACAGCGAGGGAACGGCTTCCGTCGTTTCCGGGCCCGTGAGGGGTGATGCGCGCGGCCGGGCCGGCTACGGCAGGGGAACGCGCGTTCCTTCGCGGAAGACCGCGGTCACCGCGTGGACGGCCGTGATGTCGGCGAGCGGGTCCCCGGCCACGGCCACGAGGTCCGCGTCGAAGCCGGGGGCGATACAGCCCTTGCGGCAGGCGACGCCGCAGGCGCGGGCCGCGGCCGAGGTGGCCGCGCGGAGCGCCTCCAGCGGGGTGAAGCCCGTCTCCACCATGGCGGCGATGCTGTAGGGGTGGCTGCCGTGGGCCTTGGCCGGGAAGATTCCCGAGTCGCTCCCGCACACCACCGCTACTCCCGCCTCCCGCATCGCGGCCAGCCCGGCGACCAGGCCGGGGATGCGGCGGGCGATCCGCGGCGGGGGCGGCGGGCCGCCGGGCAGGGAGCCCAGGGTGAGGGAGGCGACCACGCCCAGGCGGACCATGTCGTCGAGCACCCGCCGGTCGTAGTCCACGCCGGGGTCGGTCTCGTCGCTCTCGTCGGTGATCTCGGTGACGAAGAAGCAGTGCTCGACCATGTCGAACCCGGCGGCGACCGCGTCGGCGATGCCGGCGGCGGAGTGCGCGTGCGCCGTGATCGGCAGGCCGTGCCGGTGCGCCTCGCGCACGGCGGCGAGCAGCTCGGCGTGGCCGTACTGCACGTGGAAGGGGTCGGAGCCGGGGGTGAGGTCGCCGCCGGTGACCATCACTTTTACGACGTCCACGCCGCGCCCGGCCCGTTCGCGGACGGCGGCCCGGATCCCGTCGACGCCCTCGGCCCGCCCGCCGAGGAACCAGCAGTGGCCGCGGGCGGTCGTCAGGGGCGGGCCGGAGGCGAGCACGGTGGGCCCGGCCGTGGGGTCCTTGGCGGTCTCGTCCCGGATCCGCAGCGCCAGATACCCCCGGTCCCCGAGGTCGCGCACGGTCGTCACGCCCGCGGCGAGGGTCGCGCGGGCCGCGGCCCGCATGCGGCCCTGCAGTTCGTCGTCGCCGGCGGCCCGCAGCCGGCCGACGGCGTCCTCGCTCGCGTCGAAGGCGAGGTGGACGTGGGTGTCCACGAACCCGGGCAGCAGCGTCGCCCGCCCCAGGTCCACGAGCCGGGCCTCCGCGGGAACGTTCCCACCGGGCACCACGCCGGTGATCCGCCCGCCTTCCACCAGCACCGCGGGCCGCTCGACGGTCCCCGGGCCTATCCCGTCGAAGAGCTTCGCCGCGCGGATCGCCAGCATGTGTCCTCCCTCGCCCCATGCCTGCTGTTGGGCCGGTGTTCACGAGGCCGACGCCCTGCGCCCCTCGTCATCCTGCCCACACCGGTGGCGAGTTCACGCCCGCGGAGGCCCGCGGGCGCGTTCGGACGGGCCGTCAGCGCTCCTTCTGAGCCAGCCTCAGGAGGTGGTCCGCGAGCGCCTGGCCGCCCTTGGGGTCACGGCTGATGAGCATCACCGTGTCGTCGCCCGCGATCGTGCCGATGATCTCGTGGACGCCCGCCTGGTCGATCGCCGAGGCGAAGAACTGGGCGGCGCCCGGCGGGGTGCGCAGGACGACGAGGTTCGCGGACGCCTCCGCCGAGATCAGCAGTTCGCCCGCGAGGCGGGCCATGCGGGCCTCGGTCGCGGACTCGCCGAGCGGGGCCCGGGGGGTGCGGTCGCCGCCCTCGGAGGGGACGGCGTAGATGAGCTCGCCCCCGGTGTTGCGGATCTTGACCGCGCCCAGTTCGTCGAGGTCGCGGGAGAGCGTCGCCTGGGTGACGGACAGGCCGTCGTCGGCGAGCAGCTTGGCGAGCTGGCTCTGCGACCGGACCGCCTGCCGGCCGAGGATGTCCACGATCCGGCGGTGGCGGGCGGTACGGGTCTGCGGTACGGCCTGTCCGCCGTGGAACGGCTCCGGCTCCTGCGCCTGGGTCATCGTCTCGTCAGTCTCCGCTTCGTCGTTCCCCGGGAGCAGCGGCGTCCAGGACACCCGGCAGTGCCCGGAGGAACGTTTCCACCTCATCTTCGGTGATGACCAGCGGTGGGGCCAAACGCACCACGTCGGGTGCGACCGCGTTCACCAGAAGGCCGGCGTCCTGTGCTGCCTGCTGCACCTTCGGTGCAAGGGGCTCGGAAAGGACAATACCCAGCAGCAGGCCCGCGCCACGGACGCGGTCGACGAGGGGGTGGCCGAGCGCAGCGATCCCGTCACGCAGCCGCTCCCCCGCCGCCGTCACGCGGGCGAGGATCCCCTCGCTCTCCAGGGTGTCGACGACGGCCAGGGCGGCGGCGCACGCGACGAGGTTCCCGCCGAAGGTGGAGCCGTGCTGACCGGGTGTCAGCAGGTCGGCCGCCGGACCGAAGGCGAGGGTGGCGCCGATGGGCAGGCCGCCGCCGAGGCCCTTGGCGAGGGTGACGACGTCGGGCTCGACGCCCTGTGCTTGATGCTCGAACCAGTGGCCCGTACGGCCGATACCTGTCTGGATCTCGTCCAGGACGAGGAGGGTGCCGGTGGCGCGGGTGATCTCGCGGGCGGCGGCCAGGTAGCCGGGGGGCGGGACGATGACGCCGCCCTCGCCCTGGACGGGTTCCAGCACGACGAGCGCGGTGTCGGTGGTGACGGCAGCCCGGAGCGCCTCCTCGTCCCCGTAGGGGACGTGGGTGACGCCGGCGGGGAGCGGCAGGAAGGGGTCCTGCTTGGCGGGCTGGCCGGTGAGGGCGAGCGCGCCCATCGTGCGGCCGTGGAAGCCGCCGGTGGCGGCGACCATGCGGGACCGCCCCGTCCGCCGTCCGATCTTGAAGGCCGCCTCGACGGCCTCCGCGCCCGAGTTGGCGAAGTACACGCGCCCCGGCCGGCCCGCGAGACCGAGCAGCCGCTCGGCGAGGGCGACGGTCGGCTCGGCGGTGAAGAGGTTGGAGACGTGGCCCAGGGTGGCGATCTGGTCCGACACGGCCCGGACGACCGCCGGGTGGGCGTGGCCGAGGGCGTTGACGGCGATGCCGCCGACGAGATCGAGGTACGCCTTGCCGTCGGCGTCCCAGACCGTGCTGCCCTCGCCGCGGAGCAGGGGGATGCGCGGGGTGCCGTAGTTGTCCATCAGGGCGCCCTGCCAGCGCCGGGTGAGTTCCGTGTTGCTCACTGCTTCCCCTCCGGTCCGCTCACCGCTTCGTCGGGCACGACCATCGTGCCTATCCCCTCGTCCGTGAAGATCTCCAGCAGGATCGAGTGCTGGACCCTGCCGTCTATCACACGGGCCGTGGTGACGCCGTTGCGCACGGCGTGCAGGCAGCCCTGCATCTTGGGCACCATGCCGCTCGCCAGGTCCGGGAGCAGCTCCTCCAGTTCGCTCGCGGTGAGCCGGCTGATGACCTCGTCGCTGTGCGGCCAGTCCTCGTAGAGGCCCTCGACGTCGGTGAGGACCATGAGCGTCTCGGCGCCGAGGGCCGCGGCGAGGGCGGCGGCCGCGGTGTCGGCGTTGACGTTGAACACCCCGTGGGCGTCGGCGTCGTCGGCGCTGCGGGCGACGGAGGAGATGACGGGGATCCGCCCGTCGTCGAGCAGGGCCTGGACGGCGCCGGTGTCGATGGCGGTGATCTCGCCGACGCGGCCGATGTCGACGCGCTCGCCGCCTATCTCGGCGTAGTGCTTGGTGGCGGTCATGGTGTGGGCGTCCTCGCCCGTCATCCCGACGGCGAGCGGGCCGTGCTCGTTGAGCAGCCCGACGAGTTCGCGCTGCACCTGCCCGGCGAGGACCATGCGGACGACGTCCATGGCCTCGGGCGTGGTGACGCGCAGGCCGGCCTTGAACTCCGAGGTGAGGCCCATCCGGTCGAGCTGGGCGCTGATCTGCGGGCCGCCGCCGTGCACGACGACGGGGCGCAGCCCGGCGTGGTGGAGGAAGACGACGTCCTGGGCGAAGGCGGCCTTGAGCTCGTCGTCGACCATGGCGTTGCCGCCGAACTTGATGACGACGGTCTTGCCGTGGTGCCGCGTCAGCCAGGGCAGCGCCTCGATGAGGATGCGGGCCTTGGGGAGGGCGGTGTGCTTGCGGGTCGTGCCCGCGGTGTCGGGGGTGTCCGTGCTGTCCGTGGTCGTCATGAGGAGTACGCGCTGTTCTCGTGGACGTAGTCGGCGGTGAGGTCGTTGGCCCAGATGACGGCGGTCTCGGAGCCCTCGGCGAGGTCGGCGGTGATGCGGACCTCCCGGTAGCGCATGTCGACGAGGTCGCGGTCGTCGCCGACGGAGCCGTTGCGGCAGACCCACACACCGTTGATGGCCACATTGAGCTTGTCGGGGTCGAAGGCCGCGGACGTGGTGCCGATCGCGGACAGCACACGGCCCCAGTTCGGGTCCTCACCGTGCAGGGCGCACTTGAGGAGGTTGTTACGGGCGATGGAGCGCCCGACCTCGACCGCGTCGTCCTCGCTGGCGGCGTTGATCACCTCGATCCGGATGTCCTTGCTCGCCCCCTCGGCATCACCGATCAGCTGACGCGCCAGGTCGTCGCACACCTCCCGCACCGCCTCCGCGAAAACCTCCAGGCCGGGGGTGATGCCGGAGGCGCCGGAGGCCAGCAGCAGGACCGTGTCGTTGGTGGACATGCAGCCGTCGGAGTCCACTCGGTCGAACGTCGTCCGGGTGGCGGCGCGCAGTGCGCTGTCGAGGCCCGCGGTGTCGATGTCGGCGTCGGTGGTCAGGACGACGAGCATGGTGGCCAGGCCCGGGGCGAGCATGCCCGCACCCTTGGCCATCCCGCCCACCGTCCACCCGTCGCCCTGGACGACGGCGGTCTTGTGGACGGTGTCGGTCGTCTTGATCGCGATGGCCGCCTTCTCCCCGCCGTGCGCGGAGAGCCCGGCCGCGGCCTTCTCAATGCCGGGAAGCAGCTTGTCCATCGGCAACCGCACCCCGATCAGACCCGTGGAAGCGATCGCGATCTCCCCGGCACTGTGCCCCAGCACCTCCGCCGCCTTCTCCGCGGTCGCGTGCGTGTCCTGGAAACCCTCGGGACCGGTGCAGGCGTTGGCGCCACCGGAGTTGAGGACGACGGCGGAGATCTGCCCGCCCTTGACGACCTGCTGGGACCAGAGCACCGGCGCGGCCTTGACGCGGTTGGCGGTGAAGACGCCCGCAGCGGCCAGACGCGGCCCCTGGTTGACCACGAGGGCCAGGTCGGGGTTGCCGTTCTCCTTGATCCCGGCGGCGATGCCCGCCGCCGTGAAGCCCTGTGCTGCCGTGACGCTCACTGCATCTCCTCTTTCGCCCGCTCGCTCATCGTGTTCTCGGCCGTGTCGCACGGGACCAGCCGTGCCAGGAGGGTCGCGAGGACCCGGCGGACGCTCACGGCGCCACCCCCGTGACCGCCAGCCCCAGGTCCTCGGGGAGCCCGAGGGCGATGTTCATGCTCTGCACCGCACCCCCCGCGGTGCCCTTGGTGAGGTTGTCGATCGCACTCACCACGACGATCCGCCCGGCCGCCTCGTCCAGCGCCACCTGCAGCAGCGCGGCGTTCGACCCGTACACCGCGGCAGTGGCCGGCCACTGCCCCTCGGGAAGCAGGTGGACGAAGGGCTCGTCCGCGTACGCCTTCTCGTACGCGCTCCGCAGGCCCTCCGCGGTGACGCCGGGGCGGGCCTTGGCGCTGCACGTGGCGAGGATGCCGCGGGACATCGGGGCGAGGGTGGGGGTGAAGGAGACCGTCACGCGCTCCCCCGCCGCCGCGGAGAGGTTCTGGATCATCTCCGGGGTGTGCCGGTGGCCGCCGCCCACGCCGTACGGGCTCATGGAGCCCATGACCTCGGAGCCCAGCAGGTGCGGCTTGGCCGCCTTGCCCGCGCCCGACGTCCCCGACGCGGCCACGACCACTGCCTCCGGCTCGGCCAGCCCCGCCCCATAGGCCGGCGCCAGCGCCAAGGACACCGCGGTCGGGTAGCACCCGGGCACGGCGATCCGCCGCGCGCCCTTCAACGCCTCCCGCCCACCCGGCAACTCAGGCAGACCGTACGGCCACGTCCCCGCATGCGCCGACCCGTAGAACCGCTCCCACTCCCCCGCGTCCTTCAACCGGAAGTCCGCACCACAGTCCACCACCAGCGTGCCCTCACCCAACTCAGCAGCCACCGCCGCCGACTGACCGTGCGGCAACGCCAGGAACACCACGTCATGCCCGGCGAGGACATCGGCTGTCGTGGCTTCCAGCACGCGCCCGGCCAGCGGCAGCAGGTGCGGCTGCACGGCGCCGAGCCTCTGGCCCGCGTTGCTGTTCGCGGTGAGGGCCCCGATCCGTACGCCGGGGTGCGCGAGGAGCAGGCGCAGCACTTCGCCGCCCGCGTATCCGCTCGCTCCTGCCACTGCCACACGTACTGCCATCGGGCCCCTCCTGGTCGATGGCATGACTATACGAATGAATGAAGATTTATGCAATGGTGCGGTGGGAGATCCTTTGCCGGCGGGATCGCCGGGAGGAACGCGGCGCGGGGCACGAGGGCGCCGCCGGGCGTGCGGCGCAGGAGTCGGTCAGACGATGATGACGCGGCGCCCGCGCGTGTGACCGGCCCGGCTGTCGGCGTGCGCCGCCGCGGCATCGGCCAGCGCGTACGCCTTCTCGACCGGGATGTGGAGCCTTCCCCGCGAGATGAGGCGCGCGGCCTCGGCGAGCGCGTCCGGCACGCTCCCGGCCACTCCGGAGAACCGGACACCGAGCTCCGGCGCACCGAGATCGGCGATGGAGACGACCTTCTGCGGGCTCCCGGTCAGACCGACGAGTTCGCGGATCACGCCCGAGCCGGCCAGATCGAGGGCCGCGTCGACACGGCCGAGCCGCCGCACCCGCTCGACCCAGCCCTCGCCGTACGTCGTGGCGAGGGCGCCCAGGCTGCGCAGGTAGTCCTGGTTCGCGGCCCCGGCCGTGCCGATCACCGTGATGCCGCGGTCGCGGGCGATCTGCAGCACGGCCGAGCCGACTCCCCCGGACGCGCCGCTGACCAGCAGCGTCTGCCCGGACCGCACGCCGACCTCGCGGATGATGCGCAGCGCGGTCTCCACCACGGAGGGGTACCCGGCCGCCTCGTCGAACGTCAGGCCCTCGGGCATGCGGGCCCAGGCCGACAGCACGGCGAACTCGGCATAGGTGCTGGAGCCTTCGCCGAACACGTGGTCACCGACCTCGACGCCTTCGACGCCCTCGCCGACCTCGTCCACCACACCGGCGGCGTCCAGCCCGACTCCGGAGGGCAGCTCGATCGGATGGGCGCCCAGCTTCTGGCCTTCACGAATCCTCCAGTCGACGGGGTTCACGCCCGCCGCCCGCACGGCGATGCGTATGCGGCCGGGGCCCGCGTGGGGCTCTTCGGCGTCTATGAGGCGCAGGACGTCGGGACCGCCGAATTCGGCGAAGCTCACCTTCTTCATGCGGCCGAACTTAACACTAACGGTTAGGGTTTTGAACACGTTATGGATTTGTACCTGATAGCGTGAGCGTATGACCGTGCCGACCGGACGCCGCGAACGCAAGAAGGCCGCGACCCGCCGGAAGATCGCCGACACCGCCCTGCGGCTCTTCCTGGAACGCGGATACGACGCGGTGGGCATCCGTGACGTGGCCGCCGAGGCCGACGTGGCCGTCACGACGCTCTTCTCCCACTTCGCCTCGAAAGAGGCCCTGGTGTTCGAGCAGGACGACGACTTCCTGCAGCGCCTCATCCAGGCGGTCACCGGTCGCGCGCCGCACGAACCGCTCATCCCCGCGCTGCGCCACGCGATCCAGGCACTGGTGCGGCACTGCGCGGCGGACGGCGCCGCCCCGGTCCGGCGCATGATCGGCGCGTCACCCGCCCTGCGGGAGTACGAGGAGTCGATGATGCTGCGCCATGCGGAGTCGCTGGCGGCGGCCATCGCCACGGATTCCGGGCCGGCGCGGACCGCGACGGCCTGCCGGACGATCGCGAGGTTCGTGGTCGACGCCTATGCGCTGGCCCTCGCGGCGGCCGATCCGGAGGCCGCGGTGGACGAGATCTTCCCGATGATCGAGGCGGCATGGGAGGTCACCGGCCCTGCTGCGGGCGGTCGCGGGTGAGCCGGGGCACGGCCGGAAACGAAACCGCCCCGGCCGGGCACGAGGCCGGCCGGGGCGGAACGGTGCGGCGTGCGCCGCGGGCGTGTCAGGCCAGGGTCGCCAGAGCCTGGTTGAACGTCGCCGACGGGCGCATGACGGCCGAGGCCTTCGTCACGTCGGGCTGGTAGTAGCCGCCGATGTCGGCCGGGGAGCCCTGCACCGCGATCAGCTCGGCGACGATGGTCTCCTCCTGCTCGGTCAGCGTCTTGGCCAGCGGCCCGAACGCCTCCGCGAGCTGCGCGTCGTCGGCCTGCTTCGCCAGCTCCTGGGCCCAGTACATCGCCAGGTAGAAGTGGCTGCCGCGGTTGTCGATGCCGCCCAGGCGGCGGCTCGGCGACTTGTCCTCGTTGAGGAAGGTGCCGGTCGCGCGGTCGAGGGTGTCGGCGAGGACCTTGGCGCGGGCGTTGCCCGTGGTCGTCGCGAGGTGCTCGAAGCTGGCCGCGAGGGCGAAGAACTCGCCGAGGCTGTCCCAGCGGAGGTAGTTCTCCTTGACGAGCTGCTGCACGTGCTTCGGGGCGGAGCCGCCGGCGCCGGTCTCGAACAGGCCGCCGCCGTTCATGAGCGGGACGACCGACAGCATCTTGGCGCTGGTGCCGAGCTCGAGGATCGGGAACAGGTCCGTCAGGTAGTCACGCAGGACGTTGCCGGTGACGGAGATCGTGTCCTCGCCGCGGCGGATGCGCTCCAGCGAGAACTTGGTCGCCTCGACCGGCGACATGATCTCGATCTGCAGGCCCTCGGTGTCGTGCTCCGGCAGGTACGCCTTGACCTTCTCGATGAGCTGCGCGTCGTGGGCGCGGTTCTCGTCGAGCCAGAAGACGGCCGGGACGCCGGTGGCGCGGGCGCGGGTGACGGCGAGCTTGACCCAGTCGCGGATCGGGGCGTCCTTGGCCTGGCACATGCGGAAGATGTCGCCCTGGCCGACCGCCTGCTCCAGGACCGCGTTGCCCGCGCCGTCGACGACCCGCACCGTGCCGGTGACGGGGATCTCGAAGGTCTTGTCGTGGCTGCCGTACTCCTCGGCCTTCTGGGCCATGAGACCGACGTTGGGCACGGAGCCCATCGTCGCCGGGTCGAGGGCGCCGTTGGCACGGCAGTCCTCGATGACGGCCTGGTAGACGCCCGCGTAGCTGCTGTCCGGCAGGACGGCGAGGGTGTCGGCCTCCTGGCCGTCCGGGCCCCACATGTGGCCGGAGGTACGGATCATGGCCGGCATGGAGGCGTCGACGATGACGTCGCTCGGGACGTGCAGGTTGGTGATGCCCTTGTCGGAGTCGACCATCGCCAGGGCCGGGCCCTCGGCGAGCTCGGCGTCGAAGGAGGCCTTGATCTCCTCGCCCAGGTGGGGAAGCGACTCCAGGCCCTTGAAGATGCCGCCGAGGCCGTCGTTCGGGCTCAGGCCGGCCGCGATCAGGACCTCGCCGTACTTCGCGAAGGTCTTCGGGAAGAAGGCGCGCACCACGTGGCCGAAGATGATCGGGTCGGAGACCTTCATCATCGTGGCCTTCAGGTGCACGGAGAACAGCACGCCCTCGGCCTTGGCACGGGCGACCTGCTCCGCCAGGAACTCGCGCAGCGCGGCGACGCGCATGACGGAGGCGTCGACGACCTCGCCCGCGAGGACGGGGACCGACTCGCGCAGGACGGTGGTGGAGCCGTCGTCGCCCTTGAGCTCGATGCGGAACGTGCCGTCCTCGGCGACGACCGCGGACTTCTCGGTGGAGCGGAAGTCGTCGACGCCCATGGTGGCGACGTTCGTCTTCGAGTCGGCCGACCAGGCGCCCATGCGGTGCGGGTGGGCCTTGGCGTAGTTCTTGACCGACGCCGGGGCGCGGCGGTCGGAGTTGCCCTCGCGCAGGACCGGGTTGACGGCGCTGCCCTTGACCTTGTCGTAGCGGGCGCGGATCTCGCGCTCCTCGTCGGTCTTCGGGTCGTCCGGGTAGTCCGGCAGGGCGTAGCCCTGGGCCTGCAGCTCGGCGACGGCGGCCTTCAGCTGCGGGATGGACGCCGAGATGTTCGGCAGCTTGATGATGTTGGCCTCGGGCTTCTTGGCCAGCTCACCCAGCTCGGCCAGCGCGTCGGGGATGCGCTGCCCCTCCTCCAGGTACTCCGGGAAGTGGGCGATGATGCGCCCCGCCAGCGAGATGTCACGCGTCTCCACGGTGACCCCGGCCGTCGAGGCGTAGGCCTGGACCACAGGCAGGAACGAGTGCGTGGCCAGGGCCGGGGCCTCGTCGGTGTGCGTATAGATGATGGTCGAGTCAGTCACCGGGTGCTCCGCTCCACGTCTGTAACATTGCTCGACATCAAGATATCTCGTGCCGGGGCCCCTCTCGACAGGACCCTGGCCACACTCACGTGTCACATCGGCCGCCGCCCCGGCCGTCACGCCGCCTGTCACATCGGTGCCCTCCCGCCCGTCATCTCTACGACGGATCGCGACGGAAGAGTGTGACCGATGAACGACAACGAATTCCTGGCGGAGCGCTTCGAGGCCCACCGCTCCCGGCTGCGGGCGGTCGCCTACCGCATGCTCGGCTCGCTCAGCGAGGCGGACGACGCCGTGCAGGAGGCGTGGCTGCGGCTCGACCGCTCCGGCGCGGACGGGGTCGCCAACCTCGGCGGGTGGCTGACCACGGTCGTCGGCCGGGTCTGCCTCGACATACTGCGCTCGCGCGCGTCGCGGGCCGAGGAGCCGCTGGACGTCCGGGTGCCCGACCCGGTCGTGAGCCGGAGCGAGGAAGAGGTCGACCCCGAGCACGAGGCACTCCTCGCGGACTCGGTCGGCCTCGCCCTGCTGGTCGTGCTGGACACGCTGGATCCGGCCGAGCGGCTGGCGTTCGTCCTGCACGACATGTTCGGCATGCCGTTCGACGAGATCGCGCCCATGGTCGGGCGGACGACGGCCGCGGCGCGGCAGCTCGCGAGCCGGGCGCGCCGCCGGGTGCGGGGCGCGGCCCCGGAGCCCGAGACGGACCTCGCCCGGCAGTGGAAGGTCGTCGACGCCTTCATGGCGGCCTCGCGCGCCGGCGACTTCGACGCCCTGCTGGCCGTGCTCGATCCGGACGTGGTGCTGCGGGCCGACGCCGGGGCGGGGGGCGTGCGCGGATCGCAGGAGGTCCGTGGTGCGCGGGAGGTGGCGGGGCAGGCCATGCTCTTCCGGTCCCCGGCCCTGTTCGCGCGCCGGGCCCTGGTCAACGGCGCCGCGGGGGTCGTCACGGCGCTGGAGGGGCGGCTGCTGTCCGTGCTGGGATTCACGATCGCGGACGGCCGGATCGTCGAGATCGACATCCTTGCGGACCCCGAGCGGCTCGGGCGGCTCGACGTGCGGACGGAGTTCTGAGACGGAGGTCTGAGGGGCGGGTGAAGGGAGAGATGGGGGGAGAGAGGGGAGGCGGGGGCTCGGCCCCGCCCCTCACGCCTTCTTGTCCTTCCCGCCCTTCCCGTCCTTCTCCTCGCTGAGTGACTCCAAGAGCGTCGCGAGGGTCGTCGCGAGCGCGTCGCGCTCCCCTTCCGTGAGCGCGGCGAGCAGGCGGGCCTCGGTGGCGACGTGGTCGGGCAGGGCCTCGTCGATGAGGTCGCGGCCGGCGTCCGTGAGGGCGACGACGACGCTGCGTCCGTCCGAGGCACTGGGGCTGCGGCTCACCAGGCCGCGGGCCTCCAGGCGGTCGAGGCGCTGCGTGATCGCCCCCGAGGTGACCATCGAGGACCGCATGAGCTCGGCGGGGGTCAGGCTGTGCGGCGGGTCGCTGCGCCGCAGGGTCGCGAGCACGTCGAAGGACGCGGCGTCGAGGCCGTGGGCGGTGAAGGTGCGGCGCAGTTCGGCGTCCACGAGGCGGGACAGCCGGGAGAGCCGGCCGATCACCGCCATCGGCGAGACATCGAGGTCGGGGCGGCGTACGGCCCACTGTGCGAGCACCAGGTCGACGTGGTCTGCCATCGCTCCAGCGTAAAGGACCGACGTCAATTGCCTTAGCGGTGAGGTACCTCACGTCGGCCACCCCTGCCCAGATGTCTTAGCGCTGAGATACATTGCTTTAGTGCTAAGCAATCGAGTCGGAACCCTGCTGCTCACCGCCCTGGCGCCCGCCGTCTGGGGCACCACCTACCTCGTCACGACCGAGCTCCTCCCGCCGGGCCGTCCGCTGCTCGCCGCGGTCGTCCGCGCCCTGCCCGCGGGGCTCGCGCTCGTCGCCGTCACGCGGCGGCTGCCGCAGGGCGTGTGGTGGTGGCGGGCGCTGGTGCTCGGCGCGCTCAACATCGGCGCGTTCTTCGCGCTGCTGTTCGTCGCCGCGTACCGGCTGCCCGGCGGGGTCGCCGCGACCGTCGGCGCGATACAGCCGCTGCTGGTCGCCGTGCTCTCCTCCGGCCTGCTCGGCGAGCGGCTCAGGCCGCGCACACTGATCGCCGCCGTCGCCGGCGTGGCGGGCGTCAGCCTGCTCGTCCTGCGGGCCGGCGCACGGCTGGACGGGCTCGGCGTCGCCGCCGCGGCCGGCGGGGCCGTCGTCATGGCCACCGGCGTCGTCCTCAGCAAGCGCTGGACATCGCCCGCGCCGCTGCTCGCGACCACCGGTTGGCAGCTCGTCGCCGGCGGACTGCTCCTCCTCCCCGTCGCCCTCTTCACCGAGGGCCCGCCGCCCGCGCCGACGAGCACGAACCTCGCCGGCTACGCCTACCTCGCCGTCATCGGCTCGGCCCTCGCGTACGCCCTGTGGTTCCGCGGGATCCGCCTGCTCACCCCCACCGACGTCACGTTCCTCGGACTCCTCAGCCCGCTCGTCGCCACGGTGCTCGGCTGGCTGGCGCTCGGTCAGGAACTCACCGTCGCGCAGGGGTTCGGCGCGGTCGTCGTCCTCGGGTCGCTCGTCGCGGCGCAGGGAGGACGCGGGCGCGGCTCGCGCAGCACGCACACCCTTCCCCCCACGGACCGGCCGGCGGCCGGGACGACCTCATCCACCGCTTGATCCACCACACAGCACAGGAGCTGACAGTCATGCGCATCACCGTCTTCGGAGCGGCCGGCAACGTGGGAAGCCGCGTGGTGGCCGAAGCCCTCTCCCGCGGCCACCACGTCACCGCCGTCGTACGCGACGCCGCCCGCTTCCCCGAACTGCCGGCCGCGGCGGAGGCCCGTACGGGCGACGCCTCGAACCCGGACGACGTCGCCCGGCTCAGCGCCGGGCAGGACGTCGTGATCGGCGCGACCCGCCCCGCGCCCGGCAGCGAGCGGCAGCTCGTCGCCGCCACGGAGGGGCTGCTGGCCGGGCTCGCCCGCACGGGGGTGCGGCTGCTGCTCGTCGGCGGCGCGGGCAGCCTGACCCTCCCCGGCACCGAGGGCACCACCGTGATCGACGGGCCCGGTTTCCCCGCCGACTGGCGGCCCATCGCCCTGGCCTGCAACGACCAGCTCGCGGCCTGCCGGGCGGACCAGGAGGTCGACTGGGCCTACCTGAGCCCGGCCGCCCTCCTGGAACCGGGCGAGCGCACCGGCCGGTACCGGCTGGGCAAGGACGAACTCCTGGTGGACGCCGAGGGCGTCTCGGCCATATCGATGGAGGATCTGTCCGTGGCCCTCCTCGACGAGGCGGAGCGCCCGGCGCACCACCGGGCCAGGTTCACGGTCGCGTACTGACCGCGGGCACGGCGGGGCCGCGGGCACGGCGGGGCCGCGGGCACGGCGGGGCCGCGGACACGACGGGGCCGCGAGCACGGCGGGGCCGCGGCCGCGGTTGAGCCGGCGGGCACGACGGGGCGGCGGCGGTCCGGCCGCGGGCCGCCCCGTCTCAGCGCCCCCTGCCGCCCTGCAAGCGTTCCAGTTCGCGGCGGTCCCGCTTCGTGGGGCGCCCCGTGCCGCGGTCCCGGACGGCTGCCACGGCCACGTGTTCGCGCGGCGGCTCGGGCGGGGAGTTGTCGACGTAGCACTCCGCCGCGACGGGCGCGCCGACGCGCTTGCTGATGAGGCGCGACACGACGACGACGCGCTCGCGCCCGGCGAGCCGCACCCGCACCTCGTCCCCGACGCGGACCGGCTGGGCCGGCTTGGCCCGATCGCCGTTGACGCGCACGTGTCCCGCGCGGCAGGCCGTACCCGCCGCGGAGCGCGTCTTGGCGAGCCGTACGGACCAGATCCAGCTGTCGACCCGCACCGGGCCGTTCCCCTCGTCTGAAGCCATGTCTCCGACTCTAGCCGGGCGCGCCCGGCACCCCGTGGAACGCCGTTCGCAGCCGCCCCACGCCCTCCGCGAGCTCCGCCACGCCCGCGGCGGCCGCGAAGCTGAGCCGCAGGTGCGGGGCGGCGGATTCCGCGGGGTAGGAGGGGCGGCCGGAGGCGACGGCGACGCCGGCCCGCAGCGCGGCCGCGGCCAGGGCGTCCTCGTCCGTGCCGTCCGGGAGCCGGGCCCACATGTGGAAGCCGCCGGGCGGGGCGAAGTCCACGGTGACCTCGGGGAGTTCGCGGCGTAGCGCGGTGAGCAGCGCCTCGCGGCGGATGCGCAGTTCGGCGGCGACGGTGCGCCGGTGGCGGGTCCAGGCGGGCGAGCCGACGAGTTCGAGGGCGGCTTCCTGCAGGGGCCGCGGCACGAAGAAGCTGTCGACGACCTGGATGGCCCGCAGGCGTTCGAGGACGGGCCCGCGGGCGGCGAGGGCGCCCACGCGCAGGCTGGGCGAGGTGGCCTTGGTGAGGGAGCAGACGTGGACGACGATGCCGTCGGGGTCGTCGGAGGCGAGCGTGGGCGGCAGCGGCGGGGCGTCCTCGTGGGCGAGGCGGCGCGCGAAGTCGTCCTCGATGACGAAGGCCCCGGCCTCGCGGGCCACCCGCATCACCTCGCGCCGTCGCTCGTCGGCCAGGACCGCGCCGGAGGGGTTCTGGAAGAGCGGCTGGCAGACGAAGACGCGGGCGCCGCTCGCCCGGAACGCGTCGGCGAGGAGGTCCGTGCGCACGCCGTGCGCGTCCGCCGGGACGGGGACGGGCCGCAGGCCGGAGGCGCGGGCGACGGCGAGCATGCCGGGGTAGGTCGGGGACTCGACGAGGACCGGCGCGCCCGGCGGGGCGAGGGCCCGCAGCGCGGCGGTCAGCGCGCTCTGGCCGCCGGCGGTGATGAGCACCTCGGAGGCGGCGACGGTGCCGGCGGGGCCGCCGATCTCGCGGGCGAACCAGGCGCGCAGCTCCGTCACGCCCTCGATGGGCGGGCGGCCCCAGGCGCCGGGGCGGCGGCCGGCGCGGCCGAGTGCCGCGGCGAGGGCGCGCTCGGGCTGCAGGGCGGGGTGGAGGTAGCCGCCGCTGAGCTCGATGACGCCGGGCGGCGGCTCGGCGAGCGTGATGAGCACGCCCGTGGCGTCGACGGCGCGCGGGATCGCCTCGGCGGCGCTCTCGGCGCTGAGGGCGACCTGCTGCCAGGAGGTGTCGCCGAGGCGGGCGGGCGGGCTGTGCGGGGCGGCACGGAAGGCGCCCGCGCCGGGCCGGGTGATCACCAGTCCCTCGGCGGCGAGCGCGGCGAGCGCCCGGGAGACGGTGACGGGGCTGACGCGGAAACGCTCGACGAGGGCCCGGCTCGACGGCAGCTTCTCACCCGGAGAGTAGCGGTCGAGCTCCCTTTTCAGGGTTTCGGCCAGTTCAGCGACGCTGTTACGCTCATGCATGAGACTCAAAGATAGCGCTATCCGTCCGACCGCGATAGCAGTGCAGCGCCCCGCGAGCACCTCCCCCTCGGCCGTCCGCACGCGGAGCGGCGTCCTGCTGGCCGCCCTGGGCGTGGCCGCCTTCTCGCTGACGTTCCCCGCCACGGCCTGGGCCCTGGAGGGGCTCGGCCCGTGGTCCCTGGTCAGCTGCCGGATGCTGCTCGGCGGCCTGATCGCGGGCGGCTGCCTGCTGGCGCTGCGCGTACGGGCCCCCGCCCGCCGCCACTGGCCGGCGCTGTGCGCGGTGGCCGGCGGCACGGTCGTCGGCTTCCCCCTGCTGACCACGCTGGCACTGCAGACCTCCACCACTTCGCACGCCGCGGTCGTCGTGGGCCTGCTGCCGCTGACGACTGCCGCCTACTCGTCCGTACGGAACCGGACGCGTCACTCGCGCACGTTCTGGGGCGCGGCCGTCGTGGGCGCCGCCGTGGTGATCGCCTTCGCCGTGCAGCAGAGCGGCGGCAGCCCCTCGACCAGTGACCTGTACCTGTTCGGGGCGCTGCTCGTGTGCGCGGCGGGTTACGCGGAGGGCGGGCAGCTGGCCCGGGAGATGCCGGGCTGGCAGGTCATCGCCTGGGCGCTGGTGCTGTGCCTGCCGGTGGCGGCCGCGGGGGCCGCGCTGGCGCTGCCGGCCGAGCCCGTACGGCTGACGGGCCACACGATCGCGGGGCTGCTGTGGCTGGCCGCGGGGTCGCAGTTCGTGGGCATGTGGGTCTGGTACCGCGGCATGAGCGCGATCGGCGTGGCCCGCGCCAGCCAGCTGCAGCTGGCCCAGCCGCTGCTCACCCTGGTCTGGTCCGTGCTGCTGCTCGGCGAGAGCCTGACGCCCGCCGCGCCGGTGGCCGCGGTGGCGGTGCTCGTGTGCATCGGGGTGACGCAGCGGGCGCGCGGCTGAGCGGGGCGCGGGGCGCATTGCTCCACCTGGCCGAGGGACGGGCCATATACCGCCGGTCACCGTAGACTTGGGAGCATCCCAGCGCACATCTCGAATCGCGAATCTCGAACGGAACTCGAACAGAAGGGCACCGTCGATGCATGCGAGCAAAGGTGACCACCTGGTGGTGCACGGCCGGGTCGTCGGCACGAAGGACCACGTCGTGGAGATCGTGGAGGTGCTGGGTCCCAACGGCAATCCGCCCTACCGGGTCCGCGACGGCAAAGGCCACGAGACGATCATGTCGCCCGGCCCGGACTCGGTGGTCGACCACCGCAAGGCCTCCGGCCAGGGCTAGCCGATCGGGCTCCCCTCCGGCCCCCGGGGCCCGCACCCCTTCCTTCCGCCGCAGCGGCGCTCCACCCCTGCGGCGGCGGGATCCGGCTGTGCCGCAGGCACCTCAGGTGGGTCCGGCACCGACGGAAAGGCCGTAGGGGGCTCGTCGCCGTCGCGGCGGAGGCAGACTGCCGGGACCGGCGCAGGGCGCTGCGGCGGTCCGTCGGGCCGCCGCGGTCAGCGCGGCGGACGCACCCGTGCCGGGTAGTGGTCCTTGACCACCCGCGCCATCGCTCCTATCGGGTCCGCCACGACCTGCTTGGCGGAGAAGTACACGTTTCCCAGCACCTCCGCGTACCCCCGCCCGAGGGCCACGTGCCGGGAGAGTTCGGCCGGGTCCTGCCAGGGCGCGGGCTGGGCGGGGTCGCCCGCCCGGTACAGCGCCTCGCCGATGTACAGCCGCACGCCCGTGCCGCGCACGGCCTCGGCCCACCACGGCACGAGCTTCGCGTAGTCCGCGGCGGGGAAGCCGATGTGCCAGTACACCTGCGGCACGATGTAGTCGATCCACTCCTCGCGGACCCACTTGCGCGTGTCCGCGCCGAGGTCGTCGTAGGTCTGGACGCCCGCGCGGGTGTCCGAGCCGAGCGGGTCGGTGGAGCGGTTGCGCCAGACCGCGAACGGGCTGATCCCGAACTGCACGTGCCGCTTGCGCCGCTTGATGCGCTGCCCCATCTCCCGCACCAGCCGGTCGATGTTGTCGCGCCGCCAGGCGGCCCGGTCGGGGAAGCCGGAGCCGTAGCGGGCGTACGCGGCGTCGTCGTCGAAGCACTGTCCCGCCACGGGGTACGGGTAGAAGTAGTCGTCGAAGTGCACGCCGTCGAGGTCGTAGCGGGAGACGGCGTCGAGCATGGCGTCCTGCACGAACCGGCGCACCTCGGGCAGGCCGGGGTTGTAGTAGAGCTTCCCGCCGTAGGGGACGACCCACTCGGGGTGGATGCGGGCGGGGTGCGTGGGAACGAGCCGGCCGGGGTCGGTGTGGTTGGCGATGCGGTAGGGGTTGAACCAGCCGTGCAGTTCGAGTCTTCGCCGGTGGGCCTCGCGGACGGCGAAGGAGAGCGGGTCCCAGCCCGGGTACAGCCCTTGAGCGCCCGTCAGGTACTCCGACCACGGCTCGAACGGGGAGGGCCAGAAGGCGTCCGCGGTGGGGCGGATCTGCAGCATCACGGCGTTCAGCCGGCGCTCCACGGCGGCCTCGAACAGGGCGGTCAGCTCGTCCTGCTGCTGCCGGGGCGTCAGGCCCGGCTTCGACGGCCAGTCGACGTTGACGACGGTCGCCGCCCACATCCCCCGGAACTCGCGCCGGCGCCCGGGAGTGCCTCCCGGCCGGGAGAGCCCGGCTTCCGCGGGCGCGGGCTCCCGCCCGCTCGCTCGCACCGCTCCCGCCTCGCCGGGTGCCGGCAGCGCGGAGGACATCATCCCCGCGGCGGCCACGGTGAACCCTCTTCGGGTCATACGCCCCATATGCGGGACCTCTCTTCGCCGTGTCGTCGGATCGGTCACACCGTTCGAGGCCAGCATGCCCGCCCCGGCACCGCCGGGACCGCACGGCGCGGAGTAACGTCTGGAACGAGGCGGAGAGCGCGGCAGGGAACGCGGCGCCCCGCCGGACGACCAAGATCAGCGAAAGGCACGATGTGACGGACACTGTGGCAGACGTAGCGCGTGTCGGGGTGGTGGGCTGCGGCCAGATGGGCGCGGGGATCGCGGAGGTGTGTGCCCGTGCCGGTCTGGACGTCATGGTCGCCGAGACCACCGGCGAGGCCCTGGAGATCGGCCGCACCCGCCTGACCAACTCCCTCGGCAAGGCCGCCGAGCGCGGCAAGATCTCCGAGGAGGAGCGCGACGCGACGCTCGGCCGGCTGAGCTTCACCACCGACCTCGGCGAGTTCGCCGACCGTGACCTGGTCATCGAGGCCGTCGTCGAGAACGAGCAGGTCAAGACCGAGATCTTCCAGGTGCTCGACCAGGTGGTCACCCGCCCCGACGCGATCCTGGCCTCCAACACCTCCTCGATCCCGCTGGTGAAGCTGGCCGTGGCCACCTCCCGGCCGGACCGGGTCATCGGCATCCACTTCTTCAACCCGGCCCCGGTGCAGAAGCTCGTGGAGCTCATCCCGGCGCTCACCACCAGCGAGGAAACGATCAAGCGCGCCGACGCGCTGGTCGCCAACGTGCTGGGCAAGCACGCGATCCGCGCCCAGGACCGCTCGGGCTTCGTGGTCAACGCCCTCCTCATCCCGTACCTGCTCTCCGCGATCCGGATGTTCGAGTCGGGCATCGCCAGCCGCGAGGACATCGACAACGGCATGGAGCTCGGCTGCGCCCACCCGATGGGCCCGCTCAAGCTCGCCGACCTCATCGGCCTGGACACCGTGGCCTCGGTCGCCGACAGCATGTACCAGGAGTACAAGGAGCCGCTGTACGCCGCTCCCCCGCTGCTCCAGCGCATGGTCGACGCGGGCCGCCTCGGTCGCAAGACCGGCTCGGGCTTCTACTCGTACTGATCCCTCGTACGCCGCACCGGCCCCTCGTACGTAAAGCCCGTACCCGTACGGGCGTCACGCACCGTCACCGCCGCACACCCGTGTTCGCACGGGGTGTGCGGCGGTGACTCGCATATACCCCCCGCACACGCTCCCGTTCCGCGCCGCCACGCGATTGACTCGGCTCGTCGGACACACAGGAGTCATTCCGGAAGGGGTACGGACCGTGACCATGCATCCCGAGCAGGCCACCAGAACGGCTGAGCTCGCGGAGCTCCGTCGTAGCCTCGACGTCGGCGTCGTCCGCATCGACGGCCACCTCGCCCTCCTCACCCAGCGCAGCGACCAGTCGGAACGCGATCTCACGGAGATGTCGGACCGGGTGCGGGCCCTGGAGCACGGCAGGTGGCCCCTGCCCTCGCTGGCCGCGCTCACCGGGGTCGCCGCCCTGGCACTCGCCGTCTGGCAGGCGACCGGCCGGTGAGCGCGGGACGTGCCGCGGCCGGGTGCGGGGCCGCGCGCTAGCCGAGCCTGATGTGGTGGAGCAGGAGCAGCGCCGCCGCCATGTTCGCGGCCGGCACCTCACCGCGGCCGATCATGTCGGGCACCAGCTTCAGCGGCACCCACTCGCGCCGGTCGGACTCGAAGTCGTCCTCCGGGTCGCCGATGTACTCGGCCTCGTCGGACCAGTAGATGTGGTGCCGGGCGTCGGTGAGGCCGTTGGACGGCTCCACGGACATCAGGTGCCGCAGCGGGCCCGGCCGCCACCCGGTCTCCTCCTCCATTTCGCGGGCCGCCGCGCCGGCGAGGTCCTCGCCGTCCTCGACGACGCCGGCGGCCAGCTCCCAGCCCCAGTTGTCGGTGATGAAGCGGTGCCGCCACAGCAGCAGGACCTCGTTGGCCTCGTTGACCACCGTGGCGACGGCGACGGGCCGCAGCCTGATGAGGAAGTGGTCGAGATGGCGGCCGTCGGGGAGTTGAACGTCTGCGAGATTGACCCGGAACCAGCGGTTCGCATAAACCGTCCGCTCCCTGAGATTCTTCCAACGCACGTGTTGCCACCTTCCGCCGAGGTGGCCACCTCCCCGGGCGCTGTCCTCACAGGGGCACGCGCAACGCCCCGTCGATCATCTCGGCGGCCTCGGCAGTGGCCGCACACCCACTTTCGATCAGGTGCTCGCGCACCGCCCGGAGCCGGTCCCGTAAGCGCTGCGATTCCATGCCTCTCGCCTGCTCGGTCATCTCCCGCGCGGTGGCCACCGCCTTGTCCGCGTCTCCTTGACGCAGCTCGATGTGCGTGAGCATGGCGAGCCGGTGGACACGTCCCCGGTCGTGGGCGGGGGTGTCGACGGCCCGGTCCGCGTGCTCACGGGCGGGTCCGAGGTCGCCGAGGCTCAGCAGCGCCTCCGCCACCTGCACGTTCACCAGGCCGGGCTGCACATAGCCGGTCTCGGCGGGCTCCTGGCCGCGGCGGATGCGCTCGGCGGCGGTCTCGGCGCGGCGGATGCAGGCGAGCGCACCGGCACCGTCGCCGAGCCGGGCGTACGCCTTGGCCTGCATCGCGTAGAGATCCGCCGCGAGGGCGGGGGTCAGCTCCGTGCCCGCGGCCCGCAGCGCGGACTCGGCGAACGCGACGGCCTGCCGGTACTCGCGCATGAACAGCGACTGGTTGACGAGCAGGGCGATGACGTAGCCGCCGAGGCCGCGGTCGCCGCTGGCCTTGGCCAGCCGCAGCGCCTGGTGGAAGTAGCGCTGGGCCAGGCCGTGCGCGTCCGAGTCGTACGCGCAGATGCCGGCGACGGCGACCAGCCCGCCGGTGGCCCGGTGCAGCTGACGGCCCGTCTCATCGGTGTAGCTGCCGCGCAGCAGCGGGGCCGCCTCGGCGTTGAGGAAGCCGACGACCCGGACGCGCGTCGCGATGCCGCCGGCCTTGCGGTACATCTGCTCGTAGTGGGTGCGGGCCGCGCGCAGCATCTCGATGTCGTCCATGGAGACCCGGGTGAGGCCGCGCCGGGAGACGTCGGCGTCCTCGGGCGGGTTCTCCCACTCCCAGACCGGGATGACGGCCGGGGTCCCGGTGACGGCGGGGGCGGTGACGACGTGCTCGCGCTGCTGCTCGTCGGAGCGCCAGAGGGCGGTGGCCCGCTCGACGAAGCCGGAGAGCGGGGTGTTGGGCAGGCGCGGGCTGCCCGGGGTGCCGAGGCCGATGTCGTCGAGGGTCAGCGGGCGGTGCAGCCGCTCGCCGAGCACCTCGCAGATCAGATCCGGCACCTGGCCGCGGGGCCGCTGGCCCTTCAGCCAGCGGGCGACGGCGGTGTGCTCGTACCGCAGGGACAGCCCCCGGGCCCGGCCCGCCGCATTGATGTGCGCGGCCAGTCCGGCGTGGGATATGCCTGCTTCGTCGAGGATGGCGTCTAGGAGAGTGTTGGGCTCCATCCTGCCCCTCCGCATGCGCTCGGTGGGCCCAGCGTAGTGGAGATCCCTTCGCACGGGGTGTGAACCGGCCGTGACGGAGCGTCAGTTGGAGGGGGCCGGGGGCCGTCAGCGGCGGGGGCGGCCCGAGCGGACCAGGCACGGGCGCGGCCCGTGCTCCGCGGCGCGGCGGCGGTCGTTGCTCAGCACCAGCAGGGCGATGTCGTCGGTGAGCCGGCCGCCGGTGTGCCGCAGGAGGGCGGCCTGGACGCGGTCGATGACGCGGGAGGGGACGATGGGCGCCCCGCCGGCGGCATCACCGAGGACCCTGGCCAGCGGGAAGAACGCTCCGGCCGCATCGCGCGCGTCCTCCGCGCCGTCCGTGTGGAGCACCAGGGCGTCGCCGGGCAGCAGCCGGGTCAGGCGGGCGACGGGCAGCTCGGGCGGCAGCGGGAAGAGGCCGAGCGGCGGCAGCGGATCGCCGCGGCCCACGGCGGCGGCGCGGGCGCTCACGCCATCGCCGTCCCCGGCCGGGCAGGCGAGGCGGTACGGCCAGGGGTGGCCGCAGTTGAGCGCGGTGACCACGCCGTCGGAGCAGACCTCCAGGAGCAGGAGGGTCACGAAGTCCTCGCCCAGCCAGCGTTCCGCTTCGCCCCCGGGCCCGGCCCTCCCCTCGGCGCGGGCCCGCTCGCACAGATGGCGCTGGAGGGCGCGGTCGAGACGGCGGAGCACATCGGCGAGATCGGGCTCGTCGTGGGCGGCCTCGCGGAAGCTGCCGAGGACGGCGGCGACGGTGGAGATCGCGGTGAGGCCGTGGCCGCGGACGTCCCCCATGACGATGCGCACGCCGTACGGCGTGGCCAGCGCCTCGTACAGATCGCCGCCGACGAGGGCGCCCTCGCTGACGGAGAGGTGGCCGCCGGCGACGGTGATGCCGTCGAGCCGGGGCGGCAGGGGGCGGAGCACCACGCTCTGGGCGGTGGCGGCGACCTCGCGGGCGCGCTCCAGCTCGCGCAGGAGCCGGCGGCGGCGCACGGTGACGGCGCAGCCCGCGGCGGCGACGGCGAGGATCGCGCAGCAGGTGCCGACGCGCATGCCGGCGTCCGCGCGGCCGGCCGATCCCAGGGGCACGAGGGCGAGGATCGCGCAGGCGCCCGCGGCGGCCACGCACTGGCGGCGGCCGGTGCCCGCGCAGGCGATGGCGGGCGCGGCGGCGAGCAGCTGCACGGCCTGTCCGCGGGGGCTCAGCAGCTCCCACACGACCACTCCCAGTACCCACAGCCCGGGGAGAGCGAAGACCACCCCCCGCCGCCAGCGCACCGCTCTTGTCCGGATCATGCCGTTGGCCCCCCTAGCAGCAATGACGCCCTCGATTCTCGCGAGTGTTCAGCGCTAAGTAACGACCCGGACCCTCGTTTCCACCCTATTGAGTGATATTCGGACACTCCTGAGCGAGGGAACGCGCGAGGGGCGCACCCGGTTCACCCGGGTGCGCCCCTCGTTCCGGCTGCTTTTCCGCGGTCTCCCGCGGCTTCATTCAGCCTCCGCCGACTGTTTTCGGCCGCCGCGCCGAAGCCCGGCGGCCGTCACGCGGCGTCACCTTCCTCAGGCGCCTCGCAGCACCGCGCCCGTGCGCTCGACGGCCGCGGCGACGGCGGCGTCGCGCGCGGCGGACGCCTCCTCCGCGGTCAGCGTGCGGTCGGCCGCGCGGAAGCGCAGCGCGTAGGCGAGGGACTTCTTGCCCGCGCCGAGCTGCTCGCCGGTGAAGACGTCGAACAGGCGCAGCGACTCCAGCAGCTCGCCCGCGCCGGACCGCAGCGCGGCCTCGACGTCGGCGGCCGGGACGGAGGCGTCCACGACGAGCGCGACGTCCTGCGTGGCCACCGGGTAGGAGGACACGTGCGGGGCCGAGACGGCACCGGTGCCCGCCCGCTCCAGGACGTCGAGGTCGACCTCCATGGCGCAGGCGCGCTCCGGCAGGCCGAAGGCCTTGATGACGCGCGGGTGCAGCTCACCGGCGGAGCCGGCGAACACCTCGGCGCCGTCGACCACGGCGAACAGGGCGGCGCAGCGGCCCGGGTGGAACGGCGCGCGCTGGTCCTGGCGGACGATCAGCTCGGCGCCGGCCTCGCGGGCGACCGTGCGGGCGGCCTCGACGGCGTCGGCCCAGCCGGCCGGACGGCCCTTGCCCCAGTAGCCGGCGAGCTCGCGGGCCCCGGCGAGGACCACGGCGGCGTGGCGCGGCTGCACGGGCAGCGCGGCGTTCAGGCCGGCGATCTCCTCGTCGGTGGGACGGCGGTCGACGGGCAGCCGGACCGGGGCGGTCTCCTCGCCCGTGGGCAGGAAGACGAGGCCGGTCTCGAAGAGGGCCAGGTCGTGCTCGCCGCGGCTGTCGTTGCGGCGCAGGGCCGTGAACAGGCCCGGCAGCAGCGTGGTGCGCAGCGCCGGCTCGGCCTCGGAGAGCGGGTTGACCAGGCGCACCGTGGTGCGGCGCGCGTCGCCGGCCTCCAGGCCGAGGTGGTCGAGCGCCCAGTCCCCGAGGAAGGGGTAGTTGAGCACCTCGACGTAGCCCGCGCCGGCCAGCGCCCGGCCGACGCGGCGGTGCAGCCGCTGGCGGTGGGTCAGGCCGCGGCCGGCGGGGGGCGCCGGCAGGGTGGCGGGCAGGTTCTCGTAGCCCTCGAGCCGGATGACCTCTTCGGCGAGGTCGTTCGGGTCGGTGAGGTCGGGGCGCCAGCTCGGGACGGTGACGATCAGCTCGTCCTGTCCGTAGACGTCGCAGCCGACCTGCTGGAGGCGGCGGACGACGGTCTCCCGGCCGTACTCCACACCGGCCACGCGGTCCGGGTGGTCGGCGCGGATCGCGATGGTGCGCGGGCCGCTGGGGGCCTCGAACTCGGTCACGCCGGCCTCGGCGGTGCCGCCCGCGAGCAGCACCAGCAGGTCGACGGTGCGCTGGGCGGCCGCGGAGGCCGCCTTCGGGTCGACGCCGCGCTCGAAGCGCTTGGCCGCCTCGGAGGGCAGCTTGTGGCGGCGGACGGCGCGGGCGATGGCCGTCGGGTCGAAGTGGGCCGCCTCGATGACGACCTCGGTGGTGCCCCGGCCGGCCGCGTGGTCCGCGATCTCGGTCTCGGCGCCGCCCATGACGCCCGCGAGCCCGATCGGGCCGCGGTTGTCGGTGATGACCAGGTCCTCGGCGTCCAGGACGCGCTTGGTGCCGTCGAGGGTGGTCAGCTTCTCGCCGCGCTCGGCGCGGCGGACGCCGATCGGGCCGTCGAGGCGCGAGCGGTCGTAGGCGTGCAGCGGCTGGCCGAGCTCCAGCATCACGTAATTGGTGATGTCGACGGCGAGCGAGATCGGGCGCATGCCGGCCTTCTGCAGGCGGCGCTGCAGCCAGATCGGGGAGCGGGCCTCGGGGTCGAGACCGGTGACGGTGCGGGCCGTGAAGCGGTCGCAGCCGGCCGGGTCGGCGATCTGCACGGGGTAGCCGAAGCTGTTGGGCGCCGGCACGTCCAGCAGGGCCGGGTCGCGCAGCGGCAGGCCGTAGGCGGTGGCGGCCTCGCGGGCGATGCCGCGCATCGACAGGCAGTAGCCGCGGTCCGGGGTGACGGCGATGTCCAGGACCTCGTCGACGAGCTGGAGCAGCTCGATGGCGTCGGTGCCGGGCTCGTACTCCTGCGGGAGCACGATGATGCCGTGCGTGCCGTCGTCGCCCATGCCCAGCTCCTCGCCGGAGCAGATCATGCCGTGCGAGACCTTGCCGTAGGTCTTGCGGGCGGCGATGGCGAAGTCGCCGGGCAGGACGGCGCCGGGCAGCACGACGACGACCTTGTCGCCGACGGAGAAGTTGCGGGCGCCGCAGACGATCTCCTGCGGCTCGCCCGTGCCGTTGGCGGTGCCGACGTCGACGGTGCAGAAGCGGATCGGCTTGCGGAAGCCCTCCAGCTCCTCGATGGTGAGGACCTGGCCGACGACCAGGGGGCCCTTGAGGCCGGCGCCGAGGCTTTCGACGCGCTCGACCTCCAGACCCGCGGCGATCAGCTTGGCCTGCACGTCGCGACCGGTCTCACCGGCCGGCAGGTCGACGTATTCCCGCAGCCAGGAAAGCGGGGCGCGCATCAGATCTCCATCCCGAACGGCCGGGTGAAGCGCACGTCACCCTCGACCATGTCTCGCATGTCCTCGACGTTGTGGCGGAACATCAGCATCCGCTCGATGCCGAACCCGAAGGCGAAGCCGCTGTACTTCGCCGGGTCGATGCCCGCGGCGGTCAGCACGCGGGGGTTGACCATGCCGCAGCCGCCCAGCTCGATCCAGCCCTCGCTGGAGCAGGTGCGGCAGGGGCGGTCGGGGTTCCCGGCCGACTCGCCGCGGCAGGCGAAGCACACCATGTCCATCTCGGCGGACGGCTCGGTGAACGGGAAGTACGACGGGCGCAGCCGGGTGCGCATGTCCTCGCCGAAGAGCACCCGCACCATGTGGTCCAGGGTGCCCTTGAGGTCCGCCATGGTCAGGCCCTCGTCGATGGCGAGGAGTTCGACCTGGTGGAAGACCGGGGTGTGGGTGGCGTCCAGCTCGTCGGTGCGGTAGACGCGGCCCGGGCAGATGACGTAGACCGGGGGCTCGCGGTCGAGCAGCGAGCGGACCTGCACCGGGGAGGTGTGGGTGCGCAGCACGACGCCGGAGTCGGCGTCCTTCTTCGCGCCCTGCACGAAGAAGGTGTCCTGCATGCTGCGGGCCGGGTGGTCCGGCCCGAGGTTGAGGGCGTCGAAGTTGAACCACTCGGCCTCGACCTCGGGGCCCTCGGCGACCTCGTAGCCCATGGCCACGAAGACGTCCTCGATGCGCTCGCTGAGCGTGGTCAGCGGGTGCCGGGCGCCGGCGGGAACGCGGTCGTACGGCAGGCTGACGTCCACCGCCTCCTCGACCAGCACGCGGGCGTCCCGCTCCGCCTCCAGCTCGGCCTGGCGGGCGGCGAAGGCCTTGTTCACGGCACCGCGGGCCATGCCCATGCGCTTGCCGGCCTCGGCCTTGGCGTGCGGCGGCAGGGCGCCGATCTCGCGGTTGGCGAGGGCGAGGGGCGAGCGGTCACCGGCGTGCGCGGCCTTGACCTCGCGCAGGGCGTCGAGGTCGGCGGCCGCGGCGACGGCGGCGAGCGCCTCGTCCCGCATGCGCTCGATCTCTTCCGGTTTCAGTGCCTCGACCTCGACAGGGTCATACGACTTATTGGGTGCGGACATCTCTTCCCGTGCTTCCGGTTCTGGATGGCTTCGCTTCGCTGCGCGGCTTTGCCCGACGGATGGGTGCCAAGGTCGTGCCAAAGGTGCCAAAGGTCGAGTCTAAGGGGCGCATGGGGGTCGGTGGGCCCGCGGGCCGCCCGCTCAGGCCTGTGAGAGAAAGGCCGGGGCGCCCACGGGCAACGTAAATCGGAACCGGGCGCCGCCGCAGGCGGCCCGCTCGACGGTGATCGTCCCGCCGTGGGCCTCGACGATGCCCTTGACGATGTAGAGGCCCAGGCCGGTGCCGCCGCGCTTGCTGCCCCGCCAGAAGCGGGTGAAGACGCGGCTCATCGACTCCTCCGGGATGCCCGGCCCCTCATCGCTCACCGTGACCGCCGTACCTTCCGTGCCCTCCGGCCGCGCCTTCAGCAGCGCCGGCGCCACCTCTATCGTGACGCGTCCCTCGCCGTGGCGCACCGCGTTTTCCAGGAGGTTGCCGAGGACCTGGTCGACCTTGTCGGGGTCGGCCCAGAGGGCGGGCAGGGGGGCGGTGACCTTGACCTCGAAGCGGTCGGCGCGGTGGCCCGCGGTGGTGTACGCCTGGACGTGGCGGCGGACGGCCGCGACGATGTCGACCGGCTGGCGGCGCAGCTCCAGGCGGCCGGAGTCGATCCGGGAGATGTCGAGCAGCTCGGCGATCAGCCGGGTGACGCGGTCGGCGTCGGCGTCGACGGTCTCCAGCATCAGCCGCTTCTGGTCGTCGGTGAAGCGCTCCCACTTGGCGAGGAGCGTGGCCGTGAAGCCCTTCACGGAGGTGAGCGGCGAGCGCAGCTCGTGGGCGACGGTGGCGATGAGCTCGGCGTGGCTGCGCTCGGTGCGGCGGCGGGCGTCGGTGCCGCGCAGCTGGACGACGAGGCGGCGCAGGGGCCCGGCGGGCCGCTCGCGGACGTAGCGCGCGGAGACGAGGACCTCGCGGCCGCCGGGGAGGAGCAGATTCCGCTCGGGCTGGCCCACCCGGGTGGCGAGGCCGCCGTACGGGTCGGTGAGCGGCCACCAGCGGCGGCCGTCCAGGTCCTCCAGGGGCAGGGCGCTCTCCAGGGGGCGGCCGATCGCCTCGTCGGGCCGGACCGCGGTGATCCGGGCCGCGGCGGCGTTGAAGCAGGTGACGCGGCCGTTCTCATCGGCGACGACGAGGCCGTCGGGGAGCTCGTCGGGGTGCGGGCCGAGGCCCGCGAGCCCCTGGGCGGGCGCTGCGCCCGTGCCGTCCTGCCCGTGGGATCCGTGCGGCGCGGGGTCCGCCGCCGGAGCGGCGCCGGGCACGCCCCCGGAAGTCCTGACGTTCGTCATCCGCACCCCCTCCCGATCCCCCCGGGGGGCAACCCTACTAGCTGAAGGTCACGGAGCGGCACCCTCCGGGTGCACGCTGCGCACGGGCGGAGGCGTAGAGGCACACGGCGGCGGCCGTCGCGAGGTTCAGACTCTCGGCCTTGCCGTGGATGGGGACGCGCACCACGGCGTCGGCGAGCGCGCGGGTCTCCTCCGGCAGGCCCCACGCCTCGTTGCCGAAGACCCAGGCGGTGGGCCCGCCCATGGTGCCGCGGTCCAGCTCGGCGTCCAGGTCGCGGTCGCCCGCGCCGTCGGCGGCGAGGATCCGGGCGCCGACGCCCTGCAGGCCGCTCACGACCTGCTCGACGGGGACGCCCACGGCGACCGGCAGGTGGAAGAGGGAGCCGACGGAGGCCCGTACGGCCTTGGGGTTGTAGAGGTCCACGGAGGCGTCGGTGAGCACGACGGCGTCCGCGCCGGCGGCGTCCGCGCAGCGCAGGACGGTGCCGGCGTTGCCGGGGTCGCGCACGTGGGCCAGGACGGCGACCAGGCGGGGCCGGCCGGCCAGGATCTCCTCGAAGGGCGTGTCCAGGAAGCGGCAGAGGCCGACGATGCCCTGCGGGGTGACGGTGTCGGACATCTCGGCGATGACCTCGTCCGTCGCGGTGAGGACGGGCACCCCGGCGGCGCGGGCGGCGTCGACGATGTCCGCGTGGCGCCCGGCGGCGTCCGGCGTCACGTACACCTCGACGAGATGGCCTATGGCCTCGCGGACGGACTGCGGCCCCTCGGCGATGAAGCGGCGTTCCTTGGCGCGGAAGCTGCGCTTGGCAAGACGGCGGGCCGCGATGACACGGGGCGATCGCAGGGAGGTCAGCTCGGGGGCCGCCATGGGCTCACTTTCGGTTGCTGGTGTGCGCGGTGCGGTGCCGGGCCGGCACCGGGAGGGTTCCTGGGGCCGGACGCGAGCGGACCCGCAGGCCGTGGGCCTGCGGGTCCGGTCAGCAACAGCCTCGGGGTGCCGGTCAGGCAGCGGCCTTCGGGGCGTTGACGTCGGCCGGCAGGGCCTTCTGGGCGACCTCGACGAGCGCGGCGAACGCGTTCATGTCGTTGACGGCCAGGTCCGCGAGGATCTTGCGGTCCACCTCGATGTTGGCGGCCTTCAGACCCTGGATCAGGCGGTTGTACGTCATGCCGTTCTGGCGGGCAGCGGCGTTGATGCGCTGGATCCACAGCTGACGGAAGTCGCCCTTGCGCTTCTTGCGGTCGTTGTAGTTGTAGACCAGGGAGTGGGTGACCTGCTCCTTGGCCTTGCGGTACAGGCGCGACCGCTGGCCGCGGTAACCGCTGGCCGCCTCGAGGATCGCCCGGCGCTTCTTGTGCGCGTTGACTGCGCGCTTGACGCGTGCCACTTGTTAACTCCTTGTAGCGGGGCCGTGGTGGATTCTCACACGACCCGAAATCGATTGGGTCCCGGTGTGGACGTGCGGCCGAAGCCGGAACGTCACTTGCCGAGAAGCTTCTTGATCTTCTTGGCGTCGGCCGGGGCCATCTCGGCGTTGCCGGTGAGGCGACGCGTCAGGCGGGACGACTTGTGCTCGAGCAGGTGGCGCTTGCCGGCGCGCTCGCGCAGGACCTTGCCGGAGCCGGTGACCTTGAAGCGCTTCTTGGCACCGCTGTGCGTCTTGTTCTTCGGCATAGCGCCGTTCTCTCCTCGTCGGTGGCACTCCCCCGGCCGGATCAGGGCGCACGGGAGTGTCATCTGTGTTCGGTTGGTGTCCGGGGCGGATGCCCCGGGCGGGGGTCATCCGGGGCGCGGGGCGCCCCCGGATCACGCCTCTGCGGGCTCCTCGGCGGCGTCCGCGGACGAGGCGCCGGAGCGCTCCGCCTTACGGGCGGCCTGCGCCTCGCGGGCTTCGGCCATCGCCTCGGTCTTCTTCTTGTGCGGACCGAGGACCATGATCATGTTGCGGCCGTCCTGCTTCGGGTTCGACTCGACGAAACCGAGGTCCTGGACGTCTTCCGCGAGGCGCTGCAGCAGTCGGTAGCCGAGCTCCGGCCGGGACTGCTCGCGACCACGGAACATGATCGTGATCTTGACCTTGTCGCCCTGCTTGAGGAACCGGACGACGTGACCCTTCTTGGTGTCATAGTCGTGCGGGTCGATCTTCGGCCGGAGCTTCATCTCCTTGATGACCGTGTGCGCCTGGTTCTTGCGCGCCTCACGGGCCTTCATGGCCGACTCGTACTTGAACTTCCCGTAGTCCATGAGCTTGCAGACCGGCGGACGGGCGTTCGCCGCCACCTCGACGAGGTCGAGGTCGTACTCCTGCGCAAGCTCCAGTGCCTTGGCAAGCGGCACGATGCCGACCTGCTCGCCACTGGGACCGACAAGTCGCACCTCGGGGACTCGAATCCGGTCGTTGATGCGGGGCTCGGCGCTGATGGATCCTCCTCGGTAGCACCACGCGGCGGCCTGGCGGGCGGCCACGTAACGTCTTTTCGTAAGACCAACCGCGCCGGTGCAACAAAAATGCCCCGACGGGACACAGGCGGGGCTCCATGAAACCGGAACACCGCCACGGCATGCCGCGGGGCGCATCGGGCAGCTCCATCGTCCGTACGGAACGATGGGCGCCGCCTGACCGGAGACCTGCCGGCCTGTGGCCGGGCGAGGTGGGAGAACGGAGCTCCACTTGTGGGCCGGGCACATGAGTGTCCAGCCGGTCGTGTGCACAACCCTAGCAGTGATGCCAGGGGGTGCGCCAACCCGCGGCGAACCGATTCCTCACCGGCACGTATCGTGTCCGCCATGAGCGACGACGCGACCCCCACCGGCGAGAAGCCGGACTTCGACACCATGACCCGTGACATCGCGGACGTTCCCGCGGTCGAGGTGATCACCACGGTCGCGGTGCACCTGATGAGCTCGGCGGCGGTCAACCTCGGCCTCGCCGAGGAGGGCGAGCAGCACAAGGACCTCGACGAGGCCCGCAAGCTGATCACCGCGCTCGCCGGGCTCGTGACCGCCAGTGCCACCGAGATCAGCAACTTCCACGCCGGACCGCTGCGCGACGGGCTGAAGTCCCTCCAGCTGGCCTTCCGCGAGGCGTCCGTCGTGCAGGACGAGCCGGGTCAGGGGCCCGGCGAGAAGTTCACGGGCCCCGTCTTCGGCTGAGCCCCCCTTTTTTCTTCCTCCGGGACTGCGGCGCCCCGGTCAGGCCAGGCCCGACGGACCCGCCTGATCGGGGCGCTCCCCGCCCTCCCCGCCCTCGTCCCCGTCGCCGCGGTCCTCCCGCGGCCCGGGGCGCTCCTCCGTCGGGTGCGCGGCCGTCGTCGGCCCCTTCGGGTACTGCGGCAGCGCCAGGCCGTTCGCCAGGTTCGCCGGACTGAACGGCGGATGCGTGACCCGGTGCGCGCAGGCCGCGAGGGCGCCGCCGATCAGCGGCGCGACGATGAACAGCCACAGCTGGGACAGCGCGCCACCGCCCGCGAACAGCGCCGGGCCCAGGCTCCGCGCCGGATTCACCGAAGTGCCCGTCAGCGGGATGCCCACCAGGTGGATCACCGCGAGGGCCAGGCCGATGGGAAGGCCGTCGAAGCCCACCAGCGCGATCTTGTGGGTCACCGCGAGCACGACGAAGACCAGCAGGAAGGTCAGGACGACCTCCGCGAGGAACGCACCGCCCGTGTTCAGGTGCACCGCCGAGCGCTTGCCCCAGCCGTTGCTGCCGAACGCGCCCTCCGTCCTCAGCCCCGGCACCTGCTTGGCCAGCAGGAACAGCAGCGCCGCGCCCACGATGCCGCCGAGCAGCTGCGCCACCCAGTACTCGATCGCCGTGCGCAGCGCGATGCGGCCCTCCATCAGCATGCCGAGCGTCACCGCCGGATTCACGTGGCAGCCCGACACCGGGCCCAGCGCGTAGCAGAGGGCCAGCAGGACGAAGCCGAAGGCCAGGGCGATGCCGAGGACTCCGATGTAGTCGGCCGCGAGGACCGCGGAGCCGACGGCGAAGAAGACCAGCAGCAGAGTGCCGAGGAACTCGGCAGCGACGGTTCTCGTCTCCACGGAGTCGAGACTTGCGGCCCCCAGCTTCACGTCCATGGCGTCCTCCAGGGATCTCGTGGACCTTCTTCGCATTGTCGGTCGATCCACGGCGGGGCGCCTGTCGGCCTGCGGCCGGCTCGGGGTGGCTCAGGGGGGTGACCCGGTGGTCACCCAGCGGTGACTCAGCGGGTGAAGAGGGGCTCCCCGGGGACGGAGGCGCCGGTCGGCAGCAGCGCCAGGTCGAGGCCGCGCACGAGGCGGGCCCGCAGGACCTCGTCGGAGGCCAGCGCCTCCGCGATGCGCTGCACCGCGCCGGAGGCCTCGGCCTCGCCGGCCAGGGCCAGTGCCAGCGTGCCGTCCGCCTCCCGCGAGGGAACCAGGTGGGCCCGGCGCACCGCCGGCTCGGCGGTCAGGACCGTACGGAGCGCCTCCGCCACGGCCGGGTCGGTGAGCGGGTCGGCGCTCTCCCGGCCCTCCGCGAGGGCCAGCAGGGCGGGGCCCGTCAGCTGGTACGGCACGGGGCCCGCCATGTCCAGGACGATCGTGTCGGCCTTCTCGTGCGCGGCCGCCTGCAGGGCCTGGTGCAGGGGTACGGCCACGGGGCGGGCGTCCGCGCGCCAGCGCGCCAGCGACTCGATCGAGGTGAAGGCGGGGAGCGCCTTGCGGCCGTCCGGGGCCTGCAGCGTCGGCACGGCCATGTCGCTGGTCTTCTCGCGCTTCAGCCCGTCCGGGCCCGTCTCGACCTCGCCGAGCACGGCCACGACGGGCACGAGCAGCCGGGCGCCGCGGAGCGCGGCGAGCACGCGGGCCTCGGCGCCGCGGTCCCGCTCCGCGGACCACGCCGCGAGTGCGGCGGTCAGCTCCGCATCGGCGGAACCGTCGTCGTCGGAGAACCCGGGATCAGGAATATTCTTCAGCGCCACCTGGAGAGTCTATGGTCCGCGCCTGACGCCCTACGGGGCGCCCCCGCGCCTGACCGGCCGAGGCCGGGCCTCACGTGTCCGCCGCGGCGGACGGAGAGGGCCCGGGGCCCCAGCCCCTGATCCGCCGCAACGGCGTGCAACCACCACGGTGGAACCCGGCGGTGCCGACCCGGACTCGGGCCGAGGATTGTCCGGCACCGCCGGGCCGCGCCGCGGGGGGCTGAGCACCACTGCGGCGGGAGAAGTGCCCGGGGCTCCCGGCCTCCGCCTCAGGCGAGGGGCTTCCGGCACCGCCGGGCCGCACCACGGGGAGAGTGCCCAGGGCCCAGCCCCTGAATCCGCCGCAACGGCGCGCAGCCAGCGCCGTGGAACCCGGCGGTGCCGAACCGGCCCCCGGCCAAGGACCCTCCCGCACCGCCGGACCGCGCCGCGCGGGCTGAGCGCCGCTGCGGCGGGAGGAAACGTGGGCACAGGGTGGGTGAGAGGGCGGTGCCGGGCCGGCTCAGGCCGTGCGGCGGCGGCCCCTCCACAGCGTGGCGGCCGTGGCCAGGAGGAGTACGCCCAGGGCACCCGCGACCGGGGCCGTGTAGTCCGGGGTGTCCCGGGGCTCGGGGGGCCGGCCCGGGGGGCCGGAGGTGCCGAAGTACGGGCTGTTGTAGTCGCGCGCGGCCCGGGGGCTCAGCGACTCGGGAGTCAGGTCCCCGCCGCGGGCGATGGCCGCGGCGGGGTCGACCACGCCCGCCCCCAGGGAGTCGCTGCGTCCGCCGGGCGGCGCGTCGCGGGCGGTGTCGACGAGGAGCCGGCGGATCTGGGCGGGGCTCAGGCCCGGGTGCGCGGAGCGGACGAGGGCGACCGCACCGGAGACGAAGGCTGCCGCGGCGCTCGTGCCCCAGCCCTCGTAGTAGTGGCGGTCGGGGTCGGCGATGACGACGTCGACGCCGGGCGCGCTGACGGCCGCGTACCACCGGCGCGTGGAGAACGCGGCCCGGCTGCCGTAGCGGTCGACGGCGGTCACGGCGATGACGCCGGGGTAGGCGGCGGGGTAGGAGACGTGGTCGCCCTGTTCGCCGCCGTTGCCGGCGGAGGCGACGACGACGGCGCCCTTGCCGAGGGCGTACTGGACGGCGGCGTCCTCCTGGGGCTCGGGGTGGGCGGTCTCGCTGTCGTCGCCGAGGGAGAGGTTGATGACCTGGGCGCCGTGGTCGGCGGCCCAGCGGATGCCGTCGGCGAGGGCGTTGCCGCGCCCGCTGCGGGCCTTGGCCCGGGAGGGGTCGCCGTCCTCGAGGATCACCCGTACGGGAAGGATCTTCGCTTCAGGTGCGACGCCGACGACGCCGTCCGTGCCGTCGGCCCCGTGCCCCCGCCCGGCGATGATGCCGGCCATGGCGGTGCCGTGCCGGGCCCAGGCGCGGTCGCCGGGGCCGGCGCCGAAGCCGATGAGGTCCTTGCCGGGGAGGACCTGCCCGGCGAGGTCGGGGTGGCCGTCGTCGACGCCGGTGTCGAGGACGGCGACGGTGATGCCGGCGCCCTTGGTGGTCTGCCAGGCCTCTTCGGCGTGGAGGGCTTCGAGCGCCCATTCCTGGACGCGTATGGAGTCGGCGTGCGCGGTCCCGGCGGCCGGCAGGAGGGCGAGCGCGGCGGCGAGGACGGCCGTGAGCAGGGGCCTGCACGCCCGGCGGCGCGGGGCGGTGGTCACCGGGAGCCCTCCTGGGCGGTCGTCCGCCGCACGGCCTGCCGGAAGCCGCTCTCGACGCGCCCGGCGAGGGCGGCGGCCTCGTGGCCGAGTCCGGCCTGCGCGGGGGCGGTGGTGGCGCCGGGGCGGGTGGCGAGGGCGGCGGGCTGCGGGGGCGTGCCGGTGCGGCCGTCGGCGAAGCCGGTGACGGCGTAGACGACGGCGGGTGCGTCGGTGAGGACGCTGACGGCCCAGCTGGCGCGCTGGGCGTCGCCGAAGTGCTCGGCGACGGTGCCGCGCGGCGCGTACGGGCGGGGCATCAGGTCGGTGCGCTCGTCGAGCCGTTCGTCGGCGAACCGCCGGCGCAGGTCGCGCATGCCCTGGCTGCCGGTGGCGGTGACGAGCAGTCCGACGGTGGTGACGGCGGTGGACGTGGCGTCGGTGTAGGTGGCGCGGAGCAGCCGCGTGCAGCCGGCGGGGGCGAGGGCCTTCTCCAGGAGGGGGTCGAAGGCTTCTTCGCAGCCGCTGTCGGGGGCGACGCCGATGCGGGTCCAGACGCGTTCGGCGCCGCCGGGCCCGGCCGCGTCTGCGCGCAGGACGGGCGGGAAGAGGTCGTCGACGGGGACGGTGCGCCAGAGCGTGCCGCCGCGGGCGAAGTCGCGTTCGGCGGCGGTGCCGCCGTCGGCGCGGTCGGCGAGCCAACTCCCGGCGAGGGCGCCGCCGATGAGCCCGAGGCCGAGGACGAGGCAGACGGCGGCGGACAGCGTGCGGGCCCCGGAGCGGCGGCCGGAGCCCGGAGGCGGCATCGGCGGGAGGGGTGGAGGCGGGGGCGGGAAGCAGGCGGCGGCCGGGAGGGGACGGACGGGCAGTGCGGGAGCGCGGTCCGCCTCGGTGCTCACCCTGCGCTCCCCCTCGTGAGCTGGCTTACCCGTCCGCGCCCGGTCCCCGTTCGGGACAGGCCGGTTCGTATCCGGACATCACGCCGCAGGGCGTGCGGTCCGCGGCGTGGGCGCCACTCTACGGGGCTGGTGGCGGGCCCTGCCATCTCGCCCGTGCCGGGCCCCTGTCCACCGCCGGGCGGCTCTGGCAAGCTGCGCCCCATGCGTCTTCCCGCCGCACGTCCTGCCGCACGTTCCGCCGCGCGTCCTGCCGTGCACGCGAGTGCCGAGCGGGCCCGGCTGGACCGGGCGACCGCCTCCTGCGACGCGCCGCTGGCCGTGGTGGACCTGCAGGCCTTCGACGCCAACGCCGCCGACCTGGTGCGCCGGGCGCAGGGGAAGCCGGTGCGGGTGGCGAGCAAGTCGGTGCGCTGCCGGGCGCTGTTGGAGCGGGTGCTGGCCCGGGACGGCTTCACGGGTGTGATGAGCTTCTCGCTGGCCGAGTCCCTGTGGCTGGCGCGGTCGGGCGTGGAGGACGTGCTGCTGGCGTATCCGACGGCCGACCGGGCGGGCCTGGCGGAGCTGACGGCGGATCCGAAGCTGGCGCGGGCGGTCACGGTGACCGTGGACGACCCGGCCCAGCTGGCGCTGATCGACGCGGCCCGGACGGGGCGTGAGGAAGTGCGGGTGTGCCTGGAGTTGGACACCTCGCTGCGGCTGCTGGGCGGCCGGCTGCGGATCGGGGCGCTGCGTTCGCCGCTGCGAGACCCGGAGCGGCTGGCGGACCTGGCGCGGGCGGTCGCGCGCAGGCCGGGCTTCCGGCTGGTGGGCCTGATGGCCTACGAGGCGCATGTGGCGGGTGTGGGTGACGCGGTGGAGGGCCGGCCGCTGTACTCGCGTTCGGTGCGGCTGATGCAGGCCGCGGCGCGCCGGGAGCTGGCGGTGCGCCGGGCGGAGGCCGTCAAGGCTGTGCGCGCCGTGGCGGACCTGGAGTTCGTCAACGGCGGCGGCACGGGGAGCGTGCAGCACACGGCCGCGGAGGACGCGGTGACGGAGGTCGCGGCGGGGTCGGGGCTGTTCGTGCCGCGGCTGTTCGACCACTACCGGTCGTTCCACGGCCGCCCGGCCGCCCTGTTCGCGCTGCCGGTGGTGCGGCGGCCGGGGGTGGGCGTGGTGACCGTCCTGGGCGGCGGGTACCCGGCGTCGGGGGCGGCCGGATCCGACCGGCTTCCGCAGCCGTACCTTCCGGCGGGCCTGCGGCTGGACGCGCGGGAGGGGGCGGGCGAGGTGCAGACGCCGCTGCTCGGCGGGCCCGCGGACGACCTGCTGATCGGTGACAAGGTGTGGTTCCGGCACGCGAAGGCGGGAGAGCTGTGCGAGCGGTTCTCCGCGCTGCGGCTCGTCGATGGCGACCGCATCGTGGATACGGTCGCCACCTACCGAGGCGAAGGCCAAACGTTTCTGTGACGGTGTGCCGGTGTCGTCAGGCCTTCGTCAGAACGCCTTGTCGGCCTGGTCCGGGATGACCGAGCCGTCCGCGCGGCGGACCGGCGTCTTCGAGCCGTCCTCCGCGGTGGCGCCCGTCGTCGCGCACGGGTACGTGCCGGACTTGCGCGGCATCGGGTCGATGAACATCGGGTTGGCGACCCAGCGGCCGTCCGCGTCGTCGTAGGCGCGGCACATCAGCTCGGCCTTGTTGCGGTTGATCGCGACGTGCGCACCGGTGGCGTCGTTCACGAACGTCACGTCGGTGTCGGCGTCGCCCGCACCGAGGGCGATGCGGTGCTTGAAGTCCTGCTGCTGCCAGGCCTTCGCGCCCTTGATCTTGAAGATCTCCTGGTTGATCATGCAGCGCTTGCCGTCCATGTACGGCAGGGCGTCGCCGCGGCCGGTCTCGACGCCGCCGCAGCCCTTGATGGCCGTGGTGAGACGGCCGTGCTTGGTGATGCTGCGGATGCCGATGGTGTGCTTGGCGTCCAGGCCCACGCCGCCCGACCAGGCCTCGGCGATCGACTCGGAGGAGGCGGAGACGATGTAGACGTCGAAGCCGGCCGCCTTGAGCGTGCGGATGAGGTCCTTCTGCTGGTCGTAGTAGCGGACGTAGCCGGCGAGGGTGTGCGTGCCGACGGTCTGCACGGCGCCGACGGGCGCGGCGAGCTGCTCGGCGCGCGCCTGCTTGGCGAAGGAGGTCAGGGCGGCGGGCGTGTGACCGGCGAACAGCTGGGGGATCCAGGCGTAGGCGGGCACGGTGCGGCGGTGGTTCCAGTCGCCCGCGAAGGCGTCCTCGCCGGCCATGGTCTTCGACTTCTCGCGGATCTCGAAGATCTCGTCGGCGCAGGCGGTGTTCTTCGAGGTGGGCAGCGGCCGGCCGGGGCGCACGGCGGTGCCGCACGCCTTGGCGAGGGCCTTGTCGGCGGCCGGGGTGAGCCAGGCGCTGGTGTCCTTCCAGCTCTTCGGCTGCAGGATCTTGTCGTGCTTGAGCGCCCAGGCGAGCGTGGCGTCGGTGATGTCGTTCTTGACGACGGTGTTGTCCCAGTCGAAGGCGGCGACGGGGCGGGGGCCGCCCTTGCCGGAGCAGGTGCCGCGCTCGTCGATCATCTTCTGGAGCCGGGCGCGGTTGTCGCCGGCCCACGGGAGCTTCTTGTCGAGCTGGGGGCAGTTGCGGCGGGGCGCGTCGTGGGCGGGGGCCGCGGTGGCGGGGATCGCGGTCGCGAGGGCCGCGGCGGCAGCGAGGCCGGCGACGATGGCGGACTTGGTGCGCATGTGCTCTCTTTGCGGTGGTGCGTGCGGGGGCGGGAGATCCCCCGGGGCCGGCCGTACGGGCCCGCACCGGGGGATCCTCGGCCGGGTCCGGCCGCGGGGTCTGCACCCGCGGCCGGACCGGCCTTTTGATCATGGACCCTACAGCGGGGTCACGTACGCGCCCGCGATGCCACCGTCGACGAGGAACTCGGCGGCGTTGACGAAGGACGAGTCGTCGCTGGCGAGGAACGCGACCGCGGCCGCGATCTCCTCGGGCTCGGCGAACCGGCCGACGGGCACGTGCACGAGACGGCGCGCGGCGCGCTCGGGGTCCTTGGCGAAGAGCTCCTTGAGCAGCGGGGTGTTCACCGGCCCCGGGCACAGGGCGTTGACGCGGATGCCCTCGCGGGCGAACTGCACGCCGAGCTCGCGGGACATCGCCAGCACGCCGCCCTTGGAGGCGGTGTAGCTGATCTGCGAGGTGGCGGCGCCCATGACGGCGACGAAGGAGGCGGTGTTGATGATCGAGCCCTTGCCCTGGCGCTGCATGTAGGGCAGGGCTGCCTTGCAGCACAGGTAGACGGAGGTGAGGTTGACCTCCTGGACGCGCTTCCAGGCGTCCAGCCCGGTGGTGAGGATCGAGTCGTCGTCGGGCGGGGAGATGCCGGCGTTGTTGAAGGCGACGTCGACGGAGCCGTAGGTGTCGTAGGCGGTCTTGAAGAGCGCCTCGACCTCCTCGGGGCTGGTGACGTCGACCTTGACGAAGAGTCCGCCGGTCTCGGCGGCCGCGGCCTTGCCGGCGGTCTCGTCGATGTCCGCGCAGACGACCTTGGCGCCCTCCGAGGCGAAGCGGCGGGCGGTGGCCAGGCCGATGCCGCTGCCGGCTCCGGTCACGACGGCGGTGCGGTCCGCCAGCCGGCGGCAGACGAAAGTGTGGTCGCTCAACGCAATGGCCTTTCTGTGGCTACGGGTACGGCTGTGGGTGCGGCTGCCGCCGTGGGTGTGACCGCGAGTGCGGCCGTCGTGACACGAACCGGTCGGACCGGTCTCACGTCCCCTCGGTGAGGGGGTCGGTGGCGATGAAGACGTTCTTGATCTCCGCGAAAGCGGACAACGCGCCGGGGCCCAGTTCGCGGCCGAGGCCGGACTGCCCGAAGCCGCCGAACGGCGTCCAGTAGCGGACGCTGCTGTGGGAGTTGACGGAGAGGTTCCCGGCGGCGACGGCCCGGGAGACGCGTACGGCGCGCGAGACGTCGCGGGTCCAGACCGAGCCGGAGAGGCCGTAGTCGGTGGCGTTGGCGATCCGCACCGCCTCCGCCTCGTCCTCGAAGGGGATGACGACGGCGACCGGGCCGAAGATCTCCTCGACGGCGGTGCGGTCCTCCGGCCGGCCCTCCAGGACGGTCGCCGGATACCAGAAGCCCTTGCCCGTGGGCGCCTCGCCGCGGATGGCGGCGGGGGCGCTCTCGGGGACGTAGGACCGCACGCGCTCGCGGTGCGCGGCCGAGATCAGCGGCCCCATCTGCGTGGCGGGGTCCGCCGGGTCGCCGACGGCGAAGGACTTCACGGCCGGCTCCAGCAGCTCCATGAAGCGGTCGTACACGGAGCGCTGGACGAGGATGCGGCTGCGGGCGCAGCAGTCCTGGCCGGTGTTGTCGAGGAAGGAGCCGGGGGCGGCCGCGGCGGCCCGCTCGACGTCGGCGTCGGCGAAGACGATGTTGGGGCTCTTGCCGCCGAGTTCGAGGGTCACGCGCTTCACGCCCGCCGCGCACTTGGCCATGATCTGCTTGCCGACGGCGGTGGAACCGGTGAAGACGACCTTGGCGACGCCGGGGTGTTCCACGAGGGCGTCGCCGGCGACGGGCCCGGCGCCCGGCAGGACCTGGAAGAGGCCCTCGGGCAGCCCCGCCTCCAGCGCCAGTTCCGCCAGGCGCAGGGCGGTCAGCGGGGTGGTCTCGGCGGGCTTGAGGAGGACGGCGTTGCCCGCGGCCAGGGCGGGGGCGAGGCCCCAGGCGGCGATGGGCATCGGGAAGTTCCACGGGGCGATGACGGCGACGACGCCGAGCGGCTCGTGGAAGGTGACGTTCAGGCCGCCCGCGACGGGGATCTGCGCGCCGGTGAGCCGCTCCACTCCCCCGGCCGCGTACTCCAGCAGGTCGCGGGCGTTGCCCGCCTCCCAGCGGGCGTTGCCGACGGGGTGCCCGGCCTCGCGGACCTCCAGCTGGGCGAGCTCCTCCAGGTGCGTGTCGACTGCGTCGGCGAAGCGGCGGAGGTGGCGGGCGCGGTCGCCGGGGGCCAGCGCGGACCAGCTGCGCTGGGCTTCGGCGGCGCGGCGGACTGCCGCGTCGACGTCTTGCGGCGTCGCCGCGGGGATGGTGGCGACGAGTTCCTCGGTGGCGGGGTTGATGATGTCCAAGGCGGTGTCCTTACATCCGCTCGAAGGAGCGGAACCGCTCCCAGTCCGTGACGGCCGTGTCGTAGGCCTCCTGCTCCACGCGCGCCATGTGCAGGTAGTGCTCGACGACTTCGTCGCCGAAGGCCTCCCGCGCTATGGGGCTCTTCTCCCACAGCGCGGCGGCCTCGCGCAGGGTGGCGGGGACGTGCTGCGCGTCGCCCGCGTAGGCGTTGCCGGTACAGACCTCGGGCAGCTCCAGCTCGTGCTCGACGCCGTACAGGCCGGCGGCCACCATGCCCGCGACGGCGAGGTAGGGGTTGACGTCCCCGCCGGGCAGGCGGTTCTCGAAGCGGTGGGAGTGGCCGTGGCCGATGACGCGCAGGGCGCAGGTGCGGTTGTCGGGGCCCCAGGCGACGGCGGTGGGGGCGAAGGAGCCGGGCCGGAACCGCTTGTACGAGTTGATGTTGGGCGCGTAGAGGAGGGTGAAGTCGCGCAGCGCGGCGAGCTGTCCGGCCAGGAAGTGCCGCATCGTCTTCGACATGCCGTACGGGCCCTCGTCGTCGGCGAGGACGGGCCGCCCGGCCTCGTCGCGCAGCGAGAGGTGGATGTGGCAGGAGTTGCCCTCGCGCTCGTCGTACTTGGCCATGAAGGTGAGCGCCATGCCCTCCTGGGAGGCGATCTCCTTCGCTCCGGTCTTGTAGACGGCGTGCTGGTCGCAGGTGGTGAGGGCCTCGTCGTAGCGGAAGGCGATCTCGTGCTGGCCGAGGTTGCACTCGCCCTTGGCGGACTCGACGGTCATCCCGGCGGCGCCCATCTCGTTGCGGATGCGGCGCAGGAGGGGTTCGACGCGGCCGGTGCCGAGGACGGAGTAGTCGCAGTTGTACTGGTTGGCCGGGGTCATGCCGCGGTAGCCGCGGTTCCAGGCCTCCTCGTACGTGTCCTTGAAGACGATGAACTCCAGCTCGGTGCCCGCGTACGCGCTCCAGCCGCGCTCGGCCAGCCGGTCGAGCTGGCGGCGCAGGATCTGCCGGGGCGAGGCGAGGACGGGCGAGCCGTCGTGCCAGGCGAGGTCGGCGGTGAGGAGGGCCGTGCCGGGGTTCCAGGGGGTGCGGCGCAGGGTGGAGAGGTCGCCGCGCATGGCGAAGTCGCCGTAGCCCCGCTCCCAGGACGACATGGCGTAGCCGTCGACGGTGTTGAGGTCGACGTCCACGGCGAGGAGGTAGTTGCAGCCCTCGGTGCCGTGGTCGAGGACGTCGTCGAGGAAGAACCGGGCGGCGAACCGCTTCCCCTGGAGTCGTCCCTGCATGTCGGTGAAGGCGAGGACGACGGTGTCGATCTCCCCGGTGTCGACCAGCCTGCGCAGCTCGTCGACGGCGAGCGGGGGCGTGGGGTCTGCCACGGTGATGCCTCCTGTCGGTGCGACCGGAGGTCTTAAGGTAGGGCTGTAGACCATTAAAGGGAAGAGGTCAGATGAACGATCATGCGGCGGACCGGCTGGCGCCGGTGCTGCGGCCGGTCCGCGCGGGCAACGGCTTCGAGGAAGCGCTGGAGCAGATACTGCAGATCATGCGGCTGGGCCTGGTGGCCGAGGGGGAACGGCTGCCCGCCGAGCGGGAGTTGGCCGACCGGCTGCGCGTGAGCAGGGTGACGCTGCGCGAGGTGCTGAAGGTCCTGCAGGACCAGGGGCTGGTCGAGAGCCGGCGCGGCCGCTACGGCGGCACGTTCGTCCTGGCGCGGCCCGCCACCGCGGGCGAGGACGAGCTGCGGCGCCGGGTCGCCGGCGTGGACGTCGAGGACACGCTGCGCTTCCGCGAGGTGCTGGAGGTGGGCGCGGCCGGGCTGTGCGCCGCGCACGGGCTGCCCGAGGGCGGTGCCGAGCGGCTGCGCGCGGCGCTGGCCGCCACGCACGACGCACCGCTGGCCGGATATCGCCGCGCGGACACGCTGTTCCACCTGACGCTCGCCGAGCTGTCGGGGTCCCCGTCGCTGGCCGAGCGGTACGCCGCGGTCCGGGCGACGGTCAACGACCTGCTGGACTGCATTCCGCTGCTGGTCCGGAACCTGGAGCACTCGCAGCAGCAGCACACCGCGCTCGTGGAGGCGGTCCTCGACGGCGACGCGGAAGGGGCCCGCGAGGTGATGCGCGAGCACTGCTGCGGGACGGCGGCGCTGCTGCGGGGCTTCCTGGCGTAACCGGCGTAACCCGGGAGGCCCTCTCTCGTAACCAGTCTTTTACGCAAGGGGGTTGCCGAATCAGCCACGCCGAGGCAAAGGTATGCCGCAATACCTTTACCTCCCCGAGGCAGGAGCGGCAGCATGCCCGAACGCACGGAGACACCCACGGCCCCGCCACGCGCCTCGGACCGGCCGGCGGACTACCTGGAGAAGCGCACGCTGCGCCGCGGCAGCGCCGGCCCCCTGCTCCTCACCGGCCTCGGCGTCGCCTACGTCGTCTCCGGCGACTTCTCCGGCTGGAACTTCGGCCTCGCGCACGGCGGCTTCGGCGGGCTCGCCGTCGCCGCCGCCCTCATGGGCCTGATGTACACCTGCATGGTCTTCGCCCTCGCCGAGCTCGCCGCCATCCTGCCGACGGCGGGCGGGGGCTACGGCTTCGCGCGGCGCGCGCTCGGCCCGTGGGGCGGCTTCCTCACCGGCACCGCCATCCTCATCGAGTACGTCCTCGCGCCCGCGGCGATCTCCCTCTTCATCGGCGACTACGTCGAGTCGCTAGGCCTGTTCGGGCTCACCTCCTCCTGGCCCGTGTACCTCGCCTGCTTCGTCCTCTTCATCGGCATCCACCTGTGGGGCGTGGGCGAGGCGCTGCGGTTCAGCTTCGTCGTCACCGGCGTCGCCGTCGCCGCGCTGCTGATCTTCGCGGCGGGCGCGCTGACCGACTTCGACGCGGCCCGGCTGCACGACATCCCCGCCGACGCCGGCGCCCTCGGATCGTCCTCCTGGCTGCCGTTCGGACTGCTCGGCATCTGGGCGTCCTTCCCCTTCGGGATGTGGTTCTTCCTCGGCGTCGAGGGCGTGCCGCTCGCCGCCGAGGAGACCAAGGACCCCGTGCGGTCCCTGCCCCGGGCCATGGCCGCCGCGATGGGCATCCTGCTGGTCCTCGCCCTCCTCACCTTCCTCGCCTCGACGGGCGCGGGCGGCGCGGACGCCCTCAAGGACGCCGGGAACCCGCTCGTGGCCGCCGTGCAGCCGGACGGGCACCCCACCGTGCTCGGCCGCATCGTCAACTACGCCGGGCTCGCGGGCCTCGTGGCCTCCTTCTTCTCCCTCATCTACGCCGGATCGCGGCAGCTCTTCGCCCTCTCCCGGGCCGGCTACCTCCCCCGCTCCCTCTCCCTCACCAGCCGCCGCAAGGCCCCCTGGCTCGGCCTGGTCGTGCCCGGCGCGATCGGCTTCACCCTGGCCGCGGCCAGCGGGGACGGCGCGCGGATGCTGAACGTGGCCGTGTTCGGCGCCACCATCTCGTACGCGCTGATGTCGCTCTCCCACATCGTGCTGCGCCGCCGCGAACCGGGGCTGGCGCGGCCGTACCGCACGCCCGGCGGCGTCGCCACCTCGGCGCTGGCGCTCCTGCTCGCCTGCGCGGCGCTCGTGGCGACCTTCCTCGTCGACGTCACCGCCGCGCTCGTCGCCCTCGGCGTCTACGCCGTCGCCGCCGTGTACTTCGCCTGCTGGAGCCGGCACCGGCTCGTCGCCGGGGCGCCCGAGGAGGAGTTCGCGGCGCTCGCCGCGGCGGAGGCGGAACTGAACCGCGACCCCCGCTCGTGATCCACGTCGTAGCGTACGGAACGCACGGCACGACGACGTACGTAGGGAAAGGAACCGCTCCATGCCCCGCCAGCCGCTGATCGGCGTCACCACCTACCTCACCCGGGCCCGCTGGGGCGCCGCGTGGGACCTGCCGGCCGCGCTCCTGCCCGCCTCCTACGCGCAGCACGTGCAGCGGGCCGGCGGCCTGGCCGTACAACTCCCGCCGGACGACCCGGCCGCCGCCGGCGACATAGTGCGGCGGCTGGACGGCCTGGTCCTCGCCGGCGGCGAGGACCTCGACCCCGGCCTCTACGGCGAACGCCCCCACCCGCGCGCGGGCGCGCCCGTGCCCGAGCGCGACGCCTGGGAACTGGCCCTGCTGGACGCGGCGCTGGAGCGGGGGGTTCCCGTGCTCGGGATCTGCCGCGGGATGCAGCTGATGAACGTGCACGCGGGCGGGACGCTGTGCCAGCACCTGCCGGACGAGGTGGGGCACGAGGACCACAACCCGGTCGTCGGCGCCTTCACCGACCACCTGGTCAAGCCGGTCCCGGACACGCGGCTGGGCCGCCTCCTGCCCGAGCCGTGCGACGTCGCCACGCACCACCACCAGTCCGTCTCCCGCCTGGGCGACGGGCTCGTCGCGACCGCGTACGCGGAGGACGGCACCGTCGAGGCGCTGGAGCGGCCGGGTGACGGGACGTTCGCACTCGGCGTCCAATGGCACCCGGAGGCGCGGGACGATCTGCGTCTGACGCGGGCGCTGGTGGAGGCTGCCGCTGCCGGCTGAGGGCTGCCGGACCGGTACCGGTCCGGGCAGGCGCGCGCTGCGGCCGTAGGAGGTTCAGGGCCCCTGAGTCAGGCTCAGGAGGTCCCTCGCCGGGCCCGTGGGGCGGTGGCCCGTGGGCCAGACCGCGCGGAGGGACCGGCGCAGGTCGGGATCCGCGAAGGGGATCCCGACCAGGCGCCCGGACGACAGCTCCTCCCCGATCGCCAGCTCGCTGAGCACGGACGGCCCCGCACCGCCCACCACCGCCGCCTTCACCGCCGTCGTGGAGGCGAGTTCGAGCAGGGGCTCGGCGAGCCCCCCGTGCGCGGCGAGGGCCGCGTCCAGCACCTGCCGGGTGCCCGAGCCCCGCTCGCGGAGGATGAGCGGGGTCGCGGCGAGCTCCTCCGCGCCGAGGGGCGCCCGGCGCCGGGCCCAGGGGTGGCCCGGGGCCGTGACGACCACCAGCCGGTCGCTCCCGACGACCGCGCCGGACAGCCCGGCCGGCACCGTGAGCCCCTCCACGAACCCCAGGTCGGCCTCGCCGGCCCGCAGCCGTTCCGCGACGGCCGCGGAGTTCCCGGCGATCAGGGAGACCGCGGTCCCCGGCCGCCGGGCGCGCAGGGCGACCAGCCAGCCGGGCAGCAGGTACTCGGCGATGGTCATGCTCGCCGCCACCCGCAGCCGCGAGTCCCGCCGCCCGCGCAGCGCCTCCGCTCCGGCGTCGAAGGCTTCGGCGGCCTCCACGATCCGCCGGGCCCAGTCGGTGACGAGGACGCCCGCGTCGGTGAGCGTCGAGCCGCGGGGCGAGCGCTCGACCAGGCCGACGCCGAGCATGCGCTCCATGCTGCGGATCCGCCCGCTGGCCGCGGGCTGGGTGATCCCCGTCTCCCGCGCGGCGCGCCCCAGACTGCCCAAGCGGGCCACGGCCAGCAGCAGCTCCAGCGCGGCGAGGTCGGGTACGCGGTCCGACAGCCGCCGTTCAGTCATAACTCCAGCTTATGCCCTCATAGAGACAAGGTCTCTGGTGGCGGGCCGGGCCCCGGCCGATCCTGGAGCCATGAGCACCCCCCGCACCACATCTCCCTTCCGCCACCTCGGCCCCAACTGGTACGCCGCCGTCATGGGCACCGCCATCGTCGCGAGCGCCGGCAAGGCGCTGCCCGTGCGGCCGCCGGGCCTGGCCGGGGCGTGCGAGGCGGTGTGGGCCCTGTCGGCGGCGGCGCTGGGCGTCCTGCTCGTGGCGCGGGCCGTGCACTGGACCCGCCACACCGACCAGGCGAGGCGCCACCTCGGCGATCCGGCCGTGGCACCGTTCTACGGCTGTGCCGCGATGGCGCTGCTGGCGGTCGGCGGGGCCACCCTCTCCGTGGGCTCCGGGCTGATCGGCACGGGCGCGGCCGTGGCCGCGGACGCCGTGCTGTGGACGGCCGGCACCGTGACCGGCCTGGTCGCCGCGGCCGGCATCCCGTACCTGATGGTGACCCGGCACCGGATAGAGTCGGGCCAGGCCTCCCCGGTGTGGCTGCTGCCCGTCGTGGCGCCCATGGTCTCGGCGGCGCTGGGCCCGGCCCTCGTGCCGCACCTCCCCGCCGGCCAGTGGCAGGCGGCCATGGTGCTGGCCTGCTACGCGCTCTTCGGGATGAGCCTGCTGGCGACCCTGCTGATCCTGCCCGCGGTCTTCGCGCGGCTGATCCACCACGGCCCGCTGCCGCTCGCGCTGACCCCGGCCCTCTTCCTCGTCCTGGGCCCGCTGGGCCAGTCGACCACCGCCGTCGGCAACCTCGCCGACGCCGCGCGGGGTGCGCTGCCCGCCCCGTACGCGCACGCCGCGGCGCCGTTCGCCGTGCTCTACGGCACCCCCGTGATGGGCTTCGCGCTGCTGTGGCTGGCGCTGGCCGCGGCCATGGTGCTGCGGGCGTTCCGACGCGGCATGGGCTTCGCGATGACCTGGTGGGCCTTCACCTTCCCCATCGGCACCTGCGTCACCGGCGCCGCGGGTCTCGCCCGCCACACCGGCCTGCACGCCCTGACCTGGCTGGCCGTCGGCCTGTACGCGCTGCTGGTGGCGGCCTGGGCGGTCGCGGCCGCCCGCACCGCGCACGGCCTGGTCAGCGGCCGGCTGCTCGCAGCGCCGCGCCCAGTACCCCAGCAGCTTCCGTCAGTGAGGGTCCGTACCACGTGAGGTGACGCCCGCTGACGAGCGCGCACGGCAGCCCGGGGAAGGACTCCGGGCCGTCGTCGTGCGTGAAGCGGTAGGGCTCGTCGGGCAGGACGGCGAGCTCGGCGCCGCACGCGTTGAGCTCGTCGAGGGGGATGCGCGGATAGCGCTCGGGGTGGCCGGCGTGGACGTTGGCGACGCCGAGCCGGGCGAGGAGGTCGCCGGCGAAGGTGTCCCGGCCGAGGACCATCCAGGGCCGCCGCCACACCGGCACCACGGCCGGGACGGCGGGCCCGGCGGCCCGTACGTCCCGCCACGCGTCCTCCGCGTCGGCGAGCCAGGCGGGCCGGGCGAGCCCGCAGCCGCGCACCAGGACCCGTTCCAGCTCCGCGAACGCCTGGGGCAGCGTGCGGACTTCGGTGACCAGCACGTCCAGCCCGGCGGCGCGCAGCGCGCCGAGGTCGGGGGTGCGGTTCTCCTCCTCGTTGGCGAGGACGAGGTCGGGCGCGAGGGCGGCGATCCGCGCCGTGTCGGGGTTCTTCGTCCCGCCGATCCGCACGACGCCGAGGTCCGCGGGGTGGTCGCACCAGTCGGTGGCGCCCACGAGCAGCCCGGGCTCGGTCGCGGCGACGGCCTCGGTCAGGGAGGGGACGAGGGAGACGACTCGGCGTACGGCGGGGCGGCTGCTCCTGTGCGGGACCACCGCCCCACCGTACGCCCGTTCGTCAGTGGCTGACAGGTGCGAGCTTGTCGGCCAGGCCCGGGTGGGCGTCCAGCCAGCCGCGGGCGGACGCCTTCTCCTTGCCCTTGCCGCCGTCCTGGATCGCGACCTCCAGGGAGGCGAGGTCCTTCTCGGACAGCTTGAAGTCCTTCAGCCAGGCGGTGACCTCGGGGAAGTCCTTGCCGAAGTCCTTCTTGCCGACGGCGTGGATCTCCTCGCCCTTGCCCCAGGCGCCCTTGGGGTCCTTGAGCTTCTTCAGCTGGTGCTTGCCGTAGGCCCAGTGGGGCGACCAGAGGGTGGTGACTATGGGCTCCTTCTTCTTGATGGCCCGGTCGAGGTCGGCGAGCATCGAGGAGGTGGACGAGGAGACGACCTTGTACTCGCCGTCCAGGCCGTATTCCTTGAGGACCTTGTCGTTGAGCGTGCCCATCATGCCCGCGCTGGACTCGATGCCGACGATCTTCCCGCCGAACAGGCCGCTCTTGCCCTTGAGGTCCTCCAGCGAGTCCACGCCCTTGACGTAGTCGGGCACGGACAGCTCCAGCGACGTGGGCCCGTACCAGGCGCCCAGGTCGGTGAGCTTGTCGCGGTAGCGGTCCATGTACTGCTTGTGGGTCGTGGGCAGCCAGGCGTCGAACTGGACGTCCATCTGGCCCTGGGCCAGCGCGGTGTAGAGCGGCCCGGGGTCGAGCTGCTTGACGTCCGGCTTGTAGCCGCGGTCCTCCAGGATGTTCTGCCACAGGTACGTGGTGGCGACGGCCTCGTCCCACGGGAAGTAGCCGAGCTTGATGCCCCGGCCCTGGCCGATGTTCGCGCCCGCGGCCACGCTCTGCCGGTCGTCGCCGCTGCGGGCGAGGTTCATGCCGCCCGCGACCAGCGCGAGGACGACGACGCCGACGGTGGCGACGGCCGTGCCGGGCCGGTAGCGCAGGACGGCGAGCCCGCGGGCGGCGGCCGCGGCCTTGGCGGCGGCGCGGCGGCCGAGCGGGGAGACCCGCTGGTTGAGGGCGCCGGTCATCCGGTCCAGGTAGATGGCGAGGACGACGACGGCCAGGCCGCTCTCGACGCCGCCGCCGATGTCGACCTTGGTGACGGCCGCGTACACGGCCTCGCCGAGGCCGCCCGCGCCCGCCATGCCGGCGATGACCACCATGGACAGGGCCAGCATGATCACCTGGTTGACGCCCGCCATGATCGTGGGCAGGGCGAGCGGCAGCTGCACCCGGGTCAGGGTGTCGCGCGGCGTGGTGCCGAAGGCCGTCGCGGCCTCGACGAGCTCGCCGTCGACCTGCCGGATGCCCAGCTCGGTCATGCGCACGCCGGGCGGCATGGAGAACACGACGGTCGCGATCAGGCCGGGGATCGGCCCGATCGAGAAGAACATGACGCCGGGGATGAGGTAGACGAACGCCGGCATCGTCTGCATGACGTCCAACGCGGGGCGCAGCACCCCGCTGACCTTGCTGCTGCGCGCCGCCCAGATGCCGAGCGGCACGGCGACGAGCAGGGTGATCAGGCTCGCGACGAGGACGAGCGAGAGGGTCGCCATCGCGGCTTCCCACAGGCCGAAGGAGTCGACCAGAGCGAAGCCGGCGAAGGTGAGCACGGCGGGCAGGAGGCCGCGCAGCCACCAGGCGACGACGGCCAGGATGCCGGCCATGAGCAGCGGGTCGGGACCGCCGAGGACGGCGTTCACGCCGTCGTACATGCCGGTCAGGACGGTGTTGATGGCGTCGAAGAGCCAGCTCAGGTGGGTCTGCAGCCAGCTGACGGCGCTCTCCGCCCAGCTTCCGAGGTGGATCCTAGGCACGGGCGCTCACCTCCGCCTCGTCGGCGCGGGCAGGCGTGGCGCCCTCCGCGGGCTCGCCGGTCTCCGCGGGCTTCCCCGCCGCCGGGGACTTCCCGGTCTCCGCGGCCCCGGGGGTCCGCGGGGCGGGCACGACCTCCGGCTCCTCGCCGAGGGCGGCGAGCAGCAGGTCGCGCGTGACGACGCCGGCCGGCTCGCCCTGCTCGTCGGTGACGGTGACGGGGTCCGTGCTGCGGGCGAGCGGCGTGAACAGCTCGGCGACGGGCGTCGCGGCGGGCACGGTGGCGGCGCCGTCCGGGGCTCCGGCCTGCGTGTTCATGATCGAGCCGGCGGTCAGCACCCGGCTGCGGTCGACGTCCTGGATGAACGAGGCCACGTAGTCGTTGGCCGGGCGCACGAGGATGTCCTCCGCGGTGCCGTTCTGCACGATCCGGCCGTCGCGCATGACGGCGATCCGGTCGCCGAGACGCATGGCCTCGTTGAGGTCGTGGGTGATGAAGACGATGGTCTTCTTCAGCCGGGTCTGCAGGTCCAGGAGCTGGTCCTGCATGTCGCGGCGGATCAGCGGGTCGAGGGCGCTGAAGGACTCGTCCATCAGCAGCAGGTCCGCGTCGGTGGCGAGCGCGCGGGCGAGGCCGACGCGCTGCTGCATGCCGCCCGAGAGCTGGTCGGGCCAGGAAGTCTCCCAACCCCCCAGCCCCGCGAGCTCCAGCGCCTCGGCGGCGCGCTCCTGGCGCTCCGCGCGCGGCACGCCCTGGACCTCCAGGCCGTAGGCCGCGTTCTCCAGCACGCTGCGGTGCGGGAACAGCGCGAAGTGCTGGAAGACCATGCTGATCTTTCGCGAGCGCACGGCGCGCAGGTCGCGCGGGGCCAGCGCGGTCAGGTCCTGGCCGTCGAAGAGGACGCGTCCGGCGGTCGGCTCCAGCAGGCCGTTGAGCATGCGCAGGAGGGTGGACTTGCCGGATCCGGACAGCCCCATCACCACGAAGATCTGGCCGGCCTCGACCTCGAACGAGGCGTCGATGACCGCTGCGGTGGTGCCGTCGGCGCGCAGCTCGTCGCGGTCGGCGCCGCCTTCGAGCCGTTGGACGGCGGCTTCGGGTCGTCTGCCGAACACCTTGTACAGATGCTCGGCCTGGAGCCTGGACACATACACCTCTCGGGTCGAACTCACGACGGCCCTGCCTCCCCCGGGTGGCAGGGCCGTGGAGCGGTGCGGCAATCGGTCCGCGTGCCCGCTTCCAGGCACACGTGCCGAGGACCGGGTCCGCTCCGGTGCCGCGCCTGCCCCCGATCAATACGGGCAAACGGAACAGTGACCCGGTTCACATCGGCGGGGTGGGGCTGCCGGGGGCGTGTCAGTGCTCTGCGGCATGATCGGAGCGTGACGCGACGCCTGATGCTCCTCGACACCGCTTCCCTGTACTTCCGCGCCTACTTCGGCGTGCCGGACTCCGTCCGAGCCCCCGACGGCACCCCGGTGAACGCCGTGCGCGGCCTGCTCGACTTCATCGCCCGCCTCGTCCAGGACCACCACCCGGACGACCTCGTGGCCTGCATGGACTTCGACTGGCGGCCGCACTGGAGGGTCGAGCTCATCCCCTCGTACAAGGCCCACCGGGTGGCCGAGGAGACGGCCTCCGGGCCGGACGAGGAGGAGGTGCCGGACACCCTCTCGCCACAGGTCCCGGTCATCGAGGCGGTGCTCGACGCGATCGGCATCGCCCGGGTCGGCGCCGTGGGCTACGAGGCCGACGACGTGATCGGCACGCTCGCGGGCCGCGCCGCGGGCCCGGTCGACATCGTCACGGGCGACCGCGACCTCTACCAGCTGGTGGACGACCGGCGCGGGGTGCGCGTGCTGTATCCGGTCAAGGGCGTCGGCACGCTGCAGCCGGTCGACGAGACCCTGCTGCGCGAGAAGTACGGGGTGGACGGCGCCGGCTACGCGGACCTGGCGCTGCTGCGCGGCGACCCCAGCGACGGCCTGCCGGGCGTGCCGGGCGTCGGCGAGAAGACGGCCGCGAAGCTGCTGGCCTCCTTCGGCGACCTGGCGGGGATCCTGGCGGCCGTGGACGACCCGGCGGCGAAGCTGACCCCCGCGCAGCGCAAGCGGCTGGCCGAGGCCAAGCCGTATCTGGCGGTGGCGCCGAAGGTCGTGCGGGTGGCGGCCGACGTCCCGCTGGCGCCGTTCGACGCGGCGCTGCCGGCGGAGCCGCGGGACCCGGAGGTGCTGGAGGCGCTGGCGGAGCGGTGGGGGCTGGGCGGGTCGCTGCAGCGGCTGCTGGGCGTTCTCGGCGGGTGAGTCGCTGGGCCGGGTCCGCCTAACTTTGTTAAGTTAGGCGGACCTAACTTTTCAGGATCAGGGGATCAGGGGAGACAGCCATGGCAGACCGTCCCGTCCGGAAGCAGCCGAAGCTCCACCGCGCGCACGTCCTGCGCACCGAGCGGCTGACGCCGCACATGGTGCGCTTGGTCCTCGGCGGCGAGGGGCTCGCGGACTTCGGCGCCGGTGAGCACACCGACCACTACGTGAAGCTCGTCTTCCCCGTGCCCGGCGTCACCTACCCCGAGTCGTTCGACATGGAGGTCATCCGCCGCGAGCTGCCCCACGAGCACTGGCCGCGGACCCGCACCTACACGGTGCGCTCCTTCGACCGCGCGGCGCGCGAGCTCGCCATCGACTTCGTCGTCCACGGCGACGAGGGCCTGGCCGGCCCGTGGGCGGCCTCCGTTGAGCCCGGCGCCGAGGTGCTCTTCCGCGGCCCCGGCGGCGCCTACTCCCCCGACCCGGCCGCCGGCTGGCACCTGCTGGCGGGCGACGAGAGCGCGCTGCCGGCGATCGCCGCGTCCCTGGAGCGGATCCCCGCGGGCGCGCGCGTCCACGCCTTCGTCGAGGTCGCGGGCCCGGAGGAGGAGCAGAAGCTGGAGCTCGCCGCGGGCGTCGAGGTCACGTGGCTGCACCGCGGCGCCGCGCCCGTCGGCGAGGCGCTGGTCGCGGCCGTCCGCGGGCTCGACTTTCCCGCCGGTGACGTCCAGGCCTTCGTGCACGGCGAGGCGGGTTTCGTGAAGGAGCTGCGCCGCTACCTGCGCGTGGAGCGGGAGGTGCCGCGCGAGCGGCTGTCCATCTCCGGCTACTGGCGCCGGGGCCACGACGAGGACGGCTGGCAGGCGTCCAAGCGTGAGTGGAACCAGCAGGTGGAGGCGGAGCAGGAGGGGGCTGCGGCAGCATAACCGCGGGCACCCGGCCCGCCCCTCCATAGCCCCCCGCAGGGGTTTCGGGAAGGGGCGGGTCAGGGGAAAGTTCCTCCGCCGCAGCGGTGATCAGCCCACGGCCACGTGACCGGCGGTGCCGAGCGGGCTCAGCCACCCGGGCCCGGCCGCCCGGCCCGGCCCGCTCAGCCCACCGACGAGTACGCCACAACGCCCCGCAGCAGCCCGTCGACCGCACGGCGCGCGTTCCGCGCCACCGTGCTGCCCTCCTGCGGCGCCGCCGCCGCGATCTGGCCGAGCACGTCGATCAGCTGCTTGCACCACCGGACGAAGTCGCCCGCGGGCATCTCGACCTCCCGCAGCACCTCGTCCAGGCTGTGCCCGGACGCCCAGCGGTACGCGGCCCAGGCGAAGCCCAGGTCCGGCTCGCGCTGGCCGACGCCTTCCGTCTGGTTGATCCTGTGCTGCTCTTCCAGGGCGTCCAGCCGGCCCCAGATGCGGACCATCTCGCCGAGGGCGTCCTTCGCGGGGCCCGCGGGCAGCTTCGGCGGGGCCGCGTCGTCGGCCGTGCGGGCCTCGAAGACCAGCGCGGAGGCGCACGCCGCCAGCTCGGCCGGCTTCAGGCCTTCCCACACGCCGTCGCGCAGGCACTCCGAGGCCAGCAGGTCGAGCTCGCCGTAGAGCCGGGCGAGCCGCTTGCCGTGCTCGGTGACCTCGCTCCCGTGCAGGTAGTCCAGGTCGGTCAGGAGCGCGCAGATCCGGTCGAAGGTGCGGGCGATGGTGTTCGTCCGGCCCTCGATGCGCCGCTCCAGCTGGCGGGTGTCCCGCAGCAGCCGGTGGTAGCGCTCGGCCCAGCGGGCGTGGTCCTCGCGCTCGTCGCAGCCATGGCAGGGGTGCGCGCGGATGGCCGTGCGCAGCCGGGCGATCTCGGTGTCGTCCGTGGCGGCGGAGCGGGCCTTGCGGTGCCGGTCGGGCACGATGTGCCCGGCCTTGGTGCGCAGCGCGGAGGCCAGGTCGCGGCGGGACTGCGGGGAGCGCGGGTTGAAGGACTTGGGGATCCGCATCCGCTCCAGCGGCTCCACCGGCACCGGGAAGTCGATCGGGGCGAGCCGCTTGACCTGCCGCTCGGCAGTGAGCACCAGCGGGCGCGGCCCGTCGTAGTGGTCGAAGCCGCGGTGCCGGTCCGCCCGGGCGGGCGGCACGCCGGGGTCGAGCACGAGGGCCAGGCCCGCGTACTTCCCGGTCGGCACGTGGATGACGTCACCGGGCTTGAGCCGCTCCAGGGCCGTCGCCGCGGCGGCGCGCCGCTGCACGGCGCCCTGCTTGGCCAGCTCGGTCTCGCGGTCCTTCAGCTCGCGGCGGAGCCGGGCGTACTCCTCGAAGTCGCCGAGGTGGCAGGTGATGGCCTCGCGGTAGCCCGCCAGGCCCTCCTCGTTCTTCTGCACCTGCCGGGAGATGCCGACGACCGACTTGTCGGCCTGGAACTGGGCGAACGACGTCTCCAGCAGCTCGCGCGAGCGGTGCCGCCCGAACTGCGAGACGAGGTTGACCGCCATGTTGTACGAGGGCTTGAAGCTGGAGCGCAGCGGATAGGTGCGGGTGCCGGCGAGGCCGGCGAGCGCGGCCGGGTCCATGCCGCGCTGCCACAGCACCACGGCGTGGCCCTCGACGTCGATGCCGCGCCGCCCCGCGCGGCCCGTGAGCTGGGTGTACTCGCCGGGCGTGATGTCCGCGTGGGTCTCGCCGTTCCACTTGACGAGCTTCTCCAGGACCACCGAGCGGGCCGGCATGTTGATGCCGAGCGCCAGGGTCTCGGTGGCGAAGACGGCCTTGACGAGGCCCTTGACGAAGAGCTCCTCGACGACCTCCTTGAAGGTCGGCAGCATGCCGGCGTGGTGGGCGGCGATGCCGCGCTCCAGGCCCTCCAGCCACTCGAAGTAGCCGAGGACGTGCAGGTCCTCGTCGGGGATGGAGGCGCAGCGCTCCTCGACGACCTCCCGGACCCTGGCGCGGGCCGCGTCGTCGTTGAGCCGCAGGCCGGCGTAGAGGCACTGCTGGACGGCGGCCTCGCAGCCGGCGCGGCTGAAGATGAAGGTGATGGCGGGCAGCAGGCCCTCGGCGTCGAGGCGCTCGATGACCTCGGGGCGGCCGGGCGTCCAGATCCGGCTGCGCTGCCGGCGCTCGCGCTCGCGGTCGGCCTCGCGCACCATCTTGCCGCGGCGCCGCTCCCGCGGGTTGTACGTGCGGCTGTTCTCCATGCGGGCCATGCGCAGGAGGTCGGGGTTGACCTCGCGGCGCGCGGCGCCGCGGCCGCCGTGGTCGGTCTCCTCCTCGAAGAGGTCGTAGATCCGCCGGCCGGCCAGCACGTGCTGCCACAGCGGGACGGGGCGCTCCTCGGAGACGATCACCTCGGTGTCGCCGCGCACGGTGTCCAGCCAGTCGCCGAACTCCTCGGCGTTGGAGACGGTGGCCGAGAGGGAGACGAGGGTCACCGAGTCCGGGAGGTGGATGATGACCTCCTCCCAGACGGCGCCGCGGAAGCGGTCGGAGAGGTAGTGCACCTCGTCCATGACCACGTAGCCCAGGCCGATGAGCGCCTGCGAGTTGGCGTAGAGCATGTTGCGCAGGACCTCGGTGGTCATCACGAGCACCGGGGCGTCGGCGTTGACGCTGTTGTCGCCGGTCAGCAGGCCGACCTTGGCGGCGCCGTAGCGCCGGACGAGATCGCCGTACTTCTGGTTCGACAGGGCCTTGATGGGCGTCGTGTAGAAGCACTTGCGGCCCTGGGTGAGGGCCAGGTGGACGGCGAACTCGCCCACGATGGTCTTGCCCGAGCCGGTCGGCGCGGCGACCAGGACGCCCTTCCCGGCCTCCAGGGCCTTGCAGGCCTCTATCTGGAACGGGTCCAGCTCGAAGTCGTACATCTCGCGGAACTGTGCGAGCGCGGTGGCCTGCTCGGCGGCGCGGACCCGCGAAAGGGCGTAGCGCTCAGCAGGGGACATGTCGTCGGTCATCTTGTGTACGAGCCTACCGGTGACCTCTGACAGGCACCTGATCTTTATGGAGCTCCCCCATCCGGCGGGGAACTCCCTTTACGCAGCTCCGGGCGGCCGTGCGGCACCGAGCAGCCGTACGGCCCCCGGCACGGTCTCGGCGGTCAGCGGGAGCGGGCCGAGCGGCTCGCCGTCCGCGTAGGCGGTGACCCCCGGGGCGCTCAGGGCGATCTTCGCGACGCGGTGCACCGTGACGGCGGGGTGGCCTAGGTGGGTGCCGCGGTAGACCTTCGGGAAGACCTTCAGGAGGGTCGTGCGGCTGCAGGGGCCGACGACGGTGACGTCGAACAGCCCGTCGTCGGTGCGGGCCTCCGCGCAGATCCGCATGCCGCCGCCGTACGAGGAGCTGTTGCCGACGGCGACGAGGGTGGCCTCGGTCTCCAGCTCCGGGCCGTCGTCCAGCCGGATCCGGTACGGGACGGGGCGCAGCGCCGCGAGCTCGGCGATCACCGCCAGGTCGTAGCGGAGCCGGCCCGCGGGGAAGCGCATCCGGTTGCCGCGGTCGTTGACGCGCGAGTCGAAGCCGGAGGCGAGGACGGTCGCGAAGTACGTCCCGCCGGCCAGGCCGAGGTCCACCGGCCGGCCGCCGTCGCCCTTGAGGGACGCGGCGATGAGCCGGCCGGCCGCGGCGGGGTCCCGGACGGGCAGCCCGGCGGCGCGGGCGAAGTCGTTGCCGGTGCCGACGGCGACGACGCCGAGCGGGACGGGGGTGCCGGCGACGGCCTGGAGGGCGAGCGAGGTCATGCCGTCGCCGCCGACGGCTATCAGGGCCCCGGTGCCGCCCGCCACGGCCTCACGGGCCCTGCGCAGGGCGTCGGGGGCGTCCGCACCGAGGACGGTGCGGACGGAGAACCCGGCGGCGCGCAGCGC
>NZ_PXWG01000240.1 GCF_003011965.1 Streptosporangium nondiastaticum
CCGCGGGCCTGCGCCGGCCCGAGCGGCGCTACGAATGGCTCGCCGGCCGCCTCGCCGTCAAGCACGGCGTCCTCGCCCACGGCCGGCGGCACGGGCACCGGACGGGACGCACCCGCGACATCCGCGTCGGCGCCGTCGCGCACGGGCTCCGCGCCGGCAGGCCCGTCGTCAACGCCCCCGTCGACGTGGGCCTCTCGCACTCCGGCGACTTCGCCGTGGCCGTGTGCGGGCCGCGCCCCGTCGGCGTCGACCTGGAGCACGAGCGCCGCATGCCGCCCCTGCTCGCCGGCATGCTGACCGCCGGCGACCACCGGGTCGCGGCCCACGCCGACCCCGACCGCCGCCGCCTCGCCACCATGCCCCTGCCGCTGCGCTGGGCCTGCAAGGAGGCGGTGCTCAAGCACTACGGGTTCGGGCTGCGCGTCGACCCCCGCGAGGTCGCCCTGCACACCTGGCACCAGGACCACGGCTTCACGTGGCGTCCCGGCCCCGGACTCCTGCGCCACGCCCCCTCGGCGGGCCACACCCGGCCGCACGGCTGGGCCCGGCGCATCGACGGATACTTCCTCGCCCTGGTATGGACGTGATGAGCGGACCCATGACACCGACCCCCTCCCGGACCCCCGGCCTCGGCGAGTCCTTCCCCGAGGCGCTGCGCCGCGCCACCGGGATCGCCGCCCTCAGCCCCTCCTCGCACAACTGCCAGCCCTGGGCGCTGGCCCGCCTGGAGAGCCGGCCGGCGCGCCGCGCCGCGGCCGACCTGCTCGGCTGTCCCGACGACGGCTCCACCGTCTACCTGGCGCTCGCCGCCGACCGCCGGCGCAGCCTCACGGCCCTGCCCGCCCACACCCTGGAGATGCGGCTGAGCTGCGCCGCGTACTGGCGCATGCTCTGCCGGGCCCTGGCCGCGCAGGGCTGGACGCTCGTCCGGGAACGGGCCCACGAGGCGGGGGGAGCCGCGGACGCGCGCCTGCCCGGCGGCCCGTGGCCGCGCGACTGGTCGCTGCTGTGGACGGCCGCGCTGCGCCGCACCGGGGAGCCGGCCGAGAGCCTGCCCGCCCTGGACGCCGCGGCCCGCGCCCGCCGCACCAACCGCGGCCCGTACGACGACGAGCCGCTCTCCCCGGGGCTGCTCGGCGACCTCGCGCGCCGGACGCCCGCGGGGGGCCCCGCCATACTCGTACAGCATCTGACGGAGAATCATGAACGTGGCATGTTCGCCGAGTTCCTGGCCCACCACGGGGGAATCGATTTCAGCCACCCGGCCGCCTGGCGGGAAACCCACTCCTACATCCGGTGGAGCCCGGCGGCGGTCCGCGCGCACGGCGACGGCTTCCCCGCGACGCAGCTTTTCGGACCGATGTCGGCCCGGCAGCGGATCGCCAAGCGGATCGCCCTCGCTCCGCCGGTGATGAAATTCCTGTGCCGGTTCGGTTATGACCGCTCGCTCGCCGGCGGACTGGCCGCCGAGGTCCGGCGCACCCCCGCCGTCGTCCTGATGCACTTCGCCGACGAGTCCCCCGGGGTCGCCGACGCCTTCCGGGGCGGCGCGCGCATCGCCGACTACTGGCTGTACGCGGCGTCCGCGGGTCTCGCCCTGCACCCGCTGAGCGTCGTCCTGCAGCACGACTCCCTGCGCACGATGCTCCAGGACCAGCTGGGCCTTTCCGGCAGGCTCTTCTTCGCGAGCCGCGTGGGCCGGCCCCGTACGGCCTTCCCGCCGGCGCCCAGGAGCCACGGCGCCGCGGACCACCGCACGGTCTGAACCGGGGACGGGAAAGCAACGGAGCATTCCGGCCAGGCCCCGATCGCGTACGCCGCGGGGTCGGGGATACTGCTCCCTTGCCGCAGTCTTTACCGTGACAGATTCCCGCCAAAACCTGGCGGGACGCCCGGCCGTCAGTTGCCGCTGGCGTACAGTCGGGTGAGACGTTCAGGGGGAAGCCGTGGCCACGGAGATGACGTCAATCAGCCATCGCACCGCCGGCGGGGGGACTCGGGTGCTCTTCACCCCCTCTACCCCGTCGGCCACAATAGCGCCTGCTCCCCGAAGCGACTCCGTTAGGAACCGTTCCGTTTACTGGAAGCAGGCTCGATGAGTATGCGCATACTGCTGTGCTGCGACAAGCTCATCCTGGGCGCGGGTATGCAGGCACTGCTGGGCCAGCACGGCCTGGAAGCACATACGAAAACTTCCGTGCGCAGCACGGTGGCGGCCGCCAAGGAGATGACGCCGGACGCCATTGTCGTCGTGGCCCCGGCGCTCAGCATCGACGACACCCACGAACTCGCCGAACTCTCCGGGATGGCCAAGGTCATCCTGCTCGCCCGGCCCGACACCACCTCCAGGGCCTTCGAGGCGCTGCGCATCGGCGTCCGCGCCGTGCTCTCCCTGGAGGACCCGCCGGAGGAACTCATCCGCATGATCAAGACGGTCATCGAGGTCGACGCCATCGTCGCCCCGCTGACCGCCCGCAAGGCGCTCGACCAGCTCCGCACCGAGCAGCCCCCCGCCCCCGCCGCGCCGCCGGCCGGCGCCCTGACCCCGCGCGAGGCCGAGGTGATGCTGCTGCTCGCGCAGGGCCGGTCCAACGCGGAGATCGCCGAGAAGCTCTCGATCTCCAACACCACGGTCCGCTCCCACGTCCACCACGTCCTGCGGAAGCTGGACGCCGGGACCCGCGCCCGGGCCGTCGCCATCGCCTACGAGACGGGGCTGATCGACGCCATGGAGCGGCAGGTGGAGCGCCGCCCCTGACCCGCCGGGCGCCGCCGCGCGGAGCCCGTCAGCCCACGGCGGCACGGTATCCGGGCTCCACGCGCACCCCGGCGAGTTCGTCCACCACCTCGGCCATTTCCCCGAAATCCGCGACCAGCCGGCCGAAGGCGGGACTCGTGGTGTCCCGCTCGAACTCGGCCCGGCTGCGCACTTTGATGACTTCGAAGAAGTGCACCGGTGCGGACGGGTCACCGGAAACCCGCTGCACGCTGAATGACAGCACGCTCGGGAGTTCCGGACAGGTCGCGTAGTCGGTCTCCCGTACCCAGGTTTCGAAACGGCCGGGTGTGACGCCGGGGCGGAGCCGAATTCGGTGCACAATCAGGTCCACGATGCCGGAAGTCCCTTCTGTATTCCCATGCGGTTCACGGATGCCGGAGCTTTCGGGAGCGCCGGCCGGCCAGGCCCAGGGCGCGGGCGGCATTGTTCTTCTGGATCTCGTTGGTGCCGGAGAAGATGCGGGAGGGCAGGGCGTCCCGCAGAAACGTCTCGGCCTCGCCGCCGAGGATCCCGAGCGCGCCGCGCAGCTGCACGGCGTCCAGCCCGAGCTGCACGGCCGCCTCGCTCACCGCGAGCTTCGCCAGCGCGGGCGCGATCTCGTCGTCGCTGCCCGCGTCCAGCCCGCACGCGGCCTTGTAGAGCATCAGCCGGGCCGACTCCAGCCGCAGCGTCATGTCGACGATGCGGTGGCTGACGGCCTGGAAGCCGCCGATGGCCCGGCCGAACTGCTCGCGCTCCCGGGCGTGTTCCACGGTCGACTCCAGCACGCGCCGCATCGCCCCGAGGTAGGTGGCGAACAGGCACGTGCGCTCCCACTTCATCGACGAGGAGAAGATGCCCGCGCCGGAGCCCTCCTCGCCGAGGACGTCCGCCGCCGGCACCACGCAGTCCGTGAGGTACACGTCCGCCATCGGCGAGCCCCGCAGGCCCACCTTGTCGTAGCGCGGCCCCACCGTCAGGCCGGGCGTGTCCGCCGCCAGGACGAAGGTCGTCAGGCCGAAGAAGCCGCCCCCGGGCGACGTCGCCGCCTGCAGCACGAACACGTCGGCCACGGGGGAGTTGGTGGTGAAGCACTTGCTGCCGTTCAGCACGTACGCGTCGCCCTTGCGCTCGGCGCGCGTCCGCAGGTTCAGGGCGTCGGAGCCGGCCTCGGGCTCGGTGATGGCGTGCGCCGCGATCGCCTCGCCCGAGGCGAGGGGCGGCAGCCAGCGCTGCTTCTGCTCCTCGGTGCCGAACTCGGTGATCGGCATGACGGCCGCGAACAGGTGCGCCGCGACGGAGAACGCGAAGCCCTGGTCGGCGGACCCGTAGCCGAGGGCCTCCATCAGCGCCGCGGTCGTGACGGCGCCGAGCCCGCTGCCGCCGTACGCGGCGGGCACGCTCGCCCCGGTGAGGCCCTGCTTTCCCGCGAGCTGCCAGCGGCGCCGGAAGTCGTCCGGGTCGTGCGCCGCCGTGCCGTCGCCGAGGTCGCGCCGGGCGAAGCGCACGACCATGTCGCGCATCTCCGCGGTCTCGGTGTCGAAGTCGAAGTTCATCGTGGCCCGTCCAGGTGTTCCTCGATCAGCACGTGATAGTTGATGCCGCCGGTACCGAAGGAGCTGACGCCCGCGCGCCGCGGCCGCCCGGGGGCGGATTCCCACGGCCCGGTCGCCGTGGAGACGCGCGCGGGCACGCGGTCCAGGTCCAGCTCCGGATTGACGGTGGTGAGGCCCGCGTTGGCCGGCAGCACCCCGGTCCGCAGGGCGTGGAGCGCGCGCAGCAGCCCGGCGGCGCCCGCCGCCGCGAAGGTGTGGCCGAAGAACGACTTGGCGGAGCCGATCTCCAGCGGCCGCCGCCGGTGCGGGCTGGCATACACCCGCGCGACCGCGGCGATCTCGACCCGGTCGCCCACGCGGGTTCCGGTGCCGTGCGCCTCCAGGTAGCCCACGTCGGCCGGGTCGAAGCCCGCCTGGCCGAACGCCTGGCGCATCGCCCGCACCTGGCCGTCCGCGTCGGGGGCGATCAGGGACTTCGCGTCGTTCGACGCGCCGATCCCGCACAGCAGGCCGTGGATCGCGTCCCCGTCGCGCCGGGCGTCCGCGTAGCGCTTGAGCAGGAACAGCGCGCAGCCGTCGCCCGGCGTGAAGCCGTCCGCCGCGGAGTCGAACGGGGTGATCCGCCCGTGCGAGAGCAGCCCCAGCGCCGAGCACAGCACCATGTCCCGGGCGTTGCAGGGCAGTTCGACGCCGCCCGCCAGCGCGTAGTCCACGCTTCCGGAGCGCAGCCGGCCCACCGCCACGTCCAGCGCGGCGAGCGACGACGCGCACGCCGCCTCGACCCCCAGCGGCACGGCGTCCAGGCCGTACTCGCCCGCGATCACGGCCGCGACGCCGCCGGCCAGGGAGCCGTCGAGGTCCTCCGGCGCGTGCGGGGCCGGCCCCGCCGCGTACCGCTCGCGGACCAGGTCGAGCAGGGTCGCCGTCTCCGTCGCGTCCAGCCGGCCGAGCGCGGCGAGCCCGCCCACGGCCGCCTCCACCTCGCCCAGGGCCAGCCCC
>NZ_PXWG01000241.1 GCF_003011965.1 Streptosporangium nondiastaticum
GCCGGCCGGAGCGCTCCTCGTCCGCCGCGCACGCCGCGCCCGCCCCCGGCCCGGAGGCCGCAGCCGCAGCCGCAGCCGCAGCCGCGCAGTGCAGCGACCCCGAGGCGAGCCTGCGACCCTCGGGCGGGACGGACGGCCCGGCCGTGCAGCGCATCAAGGCCCGCGGCCGGCTGATCGCGGGCGTCGACCAGAACAGCTACCACTGGGGCTACCGCAACCCCGCAGACGGCGAGCTGAGCGGCTTCGACATCGACCTCGTCCGGGCCGTCGCCAAGGACATCCTCGGCGACCCCGAGAAGGTCACCTTTCTCGCGATCCCCACGAGCCGGCGCATACCCGCCCTCCGGACGGGCAAGGTGGACATCGTCGCCCGCACGATGACCATCACCTGCGACCGGATCAAGCAAGTGGCGTTCTCCACCGCGTACTTCGAGTCCGGGCAGCAGGTCATGGTTCCCAAGGGGTCACCGGTGACCGCGTTCGACGACTCGCTGAAGGGGAAGAAGGTCTGTACGGCGGAGGGGTCCACGGCCGAGCTCAAGGTCCGGGAGGAACCGCACGGTTCGTCCCTGCTGACCGTCCCCAACCAGCTGGACTGCCTGGTGCGGCTCCAGCTCGGCGAGGTCGACGCGGTGGTCAACGACAGGGCGCTGGCGGCCGGCCAGGCGGCCCAGGACCCGTCCGTGCAGCTCGTCGGAAAGCCGTTCACCACCGAACCGTACGGCGTGGCGATGAACCTCGCGGACACGGACCTGGTACGCCGTGTCAACAAGGTCCTGGAGGACTACCGCAGCGGCGGCGCCGCGAGCCTCTGGATGAAGGCGTACGAGAGGTGGCTCGCCAGCGACCTGAAGGGGATCACCGGCCCGCCGGTTCCCCAGTACCGGGACTGACGGCGGGCCGGGGAGCACTGCCGTAACGGATCGGCCCGCGGCGCGGGCGGCGGACAGGAGAGAGGGGATCGATGGCGGTCGCGGAGCCCACCGGGCCGGCCCTGACCCGCGAGGAGGCGGACCGCGCGCTGGCCAGGCTCGGCGCGGAGCACGAGGCCGTCGAGTCCTCGCTGCTCGCCCTCCAGGACCACGCGGGGCGGCGCCTGCTGGAGGGGGCGGAGCTCACCGGCGAGACCAGGAGCCGGTGGGCGGCCGCCGAGGCCCTCATCGGGCAGCTGTGGGCGTACTTCGACGCCTACACGGCCGCCCTGACCACCGCCCGCGAGCTGCGCGCCCGCCGCCGCTGGCCCACCCAGGGCGAGCTGTCCGAGCTCACCGAACTGCTGCGCGGATCCGGCATCACCCTGGCCTCCCCGAGCACGGCCGCGTCCGGCGCCGCGGGCCTGACGGCCGGGGTGCCGGGGCTGACCGCACGGCTCAGCGAGCGGCTGAGCCTGCAGGAGCTGCTGGACCGCATGAACGGCTGGTACGCCCAAGCCCTCGACGTCGTCGTCATCGCCGACACCGTGTGGTCCGCGCTGCCCGCCCGCATCGACCTGCTCGCCGCCGAGCTGCGGCGCACCCGCTCGCTCGCCCACTCGGTGGGCGTGCGCCCCGGCGAGCACCCCTCCGGCGACGACCTGGAGCAGATCACGCGGGAACTGGCCGCGCTGCGCGCCGAGGTGATAGGGGATCCCCTGGCCTTCTGGTCCGGCGCCTCGCCCAGCTCCGCGCCGGGCGGCGGCCGCCCCGACACCACCCGCTACGACCGGGCCGCGCGGGCCCTGGAGGACGTCCGCCGGGAGGTCGAGGCCGTCCTCGACGTCCGGCAGGACGCCGAGCAGCGGCTGATGCGCGTGCGCGACGTCCTCTCGCGCGCGGACCGCACGCTCAACGAGGCCCGGCAGGCGCGCGTCGAGGTCCTGTCGAAGATCGCCGCCTCCGTGGTGCCGGCCGTGTCGGGCCCGCCCACGGCCCTCTACGAGCAGCTGTCGGCCGCCGCCGACCACCGCAGGCACGCGCGCTGGCACCGGCTGTCGCCGCTCCTGGAGGGGCTGGAGCAGCGCGCCGAGGAGGAGCTGCTGCGCGCCCGCGAGTCGCTCACGGCGGTGACGGCCCCGCTGGCGGTCCGGGCGGAGCTGCGCGGCCGCCTGGACGCGTACAAGGCGAAGACGGCCCGGCACGGCCTCGCGGAGGACTCACTGCTCGTCGAGCGCTACGACGCGGCGCGGCGCATGCTGTGGAGTGCGCCGTGCGATCTGGTCGCCGCCGAGGGGGCCGTCCTGCGCTATCAGCAGGCGCTGGCCGAGGCGCTGGCGGCGGGTGCCGGGGAGCGGGCCACGGGCCGGAGGGGGGAGTCATGAGCGGGGCGTGTCAGCGGCCGGGGTGTGCCGGTTCGTACGAGGACGTCGGCGGCGGAGAGCTGTACTGCGACACGTGCGGCCTGGCGCCGGTCGTGTCGCCGAACGGGTCGGTGGGCTCGCCGGCCACGGGAGTCACGGGGGGTACGGGAGGCGCGTCGGGCGCGTCGGGCGCGTCCTCGAAGGGCAGCGGCAGCGCGGGCTCCGGCTCGCAGGGCTCGTCGTCCCGGTCCGGGTCGGCGCGCTCGGCGTCGTCGCGCCGCTCGGTGTCGGGGCGGCTGTCGCGCTCCCGGCCGGCCTCCGAGGGCTCGTCGCCCTCGTCGTCGCGGGCGGTGTCGGTGCGCAGCTCCGGCTCGGTGCCCGCGGGTTCGGGCCGCGGGAAGCTGGGTGCCGGGCTGGTCAAGGTCCCGGAGGTGCCGCGCCCGGATCCGCGGGCGGCCGTCCTGGAGAACCCGGAGGTCCCCGAGCGGAAGCGCTTCTGCAGCCGCGGCGACTGCGGGGCGCCGGTGGGGCGGGCGCGCGGCGACCGGCCCGGCCGCACGGAGGGCTTCTGCACGAAGTGCGGCCACCCGTACTCCTTCGTGCCCAAGCTGCGCGCGGGCGACGTGGTGCACGGGCAGTACGAGGTGGCGGGCTGCCTCGCGCACGGCGGGCTCGGCTGGATCTACCTGGCCATCGACCGGGCCGTGTCCGACCGCTGGGTGGTGCTCAAGGGCCTGCTGGACACCGGCGACGAGGACGCCCTGGCGGTGGCGGTCTCCGAGCGGCGCTTCCTCGCCGAGATCGAGCACGCCAACATCGTCCGCATCTACAACTTCGTCGAGCACCTCGACCAGCGCACCGGCAGCCTCGACGGCTACATCGTCATGGAGTACGTCGGCGGCAGGTCGCTGAAGGAGATCGCCAACGCGCGGCGGACGCCGGACGGCCGGCGCGACCCGCTGCCGGTGGCGCAGGCCTGCGCGTACGGCATCGAGGCGCTGGAGGCGCTCGGCCACCTGCACAGCCGCAACCTGCTGTACTGCGACTTCAAGGTGGACAACGCCATCCAGCAGCAGGACCAGCTCAAGCTGATCGACATGGGCGCGGTCCGGCGGATGGACGACCACGACAGCGCGATCTACGGCACGGTGGGCTACCAGGCCCCCGAGGTCGCCGAGGTGGGCCCGTCGGTCGCCTCCGACCTGTACACGGTGGCCCGTACGCTCGCCGTGCTCACCTTCGACTTCCAGGGCTACACGAACGTCTTCGCGGACCGCCTGCCCGACCCGGACCACATCGAGGTGTTCGCCCGCTACGAGTCCTTCTACCGGCTGCTCGTGCGCGCCACGGACCCGGATCCGGCGCGGCGGTTCGCGTCCGCCGCGGAGATGGCCGACCAGCTGACGGGGGTGCTGCGGGAGGTCGTCGCGCTGGAGACGGGCCGGCCGCGGCCGGCGCTGTCCACGCTGTTCGGGCCGGAGCTGCGGGTGGTGGACACCCGCCTGTTCGCGGAGGCCGACGAGGAGGTGTCGGCGCTGGGCGGGCGGGTGCCGGCGGCCCGGGCCGCGGGCCGCAGAGCGCTGCCGTCCGGGGCGGCGGCCCGGCCGGCCCTCGGGGGCGCGCCCTCCTCTCCTGCTCCGCCTCCCCCCGTCGCCCCCGTCGCCGCGCTCGACACGCGCGCCGCCGCGCTCGCCCTGCCCGTGCCGCTCGTCGACCCCGGCGACCCCAACGCGGGCTTCCTCGCGGGCCTGATCGCCTCGCAGCCCGCCGAGCTGCACGCGGCGCTGCGGACCGCGCCCGCCGAGTCGCCGGAGCTGCGGCTGCGGCGGATCCGCGCCCAGCTGGAACTGGGCGAGGAGGCGCAGGCGTCCCACGCTCTGGAGAGCCTGGAAGCCGCCCACCCGGGCGACTGGCGGATCGTCTGGTACCGCGGGCTCCACGCACTGGTCCGCGGCGACAAGGAGACGGCGGCGCTGTCCTTCGATGCGGTCTACGACGCCTTCCCGGGCGAACCCGCCCCGAAGCTGGCGCTCGGCGTGTGCGCGGAGGTCCTCGGGCAGCTGGACAACGCCGCCGAGTACTACCGGCTGGTGTGGGCGACCGACCCGAGCTACGTCAGCGCCGCGTTCGGGCTGGCACGGGTGCGGCTGGCCGGCGGGGACCGCCCGGGCGCGGTGCGCGCCCTGGAGTCCGTGCCGGAGGCGTCCATCCACTACACCGCGGCGCGCGTCGCCGCGGTGCGGGCCCGGCTGCGGCGGCGCTCGCCGCAGGAGCCGCTGCTGGACGACCTGGTGGCCGCCGCGGGCCAGGTCGAGCGGCTCGCGGACTTCGGGCTGGACGCCGTGCGCCGCGAGCGGCTCTCCGCGGAGGTGCTGGGCAGCGCCCTGGACTGGGTGCTGTCGGGCTCCCCCGGCTCGGGCGGCGGCCCGCAAGCGGCCCGCCCGGGCGCCCTGCTGGGCCGCGGGCTGGACGAGCGCGAGCTGCGCTTCGGGCTGGAGCGCTCGTACCGCGTGCTCGCGCGGCTCGCCCAGCGCGGCGAGGAACGGATCGAACTGGTGGAGCGGGCCAACCGCTTCCGCCCCAGAACATGGGTGTGATCGATGTCGCAAGTGCCGCGCCCCTCACAGCTGACGGCGTGCCCCGCCTGCCGGGAGCCGCTGGACCCGGCCGACAACTTCTGCGGCGGCTGCGGCGCCGACCTGTCGGCGGTGCCGCCGCCGGCCCTCCTCGACGAGGGCCCCGCCGACTACCGGCTCGCGCTGCCCGAGCCCGGCGCCCGTACGGCCGTGCGGGCTCCCCTCGCGCCTCCCGCGCCCCCGGGCGACGGCCCGCACCG
>NZ_PXWG01000242.1 GCF_003011965.1 Streptosporangium nondiastaticum
CCGCGAGACGGAGGCCATGCTGGACGGCTCCGACGCGATCGCCGACTGGCCGCTGCTCAACGCCATGGTCAACGTGGCCTCGGGCGCGTCCTGGGTCTCGCCACCCGGCGGCTCCGCAGAGCGCCCCGCAGGCCGCGCCGCACGCCGCCCCCGGCTACTGGCCCGGCACCGCGCCCGCGGGCGGCGCCCCCGGCCCCGTCGGTTACGTGTCGCCGATCCCGGTGCGCAAGGCGACGCTCATGGACGCGATCGCGGCCGAGTGGACGAAGATCCGTTCGGTGCGCTCCACGGTCTGGACGCTCGGCGTCATGGTGGCGATCGTCGTCGGCGTCGGCCTGCTGATCGCGATGGCCGTCGACAGCGCCGGCAGCACGATGAACGGCACCACGCCGCTCGCCGCCGGCTTCTTCAGCCTGATGCTCGGCATGATCTGCGTGATCACGCTCGGCGTGCTGACGATCTCCACCGAGTACGGCACGGGCATGATCCGCACGACGCTGACGGCCTGCCCGGACCGGGTCCGCGTGCTGGCGGCGAAGGCGATCGTCTTCTTCATCCTGGCCTTCGTCGTCACCCTGGTCTCCACCCTGGTGGTGGGGATGGCCGACGTCGCCCTGCTGGACGACCAGACGGAGTTCGCCGCCGGCGGCAGCGAGTGGCTCAAGACCACGATCGGCACGAGCCTGTTCGTCGGTCTGCTCGGCCTGGTCTCGCTCGGCGTGGGCACGCTGCTGCGCCACTCCGCGGGCGCGATCACGGTGATGCTCGGCGTCGTCCTGCTGCCGCTGGTCGTCGGGATGTTCATGGCCACCGAGAGCCTGATGAAGGTCCGCGAGGCCCTCTTCGAGTACTCGATCCCGATGATGCTGTCGGTCTTCTACGGCGCTTCCGGCAACGAGTCCAACGCGAGCCTCACCGGCTGGGACCCGCTGTGGGTCATGGCGATCGCCGCGGCCGTCGCCCTCGGCGGCGCCTTCGCCTCCCTGCTGAAGCGCGACGCGTAACGCCTCCGGCGGGACGGCGGACGCACCGGCTGCGGTGACGGCGCGTTCCGCCGGACCCCCGCCGCGGTGGTTCATCGCCGTGGCGGCGGGCACTCCCTCTTCCGTCGCAGACCTGGAGCGCCGCCGACAGGCCTAGTAGCGCGGGGCATTACGGGACCGCTGGAGCCTCGCGCTCCGGCGGTCTCTCGCGTTCCAGCACGCCTTGTGCCAGTGCCGCCGGTCGTCGACGCCGGCCCCGTACTGCGGCCAGGCCACCAAGTGCGGCACCCCCGGCGGGATCTCCTGGTCGCAGCCGGGGCAGCGGTAGTGCTTCGTGGCCGCGCCGCCGCCGATCGTGCGGACCGCCCACTCCTCCCCCTGCCAGTCCTCCGTGCGCTCCAGGCCGTAGCGGTCGCCGCCCTCCGTGCGCGGAGCGTCGGACTGCTTGTCTGCGCCGCCTCGCGGGCGGTTTCGGCGCGGAGACACGGGGCACCTCGGATGGTCGGAGAGCTACGGGCCGTGACCAGGTTACGCGTCAGAGTCACCGTGGTGGGCAGGCGTCCCCCCGGCCCCTCACCGGACGCTCTCCCGATCATCATGAAAACTTAACGCGGAGCCGTGCCCAGGGCACGTGTCAGCCGTTATTTCCGGTGGGGGATGCCGCGTCGGTCGCTAGGAGGAGCAAGAGCGATGCGCGTTGGAGCATTCGTCCTGGCCGCCCAGTTCCCGGGCCAGGGGCACGCCGAGGCCCTGCACCGGGCCGTGCGGACGGCGGTGGTCGCCGAAGAGGCGGGCCTGGATGCGGTCTGGTTCGCCGAACACCACTTCGTGCCGTACGGCGTCTGCCCGTCGGCGGTCACCCTCGCGGCGCTGGCCCTCGGCCGCACCCGCCGGATCCGCGTGGGCACCGCCGTCAGCGTGCTGCCCACGGTCCACCCGGTGGCGCTCGGTGAGCAGGCGGCCATGCTGCACCTCGCCTCGGAGGGCCGGTTCACCCTCGGGGTGGGCCGCGGCGGCCCCTGGGTCGATCTGGAGGTCTTCGACTCCGGTGTCGCGGCGTACGAGGAGGGGTTCCCCGAATCCCTGGGCCTGCTGATGCGGTGGCTGCGCGAGCCCCGCGTGGGCGCCGACGGGCCCCGGTTCCGCTTCCGCGAAGTGCCGGTCGTGCCGCGCCCCGACGATCTGGAGGATCGTTCCGGCCCGCCCGTCGTCGTGGCCTGCACCTCGCCGTCGAGCGTCCGCCTCGCGGCCGCGCAGGGGCTGCCCATGCTGCTCGGGATGCACAGCGAGGACGCGGAGAAGGCGGAGATGGTCGCCCTGTGGCGCAAGTGCTCGCTGGAGGCGGGGCGTTCGCCCGAGGAGGTCGCCGCGGCCGGTCACGTCGCGGCCGGCGTCGTGCAGGTCGGGGACCGGCGCCAGGAGGCCGCGGAGACGCTCACCAAGGCCATGCCGGGCTGGCTGCACCAGGGGCTCTCCGCCCATGTGACGGTCGACGGCCGGGCCCGCGCGATGCGTGATCCCGTCGAGTACACCCGGCTGCTGTGCGAGCTGCATCCCGTCGGCCCGCCGCGGCTGTGCGCCGACCGCCTCGCCGCCACCGCGGAGCGCACGGGCATCACGCGCTTCGCCCTGCTCGCCGAGGGCTCCGGCGACCTCGCCGCCACCGAGGACAACCTCCGCCGGCTCGGCAGCGAAGTGCTCCCGCTGCTCGGCTGAGCCGAGGGCCCCTCCCTCCCGCTCTCCGGCCTTCCGCTTCCGGGGCTGCTGCCGCTCCCGCACCGCACTCCACACCTCCCGCATGCGGAGCGGCAGCACGAACGCCTCAGCAGTCCCGGAGCTCCGGGGACTGGTTCAGCAGCTGGCCCCGGATCGATGTGAAGCGGGCGAGGCGCTCGTCCGCCTCCGGGGCGAGCGGGAAGACCGCCACCCGGTGGCAGTTCTGGAAGGCCAGGCGCACTCCGAAGTGCCGCTCCAGCGCACCGCGAATGGCATCACTGGCCAGCGCGCGCAGCAGCTGGCCGCGGGCCTGCTCGTCCGGCGGAGGCGTCTGGTTGTCGGCGAACTCGCCACCGTCGATCCTGAGCCGGGCCACCAGGGAGCTGATCATCTCCCACGCGTACGGCAGGGAGGTCCGGACGCAGTCGACGAATTCCGCTTCATCGACCTCGCCTCGCTCGGCCTGTTCAAGGAGGGCCGGTGAGACGTCGAGCGACATGGGTTCTCCTCTCGCGACCCCGCGAGCGGGGTCTCACGGATGGGCGAGCGGACGACGACGCCCCGTGCCCGTACGACGACCGCCCGCTTCAACGGTAATTCGGCCACTGCGGGCGCACCAGGAGAACGCACCGACAACCAGCCAACGGCGAAGGGGCCCATCAGGGGCGAATCGCGTCGGGGGGCAGGAGTCGAGTAGCGTTGCGCACCATGCGTCTCGTCATCGCCCGTTGCTCCGTGGACTACGCGGGCCGGCTCACCGCCCACCTCCCCTCCGCCCCGCGGCTGATCCTCGTCAAGGCGGACGGCAGCGTCTCGATCCATGCGGACGACCGCGCCTACAAACCGCTCAACTGGATGTCCCCGCCGTGCACCCTCAAGGAGGGCGACGGAAGCGTGTGGACCGTGGTCAACAAGGCGGGCGAGAAGCTGATCATCACGATGGAGGAGGTCCTGCACGACTCCTCCCACGAGCTCGGAGTGGACCCCGGCCTCATCAAGGACGGCGTGGAAGCGCACCTCCAGGAGCTCCTCGCGGACCGCATCGAGACCCTCGGCGACGGCTACACCCTGATCCGCCGCGAGTACCCCACGGCGATCGGCCCGGTGGACATCCTCTGCCGCGACGCCGACGGCGCGACGGTCGCCGTGGAGATCAAACGACGTGGCGAGATCGACGGTGTGGAGCAGCTCACACGCTATCTGGAGCTCCTCAACCGCGACCCGCATCTGGCGCCCGTGCGCGGCGTCTTCGCGGCCCAGGAGATCAAGCCGCAGGCGCGCGTGCTGGCCACGGACCGCGGCATCGGCTGCGTCGTCCTGGACTACGACGCGCTGCGCGGCATCGAGGACGACAAGCTGCGGCTCTTCTGAGCCGGGCTGAACCGCGCTGCGGGAGCATCACCGGACGCCGGACGGGCTGTGCGAGGGCCGTCCGGCGTTCGCGTTCCCGCGCCGGGGCAACGCAGTACGGGCTTGAGTCCGCTGTCTCAGCGGGCTCAAGCCCGTACTGCCGTTGTGCTGCTCAGGCGCCCGACGTCGACGGGCTGCCGCTGCCCGTGCCGCTGCCGTCCGCCGGCTTGCTGCCCGACGGGCCGCTCGCGGCCGACTGGCTGCTGCTGCCGCCCGAGGTGGGGCCGCTCGCGGAGTTCGACCCGCCGCCGGTGGGCTGGGACGGCCCGGAGGACGGGGGCGCGGACGTCGGGGGCTTCGACGAGGGCTGACCGCTGCCGCCGCTGGTGCTGCCACCGCTGCTGCCACCGCTCGGCGGGGTCGAGTGCGAGGGCTTGCTGCTCGGCGAGTGCGACGGGCTCGGCGACGTGCCGTCCGAGGAGGGCGGGGTGGACGGCTCGCCGCTCGTGCTCGGGGCGCCGCTCGGCGACGTGCTGCCGGAGGCGCCCGGCGAGGCGGAGCCGGAGCTGCCGGCGCCGGGCGAGCGGCCCGGCTTGCCGGGCTTGCCCGGCACCTGGGCGTGCCCGGCCTCGCCGGGGTCCCGCTGGTCGGCGGTGAGGCCGTTGTCGCCGTCCTGCTGCGAGGCGGACTGTCCCGGCTTCACCCGTTCGGGCGACTTGCCGTCCTGGCCGCCGGAGGTGATCCCCAGCGTGACGACGGTGCCGAGGACGGCGGCGAGCAGGGCGCCCGCACCGGCCGCGACGAGGTTGCGGCGGGCGCCGCCCATCATCATCTGCCGGGCCCAGGGCTGCCGCGCGGGGCCGCGCTGCTTCCGGTCGCGCTCGGCCGCGAGGCGGGCGATGACCGTGGTCGCGACCTGGTCCGGGTCGGCACCGGAGCCGGGGGCCGCCGGGGCGGCGGAGGCGGGCACGGACGGCTGCACCGCGGACTGCTCGCTGCGGGCGGCCGGGATCTCCTCGCCGGCGGGCGTGCGCCCGG
>NZ_PXWG01000243.1 GCF_003011965.1 Streptosporangium nondiastaticum
AGGGGCGCCATCGCGGCCCGGCCGCCGCCGCGCCGAAGCCATCCGCGGCGGTGCCGAAGCCATCCGCGGCGCGCGGCCCGCGTCCCACGCCCCTGCCACGGCCGGGCGCGGCGCCGCGTTCGTGAAGCCCTGCCCAAAGGGGAGACTGGTGCTATGCGACTCTTCGCCGCTGTCGTGCCCCCGGAGACGCCCGTCGCCGAGCTGGCCGGGGCCACGGCCGCCCTGCGCGAGCTGCCCGGAGCGGACCTGCTGCGCTGGACCGAGCCGGCCGGCTGGCACTTCACGCTCGCCTTCCTCGGCGAGGTCGATCCGGCCCTGCTGCCGGAGCTGACCGAGCGGCTGGGCCGCGCCGCCCACCGGCACCCGCCGCACGAACTGCGGTTCGCCGGGGGCGGGCGGTTCGGGGACCGGGTGCTGTGGGTCGGCGCGGACGGCGAGCGGACGATCCTGCGCGACCTGGCCCGCTCGGCCGCGGCCGGAGCGCGCCGGGCGGGCGCGGCCGTCGACACCACGCACGACTTCCACCCGCACCTGACCCTGGCCCGCGCCACGGGCCCGGTGCACCTCCGCCCGTACGCCGAGAGCCTCGCCGGCTTCAGCGGCACGCCCTGGACCGTGCGGCGGCTGGAGCTCATGCGCAGCCGGCTCCCGGGCGGCGGCGTCCCCGGCGAGCGCCCGCGCTACGAGACGGTGGCGGCGTGGGAGCTGGGCGGGTAGGCGGCCAGCCGCCCGGAACCGGCCCGCGCACGGCCGGGCCCTCCCACGTACGACCAGGCCTCCCGTACGGCCGGGCCCCCGCATACGGCCGGACCCTCCCGCGTACGCCCGGAACCAGCCCGCGGGCAGGGCGGCGCGCCCCCTCCGGTTACGCTCGATGCGTGGATCCGAAGACCAGAAACCGCATCATGACCGCCGCGCTCGCCGCGATCCTCGTCGTCGTCGCCGTGGTGGCCGCGGTGAAGTGACCCCGAGGCGAAGTGACCCCGAGGCCGTGAGCCGGCTTCCGCTCGTGCGGGCTCAACCCCCGGGTCACCCTTGCCTTGGGCGCTCCCGAGGGCGTTGGCTAGGGCGCCATGGAGTACACGCAGCTCGGACGCACAGGCCTCAAGGTCAGCCGGCTCGTCCTCGGCACCATGAACTTCGGTCCGCAGACCGACGAGGCCGGCAGCCACGCCATCATGGACGCCGCGCTCGACGCGGGCATCAATTTCTTCGACACCGCCAACGTCTACGGCTGGGGTGACGACAAGGGCCGGACCGAGGAGATCATCGGGACCTGGTTCGCCAAGGGCGGCGGCCGCCGCGACAAGGTCGTCGTCGCCACCAAGGTCTTCGGCAACATGGGCCCGGACGGCGCGGACTGGCCGAACCACGACCGCCTGTCCGCCGTGAACATCCGCCGCGCCGTCGACGCGAGCCTCAAGCGGCTGCAGACCGACTACATCGACCTCTACCAGTTCCACCACGTCGACCGGGCGACCCCCTGGGACGAGATCTGGCAAGCGATCGACGTCCTCGTCCAGCAGGGCAAGATCGTCTACGCGGGCTCCTCCAACCACGCCGGCTGGCACATCGCCCAGGCCAACGAGGCCGCCCGGCGGCGCGGTTCGCTCGGGCTCGTCAGCGAGCAGTGCCTGTACAACCTGGCCGAGCGGCGCGCCGAGATGGAGGTCATCCCGGCCGCCGAGGGCTACGGCCTCGGCGTCATCCCCTGGTCGCCGCTGCACGGCGGCCTGCTCGGCGGCGTCATCCGCAAGGAACGGGAGGGCGGCAGCGCCCGGGCGGCGTCCGGCCGGTCGGCGGACGCGCTCGCGAACACCAAGGTCCGCGAGCAGGTGCAGGCCTACGAGAACCTGCTCGACAAGCGCGGCCTGCAGCCGGGCGAAGTGGCCCTCGCCTGGCTGCTCACCCGGCCCGGGGTGACGGGACCGATCGTCGGCCCGCGCACGGCCGACCAGCTCGCGTCGGCGCTGCGGGCCGTGGAGCTGGAGCTTTCGGCGGAGCTTCTCGGCCAGCTGGACGAGATCTTCCCCGGGTCGGGGCCCTCGCCGGAGGCGTTCGCTTGGTGAGGGCCTGAGCGAGCACGTTGTGCGCCTCCGCTCGTACGTCCGTACGGGCGGAGGCGTGTGCGCGGGTGCGGGCCGTTCGTGGCTGGGCGCGCAGTTCCCCGCGCCCCTTATGGGGCGCGGTACGCCCCGCCCACGTCCCAAGCCTGGTGCATCGCGTCCGCGAAGGCGGCGGCGAGGCGGTGTTCGCCGGAGGCGTTGGGGTGCGTGCCGTCGTACGTGTCGCGGTCTATGTCCCAGCCGTCCGGGCGGGACGCGAGGAGCAGCGGCGAGCCGGGGGTGCCGAGGTCGGCGACGGTCTTGCCGAGGAGCTCGTTGAAGCGCTCGCACTCGGCGGCGAACGGCGGGTCGTTGAGGGCGCGGACGTTCCGGATGACGGGCATCAGCACGGCCCGTACGTGCGGATCGGCCTCGCGCGCCTCGGCGACGAAGCGGCGCACGTTCTCGGCCGTCTGCTCGGCGTTGGTGTAGAAGCCGAGGTCGATGAGGCCGAGGGAGACGAGCAGGGTGTCGGCGCGGCCGGCCCGGACCGCGTCCCCGACGAGGGGGGCCATGTGCAGCCAGCCCTCGCCCCAGCCGGCGAGGTGCGCGCGGGCGCGCTCGGGGAAGTCCGGTGCGCCGTAGGCGTACGAGACGGGTGCGCCGGCGGCCGGATCGTACAGCTCGCGGCGCGGGCCGACGATCTTGTACGGGCCGCCGTACGTCGCGTTGAGGTGCTGCCACATGCGGTAGCGCCATGTGAGGTCACCGGCGCTACCGATGGTCATCGAGTCGCCGACGAACATGATCCGCATGTGCACATCATCGCGGATGGCGGTGCGGGAGGGGCGCAGGAGGGTCGGGCAAGGGGCCTGCGCGCCGCTCTGAATTCCCGTTCCGCTTTTACCGGGGAGTGTGAACGGAGTATTTCGCCGGGTGCGGTCATGAAATGCGGAAATGCGGTCGGCGGGATGGTCGGGAAAAGCGGAGGCTCCGCCCCGCCGGCGTTCCGGCGGGGCGGAGTCATCACCTCATTCGGGCCGCGGAGCGACCGCGGTCGGTCAGGGGCTGTCCGTGTGGCCGAAGCTGACGATCCCGCCGTGACCGGAGCAGTCGCCTCTGAAGATCCAGTAGCCCGTGCCGACCCAGGCGCCGTACAGCACCGTGCCGTCGGAACAGCGGGTCCACGACTGCGACTGGCCGTAGTCGACGCGGCAGTTGGCCGTCCACACGGTCCCGTTGTTGCGGTAGCTGTCGCAGGACGAGACGTGCGGGGCCGGTGCGGCCGAGGCGGCCGTGGCCCCCACCAGGCTGGTGCCGGCAGCCATGATCGAACCCACGGCTGCATAGGCGAGGCGGCGCTTGATGCGCTTCATTGCTTTCCCTCCCTGGAGCTGGTTGCCGTTCGGGCGAAAACCTATACGGGTCAACCGCGTACGACAGTGCGGGAATTCGCCAATGCGTTCTTTTCTGTGGACGGTTTTCGGCCGTGCGGTTGGCGAATACTTTTCGCGTTCGCCGTGTCGTCCGGACCGCGGTGCAGTTCAGCGAGGCGCACGGGATAGGGGGAGTGTCGAGTTCCGGGCGGGTGGGGCGGGGCGGCGGTGCGCGCACCCGTGGCACCTGCCCGGATGGCACGCTTGGGGCCATGCGTCCACGCCCGTTCCCCGCCGCACGTGCCGCCCTCGCAGCCGCCGCGCTGGTCGCGCTGGCCGCACCGGCCGTGCTGCCCGCCGCCCCGGCCCTGGCCGACGGCGGCGCCGCGCAGCCGGCCGCCGGTGCCTCCCCCTCCGCCTCCGCTCCGTCCGCCGCGGGCTTCACCATCGAGGACCCCCGGATCAAGGAGTCCAGCGGCCTCGCGGCCAGCCGCACCCACCCCGGCGTGTACTGGACGCACAACGACAGCGGCGACGGCCCGTACGTCTACGCCGTCGACAGCAGCACCGGCCGCACGGTCGCCACCGTCACCCTCGCCGGGATCGAACCGCGCGACGTCGAGGCCATCTCCATCGGGCCCGACGGCGACATCTACCTCGGTGACATCGGCGACAACTTCGGCGGCCGCTGGCCGGAGGTGTGGATCTACCGTTTCCCCGAGCCGAAGACCCTCAAGGACACCACCCTCACCCCCACCCGCTACACCGTCCGCTACGACGACGGCCCGCGCGACGCCGAGTCGCTGATGGTGCATCCGAAGACCGGGCGCGTGTACATCGTCAGCAAGAAGCGGTCGGAGAAGGGCGCCCTGTACGAGGCGCCCGAGCGGCTCTCCGCGTCCGGCGTCAACGTCTTCCGGCGGACCGCCGACATCAACCTGTGGGCCACGGACGGCGCGTTCTCGCCCGACGGCACGCGGCTCGTCGTCCGCGGCTACTTCGACGCCCGCGAGTACCGCTGGAAGGACGGCCGCCCCCAGGAGATCGGCAGCCCGGCCGTACCGCTGCAGCGGCAGGGCGAGTCGGTCACCTTCACGGCGGACGGCCGGACCCTGATGTACGGCTCGGAGGGCAAGCGCAGCACGGTGCAGCCGGTCACCCTGGAGGGCGACCTGCTGCCGGACTCGGTGCCCAAGCGGGCGGACGACGCGAAGAACGGTGACGGCGGCTCCCGGGCGTCCTCCGGCAGCGGCACGGGCGACGGCAACCGCACCCTGTTCATCGGCGCGGGCGCCCTCGCGGTGGCCGCGGGCGCGGCGGTGGGGCTGCGGCGGGTGCTCCGGCGCCGAGGCTGATCGGCGGGCGCCCGGCACTCATGCCTCCGCCGCGGCGGTGACCAGCCACGACGGCGGATTCCGGCGGTGCCGTACCGGGGGTCGGCCCAGGGCGCGGCGGCCGAGCCCGGACCGGCACCGTCGCCGGCCGCCGCCGGCCGCCGCCGGGCGTCTCGCCGTTGCGGCGGGGGGGGATTCTGTCTGCGGCAGGGATTGCGGATGCGCCGGG
>NZ_PXWG01000244.1 GCF_003011965.1 Streptosporangium nondiastaticum
CGGCACGGGCAGCGGGCGGGGTGCGGGCATGAGGGCGGGCCGCGGTCCGGGGCCCGCGGGTGCGGGCGCGCGGTACGCCACCGTGCCGTCGCCGGCCGGGGAGGGCTGGCCGCGGACCGTGCCGTCGGGGCTGAGGAAGGCGGGGTTGCCGCCGGGGACCATGCCGAGCTCGCGGGCGCGGCGCTCCAGGGCGTCGGGGGCGGCGAGCTGGTCGACCTCCTGCTGGAGGGCCTGCTGCTCGTCGGTGAGCTCGGTGGTCTTGCGCTGGAGGCGGGAGAGTTCGAAGGAGCCCTGGTTGAGGGCGGAGTTCAGCAGGAGGAGCGAGATCAGGCCGGAGCCGAGCAGCACCACCACGAGGAGGACGAAGGGGGTGCGCTTGGCCCCGACGGGACCCACCAGGCGGCCCAGCCGGGTGCCCCGGCGGGCGGCCGGGGTCACCGGATGTCCTCGCGGATGCGTTCGGCGCCGCGCAGCCGCGCGGGGGCGGCCCGGCGGTTCTCGGCGACCTCTTCCTCGGTGGGCAGCTCGGCGCCGCGGGTGAGCAGCTTCAGGCGGGGCTGGTAGCGCTCGGGGACGACGGGCAGGCCGGGCGGCGCGGTGCTGGTGGCGCCGGCGGCGAACACCTGCTTGACGATGCGGTCCTCCAGGGACTGGTAGGACAGCACGGCGATGCGGCCGCCGACGGCGAGCGCGGCGACGGCCGCGGGGATGGCCGCCTCGACGCTCGCGAGCTCGGCGTTGACCTCGATGCGCAGGGCCTGGAACGTGCGCTTGGCGGGGTTGCCGCCGTGCCGCTTGGCGGCCTGGGGCAGGGCCTCGCGGATGACGTCCACGAGCCGGGCGCTGTTGGTGAAGGGCTCCGCGGCGCGCTCGCGGACGATGGCCTCGACGATCCTGCGGGCCTGCTTCTCCTCGCCGTAGGCGCGCAGGATGCGCACGAGGTCGCCGGGGGCGTACGTGTTGAGGACCTCGGCGGCGCTGATGCCGGTCGTCTGGTCCATGCGCATGTCGAGCGGGGCGTCCTGCGCGTAGGCGAAGCCGCGGCCTGCCTCGTCCAGCTGCATGGAGGAGACGCCGAGGTCGAAGAGGACGCCCTGGACCTTGGGGATGCCCAGCCGCTCCAGCACCTCGGGCAGCTCGTGGTAGACGGCCCGGACGAGCGTGGCGCGCTCCCCGTACGGCTTGAGCCGCTCGCCGGCGAGCTCCAGGGCGGTGGGGTCGCGGTCGAGGGCGACGAGCCGGGCGTCGGGGAAGGTCTTGAGCAGCGCCTCGCTGTGCCCGCCGGCGCCCAGGGTGCAGTCGACGACGACGGCGCCGGGCTCGGTGAGAGCGGGAGCGAGCATGTCCAGGCAGCGCTGGAGCATGACGGGGACGTGTCGCGCGTTGCTGCTCATGCGCCCTTCTGAGTTCGGGGTGCCCGGAGCGCGCGCGGGCGGTCCGTAGCCCCGGGTCCCCGCCCGCTCCAAGGGGAAGCGGCCTGCCCGGCACCGGGGAAGGGGCGCCGGACGACCGGGGAGCGGGAGGAGGCCGAGGGGTGCGTCCGCGTCGCGCACGTGCGGGTTTTCGGTGTCCAGGGGGAGCGTCGGGCCTCCCACTTCGCGCCACTTTAGTCCACTCGTCCCGCCGGTCAATCAACCGGCCAGCGCGTCCCGGCCCGGGCGCGGCGCGGGCGCCCGGTACCCGTGATGTTGGCGGGAATGACCCCGTTCACCCGGATGGCAGGGGGTCCGCCACCCGTGTGGCTTACCTCACAGACCAGGTTATGGGGAGGATTTTGTGGTCCCCGTAACGGGCCCGGGGGCACGGCGCCGACTACCGTCGTTCATATGTCGATACCCGCGTCCCAGCCGGCGCCCCAGAGCCCCGAGAGCACCCGGCCGCCCACGGTCACCGACCGTCTTGTTCAGGCCAATGCCGAGTACGCCGCCCACTTCACCGACCCGGGCATGGACGCACGCCCCGTCCTCAAGGTCGCCGTCGTCGCCTGCATGGACGCCAGGCTCGACCTGCACGCCGCGCTGGGCCTGGAGCTCGGCGACTGCCACACGATCCGCAACGCGGGCGGCGTGGTCACCGACGACATCATCCGCTCGCTGACCATCAGCCAGCGCGCCCTCGGCACCCGCTCCGTCGTCCTCATCCACCACACGGGCTGCGGCCTGCTCACCCTGACCGAGGACTTCCGCCACGAGATCGAGGCCGAGGTCGGGCAGCGCCCGGCGTGGGCGGTGGAGGCCTTCAAGGACTTGGAGCAGGATGTCCGGCAGTCCATGCAGCGCGTCCGGACCTCGCCGTTCCTGCCCCACACCGACGACGTCCGGGGTTTCGTCTTCGACGTGACGACCGGCCTGCTGCGCGAGATCGACCCGCAGCACTGATTGTCCACAGGCGGTGACGCGGCGCCGCGCGGACGGCCAGAATGCGGAGAGGACGCCGTCCCCGTGTGACGCACGGGGCTCGGTGTCCGTATTCCGGGGGCGGGTGCCCGGTCCGTGACCCATGGACCGCAAGCCCGCAGGACGGGCCGAGGAGGGCCGGGTGACGACCTATGACGAGCGAGCCAGCCTGAGCAGTCTGACCGCCACCGCGGAGCGGATCCGCCGGGCGGTCGAGGGCGTGATCGAGGGCAAGCCGGAGGTCGTACGGCTCTCGCTGACCGTGCTGCTGGCCGAGGGCCACCTGCTGATCGAGGACGTGCCGGGCGTGGGCAAGACCATGCTCGCCAAGGCCCTGGCCCGCTCGATCGACTGCTCGGTGCGGCGCATCCAGTTCACGCCCGACCTCCTGCCGTCGGACATCACGGGCGTGAGCGTCTTCGACCAGCAGCGGCGCGACTTCGAGTTCAAGCCGGGCGCGGTCTTCGCCCAGATCGTCATCGGCGACGAGATCAACCGCGCCTCGCCCAAGACCCAGTCGGCCCTCCTGGAGTCCATGGAGGAGCGGCAGGTCACCGTCGACGGGCACACCTACGAGCTGCCGAGCCCCTTCATGGTGGTGGCCACGCAGAACCCCGTGGAGATGGAAGGCACGTACCCGCTGCCCGAGGCGCAGCGCGACCGCTTCATGGCGCGGGTCTCCATGGGCTATCCCAGCCCCGAGGCCGAGCTGCGGATGCTGGACGCGCACGGCTGCTCCGAGCAGGCCTCCCCGCTGGACGACCTGCAGCCGGTCGCCCACGCCCACGAGATCCTCAAGCTCGTCGAGGCCGTCCGCACGGTCCACGTGGCCGACGCCGTCCGGCGCTACGCGGTGGATCTCGTCACCGCCACCCGCCACCACCCGGACCTCCGGCTCGGCGCGTCCCCGCGGGCGACGCTGCACCTGGTGCGGGCCGCCCGGGCCGCGGCCGCCCTCGCGGGCCGCGAGTTCGTCCTGCCGGACGACGTCCAGGCGCTGGCGCCGGCCGTCCTCGCCCACCGGCTGCTGCCCACGGCCCAGGCCCAGCTCGGCCGGCGCGGCGCCGAGCACGCCGTCCTCGACATCCTCCAGCGCACCCCCGTGCCGGACCCGTCGGCGCAGGCGTGGCGGCAGGCGCGGCGGCTGTGACCGGCCCGGGGGACGGCACGGGCCCCGGGCCCGGCGGGAAGGCCGGGGGCGGCAGCGGCCTGTGGGCGGCGCTGGGCGGGCTGACCACCCGCGGGCGCTCCTTCCTGGCGGCCGGCATCGCGGCCACCGTGTGCTCCTACGTGCTCGGCCAGGCCGACCTGCTGCGGGTCGGGCTGTTACTGGCCGTGCTGCCCCTGCTGTGCGTGGTGGTGCTGCACCGCACCCGCCACCGCGTCACGGGCAGCCGCCGGCTCACGCCCGCGCGGATCCCCGTCACCGCCGACGCCCGGGTCCGGCTGCGGATCGACAACGTCTCCCGGATCCCCACCGGCCTGCTGATGCTCCAGGACCGCGTGCCCTACGTGCTGGGCCCGCGCCCCCGCTTCGTGCTGGACCGGATCGAGCCCGGCGGCCGGCGCGAGATCTCCTACCGCGTCCGCTCCGACCTGCGCGGCCGCTATCCCCTCGGCCCGCTCCAGCTGCGGCTGACGGACCCCTTCGGCATGTGCGAGCTGACCCGCGGCTTCAGCGCGTACGACACGCTGACGGTCGTGCCGCACACCGAGCCGCTGCCCCCGGTGCGCCCGGGCGGCGCGAGCCCGGGCCACGGCGACGGCCTGCGCCGCTCCCCCGCCCTGGCCGGCGAGGACGACGTCATCCCCCGCGGCTACCGCCACGGCGACGACCTGCGCCGGGTCCACTGGCGCTCCACCGCCCGCCACGGCGAGCTCATGGTGCGCCGCGAGGAGCAGCCGCGCCGCGCCCGCTGCACGGTCCTGCTGGACACCCGCGGCGCCGCCTACGAGGGCGCGGGGCCGGGCGCGCCCTTCGAGTGGGCGGTCTCGGGGGCCGCCTCCGTCGCGCTGCACCTGCTGGAGCAGGGCTTCTCCGTGCGGCTGCTCACCGACACCGGTAGCGCGGGCCCCGGCCCGGACGGCCGCGCCGCCTCCCCGCACGACCCGGCGGAGGCCGCGGGCCTGATGCTGGAGACCCTCGCGACCGTGGAGCACTCGGAGGGCACGTGCCTCTCACCCGCGCTCGCGGCCCTGCGCGGCGGCGAGGGCCTGCTCGTGGCCTTCCTCGGCGGCCTGGACGAGGAGCAGGCGGGCCTGGCCGCCCGGATGCGCGGGAGCGGCGGCGCGGCCGTCGCCTTCGTCCTGGACCCCGCCGCCTGGCGGGGCGATCCCGGTGCCCGGGCGCGCGGCGCGGCCA
>NZ_PXWG01000245.1 GCF_003011965.1 Streptosporangium nondiastaticum
CGGTTCCCCCTCGCCGAGGGGGAACCGGGCCTCCGGGCCGCGGGTGCGCGGGATCAGAAGCGCGGGCGGCGGAACCAGTCCTGCGAAGCCTGCTTGGCCGCGAAGACGATCACGAGGATCGACAGGATCAGCGCGATGAGGCCGACACCGTAGAAGACGATGCACACCAGGCCGCTGATGATGCCGAACGCCGCATAGACGATCGAGCCGACGCGGACGCCATTGCCGCCCTTGGCGTAGCGCACCGCGAGAATGATGCCGATGATCGCGAAGACCACGGCCAGGGCGGCGAGGAACGCGAAAACGCCCTTTCCGGCGTCGAAGGCCACATCGGCGTCCACGGTGTCGCCCTGGGCGGTGGTGACGGTGCCGCCCCCGTGGGTCTTCTTCGCGTCACTGATCGCGGCGACCGCGGCGACGCACAGGCCCGCCACGATCACGTGCACCGCGGCGATCGCGTACAGCATGATGCGGGCCGCCTTGGTGATGCCCGGCATCACCTGCGGGCCCTGCGGCGCGCCGGCGTAACCCCCCTGCGCCTGCGGGTAGGGGGCGTAGGGCTGGCCGGGCTGGGCGCCCTGGGGCTGCTGCGGATAGCCGTAACCGGGCGCCTGCTGGGGCGCGCCGTACGGGTTGTTCTGATCGCCGAAGCTCATGGCTGGCTAATTCCTCCGTTGGTGTCGTGCGGGGACGGCGCGGGCATTCGGAGGAGAGTTGTGTCGGCGGCTCGCCCCCGTTTTCGCCCGCGGCACGCGGATCATCGTTATCGGGGCTGTGACTTTTGTCCAGCCGATACCCCTATCGGCGGGGCTGCAGGGGCTCCCGCGAATAACCGGTGCGAATTCGTCACCAACTGCGGGCCGCCCTGATTGGAACCATGGCCACCCCATCCGGGAGGATGGTGTCATGACCGCCCAGATTCTCGATGGCAAGGCCACGGCAGCAGCGATCAAGTCCGAACTCACGGCGCGCGTGGAGGCGCTGAAGGCCCGCGGCGTCCAGCCCGGTCTCGGCACCCTCCTCGTCGGCGACGACCCCGGCAGCAAGTGGTACGTGGCCGGCAAGCACCGCGACTGTGCCGAGGTCGGCATCGCGTCCATCCAGCGCGAACTGCCGGACACGGCCACGCAGGAGGAGATCGAGGCGGTCGTCCGCGAGCTCAACGACAACCCCGAGTGCACCGGTTACATCGTCCAACTCCCCCTCCCCAAGGGCATCGACACCAACCGCGTCCTGGAGCTGATGGACCCGGCCAAGGACGCCGACGGCCTGCACCCGATGAGCCTGGGCCGTCTGGTGCTCAACGAGCCCGGCCCGCTGCCCTGCACCCCCAACGGCATCATCGAGCTCCTGCGCCGCCACGATGTGGAGCTGAACGGCGCCCACGTGGTCGTCGTCGGCCGCGGCATCACCGTCGGCCGCTCGATCGGCCTGCTGATGACCCGCCGGACCGAGAACGCCACGGTCACCCTCTGCCACACCGGCACCCGTGACCTCTCCGCGCAGCTGCGGCAGGCCGACATCATCGTCGCGGCGGCGGGCGTGGGCCACCTGATCAAGCCGGAGGACGTCAAGCCCGGCGCGGCCGTGCTGGACGTCGGCGTCAGCCGCGACGGCGAAGGCAAGATCATGGGCGACGTCGACCCGGCGGTCGCCAAGGTCGCCGGCTGGGTCTCCCCGAACCCGGGCGGCGTCGGCCCGATGACCCGTGCCCTGCTGCTGGTGAACGTGGTGGAGGCCGCGGAGCGGGGTGCCGGCGGCGGCAATGCGGGCTGAGCCGGCGGGGGTCGCCGGGCCGGAGGGGCCGGGTGGGACGGCCGGGTCCCACGGGCCGTCCGGATCGTCCGGATCATCCGGGGCCGGCGGGTCGTCCGGGGCGAATGGAGCCGGCGGGTCGTCCGGGGCGAACGGGGCCGCCGGGGCCGGCGAGCCCCGGCGAGAGCCCGGGGCCGGCCGAGGCCGCCGCTTCCAGCTCACGCGGGACACCGCCCGCCCCGAGGGCGGCGGGCGCGCCGCCCCCGGTGACGCCCCGGCGCCGGCGCGCCAGTGGCCGCTGCTCGCGGTCATGGGCGCGACCGGGCTCGGGCTGCTCATCGTCGCCGCGGGCGCGTTCCGCGTCGGGACGCTGCTGATCGGGCTGGCGATGATCGGCGGCGCGGTGCTGCGCTGGGCCCTGCCCTCCGTGGGCATGCTGGCCGTGCGCTCCCGCTTCACGGACATGATCACGTACGGCGGGCTGGGGGCGGCGATCCTGCTGCTGTCCCTGATGGCGCAGCCGCACCCGTGGCTGAAGGTGCCCTTCCTGGAGGACATCCTCCACTTCACGGTCTAGAGGGTCCGGGCGGTCTGGACGGTCTAGACGCGGCGTTCTTGTTTGCCCGGCTCTGACCGATTTCGAGTAGCTTGATGACGAGGTGATCCCTTTCCTGCCCCCTGGGCGGGGAAGGGCCGGTGCTGCCCGCGAGAGGGACGGTCCCCGTCATGGCCAAGATCAAGGTAGTCGGCCCGGTCGTCGAGCTCGACGGCGACGAGATGACCCGGATCATCTGGCGGTTCATCAAGGACCAGCTGATCCTGCCCCATCTCGACGTCGACCTGAAGTACTTCGACCTGGGCATCGAGCACCGCGACGCCACCGGCGACCAGGTGACCGTCGACGCCGCGCACGCCATCCTGGAGCACGGCGTCGGGGTGAAGTGCGCGACGATCACGCCGGACGAGGCGCGGGTCGAGGAGTTCGGCCTCAAGGCGATGTACCCCTCGCCCAACGGCACCATCCGCAACATCCTCGGCGGTGTGATCTTCCGCGAGCCGATCATCATGGGGAACGTGCCCCGGCTCGTCCCCGGCTGGACGAAGCCCATCGTCGTCGGCCGTCACGCCTTCGGCGACCAGTACCGCGCGACGGACCTGAAGGTCCCCGGCGCGGGCACGCTCACCATGACCTTCACCCCGGAGGACGGCTCGGAACCCGTCGAGCTGGAGGTCTTCGCCTTCCCGGGCCCCGGGGTCGCCCTGTCGATGTACAACCTGGACGCGTCGATCCGCGACTTCGCGCGCGCCTCGTTCCGCTACGGCCTGGACCGCGGCTACCCCGTCTACCTGTCCACCAAGAACACGATCCTGAAGAAGTACGACGGCCGGTTCAAGGATCTCTTCCAGGAAGTCTTCGACACCGAGTTCAAGCAGGAGTTCGACCGGGCGGGGCTGACGTACGAGCACCGGCTCATCGACGACATGGTCGCGTCCGCGCTGAAGTGGCCCGGCGGCTACGTGTGGGCCTGCAAGAACTACGACGGCGACGTCCAGTCCGACACCGTCGCCCAGGGCTTCGGCTCGCTCGGCCTGATGACCTCGGTCCTCATGACGCCCGACGGCCGCACGCTGGAGGCCGAGGCCGCGCACGGCACCGTCACCCGCCACTACCGCCGCCACCAGCAGGGCAAGGAGACCTCCACCAACCCGATCGCCTCGGTCTTCGCCTGGACCCGGGCCCTGGCCCACCGCGGCAGGCTGGACGGCACGCCCGAGGTCACCGCCTTCGCGGAGACGCTGGAGCGGGTGTGCGTCGAGACCGTCGAGAGCGGGCGGATGACGAAGGACCTGGCGCTGCTCGTCGGCGAGGAGACCCCCTGGCTGACGACCGAGGAGTTCCTCGCGGCGCTCGACGCGAACCTGCGGCGGAAGCTGGTGCCCGCGGCCGCCGTGTGAGCGGCCGCGGTGGCCGGTCCTCCACCCCCGTGGGAGGACCGGCCACCGCCCGGATAAGAGGATCTTGAACCGGTGGACCGGTTTCAAGATCTTCAAGCCTGCTGTGTCCGGGAAGTGACGGATCCGCGACGAGTTCGCCGTCCCGTATCAGTTGTGCAGCAGATGTGACAAGAGCGCATGCCGGGGCCCTCGATTAACCCAAATGCCACGATGCGCCCCGCCTGTGGGAACTGTCATGCTGGATTGCGGCATCCCCCTGGGTAGCCAGCACCGGGGCTGCGGACGGGGGCGCCGCGCCACGGCACGTCAGGAAACCGGTGCGCCGGCAGGCCGGCACGGCAGTACGTCAGCACATCAGTACGTCACGGCAGGGGTCACGGAACGGGAAGAGACCCGTACGTATCGGGGGACAGGGGAGTGCAATGCCTCGTTGGAGGGCGCTACCGGAGGAACTCGACCCGGAAGTGCGTGAATTCACCGAACAGCTGCGCAGACTCGTGGAGCGCAGCGGACTGAGCATCGGTGCCGTCGCGGACCGCACGGGGTACAGCAAGACGTCGTGGGAGCGCTATCTCGGCGGGCGGCTGCTGCCGCCGCTGGGGGCCGCCGAGGCGCTCGCCGAAGCGACCGGGACCGACGTGGTCCACCTGAGCACGATGTGGGAGCTCGCCGAGCGGGCGTGGAGCCGCAGCGAACTGCGGCACGACTCCACGGTGGAGTCGGCACGGATCGCCCGGGCGCGGGCCGCGCTGGGCGAGTTCGGCCCGCCGCCGGACACGGTGCAGGGGCCGGTGCAGGGCACCGTGCAGGCTTCCCGGGCCGACGGGCAGCCGGGCGCGGTCATCTCGGAGCCGCTCTGCCACGAGGCGGCGCGCCGGGCGTCGGCGGAGGAGAGCGCTTCGGGCGCCGCGGGGCCCGGCGCCTTCCCGGGCGCCTCCGCCCCCGCCTCCCCCTCCGGCCCCGCTGACCCGTCCGGCGCG
>NZ_PXWG01000246.1 GCF_003011965.1 Streptosporangium nondiastaticum
GGCTCCTGCAGGGGGAGCAGCGAGACGAGGGTGACGCCGGGGCGCAGCCCGCCGGCCATGGCGGCCAGCCGGGCGAGCCGGGCCGGGTCGGAGGCGTCGGTGTGCAGGTCGACGGGGCAGCCGTACTCGGCGGCGAGGTCGAGGGCGGTCTCGGCGAAGCCGGTGGGGTCGGGGTCGAGGTCGGGGCAGCCGCCGACGGCCGCGCCCATCTTCACGGCGTCCCGCAGCAGGGCCACCCCTTCGGCCCCGGCGGCGCCGGTGAGCAGCCGGGGCACGGCGACCGCGGTGAGGTCGGTGAGCCCGCGCAGGGCCCGCCGGGCCTGCAGGACGGCCTCCAGCGAGCGCAGCCCCTGCACGTCGCCGATCCGCACGTGGCAGCGCAGGGCGGTGGCCCCGTGCCCGAGCTGGAGCAGCGCGGCCTCCGTGGCGCGCCGCTGGACGTCCTCCGCGGCGTACGAGACGGGCCCGTCGGCCTCGGCGGTGAGCGCGGTGGCGCCGTGCGCGTGCGGTTCGGCGGGCGCGGGCAGCAGCAGATAGCCGCTGAGGTCCACGCGCGGGCCGGGCGCCAGGCTGCCGGCGGTGCCCACGGCCTCGATGTGCCCGCCGCTCAGCCGCACGTCCACGGTGCGGCCGTCGGCCAGGCGGGCGCCGCCGAGCACGAGGGCGCCGTCGCCGGGCACGGCGGCGTGCGGGCCGGCATCGCCGCCGGGGTTCGCCGGGGGCTGCGGCTGGCTGTCGGGCATCGCGCTCCTCCGGGGGCCGGGGCGTGCATGATCACGCAGCAGGTCCGAGCGTAGGGCGCGGCAGGAACGGCTTCGAGCAGGCGACGAATAGTCGTACTGGTGTGGTGCGGGAAGGCTTCCGTGGCGCCGTCGCGGGCGTCCTCCGGATACGGATTTCACCTTCGGCGGCCAACCGTGTAATGTCTTCCTCGCTCGCCCCAATAGCTCAGTCGGCAGAGCGTCTCCATGGTAAGGAGAAGGTCAACGGTTCGATTCCGTTTTGGGGCTCTGGTGTGAGAGGTCCTCGCCTTCGGGCGAGGGTCCCTCCCACATCAAAGCGGTGTAGCTCAGTCGGTAGAGCAAGCGGCTCATAATCGCTGTGTCACCGGTTCAAGTCCGGTCACCGCTACACGTAGTAGCCGATTGTGGGGTCGGTCCTCCGGTCGGCTACTCTTGTCTGCGTTAATCCGTCCATTCCGTCAAGGAGCACTCACGTGGCTGCCACCGACGTCCGCCCGAAGATCACGCTGGCCTGCGTGGAGTGCAAGGAGCGGAACTACATCACCAAGAAGAACCGGCGTAACGACCCGGACCGTCTTGAGATGAAGAAGCACTGCCCCCGTTGCAACTCGCACACCGCGCACCGCGAGACGCGATAACAACAGGCTCGTTCGCGAGGCCGTCCCCATTCACCGGGGGCGGCCTCGCGGCGTATCCGCCACCGTTCACCACTGCCGCAGGAGGTACCGGGCCATGGCGCTCGACCAGTCCTTCGTAGGGCGGACCTATCCGGCCACCGAACCGTACGAGGTCGGCCGGGAGAAGATCCGCGAATTCGCCGAGGCCATCGGCGACACCAATCCGGCGTACACCGACCCGGAGGCCGCCAAGGCGCTGGGCCACCCGGATGTGATCGCTCCGCCGACGTTCGTCTTCTCCGTCACATACCGGGCCGCCGGCGCGGTCGTGAACGACCCGCAGCTGGGCCTGGACTACTCGCGCGTCGTGCACGGCGACCAGAAGTTCGCGTACGCCCGCCCCGTGCGGGCCGGCGACCGCCTGACGGTCGTCTCCACGATCGAGTCGATCAAGTCCCTGGCGGGCAACGACGTCCTGTCGATCCGCGGCGACGTCCAGGACGAGCACGGCGAGCACGTGGTGACCGCGCACACGACCCTGGTGGCCCGCGCGGCCGAGGAGGCGTAGATGACTGCCCGGATCTCCTACGACGAGGTCGAGATCGGCACGGAGCTGCCGGTCCGCACCTTCCCGGTGACGCGCGCGGACCTGGTCCGCTACGCGGGCGCCTCGGGCGACTTCAACCCGATCCACTGGAACGAGAAGTTCGCCAAGGAGGTCGGCCTGCCGGACGTGATCGCGCACGGCATGTTCACCATGGCCGAGGCGGCGCGCGTGGTCACGGACTGGGCCGGCGACCCGGGCGCCGTCGCGGAGTACGGCGTGCGGTTCACCCGCCCGGTCGTCGTGCCCAACGACGACGAAGGCGCGGTCATCGAGGTCGGCGGCAAGGTCGCGGCCAAGGACGACGAGCGCCGCACGGTCCGGGTGGACCTGGTGGTCAAGAGCGCGGGCCAGAAGGTCCTGGGGATGTCGCGAGCGGTCGTACGCCTCGCCTGAGAGGAGGGCGCCATGAGCGGGACGGCGCCCTCCCCCTTTTGACACCGGAAGTAAGTGACCAATAACTTACGCCTCATGGTCAGGATGAGCGCGGAGGAACGGCGTGAGAGTGTGATCCGCGCCGCCATCACGGAGTTCGCGCGGACCGGCTACAAGGGCACGTCCACGGAGGCGATCGCGCGCCGCGTGGGCGTCTCGCAGCCGTACCTCTTCCGGCTCTTCCCCACCAAGGAAGCGATCTTCCTGGCGGCGGCCCGGCGCTGCCTGGAGGAGACCCGCGAGGTCTTCGCGAAGGCCGTCGAGGGCGCGCCGCCCCGCGGGGCGCAGCAGGCCATGGCCGCCGCGTACGACCACCTCATCTCCGAGGACCCCGAGAAGCTGCAGATGCAGATGCAGATCTACGTCGCGGTGGCCTCGGCCGAGGCGGCGGGGGACCACGAGTTCGGCAGCGCGATCCGCAAGGCGTGGCTGGAGCTGTGGGACGGGGCGCACCTGGCGCTCGGCGGGGACGCGAAGGAGACGACGCGGTTCCTGGCCAAGGGGACGCTGATCAACACGCTGATGTCGCTGGGCTTCCCGCCGGACCACAGGGTGTGGGACGGCTTCTAGAGGTGGGATCCCGCAAGCGGGATCTCCTTCTTCCCGGCGAAGAAAGTTAGTAAGCACTCACTAAATAACTGCAACGGGGGATTCACATGCCGCCCAAGGCCGTCTGGGCCCTGGTCATCACCGGCGCGGCGGGCTTCATGGCCGCACTGGACAACCTGGTCGTCACCACCGCCCTGCCCGCCATCCGCAAGGACCTCGGCGGAGGGCTGGAAGACCTCGAATGGACCGTCAACGCCTACACGCTCACCTTCGCGGTCCTGCTCATGTCCGGCGCGGCCCTCGGCGACCGCTTCGGCCGCCGCAAGCTCTTCGTCACCGGCCTCGCGATCTTCACGGCGGCCTCCGCCGCGGCCGCCCTCGCCCCCGGCATCGAGGCGCTGATCGCCGCCCGGGCCGTCCAGGGCGTGGGCGCCGCCATCACGACGCCCCTGACCCTCACCCTGCTCACCACGGCCGTCCCCGCCGCCCGCCGAGGCCTCGCCTACGGCATCAAGGGCGCCGTGGACGGCCTGGCCGTGGCCGGCGGCCCGCTGATCGGCGGCACGCTCACCGAGCACCTCTCCTGGCAGTGGATCTTCTGGCTCAACGTCCCGCTGGGCGCCGCCCTCATCCCCCTGGCCCGCCTCCGCCTCCAGGAGTCCCGCGCACCGGAAGCCCGCCTCGACCTCCCCGGTACGGTCCTCGTCAGCGGCGGCCTCTTCGGCGTCGTCTACGGACTGATCAACGCGAACGCGCACGGCTGGACGAGCCCCGGAGTCCTGACCGCCCTCCTCGGAGGCAGCGCCCTCCTGGCCGCCTTCATCCGCCACGGCTTCCGCGCCGAGCGGCCCATGCTCCCCATGCGCATCTTCGGAAACCGTGCCTTCGCCGGCGTCAACGCCGCCGGCGTCTTCATGTTCCTGGGGATGTTCGGCTCGATCTTCCTGCTCAGCCAGTTCCTCCAGAACGTCCTCGGGCAGTCGCCCACGGAGGCCGGGCTGCGCATGCTCCCCTGGACCGCAATGCCCATGATCGCGGCGCCGCTCTCGGGCCACCTCGCCGACCGCGTGGGCAGCCGCCCCGTCCTCATCACCGCCCTCGCCCTCCAGGCCCTGGGCCTGGCCCACTTCGCCCTCGTCATGAGCCCGGACGTCTCCTACGCGGCCCAGCTCCCGGGACTGATCGTCAGCGGCATCGGCATGGGCCTGTTCTTCGCCCCCGCGGCGAAGCTGGTCATGTCCGGCGTCCGCCCCGCCCAACAGGGAATCGCCTCCGGCGCGAACAACGCCCTCCGCGAGGTGGGCGGAGCGCTCGGAGTGGCCGCCCTGGCCTCACTCTTCTCCGCCCGGGGCGGCTACGACTCCCCCCAGCGCTTCGTGGAGGGACTCACCCCCGCGCTGTGGGCCGGCGCGGCGGCGGTCGCCTGCGGCGCGGTCGCAGCGGCGCTGATACCCGCCCGGAACGCGGTGCGGCCCGTCCCCGCCGCTGCGCGGCGGGCTCATGCCCACCCACCCGCCCGTTAGGTCATCGCAGAGGTGCTGCACCAGGGCCGTGCCCAGCGCCGACGCGAGCCAGGGGGCCGGGAAGCCGGCGACGGACGGAGGGGGCCGGGG
>NZ_PXWG01000247.1 GCF_003011965.1 Streptosporangium nondiastaticum
CCGTACGGCGCCGGGGGCCGCGCCGCCGTTCCCCCTGATCATCCCCCTTCACCGGCCCTTCGTTCCGCCGGGCGGCCGCAGTCCGCCCTTGACCACCTTGCCGGAGGCGTTCCGCGGGAGCCCCGGGGTCGGCGATGCCCGTGCGCAGCGCGCCGGCGACGGACCGCAGGGAGAGCTCGGTGTGCCGGAGCAGGGTGACGGCGGCGGGGTCGGCGGGCAGGGAGCCGGGGCAGTCGGCGAGGCGGTCGAGCTGGTCGCGGACGTGGCGGACGGCCGCGCGGGCGTGGTTGACCGCCCGGTCGTGCCTGGACGGCGAGGCGGGCCGCTCGGTGACGGGCACGCGGGAGAGGCGGGCGGCGGCGAGTGCGCGGTCGGCCGCCTCCCGTTCGGGCAGCGCGCCGCCGCCGGCCTCCAGGTGGTAGGCGGTGGCGCTGGTGTAGTCGGCGACGGCGGCGGCCGCCCGGGCGAGGACGGCGCGGTAGGGGACGGGGTCGGGCTCGGGCCACAGGAACCGCTCGGCCAGGACGGTCAGGAGGATGCCGGTGGTCAGGCCGGCGAGCCGGGAGCCGAGGGTGCCGGGCTCGTACGGCGGGAAGCAGGGCAGCACGTAGAACAGCTGGAAGGCCATGGCGAGACCGGTCAGGCGCGGGCCGCCGACGCCGCAGAAGGAGACGGCGAAGCCGACGGCGAACATGCCCGCGGCCGCGGCCCAGGGGCTCACGGCGAGCAGGGTGCCCGCGGTGACGAGGAACCAGCCGGCGGGCAGGGCGGCGAGCAGGGTGCGGGTCCGCTGCGGCGCGGGGCCGGGCACGCGGCAGAACATGGCCAGGGGAAGCGCCCCGAACATGGCGTACAGGGCCATGACGGAGTCACCGGTGACGTACTGGAAGACGTAGAAGCCCGGGCAGCCGGCCGCGACCACCCACAGGGCGCGGCGGGCCGCCTCCGGCACGCCCTCGTGCCGCAGGAGCCTGCGGACGGGCGTGCTCACGCCCACGCCCACCGGGGCACCTTCGGGCCAATTGCGCTGATCATAGTGTTTCCTCACATTAAGTGAAGTCACGTCAGCTTCAAGGCGACACCCCGTCGCACGGCCGGACCGGTCAGCACCGCAGCGGGTCCTTGATCACCGGCGTGGTGCGGCCGGTGTTGCGGCACAGGGAGTAGCCCTGGTCCCGCAGGTCGTCGACGATGCCCGGCAGCGCGTCCGGGAAGCGGCTGAACAGGTGTCCGAGGATCACGCCGCCGCGCTTGTCCGCCGCGGGGGCGTTGCGGACCCTCGCGCGGAGCGTGGCGACGTCGGGGAAGCGGCCGTCCCCGCCCTCCCAGTCGAGGGTGTCGACCGTCCAGGTGCACACGCGGGCGCCCAGCGACGCGGCGATCCGCTCCTCACGGGGGCCGTAGTCCCCGTACGGGGGCCGGAACAGCGAGCTCTTGACGCCCTCGTCGATCTCCTTGCGCGCGGCCTCCTCCGACAGGCCCGTCAGGTGCGGGTGGGACCAGGTGTGGTTGCCGACCCAGTGCCCCTGGCGGCGCAGGGTCCTGGCCACCTCCGGGTGCTGCGAGGCCTGCTCGTTGATGAGGAAGAACGCCGCGCGGACCCCCCTCCCCCGCAGGTACGCGCCCACCTCCGCGGCCCGCTCGACGCGGTCGTAGGACCAGTCGTCGAGCGTGAGCAGCACCCGTCCGGTGGTGTTGCCGCATCTCGTCCGGTCGTAGTCGCGGGGCACCGCGGGGGCGTGGCGCGCGGCGGACGCGGAGGCGGGCAGCGGGCACAGCGTCAGGAGCATGGAGGCGAGGGCCGCGACGAGGGGCGGCCGCACGCGGAGGGTGTGGAGCACGGAGGACGCGTGGAGCACGGGGGACTCCTCCCGGGGGCACGGCTGGGGGTTCAGATGATTCCGGCGCCCGGGCACGGCCGCCAGCAGTGCGCCGCCTACGGAGTCACACGGCGGGAACACCGGGCCGGAAGCGGTGTGACCCCCGACACGGCGTCAGCCGCCCGCGGCGCCCCCGAGCAGTACGAATGCGCGCAGGACAAGGCATCCTTGCCCGTACGGCATTGGAACGCCCGGGGAGGGGCGGCCCAGGATGCGGTCCATGAACACCACCACGGATTCCCGCGGCGGCCTGCTGGCCGTCGTCAGCCAGACCGGCCCGTCCGTCACCTTCTTCGACGCCGTCACGCACGACGTGCTCGACGTGCTCGAAATGCCCTCGGAGCCGCACGAGTTGTGCTTCGACCCCGACCGCCGGCTGCTGTACTGCGTGAGCACTTACGTCCACGGCTACTACCACGCCCACCAGGGCCGCGAGCGGCTGCTGACCGTCATCGACCCCGACACCCGGAAGGTCGTCGACACCGTCGGCCTCGGGCCCGACCACGGGCCGCACGGCCTCGCCCTGGACCGGGAGCGCTCCCGGCTGTACGTGAGCGTCGAGTCCACCGACGACACGACCGGCGGCGTCGTGATCCTGGACGCGGACACCCGCCGGCGCGTCGGGCGCATCCCGGTGATGGCCGACGGACCGCACTGGTTCGCGATCTCCCCCGACGGCCGCCGCGGCTGGTCGACCAACAAGGAGGCGGGCTTCGTCTCCGTCCTGGACCTGGAGCGGGACGAGTTCGCGGGGCGCGTCCCCGTGCCGGGCAGCGAAGGCCTGGACGTCTCCCCCGGCGGTGAGTTCGTCTACGTCGCCGCCCCCAAGGGCGACTTCCACTCCGCGCCCGCCGCCCGGCCCGGCATCCGGGTGATCGAGGCCGCGACCGGCGAGGTCGTGCGCGTGCTGCCCACCGAGGGCATCGTCTTCCCCGTGCACACCACGGCCGGCGGCCTGATCCTCGCCGGCGAGCTCCGCATCGTGAAGGAGGAGGGCGGCGCGCTGGGCACCCAGGCGGACGGCGTGCTCACCGTCTTCGCGCCCGGCTCCCACGAGGTCGTCGGGCAGGTGCCCGTCGGCCGGTTCCCGCTGACCATCACCTCCTCGCCGGACGGCCGGACGGGCTACGTCGCCAACGTCATGTCCAGCACGGTGACCGTCGTCGACCTGGAGCGGATGGCCGTGATCACCACCCTGGAGGTCGCCCGGCAGGGTGAGGCGGGCGCGCACGGCCTCGCCTACATCCCCGCCGCAGACTGAAACCACCGCCGGCTGAACCACCGCCCTGCGGGCCGCCGGCCCCGGCCGCCCGCAGGGGCGGCGGCCGGGGCCGCCCGGAGAACGGGCACAATCGTGGGGTGAGCGGAAAAACCAGACACCACGCACCCCGGCCGGCCGTCACCGCCGCCTCCCCCTGCCCCTGCGGGCTCGACGCCTCCTACGGCGACTGCTGCGGCGCCCTGCACGACGGCCGGCGGACCGCCTCGACGGCCGAACGGCTGATGCGCTCGCGCTACAGCGCCTTCGCCGTCCAGGACGCCGCCTACCTGCTGCGCACCTGGCACTCCACCACCCGGCCCGGCAGCCTGGAGTTCGACCCCGGCATGCACTGGACCCGGCTGGAGATCCTGGGCACGACGGACGGCACGCCCTTCCACCAGGAGGGCACGGTCGAGTTCCGCGCCCACTACACGGCCCACGGCCGGGCGGACTCCCAGCACGAGAACAGCCGCTTCGTCCGCGAGGACGGCCGGTGGGTGTACGTGGCCGAGGTCTGAGCCGCGCCCGGGCTCAGCCGCACGGCTCCCGCCACGCGTCCAGTTCGAGCTTCTTGCGCATGGAGCTGAGACCGAGCCGCTGCGTCGTCGCGCAGAACTCCTCCGGCTCCAGCGCGTACTCCACGTGGAAGACCGCCTTGCCGCGCCTGACGAACGGCGTCAGCTTCTCGCACTCCTCGAACTCGGCGCACTGCTCGTTCACCGCGAAGTCGAAGTCGCCCACGAGGGCGGGGATCTGGTCGAGGTCGTTCTTCAGGCCCACGGCCATGCCCCGGTCGTGGGCGAGCCGGGCCAGCATCCGGTTGAACGCGAGCTGGTCCTCCCCGGACAGCGGGAACCCGGTCTTGTTGCGGTATCCCTCCGTCAGGTCCGGCTCGACGGCGTCGAACCCCTTGTCCCGGCACATGTCGAAGCGCGCCGCCATGATCGGCCGGAGCTCGTCCAGGCGGCGGATGTCCAGCCACCGCTCGCCCTTCCAGCCCTTGTTCCGCTCCCCCAGCAGCCGCTTGGGAAACGCCTTCTGATCGGTGCGGAAGTCCTCCCACGCCCCGGCGTTGACGTAGCAGATCGCCTTGGCACCGCGGTCGTGCAGCTCCTTGACCGTACGGGCGGAGTTCTCGAAGCCGTCGATGTCGTAGACGGGCACGTCGACGGACGTGTCGGCCTTGCCGTCGAGCTGCCACTGCCAGCGCAGCCCGGGCCGCGGCTGCCAGTGCGGGCCGCCGGCCCGGCGGGCTTCTCCCGACGCCGCCGGGGCGGTGGGCGTGCCGCCGGCGTCGTCGTCCGGCCCGTCGCCGGGCTCGGTGGCGGAGCAGCCG
>NZ_PXWG01000248.1 GCF_003011965.1 Streptosporangium nondiastaticum
CCACGCGCGCCGCGGCGCCGCGGCCCTGGCCACCGCCGCCGTCCTGGGCGCGGCCGCGGCCCCCGCCGCCTTCGCCGACGGCTCACCGTCCCCGGCGCCGGGGCTGTACGGCACGGCCGACCCCAAGTTCGACGGCGTCTTCCGCCAGTCGCTGGCCTTCATGGCGCAGAACGCCATGGGCGTCACCCCTGCCAAGCCGGCGGTCGACTGGCTCGCGGGCCAGCAGTGCGAGGACGGCGGCTTCCCCGGCTACCGCGCGGACCCGAGCAAGGCGTGCGACCCGAAGAAGGACGAGTTCACGGACGCCACCGCCGCGGCCGTGCAGGGCCTCGCGGCCGCCGGCGGGCGCGCGGAGGCGGTCAGGAAGGGCCTGGACTGGCTCAAGGCCCACCAGAACGACGACGGCGGCTGGGGCTACCAGGCCGGCAGCCCCACCGACGCCAACTCCACCTCCATCGCCCTCGGCGCGCTCGCGGCCGCCGGCCAGGACCCGGCCAAGGACGCCGTCAAGAACGGCAAGAACCCCGTGGAGACGCTGCTGGCCTTCCAGCTCGGCTGCGACGCGAAGGAGGGCGAGCGCGGCGCGTTCGCCTACCTGAAGGACGACAAGGGCCTGCGCGCCGACAACCTGGCCAGCGCCGCCGCCGCGCTCGCCACGCTCGGCAAGGGCTTCGTCGTCGAGCCCCTGAAGAAGGACGCCGACCAGCCCGTCAAGGCGCTGGAGTGCTCCGGCGACGCGGAGGGCGACAAGGCGAAGCCGAAGGACGCCGCCGCGGCCGCCGCAGCCGTGGACGGCTACCTCGTGGCCGCCATGGACAAGAACGGCGGCTACCTGCTGCCGTCCATGCCCGGCGCCCCCGCCAAGCCCGACCAGGGCAACACGGCCGACGCCGCCCTCGCCCTCGCCGCGGGCGGCCACCGCGACGCCGCCGAGAAGCCCCTGAAGTGGCTGCGGTCCAAGGAGAGCGGCACCGCCGAGTGGGCCAAGGGCCAGCCCGGCCGGCTCGCCAAGCTGATCCTCGCCACGCGTGCCGCGGGCGGCGACCCGCGCGACTTCGCGGGCACGAACCTCGTGGAGCAGCTGAACGCCACGGGCCCGGCGCCGGAGCAGCAGGGGAAGAGGGCCACGGGCGGCATGACCAAGGAGGACGAGAAGAAGGACGAGGGCGTCACCGTCAACGTGTGGTGGATCGTCGGCGTCGGTCTGGCCTTCGGCGCCGGCATCGGCTTCCTGATCAGCGGCCGCAAGAAGAAGCAGCAGCTGTGACGCGAGCTGCCGGAATACGGGCCGCCGGGGCGCGAGCCGTTGGACGGCGACGGTCCCGGACACGCGCCGCCGGGACGCGCGGCGGCGCGGTCGCCGCGCTCGCCGCCGTCCTCCTCATGCTGCTCGGCACCGCCCCCGCGCACGCCGCCGGCTACCGGTACTGGTCGTTCTGGCAGGGCTCCGGCGGCCAGTGGGCGTACGCGACGCAGGGGCCGGGCACGGCGCGGCCCGGCGACGGGGACGTGATCGGGTTCCGGTTCGCGGTCAGCGCGGACTCCGCCGACGCCGCGAAGCCGCGCGCCGCCGCCGGCTTCGGACCGGTCTGCGACGGCACGCCCGCCGCGGACGGGGCGAAGCGCGTCGCCGTCGTCCTCGACTTCGGCACGCCCGCCGACGCCCCCGACGGCGAGACGCCGCCCAAGGCCCGCTCGGCCTGCGCCCGGGTGGGCGAGGACGCCACCGCGGGCGAGGCGCTGGCCGCGGTCGCGAAGCCGCTGCGCTACGACTCCTCCGCCCTGCTGTGCGCCATCGGCGGCTACCCGCGGACGGGTTGCGGCGAGCAGGTGAGCGGGGCCGAGAAGGGGGCGGAGAGCGCCTCGCCGAAGCCGGCCGCCGACGGTGGCAAGAAGGGCGACGGCGGCCCCTCGGCCGGCCTGATCGGCGGCGTCGCCGCCGTGGTCGCCCTCGGCGCCGCGGCCTTCTGGCAGGCCCGCCGACGCCGCGGATGAGCGCCGGGAAGACGAAGGGCCCGGCGGGGGCGCCGCTGACCGCACGCGCCTCCGCCCTGCACGCGGGCGCCTGGTGGGTGTGGGCGCTGGGCCTGGCCACGGCCGCCTCGCGCACCACGAACGTCCTGCTGCTCGGCCTGCTGGTCGCCGTCGCCGGGTACGTGGTGGCCGCGCGGCGCACGGACGCGCCGTGGGCCCGCTCGTACGGGGCGTTCCTCAAGCTCGGCCTGGCCGTGATCGGCATCCGGCTCGTCTTCGCGGTCGTGCTGGGCTCCCCCGTCCCGGGCACGCACACCCTCGTCACCCTGCCGGAAGTCCCGCTCCCGGACTGGGCGCAGGGGGTGCGGATCGGCGGCCGGGTGACCGCCGAGGGGCTGGTCTTCGCGCTGGCCGACGGCATGAAGCTGGCCACGCTGCTGGTGTGCGTGGGCGCGGCGAACGCGCTCGCCAACCCGGCGCGGCTGCTGAAGTCCCTGCCGGGCGCGCTGTACGAGGCGGGGGTCGCGGTCGTCGTCGCCATGACGTTCGCGCCGAACCTCGTCGCCGACGTCCAGCGGCTGCGCGCCGCCCGCCGCCTGCGCGGCCGCCCCGACCGCGGCCTCGCGGCCCTGCTCCAGGTGGGCCTGCCGGTGCTGGAGGGTGCCCTGGAGCGGTCCGTCGCGCTGGCCGCCTCGATGGACGCGCGCGGCTACGGCCGTACGGCGAAGGTGCCGCGGGCGGTCCGCCGCACGACGAGCGCGCTGACGCTGGGCGGCCTCATGGGCGTCTGCGCCGGCACGTACGGGCTGCTCGCCGACCAGGGCGCGGGGTACGGGCTGCCCGTGCTCCTCGCCGGCCTGGCCGCGGCCCTGGCGGGCCTGTGGCTGGGCGGCCGCCGTTCCGTCCGCACGCGCTACCGGCCCGACCGGTGGGGCGTGCGCGCGTGGCTGGTGTCGGGCTCCGGCGTGGCCGTCGCGGCCCTGATGATCCGGGCGAACTCCTACGCGCCGGAGGTCCTGCACCCGTCGGCGGTGCCCCTGACGGCGCCGCGGCTGCCGGTGTGGCCGGCGGCGTCGGTCCTGCTGGGCCTGCTGCCGGCGTTCGTGGCGCCGGGCGCCTCCGGCGGCGGTTCCGGGAACGACTCCGGGCCGGAGCCGGCCGGGCACCGCCGGGCCGGCCGGTGGGGGCCGGTCACCGCTGCGGCGGAGGGATCTCCCCGGCCCCGGCCCCGCCCCTTCCGGAAGCCGGAGGCAGGCCCCCGGATCCCCAGGGCCCGGGGCGCGGAGACCACTACCTCCCTCGGGGTCCGGGACGCGGAGACCACCGCCTCCCCCGGGGCCCGGGGCACGGAGACCACCACCTCCCCCGAGGTCCGGGACGCAACCACCACCCCCTCCCCCAGGGCCCGGGGCGCAGCCACCACCCCCTCCCCCGGGGTCCGGGGCGCAGCCCCGGGAAACGGTGAAAGGGCGGGACCGGGGCCTCTTCCCCCGCCGCAACGGCGAGGAACCCCCACCGACCGGTCCGGCGGTGCCGAACCCACCACCACCTCCCACCCCCAGGAGCCCAAGTGATCCGCTTCGAGAACGTGTCCGTCACGTACGACGACACCGAGGCGCCCTCGCTCCACGGCGTGGACCTCACCGTCCCCGAGGGCGAACTCTGCCTCCTCGTAGGCCCGTCCGGCGTCGGCAAGTCCACCCTCCTCGGCACCGTCAGCGGCCTCGTCCCGCACTTCACCGGCGGCACCCTGCACGGCCGCGTCACCGTGGCGGGCCGGGACACCCGTACGCACAAGCCGCGCGAACTCGCGGACGTCGTCGGCACCGTGGGCCAGGACCCGCTCGCGCACTTCGTCACCGACACCGTCGAGGACGAGCTCGCGTACGGCATGGAGTCCCTCGGCGTCCCCCCGCACACGATGCGGCGCCGCGTCGAGGAGACCCTGGACCTGCTGGGCCTGGCCGGCCTCCGTGACCGTCCCATCGCCACGCTCTCGGGCGGGCAGCAGCAGCGCGTGGCGATCGGTTCGGTGCTGACGACGCACCCCGCGGTGCTGGTCCTGGACGAGCCGACGTCCGCCCTGGACCCGGGCGCGGCCGAGGAGGTGCTCGCCGTGCTGCAGCGGCTGGTCCACGACCTGGGCACCACGGTCCTGATGGCCGAGCACCGGCTGGAGCGGGTCGTGCAGTACGCGGACCGCGTCATCCTGCTGCCCGGCCCCGGGGAGGCGCCCGTCATGGGCGAGCCGGCCGAGGTCATGGCGGTGTCGCCGGTCCACCCGCCGGTGGTCGGCCTGGGGCGGCTGGCCGGCTGGTCGCCGGTCCCGCTGTCCGTACGGGACGCCCGCCGCCGGGCGGCACCGCTGCGGGAGCGGTTGGCGCCACTGGCCCCGCCCGCCGCGCAGGAGGCGCGGGAGGCGCGGGAGGCACCCGAAGGCGCCCCGCGCCGCGCCGGCTTCCTGCGCAGGGC
>NZ_PXWG01000249.1 GCF_003011965.1 Streptosporangium nondiastaticum
GCAGCCGGTGAGGGCGGCGAGGGCCACGGCGAGGACGGCCGCGCCCGCCGGCACGGCCGTGCGGCTCACGGGCCGGCTCCGTGGCGCAGCTGCCGGCGCGCCGCGTAGCCGGCCAGGCCGACGGCGATCAGCAGCGTGGTGCCGTTGAACATCGGCGTGACCCAGAACCGGGCGCCGAGCTGGCCGATGCCCGCGAGGCCGATGGCGAGGACGGTGACGGCGACGAGCGTGCCCGGGGCGTTGGCGCGGCCGGGCCGGATCGCGGTGGAGCCGAGCAGCGCGCCGACGAAGGCGGGCAGCAGGTAGTCCATGCCGACGCTGGGGTTGCCGGTCTGCTGCTGCGCGGCGAGCAGCACCCCGGCGACGCCGACGACCAGACCGGACGCGGTGAAGGCGCCGGTCACGTAGCGTCGCGAGGGAATGCCCACCAGGTCGGCGGCGCGCGGGTTGGAGCCGATGACGTACAGGTACCGGCCCAGCGGCAGCCGCTCCAGGAGCAGCCACAGCACGGCGGTGAGGGCGAGCACGTAGAACGCGGAGACCGGCAGGCCGAGGAACCGGGAGTCGTAGAGCGCGGTGAAGCCGGCCGGCAGGCCGCCCGGGCCGGGGACGATCCGGGCCCCGCCGGTGATCCAGCCGGTGAAGGCGTACATGATGCTGCCGGTGCCGAGCGTGGCGATGAAGGAGTCGATCCGCGCGAACTCCACGACGGCGCCGTTGACGGCCCCGACGGCCGCACCGCCGAGGACCACCACGAGGCAGGCGGCCGGCCACGGCCAGTGGCCGGCGACGAGGAGCCGCATCGCCACGACGTGCGCGAGCCCGAGGCCGTAGCCGATGGACAGGTCGAACTTGCCGGTGGCGATGGGGATCGTCGCGCCCAGCGCGAGCATCGCGGGGATCGAGTGGTTGGACAGGACGGCGGAGATGTTGTCCAGGGTGGGGAAGGTGTCCGGCAGGGCGAGCGAGAAGGCCACGAACAGCAGGACGGTGAGGGCCAGGAGGCCGTAGGCGCCGACGAGGTGACCGATCCGGTGCCGGACCGGGTGGCTGCTGGGGGGCGTCATCGTCACAGCGCCCCGGTGAGGGGGGCCATGGCCGAGGCCGCGCGGGTGAGCGCGGTGACGGTGAGGGCTTCGCCGCTCAGCTCCGTGGTCGCCTTCCCGCGGACGAACACCAGGGCGCGGTGGCACACGCCGGCGACCTCCTCGAAGTCGGTGGAGATGAGCAGCACGGCGAGGCCGTCGGCCAGCGCGTGCTGCAGCAGGTGGTAGATCGCCGCCTTGGCGCCGACGTCCACCCCGGCGGTCGGCTCCTCCAGGATCAGCAGGTTCCGGTGCGGCCCGAGCCACCGGCCGATCATGACCTTCTGCTGGTTCCCGCCGGACAGGGTGGCGATCGGCACCTCGCTGTCCGGCGGGCGCACGGCGAACCGTTCCATGAGGAGGCCGGCCTCGGCGCGTTCGCGCCAGGGGCTGATCCAGTGGGCGCTCCGCAGCCCGCCGGCCCGGGGGTTGGCCAGGAAGTTCTCCCGTACGGTCAGTTCCGCCGCGCAGCCCTCCTCCAGCCGGTTGCTCGTGACGAAGCCGACGCCGGCGTCCACCGCGGCGGTGACCGTGCCGGGCCGGTAGGGCCGGCCGTCGAGCAGGGCGCTCCCGCCCAGCAGGGGGCGGGCGCCGGCGAGGGCGCGGCCCAGCTCCATGTGCCCGGCGCCGGTGAGGCCGACCATGCCGAGGATCTCGCCGGCGCGCAGTTCCAGGCTGACCGGCCCGGTGCTCTCCGTCCGCACGCCGTCCAGGCTGAGGACGGCCGGTCCGGCGGCGGGGGCGGTGAGCGCGTAGCCGCGCGGCTCGTGGCCCACGATGTCGTGCACGAGCCGGGCCGGGGGGTAGCCGGCGACCGGGCCGTGGCTGACGATGCGGCCGTCGCGCAGGACGGCGAAGGCGTCGGCGACCTTGAACACCTCGTCGATCCGGTGGGTGACGAAGACGACGGCGTGCCCGCGGTCGCGCAGGGTGTGCAGGACGTCGAAGAGCCGGGCGCAGTCGGCCGCCGGGAGGCTGGCGGTCGGCTCGTCCAGGACGATGAGCCCGGCCCGGGTGCACAAGGCGCGCGCGATGGCCACCAGGGAGCGCTCGGCACGGCCGAGGCCGGAGACGACGGCGTCCGGGTCGAGGTGGGCGGCGACGATGCCCAGGGCCTCGGTGCACTGCCGGCGGGTGCGCCGCCAGGACACCAGCCCCGCGCGGCGGGCGTACCCGGTGCCCAGCGCGATGTTCTCGGCGACGGTCATCCAGCCGACCAGCCCGAGGTCCTGGTGGATGAAGGACATGGCGCGGGAGGCCGCCTCGGTGCCGAGCGGGTGCCCGTTGACGGTCACCTCGCCCGCGTCCGCGCGGTGGACGCCCGCGAGCACCTTGATGAGGGTGGACTTCCCCGCGCCGTTGGGGCCGAGCAGGGCCAGGACGCTGCCGCGGTCGATGTCGAGGTCGACCGCGTCGAGCGCGCGCGTGCCGCCGAACCGCTTGCCGAGCCCGCGGATGCGGACGAGGGGCTGGGAGTTCGGCACGTTCGTCATGTTACGACCCCTTTCGCCCCGGATCCCGGATGGGCCGTCAGATGGCGGGGATGTCGTCGAGGTCGATCCGCAGCGCGGCGGGCCCGGCCTTGCCTCCCGGCACCTCCAGCGCGCACTCCGCCCAGATGACCTTGCCCTCCGGGGTGTAGCGGGTGCCCCAGGACTGGGAGAGCCGGGCGACGAGGAACAGGCCGCGGCCGCCCTCGTCCGTGTCCGCCGCGTGGCGCAGGTGCGGGGAGGTGCTGCTGGTGTCGGCGACCTCGCAGGTCAGGGCGCGGTCGTAGAGCAGGCGCACCTGGATGGGGCCGGAGCCGTACCGGATCGCGTTGGTGACCAGCTCGCTGAGCAGCAGCTCGGCGGCGAAGGCCGTCTCCTCCAGCCCCCATTCGGCCAGCCGGCGGGTGACGGCGGCGCGGACGGAGGAGACCAGCGCCGGGTCGGTGGGCAGGTCCCAGGTGGCGATGCGCTCCGGGTCCAGGGTGTGGGTGCGGGCCACCAGCAGGGCGATGTCGTCGTCCGGGTGGCTGGGAACCACGGCCTCCAGGACGGCGCGGCAGGTGTCCTCGGGCGGGCGGTTCGCGTGCGACAGCGCCCGGCGCAGGTCCTCCATGGCCGTGTCGAAGTCGCGCCGGCGGTCCTCGATCAGCCCGTCGGTGTAGAGGACCAGCTGGCTGCCCTCGGGCAGCAGGAACTCCGCGGTCTCGAAGGGGAGGCCGCCCAGCCCCAGCGGGGGACCGGCGGGCAGCTCGGGGAAGGTGACGATGCCGTCGGGGCGCACCAGTGCGGGCGGCGGGTGCCCGGCCCGGGCCATGGCGCACTCCTGCGTGGTGGGGTCGTAGATGACGTACAGGCAGGTCGCGCCGATGATGCCGGGGATGCCGGCGCAGGCGTCGCCGCCGCCCTCCTCGCGGTCGAGGCGCCCGACGAGGTTGTCGAGGTGGGTGAGGACCTCGTCCGGCGGCAGGTCCAGCTCGGCGAAGTTGCGCGCGGCGGTGCGCAGCCGGCCCATGGTGGCGGCGGCGTGCAGCCCGTGGCCCACGACGTCGCCGACCACGAGGGCCACGCGGGCGCTGGAGAGGGGGATGACGTCGAACCAGTCGCCGCCGACGCCGGACTCGGCGGGCAGGTAGCGGTGCGCGACCTCCACGGCGTTCTGCTCGGGGAAGCCTTGCGGCAGCAGGCTGTGCTGCAGGGCGAGGACCATCGCGTGCTCGCGCGTGTAGCGGCGGGCGTTGTCGATGCAGATGGCGGCCCGCGTGGTGAGCTCCTGCGCCAGCGAGCGGTCGTCGTCGCCGAAGGGGGCGGGGTCCCGCGCCCGGTAGAAGCTCGCGATGCCCAGGGCGATGCCGCGCGCGAGCAGCGGGACGGCGATGAGGGAGTGGACGTTGTGCGCGAGGATGCGCTGGGCGGCCACGGGGTCCTGGGAGACCCAGCCCGGGGCGTCCCGCAGGTCGGGTTCCAGGACGGTCCGCCTGCTGGTCAGGCAGCGGAGCTGCGGCGTGGTCGGCTGCAGGTGGACGCGCTCGCCGACGGGGTAGAAGGGGCAGTCCCCGCGGAAGCCGTGGACCACCGTGCGGTGGAGGCCCTTGGTGGGGTCGGCCGGCTCGTCACCGCGCAGCACCGCCTCGGGGAGGTCGATGGTGACGAAGTCGGCCAGGCGCGGCACGGCCATCTCGGCGAGCTCGCGGGCGGTGCGGCTCACGTCCATAGGGCGTCACGTTCTCCATCCTGCCCACGGCCCTCGGCGAGACGCTGCTGCAGCTCGCGCCGGACGCCCAGCCGCCGCTGCGCCACCTGCTCATGGGCGGCGACGTGATGCGCACCCGGCCGCGGGC
>NZ_PXWG01000024.1 GCF_003011965.1 Streptosporangium nondiastaticum
TCACCGGGGCTCTCCCGTGAACGCGGGCGCGTCCGCGGGCCCGCCGGCGGGGCCGGCCGTGCCGGCCTCCCCGCCGGCCCGGTAGCCGGTGGCCTGGAGGGCGAACAGGCGGGCGTAGCGGCCGCCGGAGCCGATGAGCTCGGCGTGCGGGCCCTGTTCGACGACGCGGCCGTCCTCCAGGACGGCGATGACGTCCGCGTCGCGCACCGCTCCGAGCCGGTGGGAGATGAGGAGGCTGGTCCGCTCGCCGCGGTGCTGCCGCAGCGCGGTGTGGATCTCGTGTTCCGCCTCGGCGTCGAGCCCGGCCGAGGGCTCGTCGAGGATCATCAGGTCGCGCCGGTCCCGGAGGAAGGCGCGGGCGAGCGCGAGCCGCTGCCGCTGGCCGCCGGAGAGGACCACCCCGGTCTCCGGGTTGTCCTTGTCGGACTCCATGAAGAACCTCCGCGACAGCAGCGTGTCGTACCCGTGGGGCAGGGCGGCGACCTTGGCGTGGATGCCGGCGCGCTCGGCCGCCGCCTCGACGCGCGGGCGGTCGGTGAGCGCGCTGAGGTCGCCGAGGGCGATGTTCTCCGCGGCCGTCATGTCGTAGTGCATGTAGTCCTGGAAGACCGCGCCGATGCGCCGCCGCAGCGCGGCGACGTCGACGGTGCGGATGTCCACGCCGTCCCACAGGATCGCGCCGCGCTCGGGATCGTAGAAGCGGCACAGCAGCTTCACCAGGGTGGACTTGCCGGCGCCGTTCAGCCCGACCAGGGCGAGCGCCTGGCCGTGGTGCAGGCGCAGGCAGGCGCCGCGCAGCACCCACGGGTGCCCGGGGGAATAGCGGAACCACACGTCGCGCAGTTCGATGCCGCGGGCCAGCGGCGGCAGCGCGGCGGGCGCGGCGGGCACGGGCAGGTCCGGCCCGGCGCGCGTGACCGCGAGGTAGTGGTCGAACATCAGCAGGGCCTGGTGGGAGCGGGCCACCTCGCTCGCCAGCGTCGCCAGCGCGCCCTGGATGCCGGCGACCGCGGCCACGAACATGACGACGTCACCGGCCGACAGGGTGCCGGTGTGCGCGGCGCCCACCGCCCACAGCAGGCCGCCGCCCGAGACGAGCGCGGCCAGCAGCCCGAGCCCCGACTGGACGAGGGCCTCCCGCCGGTCGACCGCGCGCTTCGCCGCGTCGGCCGTGCGCCGGTCGGCCAGCATCCGCCCGCGCAGGAACGCGCCGGTGCCGAACAGCCGGATCTCCTTGGCCGCTTCGACGCTCGACAGCAGCTCGCTGTAGAACATCTGCCGCCGCTCCACGGGCCCGATGTCCCAGAGCGTGCGCGCCTTGCGGCGCGCCATGGCGACCTCGGACACCAGGGTCGGCACGGCGGCGCCCAGCACCAGGGCGGTCATCCACGGGCTGAGCAGCGACAGGGAGCCGAGGAAGCCGCCGATGGTGACGGCGCTGCGGGCGATGCCGACGGCGCCGTCGACGGCCTGGTTGGGCATGCCGCCGCCGGAGCTCTGCGCGAGCCGGAGCCGGTCCAGGAAGCGCGGGTCCTCGAAGCGCCCCAGGCCGTTGAAGCCCTCCACGGCCGTGAACAGCCGGTCGTCGGCGAGGAGCCCGACCCTGCGGTCGAGTTCGCGCCGCAGGTACTGGCTGCCCTGCGGCGCCACGGCGATGACGACCCCGGCCGCGGCGAGCCCGGCGCCCGGGCCGGCGAGCGCCCCGAAAGAGGCGCCCGAGCCCAGCCCGTCGAGCAGCAGCTTGGTCAGCCAGGCGGTGACCACGGGCAGGGCGCCGGCCACCAGGGTCAGTGCCAGGTAGCACCCGAGTGCCGCGGGCGCCGCGCTCGCGACCAGCGCCGCGGCCGCGGCGGTGCGCCGGGCGGTGGCCGGGAGCCCGCTCATGCCGCCACGACGGGCGCGTCCAGGTTCACGCTGTTGCGCGCGATCACGGGCCTGCCCGCGCCGTCCGTCGTGACCTGCAGCAGCGTTGGGAAGCCGAAGACCTGGAAGGCGTCGGTCAGGGCCAGGTCGGCGTCCTGCACCACGACGCGGGCGACGGAAGTCAGCCCCGCCACCTGACCCTTGGCCCGGTCGGGAGTGCCGACCACCACGGCCAGCACCTGCTTCCGGCCGCCGGGCACCGTCCGCGCGTATTCCGCGAACTTCGGCAGCATCTCGTGGCACGGGCCGCAGCTGGGGGAGAAGAACGCCACCAGGGTGTCGCCGGACAGCGACGCGCGGGTCAGCACCTCGCCGTCGACGGAGACGGCGCTGAACTCGCCGACCTCCTCGCCCACCTTGATGACGGGCGGTCTGCCGGGCGGCGAGCCCTCGGCCGCCTTGGCCAGCAGTGCGGTGTGGTCCCGCAACCGCTTGATCACCCCCAGGGTGAGGATCAGGTCCAGCGTGCAGAGCAGTCCCACCAGGACCACCGCCGCGATCAGGACGGGCATGGGAGTCGTCTCCTCCGGGTTTCGCTCGGGTTCACTGGGATTCGCTCGGATTTCACTCGGTTTCGTCCAGGTTTACTGGGATTAGCTGGCGTTCACTCGGGTTTGCTCGGGTCCGCGTTCGCTCAGGTTCCGTACGGGCGCGTGCCCGTCTCGACCGGCCGGAACAGGTCGAGGATGTCGTCGAGCGCGGCGACCAGCGCGCCCAGGAGCAGGCCGCCGAGCACGGCGACGGCCACCCCGCCCGGGGTGGCCGTGCCGCCGGCGGACACGGCCGCGGCGCCGGTGACCGCCGCGGCCGTGAGCACCAGGTTGCGGACGATGTGCCTCGGGCCGAGAGGGGCCTGCGAGGCGCCGAAACACCGGCACGGCGTCCGCACGCCGCGCCGCACGGAGAGCGCGATGCCGGCGGTGAAGACCGCCAGCAGGCCAGCCGCGATCGCCAGCCCGACGACCGTGGCGGCCGGCACGGGCACGGCGAGGCAGACGCACACCGCGCCTTCGGCCGCCACCACGGTCCGCGCCACCGACCGGGCCGAGCGGAAGGGCACGACCTGCATGCCCGCCACCGAGGACACGAACCGGTCGAAGGCTCTTCGCCCGGTCACCTTCCCGGCCGACGAGGCGAGGAACACCGCGCCGATCAGGCACTGGATTCCGATGGCCAGACAGCCCATCCGGTTCTCCTCCTCCAGCGGTCGCGTGACGTCCGGTGGTTGCGTGACGTCCGGCGGTTGCATGACGCGCCCGGTCGGGGCGTTCTTACGGGGTCGCTAGCTGGTGCGCTCAGTTCTCGTGATCACTGATGGTCACTAGCACTGGCAGACGATGGTCGGGCAGCCGTTGGAGTTGCAGCAGGCCCAACAGGGGGCGTTGTAGCCGCACTTACCGCTGCACTGCCAGCAGGCGGGGTAGTTGCCGCAGGACAGGAGCTCCGCGGCGGCCGCGTCGATCTCGGGCACGAACTTCCCGAGAAGGCGGCTGCCCAGCTCCGTGAACTTCGCGTACATCGGCACGCTCCTCACGTGGTCGGAACGGGTGGATCTGGTGAATCCGGTGAACCGGGCCGGCATCCGGTGCTCACGCCGGTCGAGTCTCACGGCGCCGCGGCGGCCCGGATAGCGCGGTTTCCGGTCGAGAGGGCGGACAGGAGGGGGCGCGGGGGCCGGTCCGCGGGTGGCGGGAAGCGGCCCTTGCGGGGTGCGGCGGGCGAGGGGTGCGGGAGTGCGGCCGTGGGGCGGGCGGCGGTGCGGGTCCCCGCCCGGCACTGCGCGGACCGGCGGATTCCTCAGCCGAAGGTGAACCCGTGCCTCCGTACGGTCGCGAGGCCCGCGCACTGGCCAGGCCGGGGGCCGTCGTGCTTCTCGCCACCGCTGCAGAACGGGTGGAGGAACGATGGAGGTGCTTTCCGGCCGGTGGTTCCCCGGCCGCGCGCAAGGGGCCGACGGCATGGTTCCGTTTCGGGGCGGAGCATGGTAAAGCCCTGCGCCCAGAGGCCGTTCAGGACTTCGTGGCCGCCCTCGTCGTGCGCGGGGCGTCCGGCGGCGGGCGGCATGTCGACGTCCGGCAGCCGTTCCTCGTAGGCCGTGCGGGTTTGTTGCGAGCATGTGGCGGCTGCGTTACGGACGCACGTGCCGTTGTCATGCCCTGGTGCGACGACTTCCGCCCGCGGGGCCGGATGCGCGTCGGCCGGTTCTGACCGCACCGCCGTAGCGGAGATCCACGTGCCGCGACACTGCAGTGCCGTATGGGCGAGAGGCGCACTCGTGTGTGAACCGGCTCGGCCGGGGTAGGAGTTGGCTCATGGGGAGAGCCTTCCGGAGAGTCACTCGTGCTGCTGCCGCACTCGCCCTCGCCTGCGCGGGAACCTTCGCTGCCGCATCGCCGGCGCCCGCAGCCCCGAGCGCGGTGACCGCCGCTCCGAGCGCGGTGGCCGCGGGCAGTTGCAGCATGGACACCGCCGCCCGTGGCGTCGCCACCGCCGCGGCGGGAAGCCCGGTCTCCGTGCCGCGCGCGGACGGCCGGGTCGATCAGTTCCAGGTGTTCTACGACTCCTCCGCGACGCAAGGGCTGCCGTTCGTGTGGCACCGGGCCCAGGCGGCGCCCGGCGGGTCCTACGGCGACTGGGAGCGCGTCAGCGCGGGCACGGTCGGCCCCAAAGCGAGCTTCGTGACCGCCGTGGAGAACGCCGCGGGCGGACTGGAGGTCTTCTGGCTCGACCACGGCGGCTTCTGCCGCTCCGTGCAGGGGCCGGCGGGCGGGGCCTGGTCAGCCCCGGAGGACTTCGGTCTCCAGCCGTCGCCGTACCACGGCTTCCTCGTCCTGTTCAAAAGGTCGAACGGGACCCTCATAGCCATGGCGTCGTCCAGCAAGCCGGACCGTTCCATGGAGTCGCGCACCCAGCTGAGCTCCGACGGCGTCTGGCGCCCCGCGGCCGCCATGGGCAAGGTTCCCGACCCGTACGCGGGCCTGAGTCAGCCGGCCACCGTGACCGAACTGCCCGACCGGCGGCTCAAGGTGACGGCCCGGGAGTGGAACCGCGACCGCTACTGGCAGATCACCGAGGCCGCGCCCGACGACGGCGTGCCGAGCGGCTGGTGGCCCGAGCAGTGGCAGCTGTGCGCGACGCCCCAGTGCGCGTGACGGGCCGGAAGTCTCCGTGACAGGCGGGAAGTGTCCCCGCCGCACCCTTGCGCGATCTCGTCCGGGAGACGAGTCGATCTTCTCACCCGAGGCAGGTTAGGTTAGCCTAAGCTAAGTCCCGCCTCGGGTGTCGTGACGCACTCCCCGTGACCGCCCTGCCCCCTGCAGGGCGGTGGTAGTGCTGCGCGGAATCCGACGCCGGCCTCGGCCTTTCTCCGGCGGACGGACGCGCGCGCTCTCGCGCCGGTCCGGCCTGCCCCGGCACGGAACGACGCAAGGACGGAACATGGTGCGCACAGCAGTGGCAGGCGCGAGTGGATACGCGGGCGGTGAGTTGCTGAGGCTGCTGCTGGGGCATCCCGGCGTCGAGATCGGCGCGGTGACCGCCGCCTCCAACGCCGGCCGGCCGGTGACCGCCCTCCAGCCCCACCTCGCCCCGCTGGCCGGACGGGTCTTCGAAGAGACCACCCCGCAGGTTCTCGCCGGGCATGACGTGGTGTTCCTGGCGTTGCCGCACGGTCAGTCGGCGGCGGTGGCTGCTGAGTTGGGTGAGGGCACGCTGGTGGTGGACTGTGGTGCGGATTTCCGGTTGAAGGACGCGGGGGAGTGGGAGCGGTTCTACGGGTCGGCGCATGCGGGGACGTGGCCGTACGGTCTGCCTGAGTTGCCGGGTGGCCGGGAGGCGTTGAAGGGTGCGCGGCGGATCGCCGTGCCCGGGTGCTATCCGACCGCGGTGTCCCTGGCGCTGGCCCCGGCTTATGGGGCGGGGCTGGCGGAGCCGGAGGCGGTGGTCGTGGCCGCGTCGGGGACGTCGGGCGCGGGCAAGGCGGCCAAGCCGCACCTGCTGGGCTCCGAGGTCATGGGCTCCGCCAGCGCTTACGGCGTGGGCGGCACCCACCGCCACACGCCCGAGATCGCCCAGAACCTCTCGGCCATCGCCGGCCGCCCCGTCAAGGTCTCGTTCACCCCCGTCCTCGTCCCGATGCCGCGCGGCATCCTCGCCACGTGCTCGGCCCCCGCCCTGCCCGGAGTGACCGCCGACGCGCTCCGCTCCGCCTACGAAAAGGCCTACGCGGACGAGCCCTTCGTCCAGCTCCTGCCCGCGGGGCAACAGCCTTCGACCGGCGCCGTGACGGGGTCGAACACTGTCCACGTACAGGTGGCGCTGGATGAGGTGGCCGGGCGGATCGTCGTGGTGAGTGCGATCGACAACCTCACCAAGGGCACGGCCGGTGGTGCGGTGCAGAGCATGAACATCGCCCTCGGGCTCCCAGAGGGCCTGGGGCTGGCGGTCACGGGGGTGGCGCCGTGAGCGTCCGCCGGGTCCTCGCGACCCTCCTGGCACGGCTGGTCCCGTGCGACACGCACGAGAAGACGATGAGTAAGCGGGCGAAGGAAGAGATGCAGTGAGCGTCACGGCAGCAAAAGGGTTCGAAGCGGCGGGAGTTGCTGCGGGAATCAAAGTGAGCGGGAGCGAAGACCTCGCCCTCGTCGTGAACCGCGGGCCGCGTCTGGCCGCTGCGGGCGTCTTCACCGCCAACCGCGTCAAGGCGGCCCCCGTCCAGTGGTCGGAGCAGGTGCTGAGAAGCGGCCGGGTGTCGGCCGTGGTCCTCAACTCCGGTGGTGCCAACGCCTGTACCGGTCCCGAGGGTTTTCAGGACACGCACGCGACCGCGGAGAAGGCGGCGGAGGTGCTGGGGCACAGTGCCGGGGAGATCGCGATCGCTTCTACCGGTCTGATCGGGGTGCGGTTGCCGATGGACAAGCTGCTTCCCGGTATTGAGAAGGCTGCGGCCGGGCTCTCCGCGCACGGGGGTGAGAAGGCGGCCATTGCGATCAAGACGACCGACACCGTTCACAAGACTGCTGTGGTTCAGGGCGACGGGTGGGCGGTGGGCGGGATGGCCAAGGGTGCGGGCATGCTCGCTCCGGGTCTGGCCACCATGCTCGTCGTCCTGACCACTGACGCCGACATCGACACCGCGGGCCTCGACAGCGCACTGCGCGCCGCCACCCGGTCGACGTTCGACCGGGTGGACTCCGACGGCTGCATGTCGACCAATGACACGGTCCTGCTGCTGGCCTCCGGCGCCTCCGGCATCACTCCCGGCCTGGAGGTTTTCGCGGAGGCGGTGCGGGAGGTGTGCGACGACCTGGCGCGTCAGCTGATCGGTGATGCCGAGGGGGCGAGCAAGGACATCCGGATCGAGGTGATCAACGCCGCCAGCGAGGACGACGCGGTGGAGGTCGGGCGCTCCATCGCCCGTAACAACCTCCTCAAGTGCGCCCTGCACGGTGAGGACCCGAACTGGGGCCGTGTGCTGTCGGCCATCGGCACCACGTCCGCGGCCTTCGACCCCGACAGGCTCAATGTGGCCATCAACGGTGTGTGGGTCTGCCGCAACGGCTCCGTCGGCGACGACCGCGACCTCGTCGACATGCGCTACCGCGACGTGCACATCGTCGCCGACCTCGCGGCCGGCACCCGGACGGCGACCGTCCGGACCAACGACCTCACCGCCGACTACGTCCACGAGAACAGCGCGTACTCCTCATGAACATCATGACCAGCAAAGCCCGTACCGTCATCGAAGCGCTGCCCTGGCTCCGGCGCTTCCACGGCAAGACCGTCGTCATCAAGTTCGGCGGCAACGCCATGGTCGACGAGGACCTCAAAGCCGCCTTCGCCCAGGACGTCGTCTCCCTGCGGTACGCGGGGCTGCGCCCCGTGGTCGTGCACGGCGGCGGCCCGCAGATCAGTGCCCAACTCGGCCGGATGGGCATCGCGTCGGAGTTCAAGGCCGGCCTGCGCGTCACCACGCCCGAGGCCATGGACGTCGTCCGCATGGTCCTCGCCGGGCAGGTGCAGCGCGAACTCGTGGGCCTGATCAACCGTCACGGGCCGTTCGCCGTCGGGCTGACGGGTGAGGACGCCCACACCATGACCGCCGTGCGGAGGACGGCCGAGGTGGACGGCGAACCCGTGGACATCGGGCTGGTCGGCGACATCGCGGAGGTGGACCCGGAGACCCTGGAGGCGCTGCTCGGCTGCGGCCGCATCCCCGTCGTCTCGCCCGTCGCGCGCGGCGCCGGCGGCGAGATCTACAACATCAACGCCGACCTGGCCGCGGCGGCCCTCGCCGTGGCCCTGCGCGCCGAGAAGCTGATCGTCCTCACTGACGTCGAGGGCCTCTACGCGGACTGGCCGCACAGCACGGACGTCATCCGCAGCCTGACCACGAGTCAGCTGCAGGCGCTGCTGCCCGGACTGGCGAGCGGCATGGTGCCGAAGATGGAGGGCTGCCTGCGGGCGGTCCGCGCGGGCGTGGGCACGGCGCACGTCCTGGACGGGCGGGTCCCGCACTCCCTGCTGCTGGAGGTCTTCACGGGCGAGGGCGTCGGCACGGCCGTCGTCCCGGACCCCGCTGTCGTCCCGGATCCCGCTGTCGTCCCGGACCCGGCCGGGTTCCCGGATCCGGCCGTCCTCCCCGAGCGGGTGCCCGCATGAGCGCACGACAGGACCCGGGAGCGGCCGGGCGCGGTGGCGCCGCCCTGAGGGAACGCTGGCGGGGCGCGCTGATGGACACGTACGGCACGCCACCGCTGGCGCTGGTGCGCGGCGAAGGGGCGACAGTCCAGGACGCGGACGGCCGCACGTACCTCGACCTCGTCGGCGGGATCGCCGTCAACGCCCTCGGCCACGCCCACCCCGCGGTCGTCCGGGCGGTCTCGGAGCAGGTCGCCACCCTCGGGCACGTGTCCAACCTCTACGCGGCCGAGCCGCCCGTACGGCTGGCCGAGCGGCTGCTGGAACTGTCCGGCCGCGACGGGCGGGTGTTCTTCTCCAACTCGGGCGCGGAGGCCGTCGAAGCGGCCTTCAAGATCGCGCGACGGACCGGGCGCACCCGCATGGTGGCCGCGGCCGGCGGCTTCCACGGCCGCACGATGGGCGCGCTCGCCCTCACCGGCCGGCCCGCCAAGCAGGACCCCTTCCTGCCGCTGCCCGGCGAGGTGACGCACGTGCCGTACGGGGACGTGGCGGCGCTGCGGGCCGCGGTGGACGGGCGGACGGCCGCGGTCGTCCTGGAACCCGTACAGGGCGAGAACGGGGTGGTGCCCGCGCCGCCGGGCTATCTGCGGGCGGCCCGGGAGATCACCGGGGCCGCCGGGGCGCTGCTCGTCCTGGACGAGGTCCAGACGGGCATCGGGCGGACCGGGCACTGGTTCGCCCACGAGGCCGCGGGGGTGGAACCGGACGTCGTGACCCTCGCGAAGGGGCTCGGCGGCGGACTGCCCATCGGGGCGACGGTCGCCTTCGGGCGTGCCGCCGGGCTGCTGACGCCCGGTCAGCACGGCTCCACGTTCGGCGGCAACCCGGTGGCGTGCGCGGCCGCGCTGGCCGTCCTCGCGACGATCGAGGCCGGCGGCCTGCTGGGGCACGTCCGGCGCGTGGGGGAGCGGCTGCGGGCCGGGATCGGCGCCACGGGTCATCCGCTGCTGCGCGAGGTGCGGGGAGCGGGGCTGCTGCTGGGCGTGGTCCTCGCCGCGCCGGTGGCCGCGCGTGCTCAGCAAGCCGCTCTGGAGGCGGGCTTCCTGGTGAACGCGGCGGCTCCGGACGTGCTGCGGCTCGCTCCTCCGCTCGTCCTGCGCGAGGAGCAAGCCGACGCGTTCGTACGGGAGTTGCCGCGGATCCTGGACGCCGCCGGAACTGAGGGAACTTGACAGTCCACCTGGCTGAAAAGTTAGGTTAGGCTAACCTAAGCATTCACGTTCTTGGGCTGTCCGCAGCCACGAAAGGATGAGCATGTCGGTACGGCGCGGGGACTCCGCACACACGGGGTGCGGCCCCATCGAGGACCTGGTCGGCATAGGCTTCGGCCCCGCCAACCTGGCCCTCGCCATCGCGATCGACGACCACAACCGCCGCAACCCCGGCAGCGAGATCCACGCGGGATTCCTGGAGCGCCAGGAGAGCTTCGGCTGGCACCGCGGCATGCTCATCGAGGGCGCCACCATGCAGGTGTCCTTCCTCAAGGACCTCGTCACCATGCGGGACCCCGGCAGCCGCTTCTCCTTCCTGCACTACCTGCAGGAGCACGGCCGGCTCGCCGACTTCATCAACCAGAAGACGTTCTTCCCCACACGGGTCGAGTTCCACGACTACTTCGACTGGTGCGCCGCCGAGTTCGCCTCCGCCGTGGACTACGGCCGGGCCGCCGTCGGCCTGCGGCCCGTACGGGACGACGACGGCGTCACCGAGTACCTGGACGTCGTCTCCCGCTCCGTGCGCGACCCGGCCGGCGAGAGCGTCCGCCGCACGCGCAACGTCGTCCTCGGCACGGGCCTCACCCCGCGCCTCCCCGACGGCGTCACCGCCGGGCCGCACGTGTGGCACAACCGCGACCTGCTCTTCCGCGCGGCCGGCCTCACCGGCACGCCGCACCGCCGCTTCGTCGTCGTCGGCGCCGGCCAGTCCGCCGCCGAGAGCGCCGAATACCTCCACCGCACCTTCCCCGACGCCGAGGTCTGCGCCGTCTTCTCGCGCTACGGCTACAGCCCCGCCGACGACAGCCCCTACGCCAACCGCATCTTCGACCCCGCCGCCGTCGACCACTTCTACGACGCCCCCGAGGACGTCAAGCAGGCCCTCCTCGGCTACCACGCCAACACCAACTACTCCGTGGTCGACGGAGAGCTCATCGAGCAGCTCTACCGCACCGCGTACCAGGAGAAGGTCCAGGGCCGCGAACGGCTGCGCATCCTCAACACCAGCCGGCTCACCGCCGTCGAGGGCGTTCCCGGCGGGGCCCGCGCCGTGATCCGCTCCCTCGCTACGGGCGAGGATCTCACTCTCGACTGCGACGCCGTCGTCCTCGCCACCGGCTACCGGCCCGCCGACCCGGGCGAACTCCTCGGCGACCTCGCCGGAGAATGTCTGACGGATGGTCAGGGGCGGCTCCGCATCGACCGCGACCACCGCGTGCTGACCACCGGGCGCGTCCGCGCCGGCATCTACCTCCAGGGCGGCGGCACCGAGCACACGCACGGCATCACCTCGACCCTGCTCTCCACGCTCGCGGTCCGTTCGGGGGAGATCTGCGACTCGCTGGTCCTCGGGCGCACGGAACGGGACGTCCTCGCGGACGGCGGTGCCGGTGTCCTGGCGGACGAGGGTTCCCGGGCGGCCGGGGCGTCCGCCGGCGAATTGGCGGTCCAACTCGGCTGAGGCGCGGGATCGGTGCGGCCCGTGGAGGCGGTGCGGCCCGGCAGTCGGGGCCGTCCCCTATCCGGCCCCGCCGGCCCGGGCGGCCCGGCCGCGGCATCCGACTCCGCCGCAACGCTGATCAGCCTGCGCTGCGCGGACCGGCGGTGCCGGACCGGCGAGGCCGGACGGCCGGTGCAGGCCGGGCACCGCCGGGATCCGCCGTCGTGGTCGCGCGCCGCTGCGGCGGAGGGAATGCCGGGGTGGCTCCGAATCACCTGTCCGCTCGCTTGCACTCGGGGGCGGCCGGGAGCCCCGGCGTCGACCGCGGCCACCGGGACGACCGCCCAGGGAATGCCGGTGCCGCGCCGAATCACCTGCCCGCCCGCCTGCCTGGGCCCGGGGCGCCCGGGAGTTCCCGGCGCCGACCGCGGCCGCCGGCCGACCGCCCTGCTCCACCCCCGCCGAACCCGTCCGCTCCCCCCACCCGCGCTGAACCGGCTGACGTCGCCCCGACCGCCCCGACCGCCCCGGCCCTCCCCAAGCCGTACCCCCTCCGCGAAGCCGCCCGTACGCCCGCCGTCCCTCCTCCTGCCTTCCTGTCTTCCCGAAGGGATCCCCATGCCGTCCCCCACCTCCTCCCTCACCCTCGACGCCGTCCTGCTGGACGTCGCCGCCGTGCTCGGCGAGGAGCCCGCCGACGTGTCCGTCGACGAGAACCTGCAGGACCTCGGCCTCGACTCCATCCGCGTCATGACCCTCGTCGAGCGGTGGCGCGCCGCCGGCAACCACGTCGAGTTCGCCGAGCTCATCGAGGCCACCCCCACCATCCGCGGCTGGCACGCGCACCTGACCGCCTCCTGAACCGCCCCCTCCCACCCCTTCACCCCCCCGCACCACCCCGAGGAGAGTCATGAACACCCGTGCCGCCCGCGGCCGTACCGCCGCCGCACTCGCCGGCGCCGCCGCCCTGCTGACCCTGACCGCGTGTGGCGGGAGCGGCTCGGGCGGCTCCGAGGCCGGGGGCGGCAAGGACGGGAAGGGCGCCGGGGGGCGGGTGATCGAGGCGAGCAACGGCAAGGTCGACGTGCCCGCCGGCGCCAAGCGCATCGTCAGCATCTCCTACGCCACGGGCGCGCTCCTCGACCTCGGTGTCGAGCCCGTCGGCACCAGCGCCCTCGACGAGAACAACCCCGTCGAGCTGCTGCCCTCGCAGACCGAGCGGGCCAAGAAGATCACCTCGATCGGCTCGGGCATCGAGACCAACATCGAGAAGGTCGCCTCCCTCAAGCCCGACCTGATCGTCGTCGAGGGCGCCGCCGCCTTCGACTGGAACGTCAAGAAGCTCGAAGGCATCGCGCCCACCCTCTACTTCGGCATCAAGACCCCCGCCGACCTGCTCGACGCGCAGGAGAAGATCGCCCGGGCCGTGGGCAAGGAGGACGTCTTCACCAAGCTGAAGACCGACTACCGGCAGAAGGCCGACCGGATCAGGAACACGTACGGCGACAAGCTCAAGAACGTGAACTGGGCCGTCGCCTCCTCCTACGGCAACGGCGAGTTCATCGTCGACACCCGCACCTCGTGGGTCGGCCGCGTCCTCGCCGACGCCGGCGCCAAGTTCGCCAAGGCGTCCGACGACGGCAAGGAGCACGAGGTGACGTACTCCCAGGAGAAGATCGACGCCCTGTCGGACGCCGACGTGATCCTCGTGCCGCGCACCTTCGCCACCGGCGAGGTGCCCAAGGAGGTCAAGGAGCTCCAGGACAAGCCCTCCTGGAAGCTGCTGAAGGCCTCCAAGGACAACCACGTCCTGCCGGTCACCTACGCCACCACCGACCGCTACGGCACGTCCATCGACGTCCTCGGCCAGATCGAGACGATCCTCAAGGGCCTGTAGCCCGGCCGCCCGCAGCCACTCCCCCCGCACTCCCTCCCCGTACCACGAACGACCCGGAAGGCCGGCATGTCAGAGGTGACCAGCGACGCAGGACGGATCCTGGAGCTCACGCGAGCCCAGGAGGGAGTGCTGGCGGCGCAGCGGATCGACCCCGGCAACCCCAGCTACAACGTCGGCCAGTACGTCGAGCTCCGGGGCGCGATCGACGTCGCCGCCCTGGAGGAGGCGCTGCGCCGCACCCTCGCCGAGGCCGACGGCCTGCACGTCCGGCTCGCCGAGCACGACGGGCGCACCGTGCTGCGCCCGGTCCCCTTCGACGCCGCGGCCTGGCACCTGCCCCGCCTCGACACCACCGGCGCCGCGTCGCCGGTCGACGCCGCGGTCGCCCTCGTCCGCGACCAGCTCGCCTGCCCGCCGCGCCTGGAGCCCGCCGACGGCTCCGGCGCGGCCCCGGCCCTGACCGGCTCCCTGCTGGTCACCGTGGCCCCCGGCCACCACCTGTGGTTCCAGTACTTCCACCACCTCGTCGTCGACGGCTACGGCGTCGCCCTCTTCACCCGCCGCGTCGCCGCCGTCTACACCGCCCTCGTCCGCGGCGAGGACGTGCCCGCCTCGCCGTTCGAACCCGCGGCCCGGCTCGCCGACGCCGACGCCGCCTACCTCGCCTCGGACAAGGCCGCCGCCGACCGCGCCTACTGGACCGCGCGGCACGCCGGCCGCCCCCGCGTCGCCGGTCTGACCGAGCAGACCGCGCAGGCCTCCGAGACCTCCTTGCGCCACCGCACGAGCCTCGGCGCCGAGCGCTCCGCCGCCGTCCTGGCCCGCGCGGCCGGCGTCCGCGGCACCTGGGCCGAGGCCGCCACCGCAGCCGTCGCCGGCTACCTGCACCGCATGACCGGCACCACCGACGCCGTCCTCGGCATGCACTTCATGGCCCGCAGCGCGCCCGGCACCATGCGCGTCCCCGGCATGGCCGTCAACGTGCTGCCCGTCCGCCTCTCCGTCCAGGGCACCGACACCTTCCCGGACCTCGTCCGGCGCGCCGCGGGCGAGCTGAAGGACGCCCGCCGCCACCAGCACTACCGCGGCGAGGACATCCGGCGCGACCTCGGCCTCGTCGGCAGCGACGACCGGCTCCACGGGCCGATGCTCAACCTCAAGCCCTTCGACCTCGACCTCGACTTCGCCGGCGTCCCCGGCCGCACCGTCAACCTCGCCTCCGGGCCCGTCGAGGACCTGTCCGTGTCGGTAAGCAAGAGCCCCGACGACGTCCTCCACCTCGAATTCGACGCCAACCCCGCCCTCTACGACGCCGCCGCGCTCGCCGCGCACGCCGAGCGGTGCACCGACCTCATGGGGCGGCTCGCCGCCGACCCGGAGCTCACCCTCGACCGGGCGCAGCTCCTCGCCGACGCCGAGCGCGAGGACGTCCTGCGCACCTGGAACGCCACCGCCCGCGACGTCGCCCCCGCCACCCTCCCCGGCCTCATCGCCGAGCGGGCCGCGGCCACGCCCGGCGCCACCGCCGTCGTCTTCGAGGACGAGCACCTCACCTACCGCGAACTCGACGCGCGGGCCGGGGCGCTGGCCCGTACGCTCACCGCCGCCGGCGCGGGCCGGGACACCGTCGTCGCCGTCGCCGTGCCGCGCTCCGCCGAGCTCATGGTCGCCCTCCTCGGCGTCCTCAAGTCCGGCGCCGCCTACCTGCCGCTGGACACCGGCTACCCGGCCGAGCGGCTCGCCGCCATGGTCGAGGACGCGGCTCCGGTACGGGTCGTCACCGTGCCCGCCGTCCTCGGCCGCCTGCCGCGGGCCGCCCGCGACGTGGCCCTGCTGCTCGACGACGCTACCGGTGACGCCGCCGGCGCCGAGGCCGCCGCCCCCGCCCCCGGCGACCCCGCCTACGTCATCTTCACCTCCGGCTCCACCGGCCGCCCCAAGGGCGTCGTCGTCACCCACCGCGCCATCGTCAACCGCCTCGCCTGGATGCAGCACGCCTACCGGCTGCGCCCCGACGACCGCGTCCTGCAGAAGACGCCCGCCGGCTTCGACGTCTCCGTATGGGAGTTCTTCTGGGCGCTGTGCGAGGGCGCCACCGTCGTCCTCGCCCGCCCCGAAGGCCACAAGGACGCCGCCTATCTGGCCGGGCTCGTCGCCGAACAGCGCATCACCACCCTCCACTTCGTGCCGTCCATGCTCCGCGCCTTCCTGGAGGAGCCCACGGCCGCCGGGGCCTGCGCCGGGCTGCGGCGGGTCTTCTGCTCCGGCGAGGCCCTGCCCGGCGACGTCGCCGACCGCTGGCACGCCGCGCTGCCGGACGTGCCCCTGCACAACCTGTACGGGCCGACCGAGGCCGCCGTCGACGTCACGTACCACCGGACCGAGCCCGGCGCGGGCGTCGTGCCGATCGGGCGGCCGGTGTGGAACACGCGCCTGTACGTGCTGGACGCGGCGCTGCGGCCGGTGCCGGTGGGCGTGCCCGGCGAGCTCTACCTGGCCGGTGACCAGCTCGCCCGCGGCTACCTCGGCCGCCCCGGCCTGACCGCCGCCCGCTTCGTCGCCAGCCCGTACGACGGCGACGGCGCGCGCATGTACCGCACCGGCGACCTCGTCCGGTGGGCACCCGGCGGAGTCCTCGAATACCTCGGCCGCACCGACGACCAGGTCAAGGTCCGCGGCTTCCGCATCGAACTCGGCGAGATCGAGGCCGCGCTGGAGGCCCTGCCCGGCGTCGCGCAGGCCGCCGTCACCGCCCGCGAGACCGCACCCGGCGGGCCGCGCCGCCTCGTCGGCTACGCCGTCCCCGCCGCGGGTGCCGCCCCCGACGCCGAGGCGCTGCGCACCGGGCTGGCCGCGACGCTGCCCGAGCACATGGTCCCGCCCGTGATCGTGCTCCTCGACGCCCTGCCGCTGAGCCTCAACGGCAAGCTCGACCGCAAGGCCCTGCCCGAACCCGCCCCCGCGGCGGCCTCGGCCTCGCGCGCGCCCCGCACGGAGGCCGAGCGGGTGCTCGCCGCGCTCGTCGCCGACGTCCTCGGCCTGGACGCCGCCGGCCCCGACGACAACTTCTTCTCCCTCGGCGGCGACAGCATCTCCGCCATCCAGCTCGGCAGCCGCGCCCGCCGGGCCGGCTGGGGCATCACGCCCCGCGTGGTCTTCGAACGCAAGACGATCGCCGCGGTGGCGGCCGTCGCCGAACGCCTCGGCGACGAGGCCGCCGCCGACCACCGCGAGGACGCGGAGGGCATGCTGCCGCCCACGCCCATCACGGAGTGGCTCCGCGAACGCGGCGGCCCGATCCGCCGCTTCGCCCAGACGACGGCCGTCACGGTCCCGGCGGACCTCGACCCGGAGCGTCTCACGGCGGCTTTCACCGTCCTGACGGAACGTCATGACGCGCTGCGGATGCGGTTGGTGTGGGGAAGTACCGACTCGGGCGGGTACGGCGGTTTCGACGGTGTCCCGGACTGGGCCACCGAGATCCTCCCCGCCGCCTCCGTCCCCGCCGTCACCCTCCACCGCGCCGACCTGACCCGTACGCCCGCCGACCGCATCGCCGCCGCCGTCGACCGCGAGCGCGACGCCGCCGCCGGCCGGCTCGACCCCGCCGCCGGGGCCGTTCTCGCCGCCACTTGGTGCGACCTGGGCCCGGACACCCCCGGCCGCCTCGTGCTGGCCGTGCACCACCTCGCCGTCGACGGCGTCTCGTGGCGCATCCTGCTGCCCGACCTGCGCGCCGCCTACGAAGGCCGCGAGCTCGCCCCCGCGAGCACCCCGCTGCGCCGCTGGGCCCGCGGCCTCCACGCCGCCGCCACCAGCGACGCCGTACGCGCCCAGCTGCCGCTCTGGCGGGAGATCCTCGCCCCGGGGGCCGGGCCCCTGCTCGGGGAGCGGGCCGTCGACCCGGCCCGGGACACCGCCGGCACGAGCCGCACCCTCCGCCTCACCCTGCCCGCCGACCGCACCGCGCCGCTCCTCGACCGCGTGCCCGCCACCCGGCGCGCGGGCGTCGACCACGTCCTGCTCACCGGGCTCGCCCTCGCCTTCGCCGGCCGCCGGCGCGACCTGCTGATCCGCATGGAGGGCCACGGCCGCCAGGACCACCTCGTGCCCGGCGCCGACACCGCCCGCACCGTCGGCTGGCTCACCAGCGAGTTCCCCGTACGCCTGGACCTCGAAGGCATCGACGGCGACCCGGTCGCGGCCCTCGCCCGCGTCAAGGAACAGCTGCGGTCGCTGCCCGACGACGGCACCGGCTACGGCCTGCTGCGCCACCTCGACCCCGAGGCGCGCGCCGAACTCGCGGCCGCCCCCGCCCCGCAGCTGCTCTTCAACTACCTCGGCCGGTTCGCGTCCGACGACAGCCTCTGGAGCGCCGCCGGCGACGCCATCACGGCGACAGCCGACCCCGCGATGCCGGCCCTCCACGCCCTGGAGATCGGCGCGTTCGTCCACGACCGCCCCGCGGGCCCCGAGCTCACCACGGTCCTGACCTGGCCCGAGGGCGTCCTCACCGAAGACGCCGTCCGCGACGTCGCGGACCGCTGGTTCCGCGCCCTCGACGCCCTCACCGCCGCCGCCTCGCGCCCGGACGCCGGCGGGCTCACCCCCTCCGACGTGCCGCTCGCCGGCCTCGGCCAGGACGCCCTCGACCGCCTCCAGGCCGCCCGCCCCGGCACCGAGGACGTCCTGCCGCTCTCCCCGCTCCAGGACGGGCTCCTCTTCCACTCCCTCTACGAGACCGCCGCCGACGACCTGTACACGTCCGTCACCGGCCTGGACCTCACCGGCCCGCTCGACGAGGCCGCCCTGCGCCGCGCCGTCGACGCCGTCGTGGCCCGCCACCCCGCCCTGCGCGCCGGATTCGACCACACGAGCACCGACCGCCCCCTGCAGACCATCGCGGGCCGCGCCACCGTCCCCTGGACCGTCCACGACCTCACCGGCACCCCGGCCGGCGCCGCCCTCGACACGGCCGTCGACGCCGTCGAGACCGCCGAGGCCACCGCGCCCTTCGACCTCACCCGGCCGCCCCTCCTGCGCTGCGCCCTGCTGCGCCTGGGCGACGAACGGCACCGCCTCGTCCTGACGCGCCACCACATCGTGATGGACGGCTGGTCCACGCCCGTCATGCTGCGCGAGATCATCAGCGCGTACGCGGCCGGCGGCGACGCCTCCGCCCTGCCGCCCGCCGCCTCGTACGCCGACCACCTCGCCTGGCTGGCCCGCCAGGACGAGACCGCGCATGCCGACGCCTGGGCCACGGCCCTGGACGGCCTGACGGCGCCCACCCTCCTCGCCGGGACCCTGGCCCACGAGGCCACGGCCGGGACGGGCGCCCGCGCCGGCGAGGTGGACCTGCCGCTGCCCGCGGACACCGCCGCCGCCCTGACCGGGCTCGCCCGCAGCCACGGCCTGACCCTCAACACCCTCGTGCAGGGCGCCTGGGCCGTCCTGCTGAGCCGCCTCACCGGCCGCACGGACGTCGTCTTCGGCGCGACCGTCTCCGGCCGCCCCGCCGACGTCCCCGGCGTCGAATCGATCGTCGGCCTGTTCAGCAACACCGTCCCCGTCCGCTTCGCACTGGACGAGGACGAGACCGTCGCCGCCGCACTGACCCGCCTCCAGGAACAGCAGGCGCGGCTCCTCGACCACCAGTACGCGGGCCTCGCCGGCATCCAGGCCCGGGCCGGGCTCGGCACGCTCTTCGACACGCTCCTCGTCTTCGAGAACTACCCCGTCGACCCCGACGAGCTCACCGCCCCGGACCCCGCGGGCCGCCCCGGCCGCCTGCGCGTCACCGGCATCGGCAACCGCGGCGCCACCCACTACCCGCTGACCGTCCTCACCCTCCCCGGCGACGCGCCCCGCATCACCGTCGAGTACCGCCCCGACACCTTCACCGCCGACCGCGCCGCCGACCTCGGACAGCGCCTCCTGCGCCTGCTCGCCGCCATGGCGGAGCGCCCCGAGGACACCGTCGGCTCCCTCGACGTCCTCGGCCCCGCCGAGCGCCGCACCCTCCTGCACACCTGGAACGCCACCGCACGCGACGTGCCCGACGGCACCGTCGTCGACGCCTTCGAAGCCCAGGCGGCCGCGACCCCCGGCGACACCGCCGTCGTCTGCGGCGCCACGCGCTGGAGCTACGCCGAACTCGACGCCCGCGCCGACGGGTTCGCCCGCCGCCTCGCCGCCCTCGGCGCGGGCCCCGACACCGTCGTCGCCCTGGCCCTGCCCCGCTCGGCCGACCTCGTCGCCGCCGTCCTCGGCACCCTGAAGGCCGGCGCCGCCTACCTGCCCGTGGACCTCGACCACCCGGCCGAGCGCGTCACCCTCATGCTGGAGGACGCCGCCCCCCTCGCCGTCCTGACGACCCGCCCGACCGCCGCACGCCTGCCGGCCCTGACCGGCGGCGGCCTCACCACGCTGTACGCGGAAGACGCGGAGGACGCGGAGGACGGCACGGCGGACGTCACACCGACGCGGCCCGCCCCCGGCGACCTCGCCTACGTCATCCACACCTCCGGCTCCACCGGCCGCCCCAAGGGCGTCCAGGTGCCCCACCGCGGCCTGGTCAACATGCTCGACCACCACCGCTCCACCGTCTTCGCCCGCGCCGTCGAAGCCGCCGGCGGCCGCCGCCTGCGCGCCGCGCACACCGCCTCGTTCTCCTTCGACTCCTCCTGGGAACAGCTCCTGTGGCTCATCTGCGGCCACGAACTCCACGTCTACGACGAGGAACTGCGCCGCGACCCGCAGGCCTTGGCCGCCCGGCTGCGCGCCGACCGCATCGACACCCTCGACGTCACCCCGTCCTTCGGCCGGCAGCTCGTCGAGTGCGGCCTGCTGGACGAGGGCGGCGACGGCCACCGCCCCGTCCTCTTCCTCCTCGGCGGCGAAGCCGTCGACGACGCCCTCTGGACGCGGATCCGCGAGACCGAAGGCGTCATCGGCCACAACTTCTACGGCCCCACCGAGTACACCGTCGACACCCTCGGCGCGGCCCTCGGCGACAGCCCAGCCCCGTCCGTGGGCCGGCCCATCGCCAACACCCGCGTCCACGTCCTCGACGCCCGCCTGCGGCCCGTGCCCGCCGGCGTGCCCGGCGAGCTGTACATCGCCGGCCCCGGCCTGGCCCGCGGCTACGGCAACCGCCCCGGCCTGACCGCCTCCCGCTTCGTCGCCGACCCCTTCTCCGGCAGCGGCGAGCGCATGTACCGCACCGGCGACGTCGTCCGGTGGCGCGCCGACGGCACCCTGGACTACCTCGGCCGCGACGACGACCAGGTCAAGATCCGCGGCTTCCGCGTCGAGACCGGCGAGGTCGAGGCGGCCCTCACCGCCCTGGACACCGTCACCGCCGCCGCCGTCCTGGCCCGCGCCACCGGCACGGGCGTCAAGCGCCTCGTCGCCTACGTCGTCCCCGCGCCCGGTGCCGCCGCCGACCCCGCCGCGCTGCGGGCCGCCCTCGCCGCGCGCCTTCCCGAGTACATGGTCCCGTCCGCCGTCGTCGTCCTCGGCGCCCTGCCCCTCAACGTCAACGGCAAGCTCGACCGGCAGGCCCTCCCCGAGCCCGGCGCCGCCGACTTCGCCGGCACCGGCGGGCGCGCCCCGCGCGACGAGCGCGAAGCCCTGGTGTGCGGCGCCTTCGCCGGCGTCCTCGGCCTGCCCGCCGTCGGCGCCGACGACGACTTCTTCGCCCTCGGCGGCCACTCCCTCCTCGCCACCCGCCTCACCGGCCGCATCCGCACCGCCCTCCAGGCCGACCTCACCGTGCGCGACCTGTTCGAGGCCCGCACCCCGGCCGCCCTCGCCCGACGGCTCCAGCACACCGGCCGCGGCCGCTCCGGCCCCACCGCCCGTCCGCGCCCGCAGCACCCGCAGGAGCTGCCGCTGTCGCCCGCGCAGGCCCGCCTCTGGTTCCTCCACCAGCTCGAAGGCCCCTCCATCGCCTACACCATCCCCTGCTCCCTGCGCATCGACGGCACCCTCGACACCGAGGCCCTGCGCGCCGCGTTCGCCGACGTCGTCGCCCGCCACGAGGCCCTGCGCACGGTCTTCCCCGACACCGACGGCCGCCCGTACCAGAAGATCCTCACTCCCGAGGACGCGCATGTGCCCTTCTCCGTACGGGAGGTGACGCCGGAACAGCTCGACGAGGCCGTCGCCGAGGCCGGTGCGTACGCCTTCGACCTCGCCGCCGAACCACCCGTCCGCGCCACCCTCCTGAGCAGCGGCCCCGCCACCCACGTCCTGTGCGTCGCCCTGCACCACATCGCCGGCGACGAGTGGTCCGAAGGCGTGCTCCTGCGCGACCTCGACACCGCCTACGCGGCCCGCCGCCGCGGCGAGGCACCCGCATGGGCGCCGCTGCCCCTGCAGTTCGCCGACCACACCCTCTGGCAGCGCGACATGCTCGGCGACCCCGCCGCCGGCGACCGCCTCACCGCGTACTGGACCGAACGCCTCGCCGGCCTGCCCGGCGAACTCCGCCTGCCCGCCGACCGGCCCCGCCCGGCCGAGCCGAGCGGCCGCGGCGGCGCCGTCCGCCTGCGCCTGCCCGGCGCCCTGCACGAGGCCCTGCGCGACTACGCCCACCGCACGGGCGCCACCCCCTTCATGGTCACCCAGGCCGCCGGCGCCCTCCTCCTCGGCGCCCTCGCCGGCACGGACGACGTGGCCCTCGGCACGCCGGTCGCCGGCCGCTCCGACGAGGCCGTCGAGAACGTCGTCGGCTTCTTCGTCAACACCCTCGTCCTGCGCCACGACCTGTCCGCGGCCGGCGGGGCCGGCGCACCGACCTTCGACCAGCTCGTGCAGCGCTCGCGGGAGACCGTCCTGGGCGCGCTCGCCCACCAGGACCTGCCGTTCGACCGCCTCGTCGAGATCGCCGCCCCCGAGCGCTCGCTCGGCCGCCACCCGCTGTTCCAGGTGATGGTCCAGCACCGCAAGGAGGCCGCGGGCCTGGACCGCCTCCTCGGCGCCCGCACCGCACTCCTGCCCGACCCGCTGCACGCCGCCCGCTTCGACCTCGCCTTCACCTTCGTGGAGTCCGCCGACGGCACGCACACCGACCTGACGGTCATCCACGCGGTGGACCTGTTCGACCACGGCACCGCCGAGCTGCTCGCCGACCGGCTGCTGCACGTCCTGGACCAGGTCCTCGCCGCGCCCGGCCGGACCGTCGACCGCGTCGACGTCATGAGCCCCGGTGAGAGCCGGGCCCTGGCGAGGGAGTGGAACGCCACGGACCACCCCGTGGCCGGAGGCACGCTCGTCACGCGGTTCGCGGAGCGGCTGGCCGCCGCGCCGGACACCACGGCCGTCGTCTACGAGAACCATGAGCTGACCTATCGTCAACTTGACGAACTTTCAGGAGCTTTGGCCGCCGAGTTGGTTGCGGCCGGTGCCGGGCCGGACCGGATCATTGCCGTGGCCGTGCCGCGGTCGGCCGAGTTGATGGTGTCGTTGCTGGCCGTGCTGAAGTCCGGTGCCGCCTACCTGCCGCTGGACCTCGACTACCCGGCCGAGCGTCTGACGATGATGGCCGAGGACGCATCGCCGGTGTGCGTGGTGACCGTCGAGGGCGAGCGTGGACGGCTCCCGCACCTGGAGGGCCTCCGGGTCGTCCTCGCCGACCGGCCCCGTACGGCGCAGGTCTCCGTACCGGTCGCGGCCGGGCCGCAGCACGCCGCGTACGTCATCTACACCTCCGGGTCCACCGGCCGTCCGAAGGGTGTCGTCGTCACCCATGAGGCGATCGTCAACCGTCTGGACTGGATGCGGGAGGCGTACGGGTTCGGGCCGGCGGACCGGATCCTGCAGAAGACTCCGGCGAGCTTCGACGTGTCGGTCTGGGAGTTCTTCCTGCCGCTGGTCAGCGGTGCGGCTGTTGTTCTCGCCCGGCCGGGCGGGCATCGCGAGCCGGACCACCTTGCCGATCTGGCCGCTCGCTCCGGGGTCACGACCGCGCACTTCGTCCCGTCCATGCTGACCGCCTTCACGGCGGCCGCGGAGGAGGACGAGGAGATCCGTAAGGGCTTCGCCGGCGTCCGTCGTGTCTTCTGCTCCGGCGAGGCGCTCCCCGCCGCGGCCGTGGACCGGTTCGCCGCGCTGTGGCCGGACATCGAGCTCCACAACCTCTACGGTCCGACCGAGGCTGCCGTCGACGTCACGTACCACCGTGCCGAACCCGGTTCCGGTGTCGTGCCGATCGGGCGGCCGGTGTGGAACACGCGCCTGCACGTGCTGGACGCGGCGCTGCGCCCCGTACCGGTAGGCGTGCCCGGCGAGCTGTACCTGGCTGGTGTCCAGCTGGCCCGGGGTTACCTGAACCGCCCGGGCCTGACCGCCGCCCGTTTCGTCGCCGACCCGTTCTCCGGCGGTGGCACGCGCATGTACTGCACCGGCGACCTCGTGCGCCGCCGCCCGGACGGCGCGGTCGAATACCTGGGCCGCACCGACGACCAGGTCAAGGTCCGCGGCTTTCGCATCGAGCTCGGCGAGATCGAGGGCGCGCTGACCGCCCTGACCGGCGTGGCCCAGGCCGCCGTCACCGCCCGTCCGCTCGCGCCCGGCGGTGCCCCGCAGCTCGTCGCCTACGCCGTCCCCGCCCCGGGTGCCGCCCCAGCCGCGCAAGAGCTGCGCGAGGCCCTGGCCGGGCGGCTGCCCGAGCACATGGTGCCCGCCGCCGTCACCCTCCTGGACGCGCTGCCGCTGAGCGTCAACGGCAAGCTCGACCGCAAGGCGCTCCCCGAGCCTGCTCGCCCCGCCGCCCGCCCCGCCGCCCCCGCCCCGGACCGGGGAGACAGCCCGGCCGCCGCCATGGCAGCCGTCTTCGCCGAGATCCTCGGCCTCCCGGACGTCGGCGAGGACGACAACTTCTTCGCCCTGGGCGGCGACAGCATCATCTCCATCCAGCTCGTCAGCACCGCCCGCAGGGCCGGCTTCACCATTGCCGCCAAGGACGTCTTCCAGCACCCCACCCCGGCCGCCCTGGCCGCCGCGGGCCGCCGCGAGGACCAGGAACCGGCCGAGCCCCTGCCTGTTCCCGCGGCCGGTGAGGACGGCGAGCTGCCGTCGCTGCCCGTCGTGCACTGGCTGCGCGAACGCGGGGGCCCGGTCGACCGGTTCAACCAGTCGGTCCTCCTCACCGTCCCCGCCGGACTGCGGCCCGAGCCGCTCCGCGCGGCCCTTGCCGACCTCGCCCGCAACCACCCCGCCCTGCGGCTGCGCCTGGACCGGACCGGCGGCCTGTGGACCCAGGAGATCCTGCCCGCCGCCGAGGCCCCGGCCGTCACCGACCCGGCGACCCTGCGCCGCGCCGACATCACCGGCCTGGACGCGGCCGCCCTGCACGACCTGCTCACCAAGGAGGCCGACGCCTCCGCCGCCGCCCTCGACCCCGGCGACGGCACCGTCCTGCGCGCCCTGTGGTGCGACGCGGGCCCCGGAGCCGACGGAAGGCTGCTCCTGACCGTCCACCACTTGGCCGTCGACGGCGTCTCCTGGCGCATCCTCGTCCCGGAGCTCGCAGAGGCCTACACCGCCCGGGCCGCGGGCCGCGCACCCGCCCTCGAACCCGAGGCGACCGGGCTGCGCGCCTGGGCCGTACAGCTGCTGCAGCACGCCCACACCCGTGCCCGTACCGCCGAAGCCGCCCACTGGCGCACCGCGCTGGCCGGGCCGCAGGCCCCGCTCTCCCGCACCGCCGCCGACCCGCGCCGCGACACCACGGCGACCCTGCGCACCCTGCGGATGACCCTGTCCGCCGACCGCACCGAGCCCCTGCTGACCGCCGTGCCGCAGGCCTTCTCCGCCGGCGTCGACGACGTCCTGCTGGCGGGCCTGGCGCTGGCCGCCGCCGACGTGCGCCGCACCCGGGAACCCGGCCTGCCCGCCGCGCACACCGGCGCCCTGCAGATCGACCTGGAGGGCCACGGGCGCGGCGGCAGCGACGCGGGCGGCCTCGCGCCGGACCTGTCGCGCACCGTCGGCTGGTTCACCACCGTCCACCCCGTCCGCCTGGACGTCAGCGGCGTGGACCTCGCCGACGCCCTGGCCGGCGGCGGGCAGGCCGGGGCGGCCCTCAAGCAGGTCAAGGAACAGCTCCGCGCCGTCCCCGACCGCGGCCTCGGACACGGCCTCCTGCGCCACCTCAACGCGCAGACCGCACCCGCCCTGGCCGCCCTCCCGAGCTCGCAACTGCTGTTCAACTACCGCGGCCGCACCGACCACGGCGCCGCCGCCGGGACCCGCCCCTGGTCCTTCGCCCCGGACGTGGAACGAGCCGCCGTCGCCGAAGGCGCCGCCCCCGACGCCGCCATGCCCGCCCCGTACCCGCTGGAGCTCGACGCCGTCGTCCGCGCGGGCGCCGCCGGGCGGCCCGAGCTGGCCGTCGAATGGAGCTGGCCGCAGGCCCTGTTCACCGAGGAGCAGGTCGCCACCCTGGCCACGCGCTGGTTCGACGCCCTCGATGCCCTCGCCCGGCACGCCGCCGCACCCGACGCGGGCGGCATCACCCCCTCCGACGTACGCCTCGTCACCCTCGACCAAGCCCGCATCGACCGCCTGGAATCCCGTCTGCGCAGGCGCCGATGACGCCCCATCACCCGGCGGCGGACAGCACGGCCGACCGCCGCCCCGCCCCGTCCTTCCCCCTCCCCGACCGAGAGCCGACCGAGAGCCGAGAGCGCCACCATGACTGACGTAACCGCCCTGACCCCGGCAGACGACCCCGGCGCAGGCTCCGCACTCGAGGACGTCTACCCCCTGTCCTCCCTCCAGGAAGGCCTGCTCTTCCACGCCGTCTACGACGACGGTTCCCGCGACGTCTACGTCGTCCAGTCCCACCTCGACCTCGCCGGCCCCCTCGCCACGGCCGACCTCGCCGCCGCGACCGACGCCCTGCTGCGCCGCCACGCCAACCTGCGCGCCGGCTTCTGGTACGACGACGGCGAGGACCCCGTCCAGTTCGTCCAGCGCCACGTGGACACCCCCCTGCGCGAACTCGACCTCACACCGCTCTCCGCCGACCCGGCGGCCCGCGACGAGGCCGTGCGCGCCGCGATGGACGAGGACCGGCACCACCGCTTCGACCTCGCCGAACCCCCGCTGCTCCGCCTGACCCTGCTGCGCCTCGGCCCGGACGCGGCCCGGCTCGTCGTGACCTGCCACCACCTGCTCCTCGACGGCTGGTCCATGCCGATCCTCGTGCGGGAGCTGCTCACCCTCGTCGGCTCCCGCGGCGACCTCGCCGCGCTGCCGCCCGTCCGCCCCTACCGCGACCACCTCGAACTGCTCGCGAGCCGGGACGCCGACGCCGCCCGGCGCGCCTGGGCCGCCGCCCTCGACGGCATCACCGAGGCCCACCCCGTCGCCCCCGGGGCCGCCCTCGGCACCGCGGCCGAACCCGCTGACGCCGAGGCCGAGGCCGGCCCGGAGCTGACCGCGGCCCTCACCGCCGCGGCCCGCGCCCGGGGCCTGACGCTCGGCAACGTCCTGCACACGCTGTGGGGCGTCCTCGTGGGCTCCCTCACCGGCGCCTCCGACGTCGTCAGCGGCACCACCGTCTCGGGCCGCCCCGCGGACCTGCCCGGCGCCGACACCATGGTCGGCCTGTTCATCAACACCCTCCCGGTCCGCGTCCGCCTCGCACCCGGCGCGACGCTCGCCGCCACCGCCTCCGCCGTCCAGGCCGAGCAGGCCGCCCTGATGGACCACCAGCACCTCGGCCTGGGCGCCGTCCAGCGCCTGACCCCCGTCGAAGGCCCCCTCTTCGACACCTTGCTGGTCGTGGAGAACTACGCCGGCAGCGACGACGTCTCCGGAACCCTCGGCGCGGCCGCGGCCACCGGCGGCCTGCGGGTCACCGGCCTCGGCGCCCGCGACGCCACCCACTACCCGCTGACCATGCGCGTCCTGCCCGGCGGCGACACCCTGCGCCTGGAGCTCGGCTACCGCACGGACGTCTTCGACCGCGCGGCCGCCGAGCGCATCACCGACCGCTTCCTGCACCTCCTCGCCCGCTTCGCCGAGGCCCCCGAGACGCCCCTGGCCCGCCTCGGCCTGCTGCTCCCGGACGAGAGCCGGGCGCTGGCGGGGGAGTGGAACGCCACGGACCGCCCCGTGCCCGGGGGCACGCTGGTGACGCGGTTCGCGGAGCGGCTGGCGGAGACGCCGGAGGCTACCGCCGTCGTCTACGAGGGCCGCGAGCTCACCTACCGTCAACTCGACGAACTTTCCGATGGTTTGGCGGCCGAGCTGTCCGCTGCCGGTGCCGGCCCGGACCGGATCGTGGCCGTGGCCGTGCCGCGGTCGGCCGAGTTGATGGTGTCTTTGCTGGCCGTGCTGAAGTCCGGTGCCGCCTACCTGCCGCTGGACCTCGACCACCCCGCCGAACGCCTCTCCGGGATGGTCGACGACGCCGCACCCGTGTGCGTGCTGACCGTGGAGGCCGAGCGCAACCGGCTCACGTGGCTCCCGGACGTGCCCGTCCTCCTCGCCGACGCCCCTCGCGCCGCCACGACGCCCGTACCGGCAGCCGCGGAGCCGCAGCACGCCGCATACGTCATCTACACCTCCGGGTCCACCGGCCGTCCGAAGGGTGTCGTCGTCACCCATGAGGCGATCGTCAACCGCCTCGACTGGATGCGGGAGGTGTACGGGATCGGGCCGGCGGACCGGATCCTGCAGAAGACTCCGGCCAGCTTCGACGTGTCGGTCTGGGAGTTCTTCCTGCCGCTGGTCAGCGGTGCGGCCGTCGTTCTCGCCCGGCCCGGTGGGCACCGTGAGCCGGACCACCTCGCGGACCTGGCCGCTCGCTCCGGGGTCACGACCGCGCACTTCGTCCCGTCCATGCTGACCGCGTTCACGGCGGCCGCGGAGGAGGACGAGGAGATCCGTACGGGCTTCGCCGGCGTCCGTCGTGTCTTCTGCTCCGGCGAGGCGCTCCCCGCCGCGGCCGTGGACCGGTTCGCCGCGCTGTGGCCGGACATCGAGCTCCACAACCTCTACGGTCCGACCGAGGCCGCCGTCGACGTCACGTACCACCACGCCGAGCCCGGTTCCGGTGTCGTGCCGATCGGGCGGCCGGTGTGGAACACGCGCCTGCACGTCCTGGACTCGGCCCTGCGGCCCGTACCGGTGGGCGTGCCCGGCGAGCTGTACCTGGCCGGTGTCCAGCTGGCCCGCGGTTACCTGAACCGCCCGGGCCTCACCGCCGCCCGCTTTGTCGCCGACCCGTACGGTCCCGCCGCCACGCGCATGTACCGCACCGGCGACCTCGTACGCCGTCGTGCCGACGGCACCGTGGAATACCTGGGCCGCACCGACGACCAGGTCAAGGTCCGCGGCTTCCGCATCGAGCTCGGCGAGATCGAGGCCGCCCTCGCCGCCCACCCGGCCGTCGGGCAGACCGCCGTCCTGGTCCGCACCACCCCCGCCGGCGCCCAGCACGTCGTCGCCTACGTCGTCCCCGCCCCCGGAGCCGCCCCGGACCCCCAGGCCCTGCGCGCCGCGTGCGCGGCCCGGCTGCCCGAGTACATGGTCCCGTCCGCCTTCGTGACTCTCGACGCCCTCCCGCTCGGCGTCAACGGCAAGCTCGACCGCAAGGCCCTGCCCGACGGTCTCCCCGACGGCGCCGCGCCCGCCGCCGGCCGCGAACCGGCTACCCCGGAAGAGGCCACGCTGTGCGCCCTCTTCGCCGAGGTCCTCGAACTCCCCGGCGCCGGCGTCCACGACGACTTCTTCCGCCTCGGCGGCGACAGCATCGTCTCCATCCGCCTCGTCGGCGCCGCACGCACCGCGGGCCTCGCCCTCAGCCCGCGCGACGTCTTCGAAGCCCGCACCCCCGCCGCCCTGGCCGAGCGAGCCGCAGGCCGCGCGCCCGCCGGCGACGCCACCGGCCCGGAGACCGCCGCCGAACTGCCCGCGCCCACCGGACAGGACCTGGCGGCCGTCCGCGCCGCAGCCCCCGGCACCACCGACATCTGGCCGCTCTCCCCGCTCCAGCAGGGCCTGCTCTTCGAAGCCCTCTACGACGAGGACGCCCTCGACGTCTACACCTCCCGCGACGTCGTCACCCTGCGCCGCCCCGTACCCCCGGACGTCCTGCGCACCGCGGTGACCGCCGTCCTCGACCGGCACCCCAACCTGCGCGCCGGCTTCCTCCACGAAGGGCTCGACCGCCCCGTCCAGTTCATCCCGGCCACAACGGCGGTTCCCGTCACCGAGACCGACCTGCGCGCCCTCACGCCCGAAGCCGCCGGCGCCGAACTGCGCCGCCTCCAGGACGCCGAGGCCCGCACCCGCTTCGACCTCGCCGCCCCGCCCCTGGTGCGCCTGGCCTCCGTCCTCACCCCCGACGGCCGCCAGCACGTCCTCGTCACCCACCACATGCTGCTGTGGGACGGCTGGTCCACCGGCCTGTTCCTCCAGGAGCTCCTGGCCTGCTGCCACGCCCTGGTGACCACCGGCGCCCTGCCGCAGCCGGGCGCGGACGAGAAGCGGCACCTGGCCTACCGCGACTTCCTGGCCTGGCTCCACACCCAGGACACCGCCGCCGGCGAAGAGGCCTGGCGCTCGGCCCTGGCGGGCGTCGAGGAGCCCACGCTCGTCGCCCCGCAGGCCCGCGAGCGGGCCGCCCTGCTGCCCGAGCAGCACGTCACGGAGCTGACCGCCGGCCTGACCTCCCGCCTCACCGGCTACGCGAGGACCCACGGCCTGACGCTCAACACCGTCCTCTCGGGCGTGTGGAGCCTGCTCCTCGCCGGCCTGACGGGCCGGCAGGACGTCGTCTTCGGCACCACCGTCTCCGGCCGCCCCGCGGAGCTGACGGGCATCGACCGGACCATCGGCATGTTCCTCAACACCGTCCCCGTCCGGGCCCGGCTCGACCGGAACGAGACGGTCGTCGCGTACCTGACCCGCCTCCAGGACGAGCAGGCGGCGCTCCTGCCGCACCACCAGCTCAGCCTGGGCGCCATCCAGCGCGCCGCCGGGGCGGGCCGCCTCTTCGACACGCTCCAGGTCCTGCGCAACACGCCCGTCGACCAGGACGAGCGGGACCGCGTCGGACAGGCCCTCGGCGTGGACGACGTCACCGACGTGGACGCCACCCACTTCCCGCTGATCTTTGCGGCCAACCCCGGCGAGGAGATCTCCTTCGAGTGGAAGTTCCGCCCCGACGCCTTCGACCGCGCGACGGTCGAGGAGCACGCGGGCCGCCTCGTCTCCCTCCTGGAGCAGATCACCGCCGACCCCGGCGTCCTCGTCCGCCGCCTCGACGTGCTGACGGAGCCGGAGCGCGGCGCGGTGCTGGGGGAGTGGGCGGACACGGCGCGCGAGCTGCCGGACGCCTCGGTCGCGGACCTGCTGGCGGAGCGGGCGGCCTCCGTGCCGGACGCGGTGGCGCTGGTGGCGGGCGAGCGCACGTGGACGTTCGCCGAGCTGGACGCCCAGGTGAACCGCCTGGCCCGGCTGTTCCTCGCCCGGGGCGCCGGCCCGGACCGGGTGGTGGCGCTGGGCCTGCCGCGTTCGCTGGAGATGGTGGCGGCGCTGTTCGCGGTCCTGCGGGCCGGGGCCGCCTATCTGCCGCTGGAGCTGGACTACCCGGTGGACCGGCTGGCCTACATGGTGGAGGAGACCGCACCGGTCGTCCTCATCACGGACTCCTCCGTACGTGACCGCATGCCGGACGTCGACGGCGTCCCCCGGGTGGAGCTCGACGACCCCGCGGTCGCCGCCGAGCTGGCCGGCCTGCCCGGCGGGCCGGTGGAGGCGCGGGTCGACCTCGACGCCGCCGCGTACGTCATCTTCACGTCCGGTTCGACCGGTCGCCCCAAGGGTGTCGTCACGCCCTACCGCGGCCTCACGAACATGCAGCTCAATCACCGCGAGGCGATCTTCAACCCCGTGGTGGAATCCGCCGGTGGCCGGCGGCTGCGGATCGCGCACACGGTGTCGTTCTCCTTCGACATGTCGTGGGAGGAACTGCTGTGGCTGGTGGAGGGGCATGAGGTCCACGTTCTGGACGAGGCCCTGCGCCGCGACGCCGAGGGCCTGGCCGCGTACTGCGCCGAGCAGGCCGTGGACGTCATCAACGTGACGCCGTCGTACGCCCAGGCCCTGGTGGAGTGCGGCCTGCTGGACGAGGGACGGCACCGCCCGGTGCTGGTCCTCCTCGGCGGCGAGGCCGTCCCCGAGGCCCTGTGGACGCGCTTGAAGGAGACGCCGGGACTCATCGGCTACAACCTCTACGGTCCCACCGAGTACACCATCAACACCCTCGGCGGCGGCACGCTCGACAGCGACACCGCGACCGTAGGCCGCCCCATCTGGAACACGCGGGCGCACGTCCTGGACGCGTGGCTGCGCCCGGTCCCGGTCGGTGTGCCTGGCGAGCTGTACGTGTCCGGTGTCGGCCTGGCGCGCGGCTATCTGAACCGGCCGGGCCTGTCGGCGGGCCGCTTCGTCGCGGACCCGTTCGGCGAGCCGGGCGGGCGGATGTACCGCACGGGCGACGTCGTGCGGTGGCGCCGGGACGGCCTGCTGGACTTCCTGGGCCGGGCCGACGACCAGGTGAAGATCCGTGGCTACCGCGTCGAGCCGGGTGAGATCGAGGACGCGCTGACGGGGCATCCGGCAGTCGCCCAGGCCGCGGTGATGGTCCGTGAGGACACCCCCGGCGTCAAGCGCCTCGCCGCCTACCTCGTGCCCGCCACCGCCGGAGACGTCGACGCCGCCGCCGTCCGCCGTTCCCTGGCGGAGACCCTGCCCGCATACATGGTCCCGTCGGCGTTCGTGGTGCTCGACGCGCTGCCGCTGACCGTCAACGGCAAGCTCGACCGCAAGGCCCTCCCCGCCCCGGACGCCGCCGGGACGGGAGCGGGCCGCGCGCCCGCGAACCCCCGCGAAGAGCAGCTGTGCGCCCTGTTCGGCGAAGTGCTCGGCACCGGCCCCGTCGGCCCCGACGACCACTTCCTCGACCTCGGCGGGCACTCGCTGCTGGCCACCCGCCTCGTCAGCCGCATCCGCACGGCCCTCGGCACCGGCCTCGCCGTCCGCGACCTCTTCGAGGCGCCGACCCCGGCCGCGCTCGCCGAGCGCACCGCGGGCGACGCGCACGAGCGGCCCACGCTCGAACGCCGCGAGCGCCCCGCCGAGCTGCCCCTCTCGCACGCCCAGCGCCGCATGTGGTTCCTGCAGAACCTCGACGGCTCGGGCGCCACCTACAACGTCCCCCTCGTCGTCCGCGTGAGCGGCCCGCTCGACCTGGACGCGCTGCGGCACGCCGTGGCCGACGTGACCGGCCGCCACGAGAGCCTGCGGACCGTCGTGGCCGAGCACGAGGGCCGCGCCGTCCAGCGCGTCCTCGACGCGCCGGACCCCGGCGCCGCGCTGCACGTCGCCGCCACCACGGAGGCGGAGCTGCAGGCCGACGTGGAGGCCGCCGTCCGCCACGGCTTCGACCTCGCCCGCGAACTGCCCCTGCGCGTCACCGTGCTGGAGATCGGCCCCCGGGACCACGTCCTGGTGCTGCTCTTCCACCACATCGCCGGCGACGAGTGGTCGATGCTGCCGTTCGTCGACGACATCACCACGGCGTACACCCGCCGCGCGGAAGGCGGCGATCCCGGCTGGGAGCCGCTGCCCGTGCAGTACGTGGACTACACGCTGTGGCAGCGCGACCTGCTGGGCGACCCCGCGGACGAGCACAGCCTGCACAGCCGCCAGGCCGCGTACTGGAAGCAGGCGCTGGCGGGCCTCCCGGAGGAGCTCGCCCTGCCCGCCGACCGCCCCCGCACGCCGGCGACCGGCACCGGGCTGCGGGGCGGAACCGTACGGGCCCAGGTGCCGCCGGCCGTCTACCGCGGGCTGCGCGACGCCGCCGCGGCCACCGGCACGACCACGTTCATGGTCCTGCAGGCGGCCGTCGCCACCCTGCTGCACCGGCTCGGCGCCGGCGACGACATCCCCCTCGGCGCGCCGGTCGCGGGGCGCGGGGACGCCGCCCTCGACGGGCTCGTCGGCTTCTTCGTCAACACCCTCGTGCTGCGCAACGACCTGTCCGGCGACCCCGCGTTCACCGAGCTCCTCGGCCGGGTACGGGAGCACGACCTGGCGGCCTTCGCCCACCAGGACCTGCCCTTCGACAGCCTCGTCGAGGCCGTCAACCCGCCCCGCGTCCCCGGCCGCCACCCGCTGTTCCAGGTGATGCTCGGCTACCGCAACAGCGACGGCGAGGCCCGCCGGCTCCTCGGGCTGGAGAGCCGCATCCTCCCCTTCGAGCTGGGGGCCGTGAAGTTCGAACTCGACTTCAACTTCGAGGAGACCCCCTCCGCCGACGAGCTCGACATCGCCTTCGAGTACGCGGCCGACCTGTACGACCGCTCCACCGCCGAGGCACTCGTCGAGCGCCTCCTCTCCCTCCTCGCCCAGGTGGCCGAGGACCCGGCCCGCCGCATCGGCTCCCTCGACGTGCTCACGCGGGAGGAGCGGGGCGCGGTGCTGGGGGAGTGGGCGGACACGGGGCACGAGCTGCCGGACGCCTCGGTCGCCGACCTGCTGGCCGACCAGGCCGCCCGTACGCCGGAGGCCGTGGCGCTGGTGGCGGGGGACCGGGTGTGGTCGTTCGCCGAGCTGGACGCACGGGTGAATCGTTTCGCCCGGTTGCTGCTCGCCCGGGGCGCCGGTCCGGAGCGCGTGGTTGCGCTGGGCCTGCCGCGTTCGCTGGACATGGTGGCCGCGCTCTTCGCCGTCCTGCGCACCGGGGCCGCTTATCTGCCGCTGGAGCTGGACTACCCGGTGGATCGCCTGGCCTACATGGTCGAGGAGACCCGGCCGGTCGTCCTGCTCACGGACTCCACGGCACGCGACCGCATGCCGGACGTCGACGGCGTTCCGCGCGTGGAGCTCGACGACCCCGCCGTGGTGGCCGAACTGGCCGGACTGTCCGACGCTCCGGCGGGCGCGCGGGTGGACCTCGACGCCGCCGCGTACGTCATCTTCACCTCGGGCTCGACGGGCCGCCCGAAGGGCGTGGTCACGCCCTACCGCGGCCTGACCAACATGCTCCTGAACCACCGCGAGGCGATCTTCAACCCCGTGGTGGAATCCGCCGGTGGCCGCCGGCTGCGGATCGCGCACACCGTCTCGTTCTCCTTCGACATGTCGTGGGAGGAACTGCTGTGGCTCGTGGAAGGACATGAGGTCCACGTCCTGGACGAGGCCCTGCGCCGCGACGCCGAGGGCCTGGCCGCGTACTGCGCCGAGCAGGCCGTGGACGTCATCAACGTGACGCCCTCGTACGCCCAGGCGCTCGTCGAGTGCGGCCTGCTGGACGAGGACCGCCACCGGCCCGTGCTGGTCCTCCTCGGCGGCGAGGCCGTCCCCGAATCGCTCTGGACGCGGCTCCGCGAGACACCCGGCCTCATGGGGTACAACCTCTACGGCCCGACCGAGTACACCATCAACACCCTCGGCGGCGGCACCCTCGACAGCGCCACGGCCACCGTCGGCCGCCCCATCTGGAACACCCGGGCCTACGTGCTCGACGCGCGGCTGCGCCCGGTGCCCGTCGGGGTCCCCGGCGAGCTGTACGTGTCCGGTGTCGGCCTGGCGCGCGGCTACCTGAACCGGCCGGGCTTGACGGCGGGCCGATTTGTCGCGGACCCGTTCGGCGAGCCGGGCGGGCGGATGTACCGCACAGGCGACGTCGTGCGGTGGCGCCGGCACGGCCTGCTGGACTTCCTGGGCCGGGCCGACGACCAGGTGAAGATCCGTGGCTACCGCGTCGAACCCGGGGAGGTCGAGGACGCGCTGACGGGGCATCCGTCGATCGCCCAGGCCGCCGTCGTCGTCCGCGAGGACACCCCCGGCGTCAAGCGCCTCGCCGCCTACCTCGTGCCCGCCACCGCCGGAGACGTCGACGCCGCCGCCGTCCGCCGTTCCCTGGCGGAGACCCTCCCCGAATACATGGTCCCGTCGGCGTTCGTGGTGCTCGACGCGCTGCCGCTGACCGTCAACGGCAAGCTCGACCGCAAGGCCCTCCCCGCCCCGACCGCGGCCGACATGGCCGCCGGCGGCACGGGCCGCGCCCCGCGCGACGTGGCGGAGAAGACGCTGTGCGACGTCTTCGCCGACGTGCTCGGGCTGCCCGAAGTCACGGTCGACGACGGCTTCTTCGACCTCGGCGGCCACTCGCTGCTGGCGATGACCCTCGTGCTGCGCATCCGCGAGGCCTTCGGCACCGGCGAGGCCGGCCCGGGCATCGCCGACCTGCTGGCGGGACCGACCGTCGCGGAACTCGCCGCCCGCCTCCGGGACGCCGCACCCGCGGCGACCCTCCCCATCCTGACCCCCTCTCATATCGCTGACGAACCTTCACATCGCTGACGAAAAGGAGCGCTTCACCATGAGCAACACCACCAACCCCTTCGAGGACAACGACGCCCGCTACCTCGTCCTCGTCAACGCCGAGAACCAGCACTCCCTGTGGCCCGCCTTCGCCGAGGTCCCCGGAGGCTGGACCACCGTCCACGGCGAGGACTCCCTGCAGGGCTGCACCGACTACGTCGACGCCCACTGGACCGACATGCGGCCGGCGAGCCTCGTCGCCCGGTCCTGACCGGACCCCTCCCGAACACCCGCCGCCGCGGGCCCGGACCGGGCACCCGCCCGGTCCGCCCGTGCGGCCGCCGACCTGCTGAGAGCGGATACCTGACGTCGTGAGCACCCAACACGCCAAGCCGGAGCACCACCCCGGCCCCGACGACGGGCCCCCGGGCCCGCCGCCCGCCGAGGACATCCTGGAGGAAACCGGGGCCGAGGACGCCGCCGAGGCGGCGGAGCCGGGCCCGCGGGACCTCTCGCCCGAGCGGCGCGCGCGGGCCCGCGCCCTGCTGCGCGGCGCCCTGCGGCCGCACTGGGCGACGGTCGGCGCGGCCATGGCCGCCGCCGGTGTCCGGCAGGTCGCCTTCCTCGCCGTGCCGTGGTGCGTCCAGAAGGCGCTGGACGACGGCGTCACGGCCAAGGACGGCAACGCGCTGCTGGGATGGGCCGCCGCCGCGCTCGTCGCCGCCGCCGTCCAGTTCGCCGGGCTCTACGGCTGGCAGTACTGGGCCGGCTCCGCCGACGCCGAGGTGGGCGCCGACCTGCGCTCCCGGCTCCTGCGGCACCTGGCCGGCCTCGACCGCGCCGCGCTCGCCTCGCGCGGCCACGGCGACCTGGCCATGCGGGCCGGCCGGGACACCGACCTGGTGCGCGAGTGGGTGCACGGCCTGGCGATCTGGGTCGTGCTCGCCACCACCTTCGCCGGCGTCCTGACCGGCATGGGCGTGCTCGACCTGTCGCTGCTGCTGGTGACGCTGGGAATGCTGCCGTTCCTGGTCTGGGTCAACCTGTACTTCCCGCGCCGCTTCGGCGCGGCCAGCGGCGCGCTGGCCGAGGCGCACGGCGTCCGCGCCGAAGCCGTCGCGGACCTGCTCCAGCTCGGCACCGGCCTGCGCGGCACGGGCGGCCACCGGCCGCTCGTGGACCGGCACGCCGCGGCCAGCGCCACGGTCACCGACCGGACGGTCAAGGCGGCCCGGATCGAGGCCTCCTGGGCGTCCGTCGCGCCCTTCGTGCCCCGCATGGCCGTGGCGATCGGCGTGGGCGTCGGCGGGCTCGCTGTCCTCGACGGCCGGCTGACCGTCGGCGGCCTCGTCGCCTTCACCTCCTGGATGGCGAGCATCACCCTCGCCACCCGGGTCCTCGTCGACCGGCTCCTCGCCCGCGGCCAGGCGGACGTGGCCGCCGCCCGCATCGACGAGGCGCTGTCCATCGAGGCCGGCCTCACCGACCCCGCCGAGCCGGTCGCCCTCACCGCGGGCGGCGACCTGGAGCTGTCGGGCGTGAGCGCGGTCCGCGACGGCGTCACGGTCCTCGCGCCCGTCGACCTGACCGTCCGCGCGGGCGAGTTCGTCGCCGTGGACGGCGCCACCGGCTCCGGCAAGAGCACGCTGCTGCGGCTGCCCGTCCGGCTCGACGACCCGGACACGGGCACCGTCCGCTACGGCGGCACCGACCTGCGCGACGCCGCCCTCGACGACATCCGCGGGCGGATCGCGTACGTCGCCCAGCGGCCGATGCTGCTGTCCGGCACGGTCGCCGAGAACCTGCGGCTCGGCCGCGACCTGCCGGACGACGCCCTGCGCGACGCCTGCGCGACCGCCGGCATCCACGAGCAGATCGCCGCCATGCCCGACGGCTACGACACCGAGCTCGGCGAGAGCGGTACCGCCCTGTCGGGCGGTCAGGTCCAGCGGCTGGCCATCGCCCGCGCGCTCCTCGGCGACCCGGAGGTCCTGATCCTGGACGACTCGACGTCGGCCCTGGACACGACGACGGAGAAGGCGGTCCTGGACCGCCTGCGCACGTGGGCCGCGGGCCGCACGATCGTCTTCGCCACGCACCGCACGGCGGTACTGGAGGCGGCGGACCGCGTGGTGACGCTGACGGCGGCGGGGCGTGGGGATGACGCCGGCGATGCCGGCGTCACCAGCAAGGACACCGCGCCGGCCGAGGCCGGCGCCCGGCCCGGCACCGATGCCGTCGCTCGGCCTCAGTCCGGCTCCGGCTCGGCCGATGCTGATGTGCTGCCCGGTACCGGCACGGGCATGCAGTCTCATGCCGATGCCGATGCCGACAGCGACTCCGGCCTGGCTGGCGCCCGCGCCCGGCCCGGCACCGTCGCCGTCGCGCGGTCTCACCCCGGAGCCGGCACCGATGCCCGTCTTGGCATCGAACCTGGCACGGACGCCCGGCCCGGCGCCGGTACTTGCGCCGGCGCCCGTCCGGCAGGCGCCGGCACGGACAGCGGCGCCCGCGCGGCCGGTCCCGAGGCCCGGCCCGGCAGGGGCGACGTCACCGGCCCGGCCGGCGACGGCCCCGCCGCCTCCCAGGCGGTACCCGTACCCACCCCCGTCACCACCCCGGAGGGCGACCGTGGCTGAGCCGGCCCTGCTCGACGAACAGCCCGACGAGCGGCGCGTGCTGCGCCGGGCCGCTCCCCATCTGCGCCCGCACCGGCGGGCCCTCGCCGTCGCCGTCGTGGTGGGGCTCGCCGACTCGGCCGCGCTCGTGGCCGTCGCCCCGCTGATCGGGCGGGCGACGGACGCGCTGCTCGCCGGCGACCGCGGCGGACTGCTGGCCGCCGCCGCGGTCCTCGTCCTCCTCGCCGTGCTCCAGCTGGGCCTGGCCCGCGCCGGCGAGCTGCTGCTGGCGAAGGCCGGCGAGAACGTGGTGCGCAGCCTGCGCGAGAAGTGCGTGGAGAACCTGGCCTCGGCGCCGCTGCGGTTCCTGGAGTCGCACCGCACAGGCGATCTGCTGCGCCGCACGACGGGCGAGGTGGCCGCGCTGGCCTCGTTCGTGCGGATGCACCTGCGCAACCTGGTGTCGGCGACGGCGACGCTCCTGTTCACCCTCGTCGTGCTGTTCGGCTACTCGTGGCAGCTGGCGCTGGTGCAGCTCGCCGTGTTCGTGCCGCTGACGCTGCTGGTGATGCGCTGGTTCCAGCGGTCCGCGCCGCGCGCGTTCGGCGGGAAGGCGGCGGCGGAGGCGACGGTCGCGGCGACGTTCACGGAGACCCTGAACGTGCGGGAGGCGCTGCAGAGCGCCCGCGGCCTGCCCGGGTGGCTGCGCCGCTTCGACCGGGAGAACGCCGCGGCCGTCGGCGCGGCGCGGCGTGCGATCCGGGTGGAGAACCGCATCGACCTGGTGGGCCTGATCGAGGGGCTCGCGCTGGTCGTGCTGCTGCTGGTGGGCGGCTGGTCCGTCTCGCGCGGGGCGATGGGCGTGGGCACGGTCGTGGTGTTCGTCCTGGCGAGCCGTAACCTCTTCGACTCGTTCTCGGACATCTCGCAGCTCGTGGGCGAGGTGCAGACGGCGCGCACGGGCCTGGCCCGGCTGCTGGACCTGCTGGCGGCCACCGACCGGCCTGCGGACGAGGCGCCCCGGAAGGAGGGCTCAGCCGAGGGCTCTGCCGAGGGCTCCGCCGCGGAGCTGCCCCTGCGCGGCGAACTCGCCTGCGAGGGCCTGGGTTACGCCTACCGCGACGGTACGGAGGTGCTGCGCGGCGTCTCGCTGAGCTTCCCGGTGGGCGACCGCAGCGGCGTGGTCGGCGAGACCGGCTCGGGCAAGACGACGCTGTCGAAGCTGCTGTGCGGCCTCTACGCGCCCGACCGGGGCGTGGTGCGGTTCGCCGGCGTCGACCTGCGGGACATCCCGGAGGCGGAGCTGCGCCGGCGCGTGGTGCTGGTGCCGCAGGAGGTCCGCATGGTGACCGGCACGGTGGCGGCCAACCTGGAGCTGGTGCACAGCGCTCCGGGCCGCGCCGCGATGGAGCGGGCCGTGGCCGAACTGGGCCTGGAGGACTGGCTGCGCGACCTCGGCGGCCTGGACGCCGAGGTGGGCGTGCGGGGTTCCCGGCTGTCGGCGGGGGAGCGGCAGATCGTCGGGCTGCTGCGGGCCGCGCTGGCCGACCCGGCGGTGCTCGTCCTGGACGAGGCGACCGCGGACATCGACCCGGTGACGGCGGGCCGGCTGGAGCACGCGCTGGACGGGATGCGCGGCGACCGGACGATCGTCGTCGTCGCGCACCGGCCGGCGACCATCGCCCGGCTGCCGCGGGTGATCGCGCTGGACGGGGGCCGGGTGGCCGGAACGATGGCCAATACACAATGAGTTAGGTTAGGGTTGCCTAAGTTCGGCCCGGAGGGGTGTTCTCCGGCCGTACACGTGAAGCCCGGTGGCCCCCGCGCGCCCGCGCGGGGGCCACCGCAACGCGGTGCCGGTCCCGCGGCACGCCCCGGCCAGATTGGGATGATCGATGACCATTGAGACGCTCCCGCCGCGCATGCGCATCGTCCGCCACCCCCTCAAGTACCGCCTGCTGGAGGTGCGCAGGGTCGACCGCATCACGCCGTCCACGGTCCGGGTGACGTTCGCCGGCCCGGCGCTGGAGGGGTTCTGCGAACAGGCGCCCACCGACCACGTGAAGCTCTGCTTCGCCGAGTCCGGCGCCGAGCTGCCCGTCGAGCCGGTCATCCGCGACGACACCTGGATGGACGCCCCCGTGGAGCCCATCACCCGCGACTACACCGTCCGTCACTACCGCCCCGAAGCGCAGGAGCTGGACGTCGACATGGTCCTGCACGGCGACGGCGTGGGATCCGCGTGGGCCGCGCGCGCGGAGCCGGGCATGCGGCTGGGCGTCCTCGGCCCGCGCGGCTCCGAGATCCTCCCGATGGTCCACGACTGGTACCTGCTGGCCGCCGAGGAGACCGCCCTGCCCGCGCTCGGCCGCTGGCTGGAGATGCTGCCCGCCGGCGCCCGCGTCCTCGCCTTCGCCGAGGTGCCCGGCCCGGAGGACGAGCAGGAGTTCACCACCGCCGCCGACTGCACCCTGACCTGGCTGCACCGCGGGGACACCCCGCCCGGCACGAGCGACCTGCTGGAGCGGGCCGTCCGCGCCGCCGAACTGCCCGCCGCCGGGCTCGGCTACGCCTGGATCGCGGGTGAGGCGACCACCCTCAAGCCCATCCGCCGCTACCTGCGCCGCGAGCTCGGCATGGCCAAGGAGCAGGTCGACATCGACGGCTACTGGAAGCGCGGCGTGGAGAACCACGACCACCACGCGGACGACGAGCACGAGCACGCGTGAGCACCACCGCCGCTCCCGCCACCACCGGCGGTTCCCGCCCCGCGCGGCACGCCGGAGGCGAGGGGCCGGCCCCGGCCCGCCGCGCTCAGCACGCGCGGCGGGCCGCCGGGCTGCTCGCCTGCACCGCACTCGTCGCCGTCCTCGCCGTGCTGAGCATCGGCGTCGGCGCCAAGACGATCCCGCCCGGCGACGTCCTGCACGCCCTCCTGCACCACGACCCCGGCAACGACGACTGGATCGTCGTCCGCACCTCCCGGCTGCCCCGCAGCCTGCTGGCCATCGGCGTCGGCATCGCCCTCGGCCTGTCCGGCGCACTCATGCAGGCCCTCACCCGGAACCCGCTCGCCGACCCCGGCCTGCTCGGCGTCAACGCCGGTGCCGCGGCCGCCGTCGCGGGCGCCACGGCCCTCCTCGACCTCGGCGCGTTCACCTCCTACGTGTGGTGCGCGCTGCTGGGCGCGGCCGTCGCCGCGGCGGCCGTCCACCTGCTCGGCACCCGCGGCCGGTCCCGGGCCACGCCCGTCCGGCTCGCGCTCGCGGGCACGGCCGTCACCGCCGTCCTCACGGCGGTCGTCAACGGCCTGATCCTGCTCGACCCGCTCGCCCTCAACCGCTTCCGGTTCTGGCAGATCGGCACCCTCGGCGCCGCCGACGGCGCCCTCGCCCGCCAGGTGCTGCCGTTCCTGGCCGCCGGCACCCTGCTGGCCGCCCTGCTGGCCCGGCCGCTCAACGCGCTGGCCCTCGGCGACGACGCCGCCCGCGCGCTGGGCGCCCACCCGGGCCGTACGCAGTTCGCGACCATGGCGGCGATCACCCTGCTGTGCGGGGCCGCCACCGCCGCCGTCGGCCCGATCGCCTTCGTCGGCCTGGCCGTTCCGCACGTGGCCCGTCTGATCGCCGGCCCCGACCAGCGCTGGGTCCTGCCGTACAGCGCCGTGCTCGCGGCGGCCCTGCTGCTGGCCTCCGACATCCTCGGCCGCGTCGTGCTGCGCCCGCAGGAGCTGGAGGCGGGCGTCGTCACCGCGTTCCTCGGAGCGCCCCTGTTCATCGCACTCGTCCGCCGCAAGAGGATCAGCGAACTGTGACCAGCCGTAACCCTGCCCAGCGCCCGGGCCGGGCCGGGCGGCCGGACGGGTCCCCGCGGGCCACGCGCCTGCGCACCCTGCGCCTCGCCCTGCCCGGCCGCCCCGGCCGGCCCGCCTTGTCCCTGCGCTGGGACCCGCGCGCCGCCGCCGTCTGCGCCGCCCTGCTCCTGGCCGCGGCCGTGACCGGCGTGTGGACGCTGACCACCGGCGACTTCCGCATTCCCGTCCCCGACGTGCTGCGCGTCCTCGCCGGCGACGGCAACCCCGCGTACAGCTACATCGTCGAAGAGCTGCGGCTGCCCCGGTTGCTGACGGCCCTGCTGACGGGCGCCGCGCTCGGCCTGTCCGGAGCCCTCTTCCAGAGCGTCGCCCGCAACCCGCTCGGCAGCCCCGACGTCATCGGCTTCACCGTCGGCTCCGCCACCGGCGCCCTCGTCGCCATCCTCGTGCTGAGCGCGGGCGCCGCCTCGGTCGCCGTGGGGTCGGTCGCCGGCTGCGCGGTCACCAGCGCGGCCGTCTACCTGCTGGCCTGGCGCCGCGGCGCGGCCGCGTTCCGGCTCGTCCTCGTCGGCATCGGGGTGAGCGCCCTGCTCTCCTCGGCCAACGCCTACCTGATCGCCAAGGCGTCGTTCACCGACGCGCAGAGCGCGCAGGTCTGGCTCACGGGCAGCCTCAACGGCCGCGGCTGGGAGCACGTGGGGACGATGGGGGCCGCACTCGCCGTCCTCGCCCCCGCCGCCCTGCTCCTCGCCCGGCCGCTGCGCATGCTGGAGATGGGCGAGGACACGGCGTCGGCGCTGGGCGTCCGGACCGAGCGGGCCAAGGCCTGGGCGCTCGTCACGGGCGTGGGGCTGACGGCGCTCGCCACCGCGGTCGCGGGCCCCGTGCCGTTCGTGGCCCTGGTGGCCCCGCAGGTCGCGCGCCGGCTGACGCGCTCCCCGGGCCCGGGCCTCCTGCCGTCCGCGGCGCTCGGCGCGCTGGTGCTCGCCGTCAGCGACATCACCGCACAGCGGATGCTGGCCCCCACGCAGCTTCCCGTGGGGGTTCTGACCGGTGTCGTCGGGGGCTGCTACCTGGTGTGGGTGCTCGCCCGGCAGTGGCGCGCCGGCCAGGGCTGAGCGGGGGCGCTCCCCTCGGGGCGCGAAGCCCCGGGCAGGGGGCGCGAGAAGACGCGGGAGCCGCGGGCGGGATCCAGGGCCGCCACCCAGGTGCGCGGCGCCCGCGAGGAGTCGGTCTCGCGGAAGCCGCTGCGGAGGAAGGCCTCGCCGCCGCCGGTCGTCGCCGCGAACACTTCGCTCACCGACCGGTCGGAGGCGTGCAGGAGCAGCGCCGTCAGCAGCCGCGAGCCGACGCCGAGGCGCTGGCGGTCGGGCCGGACGCAGAAGTTGTGCAGCACGCCCGCCGTCCCGCCGGCCGTCAGGCGGTCACCGGGGAAGGTCCGCAGGGCCACGCACCCTTCGAGGGTGCCGTGGGCGTCCTCCGCCACGAAGAACTCGGCGAACCGGGCGGCGTAGACGTGCGGCGTGCGGCGGCGCAGCGCACCCGTCCGCATGAAGGGTTCCGACAGGGCGTGGAGCGCGGGTGCGTCGGCGGCCCGTGCTCTTCGTACGCCGCCCGGCGCCGGGAGGGCCGGACGGCCCTCTTCCGTACGGACCGCCAGCGGACCCAGCCTCATAAGGGCTCCCGGTTCTCACGTTCACCTGCAGAAAGTGAGGTAAGCCTAACCTAACTAAATTGTGGTCTCCGGGGAGGGTGGCGGCCGGTTTAGCCGCGAGAAGTCCGGGCACCCGACGGGTTCCAGCCACGCTGACTCATCAGGAGGCACGCACGATGGACCGGGGAAGCAGCAAGCACGGCGCCAAGCGGGACGACGAGCTGAAGAGGGAAGTGCAGGAGCTGACCCGCTCGGGCCGGCCCACCCGGACCGAGGAGTGGCGCGACGCCGAACCCCTGACGCCCGAGGAGCCGGCGGCGGAACCCGGCGCGCAGCCGCGCCGGGAGCGCCCGTAGGCGCCGCAGGCGGCCGAGCCGGACGCCGGAGGGGCGGTGGACGCGTGAGCGACGAGCCGGGACTGACGGCCGCTCCGGGCGCGCGCCCCGAACGCCGCCGCATCCGGTACGAACTCCTCGAATGCGCCCTGCACGGCCACCGCCTGGCCGGCACGGACGCCGCAGCCGTGCGCCCCGCCGACGCCCTGCTCGTCCGCGAGGACGCCGGCGGCCTGCGCTGGCACCGCTGCCTGCGCTGCGACGCCTGGCTGCCCCTGCCGCCGCCCGCCCGGCCCGCGCGGGACACGCTCCCGGACCGTGAGTCCATCGAGCTGCCCCTGCGCGGCCGCCCGTTGCGCGACCGCTACGTCCTGCGCCTGATCGCCCTCGACCGCATGCTGCACTGCGTGGTCCTGGCCGTCCTCGCCGTCGCCGTCTTCGCCTTCGCCCACGAGCGGGAACGGCTCAGGGGCCCCTTCTACCGCTTCGCCGACGCCCTCCAGAACGGCGTCGGCGGCCCCACCGGCGCGCACGGCCGGGGACTGCTCGGCGAAGCCGAACGGGCCTTCGCCGCCCACGGCCGCACCCTGTGGGTCATCGGCGCCGTCATCACCGCGTACGCGGTCCTCGAGGGCGTGGAGGCCGTCGGCCTGTGGCGGGCGCGCCGGTGGGCCGAGTACCTCACCTTCGTCGCCACCTCCGTGCTCCTGGTCCCCGAGATCTACGAACTCACCGGCCACGTCAGCGCCTTGAAGGTCCTCACCCTCGTCATCAACCTCGCCGTCGTGGCGTACCTGCTCGTCGCCAAGCGCCTGTTCGGGCTGCGCGGGGGCGGCCGGGCCGAGGCCGCCGTCCGCGCGCACGACAGCGGCTGGGAGGCCCTGGAGCGCGTCCACCCCGGCCCCGGCGGCGGCAGCGCTCCCGCCCCCGGCCGTACCGTGGCCCCATGAGTACCCTGAGCTTCGACCGCTGCTGCGCCGAAATCACCGCGCAGACAGACCTGTTGAGGTCGCACGTCAAGGGCGCCGACATGCGGGCCCGCGTGCCCTCCTGCCCCGGCTGGAACCTCGGTCAGCTCCTGCGCCACATCGGCGGCACCCACCGCTGGGCCGAGGAGACCGTCCGCACCCGGGCCGGCGGGCCCGTCCCCGACGACCCCGTCGGCGACGCCGCCCTCGCCCGCTGCACCGACGAGGACGGCGCCTTCCTGGACGAATGGCTCGCCGAGGGCGCCGCCCAGCTCGCCCGCACGCTGCGCGAGGCCGGACCCGGCTCGGAGGTCTGGTCCCCCTCCGAGGAGCGCTCGGCGGCCTTCTGGGCCCGCCGCATGACGCACGAGACGGCCGTCCACCGGGCCGACGCCGCACTGACCACCCGCGCGGACTACCGGCTGGACGAGGAGGTCGCCCTCGACGCGCTCGACGAATGGATGACGTTCGCCTCGTACGCCGAGGCCGCCGAGACCCCGCCGGACGGTCCCGCGCTGCTCGGGCCCGGCCGCACGCTGCACTTCCACGCCACCGGCCCCGCGCCGGGCACGACCGCGGGGGAGTGGCTGGTCGACCTCACCGGCGACACCGCCCGCTGGAGCCGCGCCCACGCCAAGGCTTCCGTGGCCGTGCGCGGCCCGCTGACCGACCTCGTGCTGTTCGTCTACAGGCGCCCCACGCCCAGCGGCACCGGCGGCGTCGAGATCCTCGGCGACGAGCCCCTGCTCGACCTGTGGCTGGAGCGCTCGGGGTTCTGGCTGAAATGAGGGTCTCGGCCGTGTGCGAAGGGCGCGCGTCCGGTTCTGCGGTTGCGGGCCCGGGGGAGCGGCCGGAGGGTGGATTCCGGCAGAACCCCCTTTACCGCACACGCAAGGGAGACCCCGTCATGGGCAAGGGCAAGGCGAAGGCGAAGCAGATCAAGGGCAAGCTGAAGGAGAGCGCGGGCAGCGCGACCGGCGACCGGCGGATGGAGGCGGAGGGCCGGGCCGAGAAGCTGACCGGCAAGGTGCAGGAGTCCGCGGAGAAGGCCAGGAAGAACCTGGGCGGGCGCTAGCCCCCTCCCGCGTCAGGCCGGCGCCGGGCCCCGTGCGGGGATCCGGCGCCGGCCTCGCTGCGCCGCCGGGCGCCGCCCCCGGCGCGCGGACGCGGGTGGCCCGCGCAACATCCAACTCGCGCCCGCCCTGCGGAACTTGGGTTCCCCGCATTCCCCGATCGGCTGAACCGGGCCCCGCGCCGCGCATGCCCCGCCCGCGGGGGGTAGTCACGACGCCATGTGGAAGCGTCTCAGTGTCCGTGTGTCCGGCGTCGTGGCCGGAGTGTTCCTCGCCTTCTTCCCCGCCGGGACGGCCCATCCGGTCGAACCCGCCCGGGCCGGCCTGTTCCCGCCGCATCACGGCAACGGCTGTTCCGCCCAGATCACCTTGCCCTCCGGGGTGTACCGCGTGCCCCACCGCTCGGCCAGCTGAGCGACGAGGAACAGGCCCCGGCCGCCCTCGTCCTCCGCCGCCGCGTAGCGCAGGTGGGGCGAGGTGCTGCTGCCGTCGGCGACCTCGCAGATCAGGGCGCGGTCGCGCAGCAGGCGGACGCGGACCGGCCCCGAGGCGTGGCGGATGGCGTTGGTGATGAGCTCGCTGAGGATCAGCTCGGTGGTGAACGCGGCCTCGTCCATGCCCCAGTCGGACAGCTGCTGCGTGACGTCGGCGCGGGCGCGCGAGACGACCGCGGGATCGGAGGGCAGCTCCCACTCGGCCGACCGGTCGGCCGGGAGGAGGCGGGTGCGGGCGACGAGGAGGGCGATGTCGTCGCGCTGCCGGGCCGGGAGCAGCGCGCTGATCACCGCGTCGCAGGTCTCCTCGGGCGTCCGCCCGGCACGGGACAGCGTGTCGCGGAGGATCGCGAGGCCGGCGTCGATGTCCCGCTTGCGGTCCTCGACGAGGCCGTCGGTGTAGAGCACGAGGCTGCTGCCCTCGGCCAGCTGCAGCTCCCCGGCCTCGAAGGGCAGCCCGCCGAGGCCGAGCGGCGGCCCGGCGGGCAGCTCGGGGAACTCGACCGAGCCGTCGGGGTGCACGAGCGCCGGCAGGGGGTGCCCGGCCCGGGCCATGGCGCACACGCCCGTGGCCGGGTCGTAGATCGCGTACAGGCAGGTGGCGCCGGCGATCGCGGCCTCCTCGTCCGTGCCCGCGGACTCCTGGTCGATGCGGCCGACGAGCTCGTCGAGGTGACCGAGGAGCTCGTCCGGCGGCAGGTCCAGGGCGGAGAAGTTCTGCACGGCCGTACGGAGCCGGCCCATCGTGGCGGCGGCGTGCAGGCCGTGGCCGACGACGTCGCCGACGACCATCGCGACGCGCGCCCCGGGCAGCGGGATGACGTCGAACCAGTCGCCGCCGACCCCCGCCTGGGCCGGCAGGTAGCGGTAGGCGATGTCGAGGGCGTTCTGCTCGGGCAGGCCGCGCGGCAGCAGGCTGTGCTGCAGCGTGACCGCCATGGCGTGCTCGCGCGTGAACCGCCGGGCGTTGTCGATGCACACCGCGGCCCGCGCCGCCAGCTCCTCCGCCAGGGACAGGTCGTCCTCCTCGAAGGTGTCGCTGCCCTCCGTCCGCCAGAAGTTGGCGATGCCCATGAGCACGCCGCGCGCCTTGAGCGGCACGGTGATCAGGGAGTGGAAGCCGTAGTCCAGTATTTCCTGCGTCCGCTCGATGTCCTGGGTGCGCCAGCCCGCGGAGGCCGAGAGGTCCGGCACGAGGATGGCCTTCCCGCTGACGAAGCCGGTGGCCTGGGGCGTGGGCGCGGCGAACCGGTGCACCTCGCCCGCCCGGTACAGGGGGTGGTCGTCGCGGGCCCCGCTGAGCGCCACCCGGCGCAGCTCGGGCGCCTCGCTGCCCGCCCCCACCATGCGGGGCTCGTCGCCGCGCAGGACCGGCTCCGCCAGGTCGACGGTGGCGTAGTCGGTGAACCGGGGGGAGGCCACCTGGGTGAGCTCCTCGGCGGTGCGCTGGACGTCGAGCGTCGTGCCGATGGCCACGCTCGCGTCGTACAGCAGCTTGAGCCGTTCGCGGGCCGCCTCCGCCCGTCCCGCGAGCGCGCGCAGCTCGGTGGAGTCGCGCAGGGTGGCCACGCTGCCGGGCGGGCCGCCGCGGCGGTCCGTGGGCCGGTTGTTCACCGCGAGCAGCCGGTCCCCGACGGGCAGCACCTCGTCGTTGGCGACGCGCCGGGAGGCCAGCAGCTCCGCCATCCGGGGGTCGATGCCGAGCCCGGTGACCGGCTGCCCCTCCACGTCCGGCGGCAGGTCCAGGAGCCGGCGCGCCTCGTCGTTGGCGAGCAGGATCCGGCCGTCGCCGCCGACGATGACGACGCCCTCGCGCACCGCGTGCAGGACCGCGTCGTGATGTTCGTACATCCGGGTCATCTCGGACGGGCCGAGGCCGTGCGTCTGGCGGCGCAGCCGCCTGCTGACGAGGGCCGCGCCGCCCGTGGCCAGGGCGAGCGCGGCGCCGCCGGCGGCGAGGACGAGCGGCAGCTGCCGGTCGACGGCGCTGCTCACCGAGCTGACCTTCAGCCCGGACGAGACGAGGCCGACGACGTTGCTGTGGTCGTCCTCCACGGGGACCACGGCCTGCACCTCCTCGCCGAGGGGGCCGTGGACGCTCTCGATGGTGACGTGCCCGGCCTGCGAGGGCGCGATGGTGCCGATGAAGTGCTTGCCGATGAGCTCGGGCCGGGGGTGGGTGTAGCGGATGCCGTCCCGGTTCATCACGACGATGAAGTCGACGCCGGCCTCCTTGCGGGCGGCCTCGGTCAGCGGCTGGAGCACCTTGCTGGGGTCCGGGCCGTGCAGCGTCGCGACCAGGCCGGGGCTGTGGGCGAACGTCTGTGCGGCGGCGAGCGATCGGTCGCGCGCCGCCTGGAACCTGTCACTCCGCGCCTGGAGCACCAGCGTGACCACCGCGGCGACGACGAGCAGCAGGACGATCAGCAGCTGCAGCAGGAACATCTGACCGGCAACACTGCGGCTGCGCGCCATCGACCGGAGACGTCCGGCCGACGGCACCCGCGAGCCGGGGTGCGACTGTCCCGGCTCACGCCTGCTGTCTCGGCGCCGACCGGTGAACCAGCGGCCCGAGGGCCCCGAGGAGCGGTCCCGGATTCGGGCCATATCCCATGTCTACCCCGCCCCCTTCCGCGGCGCGAACGGGAAGAACCAGCCGTCACGCTCGGTAGCGGGCCCGCGCCCGGTGATCCGCGGGCGGCGCGCGCGTCCTTGTCCGGCCCGCCCGGAGCGGCATACAGTGTCCGGGCTCCACCAGGGGGCTATGTCCCCGGCCTGTGCCCGACGCCCCGTTGGTGAGGTCCTCGTGAGCAGCCCGCCGCCGTTACGCCGCAGGTCCGTCACCGCCGTCACCCTGGTCGGGGCGTTCATGGCGTTCCTCGACGCGACGATCGTCAACATCGCGGTCCCCGACATGGAGACCTCCTTCCCGCGCAACTCCCTGGGCGACCTCTCCTGGGTCCTCAACGGCTACAACATCGCCTTCGCCGCCTTCCTCGTCCCCTTCGGGCGGCTCGCCGACCGCTGGGGCCGCAAGCGCTCCTTCCTGCTCGGCCTCGCCGTGTTCACCGCGGCCTCGGGGCTGTGCGCCCTGGCCGGGAACGTGCCGCTGCTCGTGGGGGCCCGCGTCCTGCAGGCCATGGGCGGCGCCCTCCTCGTCCCGACCTCGCTGGCGCTGCTCCTGGAGGTCTTCCCCGCCGCCCGCCGGGCCGCGGCCGTCGCCGCGTACGGGGCGGCCTCGGCGGTCGCCGCCGGCATCGGCCCGTCCGTGGGCGGGGTGCTGGTCGCCCTCCGGGGCTGGGAGCTGGTGTTCCTGGTCAACCTGCCGCTGGGCGCCGTGACCGCCGCCGCCGGATGGCGGGTGCTGACCGAGAGCCGGGAGCCCCGCGGCCTGCCCCTGCCCGACCTGCCCGGCGCCGGCGTCCTCGGCGTCGCCGTCGGGGCCCTGGCCCTCGCCGCGGTCAAGGGCCAGGACTGGGGCTGGGGAGCGCCCGCCACGCTCGGCTTCCTGGCGCTCGCCGCCGCGGCGCTGCTCGTGGTGGCCCTGCGCTCCGCGCGCCACGCCGCCCCGGTCGTCGACCCCGCCCTGCTGCGGCTGCGGTCCTTCTCCGTGGCCAACGCGGCGTCCCTGCTCTTCGCCATCGCCTTCTTCGCAACACTGCTGTGCAACGTCCTCTACCTGACGGCGGTGTGGGACTACTCCACGCTGCGGGCGGGCCTCGCCGTCACGCCCGCCCCGATCGCCGCGTCCCTGGTGGCCCTCCCCGCCGAGCGGCTGGCCCGCCGCTTCGGGGCCCGCACCGTGTGCGTCGCCGGGATGCTGGTGTTCGCGGCCGGCGCCTGCCTGTACGGGACGTGGATCGGGCCGCACCCCGACTTCGCGGGCGCGTGGCTGCCCGTCAGCGCGCTCACCGGGATCGGCGCGGGGGCGAGCCTGCCCGGCCTGGGCGCGGCGGCGCTCGCCGACGTCCCTCCGGCCCGGTTCGCCGTGGGCACCGCCGCCAACTCGGCGGCCCGCCAGACCGGCGCCGTGCTCGGGGTCGCGCTGCTGGTCGCGGCCGTCGGCACGCCCGCGCCGGACGCCCTGCGCCACGCCCTGCAGCGGGGCTGGCTCCTCGCCGCCGCGAGCACGGTGCCGGCGATCCTCCTCACCCTCTTCCTCACGGGCGGCACCGGCCGGGACGGCCGCGCTCCCGCCGTCGCCGCGGAGGAGGAGGTCAGCGCCCCTGGAAGCGCGGCCACTCCCCGTCGAGCAGAGCCGTGACCCCGTGCCGCATGTCCTGCGAGGCGACGCCCTCCGCGAAGTCCCGGCGCTCCAGCTCCAGATGCTCGGCCAGGTCCGTCGACAGACTCCGGTCCAGCAGCCGCTTGGCGCTGCGGACGGCGTGCGGCGCGGCGTCCGCCAGCTCCCGCAGGCGCGCCAGGCCCGCCCCGACCAGCTCCTCCGGCTCCACCACCGCACTCACCAGGCCCTCGCGCCGCGCCTGAGCGGCCCGTAGCACCGGCTGCTCCAGCAGCAGCTCCAGCGCGCGCGGATAGCCGACCACCCGGGGCAGGAACCACGCCATCCCCGCGTCGGTGGACGCGCCGATCGCCCCGTACGCGAAGTGGAACGACGCGCGCCGCGAGGCCAGCCGGAGGTCGCAGGCGAGGGCCAGCGAGAAACCGGCCCCCGCCGCCTGGCCGTTCACGGCGGCCAGCACCGGAGCGCCGATGGACCGTACGGTGAGCACGACCTCCGAGAGCAGCGACGTCAGACGATCGCCGTAGGCGGCGGCGTCGAAGGAGTCGCTCGACAGGGCCCGGTGGTACGCGCGGACGTCCCCGCCGAGCGAGAACGCCTTCCCGGCCCCGGTGATCAGCACCCCGCGCAGCCCGGTTTGCGCCGCCAACTCGCGCAATGCGGAACGCAGCTCCATCAGCAGCCCGGCATTCATGGAATTACCCGTCGCGGGGCGGTTCAGGGTCAGCAGGGCGATCCCGTCCTGCGTTTGCACTTGCACGCACGGTGATTCCACTCGTCCCGTACATGTCGAATCCACCGGCTCGGCGGCCGAATTCTCCTTCATGGAGGCGAGGTTAGACACGACACCTGTAACCGACAACCAGTCAAGAACGACTAGTGACTTTCCAAGATCACCGTTCTAAGGTCCAGACAGCAGCGACCGCGAGGTCCTTGCCGAACAGCGCTGCCCGCTACGGGGGAAATGCATGTCGCGCAACGCTCAGTCCTGTCCGGAAACACCGGCCGAGCACCACCCCGCTTCCCGCCCCGCCGGATCGGCCCTGGTGACGGGGGCCTCCCGCGGCATCGGCGCCGCGATCGCCCGCGCCCTCGCCGCCGACGGCTGGCCCGTCACCCTCTGCTACCGGCAGGACGAGGCGGCGGCCGGGGAGGTCGTGGCGGCGATCGAGCGGGCGGGCGGCACGGCCCTCGCCGTCCGGGCCGACGTCACCGACCCCACGGCCGTCGAAGCGCTCTTCGCGGCGGCCGAGGCCCGCCACGGCCCGGTCCTCGTCCTCGTCAACAACGCGGGCATCCGGGCCGACCAGGTCTTCGCGGCCATGGAGGAGGCCGACTGGCAGCCGGTGCTCGACACCAACCTCGGCGCCGTCTACCGCACCACGCGCCGGGCCCTGCCCGGCATGACGACGGCGCGCTTCGGGCGCATCGTCAACATCGGCTCCGTGCTCGGCCGGCAGTCCCTGCCCGGCGTGGCCAACTACGCCGCCGCCAAAGCGGGGCTCGAAGGGCTCACCCGGTCCGTCGCCATCGAGACCGCACGGCGCGGCATCACCGTCAACGCCGTCGCACCCGGCCTCGTCGACACCGGCCTCGTCCGCGACGTCGAGTACCTCAGACGCTCCGCGCGCACCGCGATCCCCCTGCGGAGGGCCGCCCGGCCCGCCGAAATCGCGGCCTGCGTCCGCTTCCTGGCCTCGCCCGAGGCCGGATACGTCACCGGCACCACCCTGACGGCCGACGGCGGGCTCTCCGCGGCGGCGTTCGTCCCGCAACTGCCCCACGGCTGATTCCGCCGTTCCGTTCTCTTCCCGTCACCGCAATTCCCCACCCCTTTTCCTTTGGCCGCCCGGCCTTACCGGCCCGTGCGACAGCGAATCGGAGAGTTCCGCATGACCACTGTGCCCGACCGCGCATCCCTCACGGCATTCGTCACCGACTCACTGGCCGAATTCGGCGCGGAACCCGGCCTCATCACCCCGGACGCCACTTTCGAGGATCTGGAGATCGACTCCCTCGACCTCGTCGAACTCGGCCAGGCCGTGAAACGGCGTTACGGCATACAGGTGCGCCCCAAGGACATGGACGGCGTCAAGACCGTCGGAGAGGCCCTCGACGTCATCTGCCGCACCGCGGGGATCTGATGGCCGCTCGCGCTGTGGCCGTCACGGGGGCGGGCGCGGTCACCTCCCTCGGCACCGGCACCGGCCCGCTCCACCGGCGGGCCGTGGCCGGCGAGAGCGCCTTCGCCGGCGGCGAGGGCCGCTGCACGGACTTCGACCCCACCCCCGCCCTGTCACGGCGCGAGGCGCGCCGGACCGACCGGTTCTGCCAGTTCGCCCTGGTCGCCGCCGCGGAAGCGCTGACCGGGGCCGGCTGGGACGGCCGGCTCCCGTACGCGCCCGAGCGCGTGGCCTGCCTCGTCGGCTCGGGCGTCGGCGGCCTGGAGACCTTCGAAACGCAAGCGACCGTGCTGGCCGCCGACGGCCCCGAGGCCGTCTCCCCGCTCATGGTCCCGATGATGATGGCCAACGCCGCGGCCGCCCAGATCGCCCTGCGCCACGGCCTGCGCGGCGAGAGCCACTGCGTGATCTCCGCCTGCTCCGCCGGCGCCCAGGCCATCGGCGCCGGGCTGCGCCTGATCCGGTCCGGCGAGGCCGACGCGGCCGTGGTCGGCGGCGCCGAAGCCGCCACGTCGCCCATCGTCCGCGCCGCGTTCCTCAACGCCGGCGCCCTCTCGCCGACCGGCACCTCCGTGCCCTTCGACCGCGGCCGCGACGGCTTCCGGCTCGGCGAAGGCGCCGGCATCCTCGTCCTGGAGGACGCCGATGCGGCCCGCGAGCGCGGCGCGCCGGTCCTCGCCGAACTCGCCGGCTACGCGGCCGGCACCGACGCCCACCACCTCACGGCACCCGACCCGGCCGGCGAGAGCGCCGCGCGGGCCGTCCGCGGCGCCCTCGCCGACGCCGGCATCACCCCCGAGGACCTGCACTACATCAACGCCCACGGCACCGGCACCGTCCTCAACGACCGCGCGGAGGCGGCCGCGCTCCGGCGCAGCCTCGGCGACGCCCTCGCGAGCATCCCGCTCTCCTCCACCAAGTCGTCCGTCGGGCACCTGCTGGGCGCGGCCGGTGCCGTGGAGGCGGTCGCCACCGTCATGGCCCTGCACCACCGGACCGCACCACCGACCGTCGGCCTGCGCGACCCCGACCCGGAGCTCGGCGCCCTCGACCACGTCACCACCGCCCGCCCCCTCACGGCGAACGGGCACGGCCCGCTCACCGCGCTGTCCACCTCCTTCGGGTTCGGCGGCCACAACGCCGTCCTCGTCCTGCGGGCGGCCCCCGACGGGAGGGCCGCGTGATCCAGCTCCCCGGCCGGCGCTACGTGGTCACCGGCGTCCTCACCAGCGACTCCATCGCCTGGCACATCGCCAGGGAACTCCAGCTGGCCGGCGCCGACGTGCTGCTGACGGGCCACGGCCGCAGCCGGCGGATCACCGAACTCGCCGCCGCCGACCTCCCCAAGCCGGCCGAGGTCCTGGAGCTCGACGCGACCCGGCCCGGCGACTTCGCCGCCCTCGCCGCGACGGTCGAGGAGCGCTGGCCCGTGCTCGACGGGGCCGTCCACGCCATCGCGGCCGCCCCGACCGGCGCGCTCGGCGGCGCCTTCCTCACCACGCAGCCCGAGAGCGCCGAACTCGCCTTCCGCACCAGCGCGGTCTCCCTCCAGGCCCTGGTCACCGCACTCGCCCCGCTCCTGCAGCGCGGAGCCGGGGGCGGCAGCGTCGTCGGCGTCGACTTCGACGGCTCCCGGGCCTGGCCCGGCTACGACTGGATGGGCGTGGCCAAGGCCGCCCTGGAGTCCGTGTGCCGCTACCTCGCCCTCTACCTCGGCCCGCAGGGAATCCGCGTCAACCTCGTGGCGACCGGGCCCGTCGACACCGTCTCCGGGCGCGGCGTCACCACCTTCGACGCGCTCGACACCCACTGGGCCCGCAACGCGCCCCTGGGCTGGGACAGCGCCACGGCCGCGGCCGAGGTGGTGCCCGGCCCGGTGCTCTTCCTGCTCTCCGGCCTGGCCCGCGGCATCACCGGCGAAGTCCTCCACGCCGACGGCGGGATGCGCACCGCCGGCATGGGCCTGCCCGCCGGCGGACGGAGGCGGCCGTGAACACCGGCACGACGAGCCCCGCCGAAGCCCCCGCCCTGACCGCCGACCGCACCGTCCACCGCCGCCTCGTCCACAAGCGCGCCGTGGAACAGGTCCTGACCACGGCCGTGGCGGAGAGCGGCGGGCGCCTGCTCGGCACGGCCCAGCTGCCCCGGCTGCACCGCCACTACAACGACACCCGCGCCCCGTACCACGACCTCCTCCTCGTCGGAGAGGCCGCGCGCCAGACCGTCGAGGCCATCGTCCACGAACTGCTGCACGTCCCCCTCGACCGCCGCTTCGTGCTCGGCGACCTCGGCATCGCCTTCACCACCCTGGAAGCGGTGCGCACCGGCCCCGAACCCGCCGACCTCCTGGTGGAGCTCGACATCGACCGGCTGCGCCGCCGCCGCGACGGCTCGGTGCGCAGCCTGCGCGGCGCCGCGACCTGCCGCATCGGCGGCCGCGACGCGGCCCGCTTCACCGGAACCCTGCTGTTCCTGGAAGGGGACTCCTACGACGACCTGCGCGCCGGCAGCAGCGGGCCGCGGGCCCCCGGCACGGGCGAAGCGCCGCCGCGCTGCGAGCCCTCCGCGGTCGGCCGCACCGACCCCCGCAACGTCGTCATCGGCGGCCTGCGCACCGAACACCCCGAAGCCGGCGGTGAGCCCGGGGAGACCGTGGCCGACATCGTGGCCGACCCGCAGGACCCCGTCTTCTACGACCACGCCCTCGACCACCTGCCCGGCATGCTCCTGATGGAGGCGGCCCGGCAGACCGCCCTGGCCGCCCGGGCGCGCACCCGTGCCGTACCGGCCGGCGCCCTCCTCGCGACCGGCTGCCGGGCCCGGTTCCTGGCCTTCGCAGAGCAGTCCGCACCCGCCCGCTGCCGGGCCCGGCCCCTGGAGAACACCGGCACGGAAACCTTTGCCGTCACGGTGGAACAGCGCGGAGAAGCCGTGGCCGAACTGGAGATCACGGTCGAGGCCGTACCGGAGGCCGACCACCCCGGCCGCGCGGCCCGCGCGCCCACGCCCACCGCGCCGCCCCGGAGCGCACGATGACCACCGCAACGATCGCCGGCGTCGGCGCGGCCCTGCCCGCCACCGTCCTCGGCAACGACCACTTCATCCCCTTGGGCACCTCGCACGAGTGGATCGTCAAACGCACCGGCATCCACACCCGCCACTGGCTGGGCCCGGGCGAATCGCTGGCCGGCCTCGCCGAGCAGGCCTGCCGCGAGGCGCTCGCCGACGCCGGGCGCGACGCCCGCGAGGTCGACCACGTGGTGGTCTCCACCGTCACCCCCGACCGCATCACCCCGGGCATCGCTCCCGGGCTCGCCACCCGGCTCGGCGCCCCCCACCCGCCCGCGATGGACCTCAACGCCGCCTGCGCCGGCTTCCTCTACGCCCTCGACCACGCCTGCGCGCAGATCGAGTCCGGCCGGGCCCGCTGCGTCCTGGTGTGCGCGGCCGAGGCGCTCTCCCGCATCACCGACACCACCGACCGCTCCACCGCCGTCCTCTTCGGCGACGCCGCCGGCGCCGTCGTCGTCACCCCCGCCGGGCCGGGCGACGGCGAGCGGCCCAGCTTCCGCCTCGGCTCGGACGGCCGCCACGAGGACCTGCTGTACGCGGACCCGGCCGACCGGCTGCTGCGCATGAGCGGCCGCGAGGTCTACGAGTTCGCCGTCGCCACCATGGTCGAGCAGACTCGCGCCGTCCTCACCGGCTGCGGCCTCTCCCTCGCCGACGTCGGCCTCTTCATCGGCCACCAGGCGAACGCCCGGATCCTGCGGGCCGTCGCCGCGGAGCTCGGCGTCCCGCCGTCCCGCACCGAGATCAGCATCGAGAACGTGGGCAACACCTCGTCGGCGTCCATCCCCTTCGCCCTGCGGCAGGCCAGGAACCGCGGCCGCCTGCACCCCGGCGACCGGATCGCGATGGCGGCGTTCGGCGCCGGCTTCGTCTGGGGAGCGGGCGTCATCCGCTGGCGGGCGGCAGCCCGAGCACACCCCGAGCACGCACTCCACGAGCAGGAGGAACCATGTCACCGGTGACCGCGCACCCGGAGCCGTACTACCTGGGAGACAGCCCCTCGCGGCCCGTCCCCTTCGACGGCGTCATGACCGTCTCGCACTACATCATGCCCAACTTCGCCACCATGGACTGGCACCAGGTCCCGCGCGAGAAGGTCGTCGAGAACATCCGCAGCCTGAGCGACCCGGGCGGCAACCTCAACGACCGCATCATGATGTACATCCACGTGCCCTACTGCAAGTCGTTCTGCCACTACTGCAACTTCAACCGCTACCACTACCCGAAGCAGGACTCCGAGCGGCTGGAGCGCTACACCGACTACCTCATCAAGGAGATCGACTGGTACATGCGCCAGCCCTACGTGCAGGCGCGCGAGTTCACCGCGATCTACATAGGCGGCGGCAGCCCCTCCACCCTCCCCGTCTCCGCCGTCGAGCGGCTGAGCGCCCACCTCCGCAAGGTCGTCCCGAACTTCGACACCATCGAGAAGTCCTTCACCGGCGAACCCCGCACCCTGCGCCGCCCCGGGCTCCTCGACGTCCTCAAGGACCACGGCTGGGACCGCGTCACCTTCGGCATCGAGACCCTCGACGCCAAGATCCACCGCAAGATCGGCCGCCTGGACACCCGCGACGACGTCGACGCCGTCTTCAACCGCATGCGCGACCTGGACTACCGGGCCGACACCTGCGTCGACATGATGTACGACCTGCCCGGCCAGACCCTGGAGGGCTTCCAGAGCGAGCTCGCCGAGCTCCTCGACTGCTACGACCCCGCCGAGATCGACCTGTTCACCACCATCTACCTGCCCTACCGCCCCCTCCACAAGCTCATCATGGACGGCAGGGTCGAACAGCCCGGCAGCCCCTGGCAGCTGCTCGCCATGCGCGAGCACCTCTACGACACGCTCAGCGCGGCCGGCTACCACAACACCATCGCCGAGACCTGGTCCAAGCGCCCCGAACGCTCCCAGTACCAGACCGCGCACTGCGCCCGGCAGGACATCATCGGCGTCGGCTGCGCCGCCCGCGGCAACCTCCGCGACATGGTGTCGATCAACCCGGAGAAGGTCGACCAGTGGCAGGCCAACGTCGACGAACAGGGCGCCTCCACCGAGACCCTCCAGTCCATCGGCCACGACGGCGTCCTCGACCGGATCATGGTGATGTTCCCCCGCTACAAGTCCCTCGACAAAGCACTGCTGAACGCCTGTGCGGAGAGGGTCGGCGAAGCCGCCTTCGCCCGCGTGCGGAACGTCATCGACGGACACCTCGCGGCCGGCGTCATCGACGAGCACGACGACCGGTACACCGTCAACAAGCTCGGTGTCCTCTGGCACGGCAACCTCCAGACCGACTACCTGCGCCACACCCTGAACACCAAGGGCGAAGTGCTGATGAACCACCTCACCGAGGCCCGCGCGGACTTCGACAACGAGGACCGCTTCGAGGTGACGCCCGAGACCGTCTACATCAAGGAACACGACGCCGAATACCCGAGGCTGATGAAGTAGTGCCCATGACACAGCCCCCCGAGCCACCGCCGGTCCTCGCCCGGATCGAGCCCGCGGACGGCGTCACGCTCGTCGCCCGCGTCCTGGAGCACCCGGACCCGGGCCGGCCGGTGGCCGTGGTCCTGCCCGCCATGGGCGCCGCCGCCCGCTTCTACCTGCCGTTCGCCCGCGCCCTGCACAAAGAGGGACTCACGGTGGTCACGGCCGACCTGCGCGGGCAGGGCGAGGCGACCCCGGCGGTGGCCCGCGGCGTCCGGTTCGGCTACCGAGAACTGACCGAGGAGGACCTGCCGGCCCTCGTCGCGGCCGTCCGCTCCGCCCTCCCCGGCCGCCCCCTCGTCCTCGTCGGCCACAGCCTCGGCGGACAGCTGGCCCTGCTGTACGCGGCAGCCGGACGCGAACCCGTCGACGCCGTCGTCCTGGTCGCCGCCGGCTCCGTCTGGTACCGCAGCTTCGGCGGCCTGCTCGGCCTGCGCAACCTCGCCGCCGGCCAGCTGTTCGCCGCCCTCGCCACCGCACTCGGCTACTGGCCCGGCGAACGGTTCGGCTTCGGCGGCACCCAAACCACCGGCGTCATGCGCGACTGGGCCCGGCAGGGCCGCACCGGCCGCTACCGCATCACCGGCAGCACCACCGACTACGAACAGGCGCTCGGCCGGCTCGGGCTGCCGCTGCTCGCCATCGGCGTGGACAACGACACCCTCGCCCCGCCCGGCTCGCGCGAACACCTGCTGTCCAAGGCGCCGCGCGCCGCGCTCGACCGCTGGCAGTACACGACGGACGCCGCCGGCGGAAAGCGCATCGACCACTTCCGCTGGGTCCGCCACAACGCGGCGCTGTGCGCACACCTCGCCCAGTGGGTGCTGAAGGCCACCGCCGCACCGTCCGGAAGGAGCGACCCCGATGCCCGTTGAGCCGCCCGCAGTGCCCGGCTCCCCCCGCGTGATCGTCGTGGGCGGCGGCTGGTCGGGCATCGCCGCCGCCTGGAACCTGCACCGCGCCGGCGCCCGCCCCCTCCTCCTCGACGAACAGCCCGCCCTCGGCGGCCGCTCCGCGGCGGCCCCGCTCGGCTCCCGCACCGTGACCCTCGGCGGCAAGAACATCGGCCGCAAATACGCCTCCTTCCGCGCGTTCGCCGCCGCCATGGGCGCCCGCGACGCCGACTGGGAGCACTTCGGCATCAACTCCTCCCGCATCGAGAACGGCCGCGTCCGCACCGTCGACAGCACCAGCCGGGCCGTGAGCCTGGCCGGACTGCTGTCCGGCGTCCCCCTCCGCGACCTGGCCAGGATCCTGCGCCTCGCCCGCTACGTCCGCAGCGACCGCGCCAACGCCTTCCTCGCCGGCCCCGAGTTCGACCGCCTGGCCGCCCGCACCGGCGACCCCGCCCTCTCGGCGTACTTCGGGCCCGTCCTGCAGGAGCGGCTGCTGCGCCCCGCCGTCGTCCGCATGAACGGCGCCGAGCCCGACGAGACCCACCTGGGCACCTTCGGCACCAACCTCGGCATGCTCCTCGACAGCTTCGACCAGCTCATCGGCGGCTTCGACGGCATCCTCGACCGCTTCGCCGAAACCGTCGAGACCCGCACCCGCACCCGCGTCACGGCACTCGCCGTCGAGGACGGCCGCGTCACCGGCGTGCGCGCCGCCACCGGCGGCGCAACCTCCGAACTCGCGGCCGACGCCGTCGTCCTCGCCCTGCCCGCCCCCGCGGCCGCGGCGCTCCTGCACCCGCACCACCCGCAGCTCGCCCGCCTGCTGGGCCGCGTACGGTACTTTCCGGTGGCCGTCGTCGTCGCCGCGTACGACCGGCCGGTCTTCGACGAGCGCGTCCGCGCCCTCACCTTCCCGCCCGGCAGCCCCCTGAGCAACGCGGGCGCCTACGGGGTGGGGGACCGGCACCTCGTCCGGTACACCTTCAGCGGCCGCGCGGCCCGCGCCCTGCCCCATGCCGGGGACGGCCCGACGGATACGGACGGCCCGACGGATACGGATGGCCTGACGGACGCGGACGGCCTTACGAACGCGGACGGCCTGACCGACCTCGCCGAGAAGGAGCTCGGGGCCCACGTCGACCTCTCCGCGCCCCGCCGCACCGCCGCCGTCTCCGCCCGCTGGGAGCACGGCCTGTGCGCCTACTCCGCCTTCCACACCACGACGCTCACCGCCCTCGCCGAACTCGCGAAGGACCTGCAGGGCCTGGCCCTGACCGGCGACTACGTACGGGGCGCGTCCGTCGAAGCCTGCTTCCGGGGCGCGTACGCGTCCACCGACGACCTCCTCCGCACGCTCATGCCCCTCCCGCGGCCCCCGGCCTGACGTCCAGCCGGGCGGCGGGCGCCCTGCAGGCCACCGCCGCCCGGTAGCCGCCCGGCGCCCCCAGGTCGCGCACCGTCCACAGCCCCACCGGGCCCAGCGCGGCGGGCAGCGCCAGGACCGCCGGCTCGCCGGGCCGCGCGCCCGGACCGGTCACGACCTCGGCGAGAGAACCCGGGAAACCACGCCCCCAGGCCTTCAGCACGGCCTCCTTGCGGGTCCACAGCCGGGCGAACTCGTCCGCCTCCCGCCCCGGCGCCGTGCCGCGCCAGGAGGCGGACTCCGAGGGCGCCAGGCACTCCTCGGCGAGCTCCCGCAGATGCGGCCGGGGGACGACGCGCTCCACGTCGACGCCCACAGGGCCGCCCGCGCACGCGGCCAGCACCACCACGCCGCCCGAGTGGCTGTAGCTCACGTACAGACCGGGATCGTGGGCGAGCCGAGGCTTCCCGGCCCGGCTCCGTTCCCACTGCACCCGCGCGGCCGGGGCCCGGAGCCGCTCGGCGAGCCGGCCGCGGACCCACGCCCGGGCCTCGGCGCGCAGCCGCCGCTTGCCGGCCGTGTCCCGGGGGACGTCCGCGCCGGTGCGCAGGACCACGGCCCACACGGTCACGAGCACACCGCGCGCCATCCCCACCACCCCTTCCGTGTGCCGCTACGCCACCCGGATCGCGGGGTCGCTCACCCCCGTCCCGCCGTTCTCCACGTGCCCGGCGAAGCGGCGCAGGAACGTGCCGTCCGTGTCGGAGACGACGGTCAGGTCGTACCAGCGCTTGCTGCGGCGCAGGTCCACAGCATGGACCAGCCGCCCGCCCGCGGGCACCCGGAACGTCTCCTTCGCCCCGCTGTAGGCGTCGGTGAGCGTCAGGCTGCAGGTGCTGCCGCCCGCGTTCGTCATCGTCAGCGTGATCCCGCCGGTGCCGGCGTCGTGACGGGCGGTCACTTCCGGCCCCGCCTTCCTGCCCGGTCCGCGGAAGGTGCGGAGGAAGCCGTTCGGGCCGAACACGGACAGGTCGTACGTGCCCTTGGAGTAGGCCGTGTTCCAGGTGTCCGAGAGCTGCTTGCCGGCTCCGGCCGTGTACGTCCACGGGCCGTCCGTCCGGTTGCCGGAGGTGACGGTGAAGCACACGCCCGCCGCGTCGCCGGCGCCGAACGCGAGAGTGAACCGCCCGGTGAACGGGGTCACCGAGCCGTCCACCAGCGGCGCGTACGGCAGCGGACGGGTGGGCCGCGAGCCCGCCTCCTGCGCGGGCAGGGAGGGGTCCGCGGGCGGCTTCGGCACGTAGTCGGGGTGCCGCTTGCGGTCCGGCGGCTCGTAGCCCGCGGTGTCCGGCAGGCCGGCCGGGTCCGTGTCGTGGAGGCCGAAGTCGAAGGCCGAGGTGAGGTCGCCGCAGACCGCACGGCGCCACGGCGAGATGTTGGGCTCGCGCACCCCGAAGCGGCGCTCCATGAAGCGGATGACCGAGGTGTGGTCGAAGACCTCCGAGCACACGAAGCCGCCGGTGCTCCACGGGGAGACCACGAGCATGGGCACGCGCTGCCCCAGCCCGTAGGGGCCCGCGCCGTAGCGGGCGTTGCCGCCGAAGACGTCGAGCGAGGCGTCGACCGTGGACAGGCCCCGGTCGGCGTTGGCGGGCGGGAACGGCGGCAGGACGTGGTCGAAGTAGCCGTCGTTCTCGTCGTACGTGATGAACAGGGCGGTCCTGCTCCACACCTCGGGGTTCGAGGTGAGGGCGTCCAGGACCTGGGAGATGTACCAGGCCCCGTAGTTGACCGGCCAGTTCGGGTGCTCGGAGAACGCCTCCGGGGCGGCGATCCAGGAGATCTGCGGCAGTTTGCCCGCCTTGACGTCCGCCTTGAGGACGTCGAAGTAGCCGCCGCCCTTCTTCACGTTCGTGCCGGTGCGCGCCTTCTCGTGGAGGGGCTCACCGGGCTTGGCGTTGCGGAAGCTGTTGAAGTAGAGGAGCGAGTTGTCGCCGTAGTTGCCGCGGTACGCGTCCTCGATCCAGCCCCAGGAGCCCGCCTTGTCGAGGCCGTCGCCCTCGTCCTGGTAGACCTTCCACGAGACGCCGGCCTTCTCCAGCCGCTCCGGGTACGTCGTCCAGTCGTAGCCCGCCTCCTCGTTGCCGAGGACCGGGCCGCCGCCCTTGCCGTCGTTGCCGGTGTGCCCCGTCCACAGGTAGTAGCGGTTGGGGTCGGTCGCGCCGATGAACGAGCAGTGGTAGGCGTCGCACACGGTGAACGCGTCGGCGAGCGCGTAGTGGAAGGGGATGTCCTCGCGCGTCAGGTAGGCCATCGTCCCGGTGCCCTTGGCGGGCAGCCACTGATCGTACCGGCCCTGGTTCCAGGCCTTGTGGCCGCCCTGCCAGTCGTGGTTGAGGCCCGCTATGAACTGCATGCCGAGGTTCTCGGCGTCCGGGTGGTAGGGGAGCACCTCCTTGGACCCGTCCGACTGGTACCACACCGGCTTGCCGCTGGGCAGGGACACCGGGCGCGGGTCGCCGAAGCCGCGCACGCCCTTCAGCGTGCCGAAGTAGTGGTCGAAGGAACGGTTCTCCTGCATCAGGACGACGATGTGCTCGACGTCCTGGATCGTTCCGGCACGACGGCGGGCCGGGATGGCGGCGGCGCGGTCGATGCTGCTCGACAGGGCCGCGTAGCCCGCGGTCGCGCCGGCGATCTGGAGGAACCGCCGCCGGTTGAGTTCAGGCATGGGTGTGAGGACCTCTTGGGGAGTGGGGACGGGAACCGGTTGCTCCAAGAGCAGCGAGCGCCGGGGACGGGGCCGTGTCGTCGGTGTGACGGAGGGCGGTACGCGAGGCGAACGTAGCGGACGGGCCGTGAGAAGGGGAGTCCTTGGGGCGTACGGGGGTGGGCTTGGAGGAGGGGTGCCCTCGGGGCCTGTCGGCCCGGGGCCGGAGGCTCCCAGGGCGTATCCGCCCGCCTTCCTCCCCTCTATGGCTGTCGCCCGGCCTGCCCGGACCTGCGTCACGGCGGCGACACCGGCTCGCCGCGACGGCTCGTCATCATGTCCCGGCCCCGCGACCGGTGGCTGTCGCCCGGTCCGGCCGGGTCTGGGCTGCGGCGGTGACGACGGCTCGCCGCGCCGGCTCGTCACCATGACGGCGGGGGCGGCGGAATCCGCGGGCAGTCGGCGTCGGAACCGGCACCGATGCCGGCGTTGTCACGCGCCGGGCGGCCTCAGAGCCGGCGGTCGCCCGTCCTGTCGCAGGACAGCGTCAGGCCGCCGCAGGCCGCCAGGTCCAGCGCGAGCAGCCGCTCGTACGCGGCGGCCGCCAGGTCGGCCTCGATCACGCCCCGGGCGTCCGAACGCTCGCCCTCCAGCAGGAGGGGCTGCGGCGACATAGGCGGCCCGTCCGGCCCAGGAGGCCCACCGCGGGAGCGGCGCACCGCACCGCACCGCCGAGCACCCGCTTCAGCACCGTGCAGGCGTCCTGGACGCGGGCGGCTCACCCTTCGTCCTACTCCCACTCCACCACGAGACGACCGCCCGCCTCCGTCACCTCCGTGCCGAAGGCGGCGCAGGCCTGGCGGAACCTGCGGGCGATCCACGCGGACTCCGCCGCGTCCGCGAGCCGCGTGCGGCAGAAGTCGAGCGCCAGGGGCACCGCCTCCACGCGGGAGGGGCGGGGGCCGTCGAAGGTGACGAGGAAGAGCAGGCCGAGGTCGTTGCGGAGGTCGTCGTCCGTCGCGTAGTCGTCGACGAAGTCCCCGAGGTCGTAGAGCACCCGGTCCGCGACGCCGTGGAAGACGTGGGCGGAGTGCCCGGCGACGAGGGCGGCGCCCGCGGCGAGGAACTCCTGCGCGGCGCGGCGGATGTACGCGGCGGGCCCGCGGGTCATGTTCGGGCCCCAGTGCGGGGTGACGAGCGTGACGTCCGCGGCGAGGTCCGTGATGGTCCGCAGCAGCCAGACGGGGGCGCCGGACTCCAGCTCCGCGTGGGCGACGCCCGGCCGGTCCGGGCCCGCGGCGAAGTCGCGCGGGTGGTCGGTTATCCCGAGGACGCCCAGCCGCAGGCCGCCCCGCTCGACGACCGCCGGCTGCCGCGCGGCCTCCTCGTCCCGGCCGGCGCCGGTCCAGGCGATCCCCGCGTCGGCCAGGTGGCGGACGGTGTCGAGCAGGGCCTCGGGGCCGTAGTCGAGGGCGTGGTTGTTGGCCAGGTTCACGCAGGTGACGCCGAGGTGCTGCAGGGCGCGCACGGCCACGGGCGGAGCCCGGAAGAAGAACGGTTTGAACGGGTCCCGCCAGCGCTCGCCGCGCGCGGAGACCGCGCACTCCAGATTGAGGACGAAGGCGTCCGCCTCGTGCGCCACGGCCACCACGCCGTCGGCGAACAGGCTCTCCGGCGGGTCGGTGGCCAGCCGCGCGGCGACCTCCCGGCCCAGCATGGTGTCTCCCGCGAGTGCGAGTTTCATGGTTCAACCACCTCCCCCGCGCGGGTTCGGTCCTGCCCCGTCTCTCATTGTAGAAACAGCGGGAATGGTGAGAATGGTGGGATTTTCTGAGGAATGTGTGGGCCGTGGTCCCACGGGGAACAGCAGATCCATGGCCCGGCCCAACGAAGAGGTCGAGGCGCTGCTGCAGGAGTACGCCGACCTCGTCACCATCACCGGCGGCGACGCCTACAAGGCCCGCGCCTACGAGAAGGCCGCCCGTGCGATCGGCGGCCACCACGCCGACGTGTCCCGCCTCGACCTCAAGGGCCTCCTCGCCATCCCGGGCGTCGGCAAGTCCATCGCCGAGAAGGTCCTCGAATACCTGCGGACCGGCCACGTCGCCATGGTCGAGGAGGCCCGGGCGGTCATCCCCGCCGGCGTGCGCGAACTGATCGCCATCCCCATGCTCGGCCCCAAGAAGGCCATGCTCCTCTACGAGGAACTGCACATCTCCTCCGTCGACCAGCTCCTCGACGCCGTCCACGAGCACAAGCTCCGCGACCTCAAGGGCTTCGGCGCCCGCACCGAGGAGAACATCCTGCACGGCATCGCCCTGCTGCAGCAGGCCGGCGGCCGCATCCTGATCGACGCCGCCATGGACGTCGCCGAACAGATCACCGCCGAGCTGTCGGAAGCCGGCGGGTGCGAGCGGTGCGCGTACGCGGGCTCGCTGCGCCGGATGCGCGAGACCATCGGCGACGTCGACATCCTCGTCGCCGCGGACAGCTCCGCCCCGCTGATGGAGGCCTTCACCGCGCTGCCGGTCACCGCCGAGGTCATCGCCCACGGCGAGAAGAAGACGTCCATCCGCACCACGAAGGGACTCCAGGTCGACCTGCGCGTCCTGCCGCCGGACGCCTGGGGCGCGGGCCTGCTGTACTTCACCGGCTCCAAGGCCCACAACATCCGCGTCCGCGAGCTCGCCGTCCGCCACAAGTACAAGCTCTCCGAGTACGGCCTCTTCCACGTCAAGAGCGGCAAGAAGATCGTCTCGGCGACCGAGGAGGAGATCTACGCCCGCCTGGGCCTGCCCTGGATCCCGCCCACCCTGCGGGAGGACCGCGGCGAGATCGCGGCCGGGCTGCGCGACGAGCTGCCCGAGCTGGTCACCGAGGACGACATCCGCGGCGACCTGCACACCCACACCGACCTCACCGACGGCGTGGCACCCCTGGAGGCCATGGTGGAGGCGGCCGCCCGGCGGGGGTACGCGTACTACGCCGTCACGGACCACGCACCGAACCTGTACATGCAGCGCATGACGGACGCCAAGATCCTCGCCCAGCGGGAGCGGGTGCGGGCCCTGGACGGCAAGCACCGGCGGATGCGGCTGCTGCACGGCACGGAGCTGAACATCGGCCCCGACGGCGACCTGGACTGGCCGGACGAGTTCCTGGCCGGCTTCGACCTGTGCGTGGCGTCGGTGCACTCGCACTTCAACCAGAGCCGCGACGAGCTCACCCGCCGGCTGATCCGCGCCTGCGAGAACCCCCACGTGGCGATCATCGGCCACCCGACCACCCGCCAGATCGGCAAGCGCCCCGGCATCGACGCCGACTTCGACGCGGTCTTCGAGGCCTGCGCGCGCACGGGCACGGCACTGGAGATCAACTCCCACCCGCAGCGGCTGGACCTGTGCGACGAGGACGTCCTGCGGGCGAAGCGGTACGGCGTGAAGTTCGCGGTCAGCACCGACGCCCACTCGGTGACCCACCTGCCGTACATGCGCTACGGCGTGGGCACGGCCCAGCGCGGCTGGCTGACGAAGGACGACGTCATCAACACCTGGCCGTTGCAGAAGCTCCGTCGCTTCCTGCGTCCGGGAGGCCGCTGAAGTAACAGGCGTCGCTCTGTGCACTTCCAGGGCGTTGGGCCGGTCCGTCCCCGGGGCGAATGGCGAAGCCCCGGCGTTTCGGCCGGGGCTTCGAGGCCGCCGGGTCAGCCGCTGGCTTCCTTGCAGGCGGTGTCGGTCCTGGCCGGGCCGACCTGGGCGACCTTGCTCATCACGGTGGTGCACAGATCCTTGCTGACGGGGAGCCCGGTCGCGCCGAGCCCGCAGGCGAGCTCTTCGCCGATCGTGCTGCGGGCGGGGTTACCGCCCGCGAGGTAATTGGCGCAGTCAGGGCCGCCGGCGTGGGCGGCGGGCGCTGCGATGACGACGCCTCCGGCGGCCAGGGCGAGGGTGCACAGGGCCGTGGCGAGACGGGTGCGGATGCTTTCGGTCATGGGGTGTCCTCACTGAGGTGGAATGGGAGCAAGGCCGAAGCAGGTGACCGGATGATCTGCGTCCGGTCGCTTCGGACCGGTAAGCGGCGGACTACAGGACAGACGATCGTGCCCTCATCGGGGGCAACCGTTCTTGCCTTGGGCAGCGGAATGCAGGCAGAGCCGTGTTCCCGGCGTCGTCTACGCGCTGGAGGGAGGCAGGACGAACTTCACCGACCGGAACGTGACACTGTCCGGCTCCTGGGGGCTGCCCGGCTTGAGGACGAGCTTGGGAGTGCCCATGCATTCGTCATTCGCGTAGATCCGGGCATTGGCTCTGGTGCTGGTGTTCTCGGGTGCGAATGCATCCGAGTTCGGAGCCCCATTTTCGAGTTTTTGGACTTGCGGGATGAGGATGCATTCGTTCATGGGTGGCTGTTCCGGCAGGCTCGCGTCCACCGTCGAGTCGGTGTCGGTGCTGACATAGCGGTAGTTGAGCCCGAGCTCATCCTGCGCGTGGGCGGTCGCCGCGGACGAGAGGGCCAGGGCGAGGGCGCTCGCGAGAACGAGCAGCGAGGGGGGCAGGCGCATGGGGTTCCCCTTCGGCTGGCGGGTGTGACCTGGGATGCCCCTCATGATGCTGGCGTCCGGACCGGAAATAAGCCGATAGGGCCGTTCGTGGGATCAATCCACCCGCCTGTGTGAACTTACCCGGATCCAGCGTCCGTTTCCCAATGGCCCGCTGCGTACGGCGAGTGCCCCTTGCACTCGTCACCGGGGCGCGCTCCGGTCGTGCAGCGCTTCGGTCACGTACCGCCCCACCGTGCCGTGCGGCGTGATGGCCGGAACGGTCATGCCTGTCCTCCCCTCACGCCATCAAGGCCCCGCGTTTCCTCGGCTGCGCCCGCTCGTTGATCCGGCATTGAGCCATCCCGGGGGCATGCGAACGGAGAGACCCGTGCGAATGACCGACATCCAGCGATGCGAGATCCGGCCCGGCCGGCTCGTGGAGTGGACGCTGCACCGGACGGCCGTCGAGGCCGCGCTGGAGCTGCCGGACGATGCGCGTCCGCCCGCGTACGTGCAGGAGTCCCACGTCCGCACGGCGCGATCGGTGCGCGAGGGCGGCCTGTTCGTGCCGACGTGGCTCGGCACGGCCTTCGACATTCCGGGCGAAGTCGATCTCGGCGTCCTCCAAGTCGCGCTGCGCGCCTGGACACTTCGCCATGAGACGCTGCGCAGCGGCTTCCGCTGGGTCGGCGACGAGATGCGGCGCTTCACGCTGGACGCCGACGCCGTCGTGCTGCACCGCGAGGACGTCGGTCACTTCTCCGACGCGGAGACCCTGACCCGGTACCTGCAGGATCGCTTCGACACCGCCGCGGACGCGCTCAGCTGGCCGAACTTCATCTTCGCCGCCGTCGTCCGGGACGACGGCGCCGGCGTCTACATGGCCTTCGACCACAGCAACGTCGACTCGTACTCGATCCAGCGCATCACCGCCGAGATCCACGAGCTCTACGCCGCCGCCCTCGCGGGGCGGGCGGTGGTCGCGGCACCGGCCGCCAGCTACGTCGACTTCTGCGCGACCGAGCGCACGGACGCCGACCGGATCGACGACACGCACGCGATCGTTGACCGCTGGCGGGGGTTCATCGCCCGGTGCGACGGGAAGCTGCCGAACTTTCCCGTCGACCTCGGCCTCGATCCCGAAGGGCCGCTGCCGACCCAGAAGTTCCTGCACGAGATGCTCGTGGACGACGCGGACGCCGCCGCCTTCGAGGCGTACTGCCGCCCGTACGGCGGAAGCCTGGTGGGCGTCCTCGCGGCCGTCGGCCTCATCGTGCGCGAGATCGGCGGAGTGCAGGTGTACCGCACGGTCGTGCCGTTCCACACCAGGGTGAAGTCCCGGTGGTCGGACTCGGTGGGCTGGTACGTGGGCGGCGCGCCGATCGAGGTCCCCGTGGCGCGGGCGGCGGACTTCGACGGCGCGCTGGAGCTGGTCCGGGCCGCGCTGCGGGAGAACAGGCAGCTGGCGCGGATGCCCCTCGCCCGGGTCCTGCGCCTGCTGGGCTCCGGCTTCCGGCCCACGTCCCCGGACCTGTACTCGATCGTGTCGTTCGTCGACGCGCGCGGCATCCCGGGGTCGGAGCGGTGGCAGGACCTCAGGGCGTACGGGCTGATCCGGGTGTCCTACGGCGACCAGGTGTGCGCGTGGGTCACCAGGCTCCACGAGGGCCTGCAGTTCGCCGCCCGCTATCCGGACACCGATGTCGCGTACAAGAACATGCGGCTGTGCGTCGAGCGGCTGCGGGAGTTCGTCGTCGGCGTGGCACGGCAGGAACTGGTCTCCTCCGCCCCGGCCGCCGGAGCGCGGACCCGGTGACGCACCCCCGCACCACGGCCGTCGTCGCGCTCGCCGCGGCCCTGACCCCCGCCGCGGCCCTGCCGGCCCGGGCCGGCGGCGACGGCCTCCCGCACAGCTGCCTCGCGTCGTGGTACGGCGCGCCCGGCGAGCGGCTCGACGGCTGGCCCACCGCCAGCGGCGAGCCGTTCGACCCGGAGGCGATGACGGCCGCGAGCCGCGACCTGCCGTTCGGCACCCGTGTGCGCGTCACGAACGCCGCGACGGGGGACTCGGTCATGGTGCGGATCAATGACAGGGGGCCGCGCGATACGCGCCGCTGCATCGATCTGACCCGGGGTGCGTTCGGTGAGATCGCCGCCCTCGACGAGGGACTCGTCCGGGTGAACCTGGCACCGTCACTCGTACGGTAGTATTCCTTTCGCGCCGCTAGCTCAGTTGGTCAGAGCGGCTGACTCTTAATCAGCAGGTCCGGGGTTCGAGTCCCTGGTGGCGCACTGGAGAAACGGGGCCCCCGCCGGATGGCGGGGGCCCCGTCCGCTGTCCGGGCGCACCCGGTCAGCTCGTCTGCGCCTGCTCGTAGAGGGCCTTGGCCTCGTCGCCGAAGTACGGTCCGAACATCGTGTTCGGCAGGAACGTGTACCCGAAGCTGTTCACCGACGCCTGCAGACCGGTGCCGGTGGCCTCGTCGAACGACGCGAACCAGGGCCCGCCGCTGGAGCCGCCGGTCATGTTGCAGCTCAGCCCGTGGTCCTTGGTCAGCAGGAAGTCCTTGGTGGAGTTCCCGCTGCAGTGGATGAGCTTCGTGCCGTCGTACGGGGACGCCGCGGGGAACCCGAAGGCGTACATGGGCTTGTTGTAGTCACCGTTGAACTGCAGGCCCTGACCGCCCACGGCCTCGCCGAGCCGCTTGCCGCCGAGCGGGGCGACGACCGCGGCGCCGATGTCGTAGTTCATGTCCTCACTGGCCGTCCACTGGGGCGTGGAGAGCGTCTTGGTGGCCGCCCAGGTGCCGTAGGGCGTCTGCCCGTCGTGGTAGCCGGGGACGAAGGTCCAGTTGGTGTGCCAGTTCCCCTGGTACTTGACGCAGTGCCCGGCCGTGATCACGACGCTGCCGTTGCTGCTGGTGACGGCGTCGCCCGAGCAGGAGGCGTTGCGGCCCTGCATGGTGAAGAACACCCGGCCCGCGGTCTTCGTGACGGCGCCCCCGCCGGTCCACGGCCCGCCCTGCTGGGGGAAGGCCGCGAGGGAGCCGCCGGCCGGGGCGGTCGCGGCGACCGTGCGGGCCTCGCCCCGGGCGGCCGGGGCGGAGAGCGTGCCGGGGGCCACGGCGGGCAGGTCGAGCGGCGCGGCCGCGCGCATCCGCTCGGGGGTCCAGTAG
>NZ_PXWG01000250.1 GCF_003011965.1 Streptosporangium nondiastaticum
GGAGCCGCCGGCCGCGGGCGCGGGCGGTGCGGGGGCGGCGGTGCGGTCCTTGCGGTCGGCGCGCGCCGCGGCTCGGCGCTGTGTGCCGGGGAGCCGGGCGCTCCAGCGGGTGAAGTTCACAGAGGATTACCTCGCGGAGTCGTTCCGGACCAGCTCGGCGACGTGGCGTGGCCGATCCGCGTGCCCGGCGCGGGGCCGCGGTTGGCGGTGCGGGGGACTGCCCCCGGGGGAATGCAGCAAACGTCCGAATCCTCGTAATTGTTACTCTTCGCAGGTACGAGCCCACCCATGGTCACACGACCAGTGTGGCCGACCGGACTGACATCCGTCAGACGTCGGCCTCTCCGGGGGAGTTCCCGGCTCCGCCACAGGGCCCATGACCTGCTTCAACTCGCTTCCGGGTGACGTCCCGTGTCTGCGGCGAGTTCGAATTCGGCCCGGGGGTTTTCGAGCGAGCCGAGGGAGACGATCTCGCGTTTGAAGAGGCCGGTGAGGGTCCACTCGGCGAGGACGCGGGCCTTGCGGTTGAAGGTGGGGATCCGGCTGAGGTGGTAGGCGCGGTGCATGAACCAGGCCGGGTAGCCCTTGAGCTTCCTGCCGTAGACGTGCGCGACGCCCTTGTGGAGGCCCAGGGAGGCCACGGAGCCGACGTACTTGTGCCGGTACTCCTTGAGGGGCTTGTCGCGCAGGGAGGCGAGCACGTTGTCGGCGAGGACCTTGGCCTGCCGGACGGCGTGCTGGGCGTTGGGCGCGCACACGGCGTCGGGGTCGTCCGAGGTGAGGTCGGGGACGGCCGCCGCGTCGCCCGCGCCCCAGGCGTGTTCGACGCCGTCCACGGTGAGGGCCGGGGTGCACTTGAGGCGGCCGCGGCCGTTGAGGGGGAGGTCGGTGGCGGCGAGCACCGGGTGGGCCTTGACGCCCGCGGTCCAGACGAGGGTGCGGGTGGGGAAGCGCGAGCCGTCGCTGAGGACGGCGATGCGGTCCGCGCAGGAGTCCAGGCGGGTGTCCAGGCGCACGTCGATGTTGCGCCCGCGGAGCTCGCGCAGCGCGTAGCCGCCCATCTCCTCGCCCACTTCGGGGAGGATCCGGCCGGTGGCCTCGACGAGGACGAACCGCAGGTCCTCGGGTTCGAGGTTGTGGTAGTACCGGGCGGCGTAGCGGGCCATGTCCTCGAGTTCGGCGAGGGCCTCCACGCCCGCGTAGCCGCCGCCGACGAAGACGAAGGTCAGGGCCGCGTCGCGGACGGCGGGGTCGCGGGTGGAGGAGGCGATGTCCAGCTGTTCGAGCACGTGGTTGCGCAGGCCGATGGCCTCCTCGACGGTCTTGAAGCCGATGCCGTACTCGGCGAGACCGGGGACGGGCAGCGTGCGCGAGACGGAGCCGGGCGCGAGGATCAGCTCGTCGTAGCGGATCTGGATGGCGCCCGTGCCCTCCTCGTGCGTGGCGAGGGTGTTGATGGCGGCGGCGCGCTTGGCGTGGTCGATGGACCTGACCTCGCCGATGACGACCTGGCACTTGTCGAGCGTGCGGCGCAGGGGGACGACGACGTGGCGGGGCGAGATCGATCCGGCCGCGGCCTCGGGGAGGAAGGGCTGGTACGTCATGTACGGCTCGGGGTCGATCACGATGACGGTCGCCTCGCCGCGCCTGAGCTTCCGCTGCAGGCGCAGGGCGGTGTACATCCCGACGTAGCCGCCGCCGACCACCAGAATGCGCGCCGGTTCCTTCGCCAAGGCCACTCCTCAGTCGTCGAGGTCCGCGAGCACAGCTCCTTCCCCATGACGCACCCCCGGCCGGAGTTTGTCCACAGGCCGTGCGAAATGTATGACCGGCGGCGGAGCTGATCCCTCCGCGGGGGGCGCACCGGTTCGAGAGACAGGTGCGCAGGTCAGGGTGGATGCGGCGGGGTTGTGGGGTGGTGCAGAATCGGTGCGGAGGGGGGATGTACTCCAATCGGGGATGCCCGGTGCGGAACTACCCCTTCTTTCTTGACCTGGGCTCAACTATGTTCGTACTCCGTCGGGGTGTCAGAGACGTGCCCCGGCAGTCAGGGCGGGGAGTCTCCGGGGGGAGACGTCATAACCGGGGGAACACATATGCATATGCAGGGCTCTCATTGGTCGACCGCTGTCGCGCCGTCAGAGGCGGGCGGTGGCCGCAGCACGCCGTTGCGCGTGGACGCCCAGCGCAATCTCGAGCACGTACTGCGCGCGGCCCGCGAGGTCTTCGGCGAGCTGGGCTACGGCGCGCCGATGGAGGACGTGGCGCGGCGCGCCCGCGTCGGCGTGGGGACGGTCTACCGCCGCTTCCCCAGCAAGGACGTCCTCGTCCGGCGGATAGCCGAGGAGGAGACCGCCCGGCTGACCGAGCAGGCGCGCACCGCGCTCGGGCAGGAGGACGAGCCGTGGTCGGCGCTCTCGCGCTTCCTGCGCACGTCGGTGGCGTCCGGCGCGGGCCGGCTGCTGCCGCCGCAGGTGCTGCGGGTCGGCGTCGACGTGGAGGCGGAGGAGATCGAGGCGCGCGTGCCGCAGCAGCGGCAGCCGGGCGTCACGGGCGGTCAGCTGCACGAGCTGCGGCTGGTCGAGCAGCGGCCGGCTCCGGCCGCCGAGCGGCACGACGCGGGCGCCGCGGCGCTGCTGGAGGTCGTCGGCCGGCTCGTGGAGCGGGCGCGGGCGGCGGGCCAGCTGCGGCCGGACGTGACGGTGGCCGATGTGCTGCTGGTGATAGCGACGGCCGCGCCGTCGCTGCCGGATGCGGTGCAGCAGGCGGCGGCGTCCTCGCGGCTGCTGGACATCCTGCTGGAGGGGCTGCGGTCGCGGCCGGCCGAGTAGGCGTCCCTGAGTGCGCTGCTGAGTGCGCTGCTGCGGCTCGCTTCGGCAGCGCACCTGAGTAAGCCACCCGAGTAAGGCCATGCGAGTAAGGCCACCCGAGTAGGGCTATCCGAGTAGGGCTATCCGAGTGAGCACCCGCGTGTGCGCGCTGCCGGCAGCGCGCACACGTGGCTCGCTTTCCGCAGCCCGGATCGCGTAGCTCCTACTCCCCGGATCGCGTAGCTCGTACTCCGTGGCTCGTTTCTGCAGCTCGTTTCTGTGACGGGCGCGTCCGGCGCGGCTCTGCAGGCCGTCCGGGCGCATCCGGAAGTCCTTCCCCGTTCGGGTGACGTCCCGTACGCCATGCGACAGAAGTCGCCCCGGACGAGTGGTTGCTGCCCATCGCGCGCTGGTGACGGCCGGTGCTGTGCCACGCTGTCCCGGTGTTCGGGTGTGCCGGCATGTACAGGGGCCTGCGCTATGGGTGTTGACGGGCAGGAAGAACCGGGCGGGAGCGAGAACGAGGACGGACCGTCCTCGCCCCGGCCCTCCGGTGAGGGGCGTCCCACCACGCCCGTCGTGCCGCGGCAGCGCCGCCGCAAGCACCGCAGGACGGATGCCGCCGCCGACGCGCCCCTGACGGACATCCAGCTGGTGGCCCGGATGCGGGCCGGCGAGAACGACGCGTACGAGGAGCTCTACCGCCGTCACGCCCCCGCGGTCCGCCGCTACGCCCGTAGCTGCTGCCGCGACAACCACACCGCGGACGACCTCACCAACGAAGTATTCGCGAGCACCCTGCAGGCGGTGCGGAGCGGCGCGGGGCCCGAGTCGTCGGTGCGCGCCTATCTGCTCACCACGGTGCGGCGGGTCGCGGCCTCGTGGGGGAAGAGCGCCAAGCGGGAGCAGCTCGTCGAGGACTTCGCGGAGTTCGCCTCGTCGGCCGAGCGGCTGCCGGCCGGTGCGGGGGACGACGAGGCGCTCGGCCTCGGTGCGGACGTGCTGGCCATGCAGGAGGCCGAGCGCTCCCTGGCCGTGAAGGCGTTCCGCAGCCTGCCGCCGCGGTGGCAGACGGTGCTGTGGCACACCACGGTCGAGGAGGAGTCGCCGAGCGAGGTCGCGCCGCTGCTGGGGCTGACGGCCAATGCGACGGCGGTGCTGGCGCACCGGGCGCGCGAGGGCCTCAAACAGGCGTATCTGCAGGCCCATGTGAACTCGGCGCTGACGACGGGCGGTGACTGCGCGCGCTATGCGGACCGGCTCGGCGCGTATGCCCGGGGCGGGCTGCGGCTGCGGGCCGAGCGGGGCCTGCGCAGGCACCTGGAGAGCTGCGCGCGGTGCCGCACGGCGGCGCTGGAGGTCGCGGACGTCAATGAGCGGCTGCGGGCGCTGCTGCCGGTGGCGGTCATCGGCTGGTTCGCGGCCGGGTTCTCGGCCAAGGCGGCCGCGGGCCTGGCGGCGGGCGCGGCCGGAGTCGGCACGGCGGCGGGGGCGGGGGTCGCTGCCGCGAGCGGTGGGACGGCCGGGGCCGGTGGTACGGGGGCGAGTTCCGGGGCGGGCACGGGGGCCGGTGCGTCCGGCGGGAGCG
>NZ_PXWG01000251.1 GCF_003011965.1 Streptosporangium nondiastaticum
ACCGCGCCCGCCGGGGACGCGCCGGGGGCGCCGCCGCCCACGCGCAGGTGGCCCTCGCCGTCCGGCGCGGCCGGCAGGACGCGCGGGGAGGAGTCGTCCGCGGCGTGCAGGCTCAGCACCGACTCGCCCACCCGCAGCAGCTCCCCGGCGGGCAGCCGCACCGGCTCCGCGCCGACCGGTTCGCCCGCGAGCACGGTCCCGTTCGTGGAGCCCAGGTCCCGCAGGGTGACCGTGCCGTCGTCGTGGAGGACGACCGCGCAGTGCAGCCGGGAGACGTCGGGGTCGTCCAGCGGGATGTCCGCCGTCGCGGAGCGCCCCACGTGCACCTCGCCGCCGTGCAGCAGGTGCACGCCGCCCGCGTCCGGCCCGGAGACTACGTGGAGCCGCGCGGCGGCCTCCGGCACGCCGGACATGAGCACGCCCGCGTGCCGCTCGGGGTCGGCCGGGGCGGACAGCGACAGAACGGCGCCGTCGATCAGCGGGGGCTCGCCCAGCGCGCTGCGCTGCGGGTCGAGCCGCTCGGCGCCGGCGTAGACCACGACGGCCCCGGTCCCCAGGTCGCAGCCGGCCGCGGCCGCGGCGGCGGCGAGACCACTGGCCACCCCGGCCAGGGCGGTCCCCGCGGGGGCCGTCACCAGCACGTCGCACGCGCAGGTCGCCGCGGGCACAGCGGGCGCAGTGGAGTGGTGGCCGCTGAGCGGCCCGAGGACGGTCAGCCTGATCTGCATCGCCGTCAACGGTCCCTTCTGCCCCGGTGCACGTACAGGTCACCACGGCGCGCGGAACGTACCGGAAGCACCGGCCCCGCCCCTCCGCATCGTGCTGCGAGCATCCTCGCACCTGCCGGGGACGACGCGCCCGGCGACGGCCAATTCGTGATCTTGAACGACCGCGGGAGGGTGGGAAGAAAGCGGAAGGTGATCGATTCGTGCCGAGGTCACCTCATGATCGGTTCGACATCGATCCGTGACGAGTCCGCTTTCGAACACGTCGTACAGATTTTCTTTCGCCTGGGGACCCGCCGGGGACGCGCCGGGGACCTGCCGGGAACCCGCCCCGGACTCGCCCGGGAACGGCCCGCGGACCGGCTGCGGACCGCTTCCGCACCGGCCGCGGAGCCCCCCGCCGCGGGCCTCCCCGCGCGCCGCGCGCGCACCCTCCGCGCGCCTTCCGCGCGCCGCGCGGCAACCAACGGCCCGCGACCCGCGTCTTCCTTCCAGCCCCGCGGATTCGGCAAACCGGAGGTCCGGACGACCGCACTACAGTGGGCGGAAGGCCGGGCACGAAAGAGGCCATCGCAAAGCATGATGACGATGACGATCAGGGAGCGCATGACGTGCGGCCTGTAGGCAGCAAGTACCTGCTCGACGAGGTGCTCGGGCGCGGCGCGACCGGCACCGTCTGGCGAGCACGCCAGCGGGAGGCCGCGGGCGCCGAGGCGGCCGTGTCCGGCCGGCCCGGCGAGACCGTCGCGATCAAGGTGCTCAAGGAGGAGCTGGCCAACGACGCGGACGTCGTGATGCGCTTCCTGCGCGAGCGCTCCGTCCTCCTCCGGCTCACGCACCCCAACATCGTCCGCACCCGCGACCTCGTCGTCGAGGGCGACCTGCTCGCCCTGGTCATGGACCTCGTCGACGGCCCGGACCTGCACCACTACCTGCGCGACAACGGCCCCTTCACGCCGGTCGCCGCCGCCCTCCTCACCGCCCAGATCGCCGACGCGCTCGCCGCCAGCCACGCCGACGGCATCGTCCACCGGGACCTCAAGCCCGCCAACGTGCTCCTGCGGAGCGACGGCGGCCAGATGCACCCGATGCTCACCGACTTCGGCATCGCCCGCCTCGCGGACTCCCCGGGCCTGACCCGTACCCACGAGTTCGTCGGCACGCCCGCCTACGTCGCGCCCGAGTCCGCCGAGGGCCGCCCGCAGACCTCCGCCGTCGACATCTACGGCGCCGGCATCCTGCTCTACGAGCTGGTCACCGGCCGCCCGCCGTTCGCCGGCGCGACCGCCCTCGAAGTGCTCCACCAGCACCTCAGCTCCGAGCCGCGCCGCCCCACCACCGTGCCCGAGCCCCTCTGGACGGTCATCGAGCGCTGCCTGCGCAAGCGGCCCGAAGAGCGCCCCAGCGCGGAGAACCTCGCCCGGGCGCTGCGCGTCGTCGCCGCGGGCGTCGGCGTGCACGCGTCCCCGGCGCAGGCCGAGGCCGCCCTCGGGGTCGCCGGGCTGCTCGCGCCCGACCCGGAGCCGGCCGTCGTGCCCGGCACCGGCCAGGGCGCCGGCCCCGGCCACGGCGCCGGTGACGCCGAAACCACCCAGGTGCTGCCGTCGACGGGCGGCGCGCCGGGCTCCTACGACCCGAACGCCGCGACCAGCCTCCTGCCGAACGCCTCCGCCGCGGGTCACGGCCCCGGCGCGGGCCCCGACGCCGACGCCACGCGCGTCATGCCCGCGGGCTCCGGCCCCGGCGGCTCCGCCGACCCCACCCGCGCCATGCCGCCCGTGCCGCCGCTGCCCCCGGAGGGCGACGGCGCGCACCCCTGGCAGACCCAGATGCGGGCCGCCCGCGACCGCAACGACCAGACCCAGGTGCAGTACCTCGACCCGAGCGAGGACCCGCTGCGCCGCCGCCCCCAGCGGCGGCCAGGGCAGCCGCAGCCGCAGCAGGGCTACGGCGGTCAGCAGGGGTACCAGCAGCAGGGCTACGGGCAGCAGTACGCCCCTCAGCAGCCCCAGGGGCACCAGCCGCCGCCCCCGCAGCACTACACGGCGCCGCCCCAGTCGTACGCGCCGCAGCAGCCGCAGCCCGCGCCGCCCCGCAGACAGCAGCGCCGCCAGGAGCCGCGCTACCAGCAGCCCCCGGCGCCGCAGCCGCAGCCGTACGCCCCGGAGCCGCCGGCTCCGCGCCGGGAGCCGCGGCCGCCGCGGCAGCGCAGCGCGAACCCGATGCGGATCCCCGGGCTCGGCTGCCTCAAGGGCTGCCTCTTCATGATCGTTATTCTGATCATCGGCGCGTGGCTCGTCTGGGAGTTCACTCCCCTGAAGGACTGGGTCGCCGACGGCAAGAGCTTCTGGGACGCGGCGTGGGACTGGTTCACGGACGTCAAGGACTGGATCTCCGGGCTCGCTTCGAACTCCTCCTCGGGCAAATGACCAGGTAATCGATTTGTCGACACCCAGGGGGCGTTTTACGCCTCCGGGGTGAGCGTTGGCAGTAGCTTGGTCGCCAGCGCGCCTGTCGGAGACGAGGAGTCGGGGAACAGTCTTGGCACGGAAGATCGGTAGCCGGTACACCGCCCACCAGGTCCTCGGCCGTGGCAGCGCCGGCACGGTGTGGCTCGGCGAAGGGCCCGAGGGCCCGGTCGCCATCAAGCTCCTGCGCGAGGATCTCGCCTCCGACCAGGAGCTCGTCGGCCGGTTCGTCCAGGAGCGCGCCGCGCTCCTCGGTCTCGACCACCCGAACGTCGTCGGCGTCCGCGACCTCGTCGTCGACGGCGCCGACCTCGCCCTGGTCATGGACCTGATCCGGGGCACGGACCTGCGCACCCGGCTCGACCGCGAGCGGCGGCTCGCGCCCGAGGCCGCGGTCGCCATCGTCGCCGACGTCGCCGACGGGCTCGCCGCCGCGCACGCGGCCGGGATCGTCCACCGCGACGTCAAACCCGAGAACGTCCTCCTCGACATGCAGGGCCCGCTCGGCCCCGGCGGCGCGCACCCCGCGCTCCTCACCGACTTCGGCATCGCCCGCCTCGTCGACGCCCCCCGGCCCGCCCGCGAGGGCGGCCGCGGGACCGGCCCCCGCAGCGTCATCGGCACGCCCGACTACCTCGCCCCCGAGATCATCGAGGGGCTGCCGCCGCGGGCCTCCGTCGACGTCTACGCCCTCGCCACCGTCCTCTACGAGCTGCTCGCCGGCTTCACGCCCTTCGGCGGCGGGCACCCCGGCGCGGTGCTGCGGCGGCACGTCACCGAGACCGTCGCACCGCTGCCCGGCATCCCCGACGAGCTGTGGCAGCTCGTCGTCCAGTGCCTCGCCAAGGGACCCGCCTCCCGGCTGCGCGCCTCCGAGCTCGCCGCGCGCCTGCGGGAGCTGCTGCCCGGGCTCGCCGGGATACCGCCCCTCGACATCGACGAGCCCGATGACGGCACGGACGCCGACGACGACGGCCCCGTCGCCCTTGCGGACGCGGGCGGCGAGCCCGCCACCGCGCGCCGGCGGGGCGCCGTCCCGCTCGTGCCGGGCGCCGTCGCGGACTCCAGCCGCGACACCCACACCAGCATGCGCGTGCCCACGCCCGCCGAGCTCGCCGGCGGCGCCC
>NZ_PXWG01000252.1 GCF_003011965.1 Streptosporangium nondiastaticum
CGCGGCCGGCGGCTCCGTGCCCGCCGCCCGCGCCGAGGCCGGCCCGCCCGCGGCCCCCGCACCGGACGGCCCCGTCCCCACCCTCGACGGCCTCTCCGTCCACGACACGCTCGGCAAGGTCCCGGCCCTCGTCGCCGTCGTCTACGGCCCCGAGCACCGCATCGCCTACGTCAACGACGCCTACGCCGCCCTCTTCGGCCCCCGAGCCCCCGGCGCCTCCGCCCGCGAAGCCCTCCCCGAGCTCGCCGAACTCGGCCTGCTCCCCCTCATGGACCAGGTCCTCCGCAGCCGCCGCCCCCGTACGGTCAAGTCCCGCCGCGTCTCCGCCGACATCAACGCCGCGACGAACATCGCCACTGCCCGCACTGCCCGCACTGCCCCACCCGCCCCGGGCGACAGCACCCCCGTGGCCGACGTCCCCCACCAGGCCCCCGCCGCCGACGCCGAGAGCCGCCCCCGCAGCGGCTACTACACGTTCACCTGCTCCCCGATCGAGGTCGGCGCCACCGAGGCCAAACAGCCCGGCGTCCTCGTCTTCGCCGCGGACGTCACCGACCAGGTCGAGGCCGCCGAGCGGCTGCGCGCCAGCGAGCGCCGCCAGCGCGAGGCCGCCGTCACCCTCCAGCGCAGCCTCCTCCCGCAGGAGCTCGAACAGCCCGACGACCTGCGCGTCGCCGCCACCTACCAGCCCGGCGGAAAGGACACCGCCGTAGGCGGTGACTGGTACGACGTCATCACCCTCGGCGCCGGCCGCACCGCCCTCGTCATCGGCGACGTCATGGGCCGCGGAGTGCGCGCCGCCGCCGTCATGGGCCAGCTCCGCACCGCCGTACGGGCCTACGCCCGCCTCGACCTGCCACCCCACGAGGTCCTCCAGCTCCTCGACGGCCTCGCCGGCGAGATCGACGCCACCCAGATCGCCACCTGCATCTACGCCGTCCACGACCCCAACGAGGGCCGCCTGGTCTACGCCTCCGCCGGCCACCTGCCGATCCTCGTCCGCGACCCCGACGGCACGGTCCGCCGCGCCGCCGAACCCACCGGCCCGCCCCTCGGCACCGGCGGCTGGATGCACACCTCCGGCACCATGCCGCTGGGCCCCGGCTCCAGCGCCGTGCTCTACACGGACGGCCTCGTCGAGCGCCGCACCGAGGACATCGACGAAGGCGTCGCCGCCCTGGAGCGCGCCTTCGCCGGCGCCACCGGATCACCCCAGGTCATGTGCGACCGCCTGATCCGCGCCCTCGGCGTGACCGCCGACCACGACGACGACGTCGCCGTCCTCGTCCTCCAGCACCCCGCCCGAACCGGCCACGACGCCGAGCTCTTCCACAACGCCGCCCTGGAGCTCCTCGGCGGCATCGAGGCCGCGCCCCGGGCCCGCGCCTTCGCCTCGGGCGTCCTCGTCAGCTGGCGCTTCCCGACCGAGCTGCGCGACCTGGGCGTCCTCGCCGCGAGCGAGCTCGTCGCCAACTCCCTCCAGCACGGCACACCGCCCATGCGGCTGCGCCTGCGCCGCACCGACCGCCGGCTGATCATCGAGGTCACCGACGGCGACGACCACCTCCCGCGGCGCCGCCGCGCCGAGCCGGCCGACGAGGCGGGGCGCGGCATCTCGATCATTGCCACGATCGCCTCGTCCTGGGGCTCACGGCGCACGCCCGGCGGCGGGAAGGCCGTCTGGTGCGAGTTCGCCCTGCCGGCGGGGCACGGGTGACGAAAGAGAGGGAGGGCGCCCCGGGCGCCCTCCCTCTCCTCTTATATGCGTACGTACATCAGACGCGGACGGCTGTGCGCTCGCTCGTCGCCTTTGTCTCCGCCGGGCGGCGCTGTGTCCGCGCCACCAGCGGGTTGTCCTGCGCCGGGGTGAGCCGGCGGCCCAGCCGCAGCGCCAGGGTGGTGATGAGCAGGGAGCACGCGATCACCATGGCGATGTACGCCACGTACAGGCCGCCGCCCGCCATCAGACCGCCCACGGCCGGCCCGATCGCCAGCGCGAGCTGCTTCACGAGCGCGAACGCCGAGTTGTACTGACCGACCAGCCGCGCCGGCGCCAGGTCCGCCACCAGCGGCGCCACCGTCGGCGACAGCATCGACTCACCGATGCCGAAGAGCGCGTACGTGGAGATCAGCAGCGCGGTCGCCACCCCGTGCGCCCCCGGAACGAGCCCCGAGACCCCGGCGGCCACCCACGCAACGGTCCAGATGACACCCACGAGCGCCATGACCCGGCTGCGCCGGTGCCCCTCGACCAGCTTGAGGACCACGAACTGCGCCAGCACGATCGCCGCGGTGTTGGCGGCGAGCGCGATGCCGAGCGTCGCCGGCGAGATGCGGGTGACCTCGACCGCGAAGGCCGCCAGACCCGACTCGAACTGTCCGTAGCAGGCGAAGAACATCACGAAGCCGAGGACGCACAGCTGCACCATGGCCCGGTCACCCAGCAGCGTCCGCCAGCCGCCCTTCGTGCCCTCGTCCGTCGGGACCGCGTCGTCGACCCTGGGCGCCTTCGGCAGCCGCACGGTCGCCACGGCGACACCCAGCACCAGGAACATCGCCGCCTCGATCGCGAAGAGCCGCACGAAGCTGCCCGGGTCCGAGGTGTCCACGAGCTGCCCGCCGAGCAGACCGCCGAGGCCGAGGCCGAGGTTGTTCAGGAAGAACTGCATCGCGAACGCGCGCGACCGGGTCGTCGGCGTCGAGCACCAGACGATCATCGTGGCGAGCGTCGGCTGGATCACCGCGATACCGGCGCCCAGCGCCGCGGCGGCGGCGAAGACCAGCGACTCGCTGGACGCCAGCCCCATCCCCATCGACCCCACGGCGGCGGAGACCGTACCGGCGACGGCAACAGGCAGCGGACCCCGCCGGTCGATGACCCGGCCGACGAAGGGCAGCACGACCAGCGCGGACACGGCGAACGTCATGAGCACCAGGCCTGCGGTGCTCGCTCCGAGATCCCGTACCTGAGACACATAGATGAACAGGAACGGGACGGTGAAGCCGTTGCCGAACGCGCTCAGGGCGTTCCCCAGCTGGATCCGGCGCAGAGCTGCGCCCATCGCGGTGGTCACACTCACCTTCCTAGGTAGAGGTTGAGAGGCGGGACTGTCGAGGCCTGAAGACTTCAACAGTAAAGTTCGAAGCTAAAGAGTACATGTCGAAGGGCTTTAGCGCGAATCAGTTCGTGTCATACTGCCGGGCATGGCTGACACCCCCGGCGCCTCCGAGCCGAGCCTCGACGAACAGATCGCCGCTTATCAGCGCGAGTTCCAGGACCTCGACCCCCAGGTGGAGAAGGTTGTATCGGCACTCAGCCGCCTCAACCGGCGGATGAACGTCGCCTACGGACGCCAGACCGCCGAGCTCGGCATCAGCAACGCCGAGTGGGAGGTCCTCAAGGCCCTCGTCCTCGCCGGCGCCCCGTACCGGATGGGCCCCGGCGACCTCGCCAAGCGGCTCGGCCTCACCCCCGCCGCCATGACCCACCGCATCGACCGCATGGTCGCGGAGGGACTGGTGACCCGGGAGCGCGACGAGAGCAACCGCGTCCGCGTCATCGTCGGCATCACGGAGGAAGGCCGGAGCAAGTGGCTGGAGGCCATGCGGATGGCCACGGTCTTCGAGGAGGACCTGCTCCAGGACCTCTCGGGCGAGGAGCGCGGCCGGCTCGGCGAGATGCTGACCCGCCTGCTGCGCCGGGTGGAGGACGCCCAGCCGGACGCCGGCGGACGGCTGAGCGACCTCGACTGAGGGGCTGGTGGAGAGGGCCGAACGGTCAGTTGACACTCCTCTGACGGATGAGTAGTGTTCTCCGAGTTGTCACGGAGCCATGACGGTTCTGAGACAGCCACTCGAGCCGCACCGGCGGCACTCACCACTGCACGGCCCCTGAACGGGATGAATTTCGGCATGCCGGAATTCGGATCGGGAAGGCCCCAGGCTCCGATTAGGAGCCGCCGGGGAAATCCGCTAAAGTAGTGATCACGCCGGAAGGCGCGAAACAAACCCCGCTCCAACAGGGGGCCGGAAAAGTGATTCGGACCGACTGCTTCATTAAGAAGCGGGGGGAACGGAAAACGGATCTGGTAAGGTTGGAAACACCGAAGGGAAGCGCCCGGAGGAAAGCCCGAGAGGGTGAGTACGAAGGAAGCGTCCGTTCCTTGAGAACTCAACAGCGTGCCAAAAGTCAACGCCAGACTATAAAATACCCCGTCTCCGGTC
>NZ_PXWG01000253.1 GCF_003011965.1 Streptosporangium nondiastaticum
TCCGGCTCGCCCTCGGCCCGCGCCGAGGCCCTGCTGACCGGCCGGTTCCACGCGGGCGCGCCCGACGTCGTCCTGCTGGCCCGCGCCCCGGTCTCGGTCGACGCGCCCGGTGCCCGCGCGGCGGGCCTCGCGCTCGTCGGCCGCCTGTGCCGCGAGCCCGGCGTCACCGGCGTGGACTCCTACTGGACCGGGCCCGTCACGCGCGGCGCGTGCCGTACTCCAGGAGCCCGCAGCAGTGTGGACGACGCCGCGCTGCGCTCGGCAGACGCCCGCACGGCGCTCGTGGCGGTGCGCCTGGAAGGCGGCGGGCGGGCCGCGCGGGCGGCCGTAGAGCGCCTCCTGCCGGCCGCCACCGCCTCCCCCGGCCCCCTGCGGGTGCAGGTCACCGGGCACGCCGTCCTCGACCGCGCCCTGGAGCGCTACAGCGAACGCGACCTCCTGCGGACCGAAGTCCTCGCCGTCCCGGCCACCTTGCTGCTCCTGCTCTTCGTCTTCGGGAGCCCCGCGGCGGCCTGCCTGCCGCTCGCCGTGGGCGCCGTCGCGGTGACCGGCACGCTCGCCGTGCTGCGCGTCCTGACCGCCGTGACGGAGGTGTCGACGTTCGCCCTGAACATCACCGCCGCGGTGGGCCTCGCCCTCGCCATCGACTACAGCCTCTACCTGGTCGCGCGCTACCGCGAGGAGACCGCCGCGGGGCGGGCGCCGGAGGAAGCCGTACAGGCCGCGGCCGGCACGGCCGGACGGACCGTGGTCGTCTCGGCCGCGGCCGTGGCGCTCGGCCTGCTCGCCCTGACGCTGTTCCCGCTGCACATCCTGCGCTCGATGGCCTACGCCGGGGTGAGCGTGGTGCTGCTCGCGGCCGCCTCGGCCCTGCTGCTCGTCCCGGCGGCGCTGTCCCGCTTCCCCCGGGCGATCGGCCGGGGCGACCTGTTCGCGCGGTGGCGCCGCCCGCCGGGCAGGGCGCGGGACGGCTGGCGGCGGCTGGCCCTGCGGGTGATGCGCCGTCCGCTGCTGGTCACGGCCGTCACCACCGGTGCCCTGCTCGTCCTCGCGCTCCCCTTCCGCCAGGTCTCCTTCGGCTTCAGCGACGACCGGGTGCTCCCCCGCGACGCCCCCGAGGTACGGGCTGCCCAGGAGCTGCGCGACGGCTTCCCGCAGCTGCGCGACCCCGTCGAAGTGGTCCTGCCGGGATGGCGGCCCGACGGCCGCGGCCGGGTCGCGGAGCTGGACGCGTACGCCCGGCGGCTGTCGGTCCTCCCGGGCGTCCTGGCCGTGCGGACCGCGACCGGTTCCTACATCCAGGGCCAGGACGTGCCGCTCGCCTGCGCGGCCGAGGCTTCCCCCGCCCCCGGCGCCCTGCCCGGCTGCCCGGCCCTGCGGAACTTCGCCTCGCCCGCCGGCACCTGGCTCGCGGTCAGCGGCACGGCCGGCCCCTACGCCCCGGAGTCCGCCGCGCTCGTCGGCCGGCTGCGGGCGGCCCGCGCGCCCGCCCCGGTGCTCGCCGGCGGGCCGACGGCGCAGTTCGAGGACGCCCGCGACGTCCTCGCCCGGCGGCTGCCGTGGGCCCTGGGGGCGATGGCCGCGGCCACGTTCCTGCTGCTGCTCGTGTTCACCCGGAGCGTGTTCCTGCCGCTGAAGGCGCTCGCGGTCAACCTCCTCAGCCTGACCGCGACGTTCGGCGCCATGGTGTTCGTCTTCCAGCAGGGCCATCTGAAGTGGCTGGTCGGCGACTTCACGGCCACCGGCACGATCAGCGTCGTCGTACCCGTGATCACGTTCTGCCTCGCCTTCGGGCTGTCCCTGGACTACGAGATCCTGCTGCTGGCCCGGATCCGCGAGGCCCATGCCCGCACCGGCGACACCGTGCGGGCCACGGCCGCCGGACTCCAGGCGGCGGGCCCGCTGTTCACCGCCTCGGCCGCCCTCGTCCTGGCCGTCCTGCTCGCCCTGGCCACGGCCGAGGTCGCCCTCGTGAAGCTCCTCGCCGTCACGACCGCCCTGTCGGTCGTCCTCGACACGGTGGCGATCCGCCCGCTCCTCGTGCCCGCCGTGATGCGCCTGGCCGGCCGCGCCAACTGGTGGCTGCCGTCCCTGCCCCGGCGCCTCCCCCGCACCGCGCGGCCGTCCTCCCCGGGGGCCCGCGGCCTCCGCGCCTCTCCCGACGAAGAACTCTCCTGACCTCCGCTTCCTCACCCGGGGTAGCGGCACGGCCCGTTCCGGCGGCAAGGTGGGGAGGCACGAGGACGAAGGAACGGGAGGGGACGTCCGGTGAGCGGACTCAACAAGGAAACGAGCGGAAACCTCGGCAGGCAAGCGAGCGGCAGCCTCAGCAAGGGGCTGGGCAAGGTGAAGGTGTCGCTGATGTGGGATCCGAGCCCGCTGGGCATGCCGGACCATGACCTCGACATCATCGCGGGGACGTACAGCGCGGAGGATCCGCACGGAAAACCCGCCTATCTCGTGCACTTCGACCAGCGGCTGTCGCCCGACGGCACCATCAACCTCAACCGTGACAGCCGCACCGGCGCCGGCTTCGGCGCCGACGAAGTGATGACGCTGGAGCTCGACCGGCTCTCCTCCTCGTACGCCCGCGTCGTCGTGGGGGTGGCCATCCAGCAGAACGGCGGGCACAAGACCTTCGGGGACGTGCCGAACACCGGGGTGCAGGTCGTGGAGGGATACACCGAGCTGGTCGCGGACGACTTCTCCGGTGTCGCCGGGGCCACGGCGGCGACGGTGGTGGAGTTCGTGCGCGACAGCAGGGGCGTGTGGGAGTGCCGCCGCGCCGTCCGGGGGTTCGACGCGGATCCGGAGACGTTCGCCGCGGTGATGGGCCGCGCGTGACCCGGGAGTCCTGCCCGGCTACTTCGTGGCCGGGCAGAACTCCGCCTTGATCACGTCACCGGCGGCGCTGGTGTCGCCCAGGGTGTCGGTGCTGAAGTTGTAGACGAGGCTGCGCCGGGTGTCCGCGGAGACGTAGGCGACGCTCTGGGTGCCGATGAAGAAGCCGGTGTGGCCCCACAGCTCCGTGCCGCAGAGCGTGAAGTGGAACAGCCCGAGACCGTATTCCACGCCCGGCTCCTCGCCGTCGGGGACGGTCGTCTTCAGCTCCCGCTGCTGGGCCGGCGGCAGCAGCCTGCCCCGCAGCAGCGCGGTGAGGAAGCGGTCGAGGTCGCCGGGGCTGGTGATCAGGTCGCCGGTGCCCCGGATGAGCGACGGATCGATGTCGGTGACGTCGTGCAACCTGCGGTCCGGTTCGTCGGAGAACCGGCTGTAGCCGCGTCCGGCGGGGGCCGGGAGCGTGCGCTGGTGGCGCGGCAGGCTGGTGGAGTGCAGGCCGAGCGGCACGATGATGCGGCGCTCCACCTCCTCCTCGTAGGACCGACCGGTCGCCTTCTCCATCACGAGGGCGGCGATGACGTAACCGGTGGGGCTGTAGGAGTAGCGGGTGCCGGGCGGGAAGTCCGGAGCGTGGGCCGTCGCGGTCCGCACGATCTGCTCGGGCGTCCAGCTGTCGTAGCGGTGCTCCAGGAACGCGGTGGTGGTGAGGTTCCGCACGATCCCGGGGTCTCCGGTGTAGTCGTAGAGCCCGCTGGTGTGGTTGAGGAGCTGGCGCAGGGTGATCCTCCGGCCGTCGTTGCCGTGCCCGCGGACCAGACCGGGCAGCCATTTCTCGACGGTGTCGTCGAGCGTGAGCCGGTGCTCGGCCTCCAGCTGGAGGAGGACGGTCGAGACGAAGGGCTTGACGATGCTGCCGGCGCGGAAGTGCTCCTCGGGCAGCCTGGGGCGCTTGGTGTCCAGGTCGGCGACGCCGGCGGTGCCGCGCCACGTGCCGTGCGGGCCGCGGGCGAGGGCGATGACGCCGGGGACGCCCGCCTTGACGGCGGCGTCGATGGCGGCGCGGGTGCGCTCGTGCCCGCTGCCGGGGGCGGCGGGCCCGGCCTCCCCTGCCTCCCCGGCCGCCCCGGCGGGGATGGCGGCGCCTGCCGGAGCGGGAACCGTCAGCACGGACCCTGCCATCGCGGCGGCGGTCAGGAGCACGGCCAGAGCAGCTCTCGCCGCACGGCCCCTCCTCGGCGAACGCTTCGTCACCTCCTCGGCGAGGTCCTCCGCGTGGGCGGGCAAGGGCTCACCGGCCCGCAGGCGGCGGCGGACCAGCGAGAGCGGCAGGTCGATCATGGCCACGCTGACGCGTTCGGCCGCCGCGGGCCCCTCGGCC
>NZ_PXWG01000254.1 GCF_003011965.1 Streptosporangium nondiastaticum
GGCTTCCCGGCGGGGGCGGCTTGCAGCGGGGCGTCGGGCCGGGCGCGGCGCTGGCCGCGCGCGGGGCCGGGCGCCCGGAAGACGGCTCGGAGGGCTCGGGGCCCGGCGCGACGGCGACGACCAGGGCGGTGGCGGCCAGCACCGGCCCGGCTATCAGTCCCGTGCGCAGGCCCGCCCGCAGACTGCCCGGCAGCCTGCCGCCGTCGATGCCCACGTCGCCGCCCTCCGCTCTCCGCCCGAGCCGCTCACGCCCACCCTCACACGGGGTGGGCGGGGCGGCACGGCGGGTGGTTCAAGCGGGTGGTTCAAGCAGGTGGTTCGCGAGCGGTCCGCTGCGGTTCCGCTCACGGCCCGGCTCAGACGGTGAGGAAGGTTCAGACGGTGAGGAGGATCTTCCCCACGTGCGCGCTCTGCTCCATGACGCGGTGCGCCTCGGCGGCCTCCGACATCGGCATCGTGCGGTCGACGACCGGCCGCACCCGGCCGCCGGCCACGAGCGGCCACACGTGCTCCCGCACGGCCGCGATGATCGCCGCCTTCTCGGCGAGCGGGCGGCCGCGCAGGGAGGTGCCCATCACGGCGGCGCGCTTGGTGAGCAGCGCACCGAGGTCGAGCTCGGCCGTGCGCCCGCCCTGCAGGCCGATGATGACCAGGCGGCCGTTGACGGCGAGGGCGTCCACATTCCGGGCGAGGTACTTCGCGCCGACGATGTCGAGGACGACGTCGGCGCCGATGCCGCCGGTGACCTTGTGCAGTTCCTCGACGAAGTCCTGCTCGCGGTAGTCGATGAGGATGTCCGCCCCCAGCTCGCGGCACGCCTCCAGCTTGTCCGCGCTGCCCGCCGTGACGGCGACGCGCGCGCCGACGGCCTTCGCCAGCTGCACGGCCATGGTGCCGATGCCGCTGCCACCGCCGTGCACGAGGAACGTCTCGCCGGGGCGCAGGTGGGCCACCATGAACACGTTGGACCAGACGGTCGCGGTCACCTCGGGCAGGCAGGCCGCCGTGACGAGGTCCATGCCGTCGGGCACGGGCAGCAGCTGGCCCGCCGGAACGCACACCTTCTGCGCGTAACCGCCGCCCGCCAGCAGCGCGCACACCTCGTCGCCGACCGCCCAGCCGCTCACCCCCGGGCCGAGCGCCGCGATGCGGCCGGAACACTCCAGGCCGGGGTAGGGCGACGCGCCGGGCGGCGGGTCGTAGAAGCCCTGCCGCTGGACGACGTCGGCACGGTTGACGGCGCTGGCCACGACGTCGATCAGGACCTCGCCCTCGCCGGGCACCGGATCGGGTACCTCGGACCAGACCAGGGCCTCGGGCCCGCCAGGTTCGGTAATGGTGATCGCATGCATGGTCGCGAGGCTACCGCCGGGGCACGGGAAAGATCACGGAATATGGGGGCCATGGTGACGCGCAGAAGGACCCGGCTCTCGCTGTTCCACACCCTGTGGAACCGCACCCGCGGCGAGGCCGACGAGGACGCCGAGGCGGGCCGCTCGATCGTCATGCCCGCCCGGCGCGTCGCGCCGCCGCTGCGGCAGGTGCTGCAGCGGCTGGTCATGGCGCTGCTGGTGCTGGCCGTCACCACGCTGATCGTCTACGCCGACAGCGACGGCTACCACGACAACGCCGGCGGCGCCGTCGGCTTCCTCGACTCGGCGTACTACGCGACCGTGACGCTCTCGACCACGGGCTACGGCGACATCACGCCCGTCGGCGACGCGGCCCGGCTGACGAATATCTTCGTGATCACGCCGCTGCGCGTGGTGTTCCTGATCATCCTGGTCGGAACGACCCTGGAAGTGTTGACCGAACGGACGCGCCAGCAGGTGCGCGTCCACCGCTGGAGGTCCCGGATGCGAGAGCACACCGTCGTCGTCGGCTACGGCACGAAGGGCCGGCACGCCGTCGGGACGCTGCTCGGACAGGGCAAGCCCAAGGACAAGATCGTCGTGGTCGACCCGCAGAAGAAGGTGGTCGACGCGGCGGCGTCCGAGGGCCTCGTGGGCGTCCTCGGCGACGCCACCCGCTCCGAGACCCTCCTGCGCGCGGAGCTCGCGCGCGCCTCCCAGATCGTCATCACCACACAGCGGGACGACACGGCCGCACTGGTCACCCTGACGGCGCGGCAGCTGAACAAGTCCGCCACGATCGTCGTCGCCGTCCGGGAGGACGAGAACGTGCCGCTCCTGCGGCAGAGCGGCGCGAACACGGTCGTCACCAGCTCCAGCTCGGCGGGCCGCCTCCTCGGCATGTCGATGATGAGCCCGAACGTCGGCACGGTCCTGGAAGACCTGCTGACGTACGGGGACGGCCTGGACGTCGCGGAACGCCCGGTGACCAAGCGCGAGGCGGGCCATTCGCCGAGGGACTGCGAGGACCTGGTGGTGGCGGTGGTACGGGGCCACCGCCTGCTGCACTTCACGGACCCGGAGGCGGCGACGCTGCAGCTGGCGGACCGGGTCATCACGATCAGGAAGGGGACGGTGCAGGAGGGGGGTTGAGGGGGCACTGCGCCCCGTTAGGGGCGCGGGACAGCATCAACCTGCGGCTCCGCCGCGTGGGCGCGACCAGCCACAACTACAGCGGGCACTGCGTCCCGCCAGGGGCGCGGGGAACTGCGCGACAAGCCACAGCGGACCCGCAGCCGACAAAGGCCCGGCCAGGGCTACGGCAGCCCCAGCACCGTAACCTCCGCACCCCGCCCCACCCCACCCGCCGGCACGACGGCCATGCCGTCCCCCGCGGCCAACCCCCGCAACATGGCGGGTCCATGAAACCGAAGAGGCCGTACACGGCCGACCCCGTCGTACTCGACCGGCACGAGCCGCGCATCCACCGGATGCCCGGACACGTCCTCCGCGAGAACGGCCCGCACCGCCGCACCGGGCACCCGCCCGGTCAGCGCCCGCAGCAACGGCTCGGCAAGCGTCAGCAGTCCCGCCACGGCGGCCAGCGGATTCCCCGGCAGCCCGACGACGTGGCGCCCGGAGCCCAGCCGGGCCAGCAGCATGGGATGCCCGGGCCGCACCGCGACCCCGTCGACCAGCAGCTCCGCACCCAGCCCCCGCAGCGTGGGGTGAACGTGGTCCACAGGCCCGGAGGCCGTCCCCCCGGTGGTGACGACCACGTCCGCCGCGGACGCCGCAAGCGCCTCGCGCAGGGCGCCCTCCTCGTCCCCGACGTACAACGCCTCACCCGGCTCCGCCCCGAGCGCCCGCAGCCACGGACCGAGCATCGGGCCGAGAGCGTCCCGGATCAGGCCGCCCTCCGGCAGCCCCTCGCGGAGCAGCTCGTCGCCGAGGACGAGCACGTCGACGCGGGGGCGCCGCACGACGGCCAGCGCGTCGTAGCCGGCGGCGGCCGCGAGCCCGAGCAGGGCGGGAGTGACGAGCGTTCCCACAGGCGCGAGTTCGTCGCCCTGCCGGCACTCGCCGCCCCGCGGCCGGATGTCCTGGCCGTGGCTGACGTGCCGGCTGGCGAGCAGCTCGCCCTGCACCGTCACTTCGCCGTGCTCGCTGCGCAGCACGGCGGTCGCCCCGGGCGGGATCGGCGCTCCGGTGGCGATCCGCACGGCGCGCCCGTCGCGCAGGGGCCGCGCGCCGGGGCGGCCCGCGAGGACGTCCTGCGTGCCGGGCGGCGGGAGCTTCCACGGGCCGGGTCCGGAGACGGCCCAGCCGTCCATGGCGGAGGTGTCGAAGGAGGGCAGGTCGGTGAGGGCGACGAGAGGCTCGGCAAGTACTTGTCCGAGGGCGTCGCCGAGGGCCCGGTCCTCCGCCGGAAGGGCTCCGGCGGCGGCTTCGGCGACGGCCCGGGCCGTGGCCCAGGGGGTGATGTGGGGCGCCTGGTAGCGGTGGGTGGCGTGGGAGGCGTCGTCGGCCGTCATGTCGCGGGCCCGCTTCTCGTCCTTGCCGTCCGGGGCGACGTCGATGTCGATGAACGGAAGGTCATCGTAGGCGGGGGCCTGCGCGGGAGCGGGGACGGAAGGCCCCCGCGTGGCACGCGCGGCGCGGGCGGTGCCCACCGCGCGGCCGCCGTCGACCACGCCGCCTCCGACGGGGATCTCGTCGAACGGGAAGTACGCGAAGGCTGCTTGCCCGCCGTGCGCGGGCCCGGCGTGCGGGGGCTCGGCATGCCGGGGCTCGGCGCCGCCGGACCCGGCGCGGCCCGCC
>NZ_PXWG01000255.1 GCF_003011965.1 Streptosporangium nondiastaticum
GCGGGTCGGGCGGGGCGGGCGCCTCCCCCGCGGCCGCGCCGGAGGCGACGAGGCGGCGCAGGCAGGCCCAGCGGGCGAGGGCGTAGAGCCAGGGGCGGCGCAGGTCGTCGTCGGCGGGGGCGCGGTCGGCGCGCTTCTCGGCGAGGGCGAGGACCTCTCCGAGGGCGGCGGTCGCGGCGTCGTGCTCGCAGAGGACGGACAGGCAGTAGGTGAAGAGCCCGTCGAGGTGGGGGTCGTACTTCAGGGGCGGCTGTTGCGCGAGGGTCGCGTGCGGGCCGGGCGCGTCAGCGGTCCCGGGGCCGCTGACGGGGTCCGGCTCGCGGGCCGCCCGCGCCTCCGTCCCCGCCTCGTACCCCGGCTGAGCGGTCTGATTGTCCCGAGGCGCGCGGGCCTCGCGCGGCGCACCGCGGTGTGCGCGATGCGCGCCGGTGGCGTGCGGGCGGTGCTCTGGCCTCCTGGTCATCATCCCGGCGACGGTAGGCGGGTGACGGGCCGTTGCTGCCGCTGCCGACCCAGGTTTAACCCATTCGGGTGACGTTCTCCCACAAAATGGGGACACTGCCGCGCCGTCCCCCCTGTGTTTCCGGGGAGAGGGGCTCCGGGCAGCGGGAACAGCGCGAATGGACGGCTTCCGGGTTCTGGTAAAGGACCGCCGCGCGAAGGGCCGTCGTGCGGGGCGGGGCGGGCCGGGCGGCCGACCGGGCCGGCCGGGCTGTCAGTGGGGCCCGCTACGGTGGCTCGCATGGCTGCCCGTACCGCACGCTCGTCCGCCAAGGACCGGCCCTCCTACCGCTGCACCGAGTGCGGCTGGACCACGGTGAAGTGGCTCGGCCGCTGCCCCGAGTGCCAGGCGTGGGGCACGGTCGAGGAGTTCGGCGCGCCCGCGGTGCGGACGACCGCGCCCGGCCGCGTGTCCACCGCCGCGCTGCCCATCGGCCAGGTCGACGGCCGGCAGGCCACCGCGCGCAGCACGGGCGTGGACGAGCTGGACCGCGTCCTGGGCGGCGGGCTCGTGCCCGGCGCGGTGGTGCTGATCGCGGGCGAGCCGGGCGTCGGCAAGTCGACGCTCCTGCTGGACGTGGCGGCGAAGGCCGCCTCCGAGGAGCACCGCACGCTGTATGTGACGGGTGAGGAGTCGGCGAGCCAGGTGCGCCTGCGGGCGGACCGCATCGGTGCGATCGACGACCACCTGTACCTGGCGGCGGAGACGGATCTGGCGGCCGTGCTCGGGCACCTCGACTCCGTCAAGCCGTCGCTGCTGATCCTGGATTCGGTGCAGACGGTGGCCTCGCCGGAGATCGACGGCGCTCCGGGCGGCATGGCGCAGGTGCGGGAGGTGGCGGGCGCCCTGATCCGGGCCTCCAAGGAGCGGGGCATGGCCACGCTCCTGGTCGGTCACGTCACCAAGGACGGTGCGATCGCGGGCCCGCGCCTGCTGGAGCACCTGGTCGACGTGGTGCTGAGCTTCGAGGGCGACCGGCACGCGCGCCTGCGGCTGGTGCGCGGCGTGAAGAACCGCTACGGGGCGACGGACGAGGTGGGCTGCTTCGAGCTGCACGACGAGGGCATCACCGGTCTGGCCGATCCGAGCGGCCTGTTCCTCACCCGCCGCGACGAGCCCGTCCCGGGCACGTGCCTGACGGTGACGCTGGAGGGCCGCCGGCCGCTGGTGGCCGAGGTGCAGGCGCTGACGGTCGATTCGCAGATCCCCTCGCCCCGCCGCACGACGTCCGGTCTGGAGACGTCGCGGGTGTCGATGATGCTGGCGGTGCTGGAGCAGCGGGGCCGGATCAGCGCGCTCGGCAAGCGGGACATCTACAGCGCGACGGTGGGCGGCGTGAAGCTGTCGGAGCCCGCGGCGGACCTGGCGGTCGCCCTGGCCCTGGCCAGCGCCGCCAGCGACACCCCGCTGCCGAAGAACCTGGTGGCGATCGGCGAGGTGGGCCTGGCCGGTGAGGTCCGGCGGGTCACGGGGGTGCAGCGGCGGCTGGCGGAGGCGGCCCGGCTGGGGTTCACGCACGCGCTGGTGCCGGGCGATCCGGGGAAGGTGCCGAGCGGCATGCGCGTCCTGGAGGTGGCGGACATAGGCGAGGCGCTTCGAGTGCTCCCCAAGCGGGTACCCCGGGAGAACCGGCGCCGAGCCGGGTCGGACGCCCCGGCCGGGGAGAGCCCTGTCGGCCCTGTTCAAGCGTGAGGGGGCCCTCTTTAATAGGCTGGGCGCCCGAACACGCCAGTAGACTTTGCCCTGGTCTCGCCCGTACGTACGGAAAACCGGGCGGGCTGCGGCACCGTTGACCTTGCGACCGGAGGAGTGCAGTGGCAGCCAACGACCGGGCATCGGGCCCCGGCAAGGCCGGGGGTTCCTCCGGTGCCGACGGTCTGATGCGCGCCTCGCTGAGCGCCGTCGCGCCCGGCACGGCATTGCGCGACGGCCTGGAGCGCGTCCTCCGCGGCAATACGGGCGGCCTGATCGTCCTGGGCATGGACAAGACGGTGGAGTCCATGTGCACCGGCGGTTTCGTGCTGGACGTGGAGTTCAGCGCCACGCGCCTGCGCGAGCTGTGCAAGCTGGACGGCGCCCTGATCCTCGACAAGGACATCACCAAGATCGTGCGGGCGGGCGTGCAGCTCCTGCCGGACGCGTCGATCCCCACCGAGGAGACCGGCACCCGGCACCGCACGGCGCAGCGCGTCTCCATCCAGTGCGGCTTCCCCGTGGTGTCGGTCAGCCAGTCGATGCGCCTGATCGCCCTCTACGTGGACGGTGAGCGGCGCACGCTGGAGGAGTCCGGCGCGATCCTCTCCCGGGCCAACCAGGCCCTGGCCACCCTGGAGCGCTACAAGCTCCGGCTGGACGAGGTCGCGGGCACCCTCTCCGCCCTGGAGATCGAGGATCTGGTGACGGTCCGCGACGTGACCGCGGTCTGCCAGCGCCTGGAGCTGGTCCGCCGCATCGCCACGGAGATCGCGGAGTACGTGGTGGAGCTGGGCACCGACGGCCGCCTGCTCTCCCTGCAGCTGGACGAGCTGATCGCCGGCGTCGAGCCCGAGCGCGACCTCGTCGTGCGGGACTACGTCCCGGAGCCGACCGCCAAGCGCACCCGTACGGTCTCCGAGGCCCTCTCCGAGCTGGACTCCCTCACCCACCCCGAGCTGCTCGAACTGCCCATCGTGGCGCGCGCCCTGGGCTACAGCGGCTCCCCGGAGACGCTGGACTCCGCGGTGTCGCCGCGCGGCTACCGCCTGCTGGCGAAGGTGCCGCGCCTGCCGGGCGCGATCATAGAGCGGCTGGTCGACCACTTCGGCGGGCTGCAGAAGCTGCTGGCCGCCAGCGTGGACGACCTGCAGACGGTCGACGGGGTCGGCGAGGCCCGCGCCCGCTCGGTCCGCGAGGGGCTGTCGCGGCTGGCGGAGTCCTCGATCCTGGAACGGTACGTCTAGCCGGCGACGGCGGTACGTGCAGCCGGAGCGGTGCGCCCAGCCGTAGCCGTAGCCCTGGCCGTAACCCCGGCCCCGGCCCTGGCTCCGGCTCCGGCAGCAACTCCGGTCGGTGCGATTCGCCCGGCCGGGCGTCCCGTCGTACGTCCGGCCGTCAGTCCTTCTCCAGGGTGAATTCCACCTTTTCGGTGACGCCCGCAATCCTGACTTCCGCCCGGTACTTGCCGGTGCCCGCCGCCCCGTCGCCGGAAGGCGTCGCGCAGTGCGGTGCGCTGCGCTTGCGGTCCCATTCCACGGTGCGCTTCGTCTCACCCGAACCGGGGAGCTCCACGAGCACCGGACCCGTGGCGCGGGGGCAGTCGTCGGAGGCCCACACGCGGTCATCGCCGTCGATATGCGTGATCTTCAGAATCGCGGCGGTCGCCCCGAAGTTGACCTTGCAGGCGCTGCCGCCGGAGTTCTTCACCACGATCTCGAACTTCGGCTTCTCGTCGGGCCGGTAGGCGTCCTTGACGCTGCGGACCGCGAGCCGCACCGCGCCCGGCGAGCAGTCGGGCAGGGGCGAGCCGACCGGCACGGCTTTGCCGTCGCCGGTGCCGAGGGCGCCACCGCCGCCGGTCCCCGTCGTGCCGCCGCCGCCCGTGCCGGCACCGCCGGACCCGGACGCGCC
>NZ_PXWG01000256.1 GCF_003011965.1 Streptosporangium nondiastaticum
CGGCCACGGGAGCGGCCTCGGCCGGAGCCGGGGCGGCGGGGGCCTCGGCGGCCGGGGCCGGAGCCTCGGCAGCGGCCGGAGCCGGGGCAGCGGCGGGGGCGCCGGTGCCGTCATCGATGATCGCGAGCTCGGCGCCGACCTCGACCGTCTCGTCCTCGGCCACCTTGATGGAGGCGAGGATGCCGGACGCGGGGGCCGGGATCTCGGTGTCGACCTTGTCGGTGGAGACCTCGAGCAGCGGCTCGTCGGCCTCCACGCGCTCACCCTCGGCCTTGAGCCAGCGGGTGACGGTGCCCTCGGACACGCTCTCGCCGAGCGCCGGCAGGGTTACGGAAACCGCCATGGTTGCGGTTGCTCCTTACGAATAGTGCGGATGTGGTGCGCTCGGGACTTAGTCGTGCGAGTGCAGCGGCTTGCCGGCCAGGGCCAGGTGAGCCTCGCCCAGAGCCTCGTTCTGCGTCGGGTGCGCGTGGATGAGCTGCGCGACCTCGGCGGGCAGCGCCTCCCAGTTGTAGATCAGCTGGGCTTCGCCGACCTGCTCACCCATGCGGTCGCCGACCATGTGGACGCCGACCACGGCACCGTCCTTGACCTGGACGAGCTTGATCTCGCCCGCGGTCTTCAGGATCTTGCTCTTGCCGTTGCCCGCGAGGTTGTACTTCAGAGCGACGACCTTGTCGGCGCCGTACAGCTCCTTGGCCTTCGCCTCGGTGATGCCGACCGAAGCGACCTCGGGGTGGCAGTACGTGACGCGCGGCACGCCGTCGTAGTCGACCGGCACGGGGTTGAGACCGGCCAGCCGCTCCGCAACCAGGATGCCCTCTGCGAAGCCGACGTGCGCGAGCTGGAGGGTCGGGACGAGGTCACCGACGGCCGAGATGGTCGGCACGTTGGTGCGCATGTACTCGTCGACCAGGACGTAGCCGCGGTCCATCGCGACGCCCTGCTCCTCGTAACCCAGGCCCTGGGAGACCGGGCCGCGGCCGATGGCGACCAGCAGCACCTCGGCCTCGAACTCCTTGCCGTCCGCAAGGGTGACCTTGACGCCGTCGGCGGTGTACTCCGCCTTCTGGAAGAAGGTGCCGAGGTTGAACTTGATGCCGCGCTTGCGGAACGCGCGCTCCAGCAGCTTGGAGCTGTTCTCGTCCTCGACCGGGACGAGGTGCTTCAGGCCCTCGACGATGGTGACGTCGGTGCCGAAGGACTTCCACGCGGAGGCGAACTCGACGCCGATGACGCCGCCGCCCAGGATGATCGCCGACTTCGGGACGCGGTCCAGGACGAGCGCGTGGTCCGAGGAGATGATGCGGTTGCCGTCGATCTCCAGGCCCGGCAGCGACTTCGGCACGGAGCCGGTCGCGAGGAGGACGTGGCGGCCCTGGACGCGCTGGCCGTTCACGTCGACGGAGGTCGGGGAGGACAGGCGGCCCTCGCCCTCGATGTAGGTCACCTTGCGGGAGGCGACCAGACCCTGCAGGCCCTTGTACAGGCCGGCGATCACGTCGTCCTTGTACTTGTGGACACCCGCGATGTCGATGCCCTCGAAGGTGGCCTTGACACCGAACTGCTCGCTCTCGCGAGCCTGGTCCGCGACCTCACCGGCGTGCAGCAGCGCCTTGGTGGGGATGCAGCCGTTGTGCAGGCAGGTCCCGCCAAGCTTGTTCTTCTCGATCAGGGCGACGTCCAGACCCAGCTGCGCTCCGCGCAGGGCAGCGGCGTAACCGCCGCTACCGCCTCCGAGGATCACTAGGTCGAAAACGGTGCTGGCGTCGTTCGCCACGTCACGTCCTCCATGCATGGATACGCCGGATCCGGTCACCGATGACCGGGCGGCGGCTGTCGTTCGGCCGCGTTTCTTCGGCCCTGTGGTTAGGGGGGCCCTGTCCTGCCGAGACAACATCTTCGCATTTGTTGACGGACGGCGGGACGCCGGGCCGGTCCCGGAGGCGACTGTTGCGTCACCTTCGGGGGTTACTCGTGCGTACGGGACGGCGTTTTCGTTACGGGCGAACGGAATCCGCCCGGCCCCGGGCAAAAGCCGCGGGGCCGGGCGGCCGTACGGGTCGCGTACGAGCCCGGTGCGCGTCTCGCGGCGGCGCGATCAGCCGAGGTCGCCGGCCGCGGTCTGCTCCGCGAGGCGGACCAGGGTGCGGATCGCGGAGCCGGTGCCGCCCTTCGGGGTGTAGCCGTACGGGGCGCTCTCGTGGTACGCCGGGCCCGCGATGTCCAGGTGGGCCCAGGTGATGCCCTCGCCCACGAACTCCTTCAGGAAGAGGCCCGCGGCCAGGCCGCCGCCCATCCGCTCGCCCATGTTGGCGAAGTCCGCGACCGGGGAGTCCATCGCCTTGCGCAGCTCGGCGGGGAGCGGCATCGGCCACGCCTGCTCGCCGACCTCCTCGGCGATCTCGTACAGCGACGTGCGGAACGCGTCGTCGTTGGCCATGATCCCGAAGGTGCGGTTGCCCAGCGCGAGCACCATCGCGCCCGTCAGGGTGGCGACGTCGACGATCGCGTCCGGGTTCTCCTCCGAGGCGCGGACCAGGGCGTCGCCCAGGACCAGGCGGCCCTCGGCGTCCGTGTTGAGGACCTCGACGGTCTTGCCGCCGTACATCTTCAGGACGTCGCCCGGGCGGGTGGCCGAGCCGGACGGCATGTTCTCCGCGAGGGCCAGCCAGCCCGTCACGTTGACCTGCAGGCCCAGGCGGGAGGCCGCCACGACCGCGGCGAACACGGCGGCGGCGCCGGCCATGTCGCACTTCATCGTCTCGTTGTGGCCGGCCGGCTTCAGGGAGATGCCGCCCGAGTCGTACGTGATGCCCTTGCCGACGAACGCGAGGGTCTTCTCCGCCTTCGGGTGGGTGTAGGCGATCCGCACCAGGCGCGGCGGGGCGTCCGAGCCGCGGCCGACGCCCATGATGCCGCCGAAGCCGCCCTTGAGCAGGGCCTTCTCGTCCAGCACCTCGACCTTCAGGCCGAACTCCTTGCCGGCGGTCTGGGCCGCTGCGGCGAACGTCTTCGGGTCGAGCTCGTTCGGCGGCATGTTGACCAGGTCGCGGGCCCGGTTGACCTCTTCCGCCACGGTGATGGCGCGGTCGGCCGCGGCCTTGAACGCCTTGTCGCGCGGCTTGGCGCCGAGCAGGGCGATCTCGGCGAGCGGGGCGCTCTTCGCGGCCTTGTCGTCCTTCTTCGCGGCGCCGTTGCCGCCCGGACGGAAGGAGTACGCGCCCAGCAGGGCGCCCTCCGCCACGGCGTTGGCGGCCTCGGCGTCCTCGACGGGCAGGGCGAACCCGGCCTTCTTGGTGCCGGCCAGCGTGCGGGCCGCGGTGCCCGCGGCACGGCGCAGGGCCTCGTGGCCGAAGGCGTCGTCCTTCGCCGGGGCGTCGCCGAGGCCGACCGCCAGCACGACCGGGGCCTTCAGCCCGGAGGGGGCGGGGAGCTTGGTCGCCTCCCCTTCGGCGCCGGTGGCGCCGAGGGTCTCCAGGACGCCGGCCAGCTTGCCGTCGAAAGCCTTGTCCACGGCTTCGGCGCCGGGGGTGACGACGGGGCCCTTGGGGCCCTTCGCCACGCCGATGACGATGGCGTCCGCGCGCAGCGTCGCCGCACTGGAAGTGCTGAGAGTCAGAGCAGACACGGTGGTGGGGTCCCTACTTCCGTTGAGTTTCCTCGGCCGAGCGGGTGGGCCGGCCGCACCTCGGGCATCGTATGCGGTGGCTTTGCCGGGGGCTTTGGCGGTGTCATTCACCATGCACCGACTTTTGCCTGTACGGGTGAGGAGGCCCGGGCCGTCAGGCCAGGGTCAGGGCCACCAGCGCCGTCGTCGTGGCCGTTTCCGCGAGGGCGCCGAAGACGTCGCCCGTCACACCGCCGAAGCGGCGCACGCACCGGCGCAGGAGGAGCTCCGCGCACAGGAGCGCCGCCGCTGCCGCCGCGGCCGTGCGGAGCGGGCCGTACGGGCCCAGGAAGGCACCCCAGGCGGCGCAGGAGGCCGCGACCAGCAGGGACGCGGCCAGCGCGCCGCTGGACGGCACCGCGCCCGCCACAGCCGCCCCCAGGC
>NZ_PXWG01000257.1 GCF_003011965.1 Streptosporangium nondiastaticum
CGGGGCGCCGCCTCGCCCGCGTCCTTGCGGCGGGGAACGGCGCCCTCCCCGTAGATGAGCACGAGCCGGCCGTCCGCGAGCGCGGCCGCCGCGCCGTCGAGCGCCCGCACCGCCCGCGGGTCGTTGCGGTGGACGGGCACGTAGCCCTCGCGGGTGAGCATCCGTCCGAGCAGCGGGATCCGCCACAGGCCGGCGGCGGCCAGGGCGACCGGGGCCGCGCCGAGGCGGTGGAGCGCGGCGAGCACGACCGCGGGGTCGGCCAGCGAGGTGTGGTTGGCGGCGATGATGCTGCCGGGCGCCAGTGCGGCGCCGGCGTCCGAGGTGACGGTGAGCCGCCCGAGGGCGGGCACCACGGCGGAGGCGAGCCGGCCGAGCATCCGCCTCAGCCGTTCTGCGGCTTCTGCGGCTTCGCCTCGCTGGGCCGTACGATCACGAAGCCCTCGCCCTCCAGCTTGAGCTGGACGGCCTCGCCCGAGCCGCCGCGCAGCATCGAGCCCAGGCTCTGGGAGCGGTGCAGCGAGGTGCGCAGGGCGGTGGACCAGCCGACGACGGCGTCGGTGTCCACGTACACGGGGGACTGCGCGGAGACGGGGATGACGATGGGGTTGCCCTCGCACATCACGCCGAGCTTCCCGTGGCCGCTGAAGACGGAGTTGAAGAGCCCGCCGCCCGTCATGCCCGCGCCCTTCACGGTCTGGATCTCGTAGGAGAGGGTCGGGTCGAAGCACAGCACGTTGCGGCCGTTGACGGTGAGGCTTTCGCCGGGGGCTATCTCGACGATGAAGCAGTTGGCGGCCTCGTGCGCGAACCAGACCTCGCCCCGGCCCCGGACGGCCATGAGGGCGAGGCCCTCGCCGGTCACGGCGCGCTTGAGGAAGTTGCCCACGCCCTGGCCCTGCTTCTCGAACTGCAGGTCACCGCGGAAGGCGACCATCGAGCCCTGGCGCGCGTAGCATTCGCCGTCGACCGCGTAGACGATGGACTTGGCGTTGTGGACGGCCATGCCGGGGGCCGTGGCCGGCTCGGCCATGTTCTGGTGGGCGAAGAGGTCGCTGTGCATGGACCGCATGATCACCCATGGACAGGCAGGGAGGCAACGGCGTGAACCGGCACGGATGCGGGCGGACACACCCCCGCGGCGCCGTCCGTGCCGCCGGTGGCCGTCGTCGTGGCCGTGACGGTCACGCTCGTCGTGCACGTGGCGGCGACGGCGCCGCCGGCGAGCGTGAGGGCGGTGAGGAGCGCCGCACCGGTGCGGCGGATACCGGTGAGGGTGGAGGGGCGTGTGTCCATGGCGGTGTCCTTTGCGGAAGGGCGGGTCTTGGGAGTCAGAAGCGGGAGGCGAAGCCCTGGATGGTCTTGGTGCGGTCCTTGAGCACCGGCCCGGCGCCCGTCCACTCGTAGCGCTGCCGGGCGATGCTGTCCTTGTGGTAGCCGGTGTTGCCCTCGACGGTCGTGATCCGCGTGCCGGAGACCGCGGCCACGACGCCGACGTGCCCCGCGGTGCCGCGGCCGGCCCACATCAGCACGTCGCCGGGGAGCGGGAGGTCGTCCGCCGCGTACGGGTGCCAGCGGTCGCCCACGCCGGTGCGCCAGGCCCGGCTGCTGCCGGAGTCCGCCGGGACGCCTCGCCGCCCCCACATCGCCGCCGCGAAGTATCCGCACCACTGGCTCCGGCCCGGATTCCGCGCGAAGTCGTTGTACTCGTTCATGTTGGCGTTGCTGTTGCCCTTGCCGAGGTAGTTGGTGTCCTTGTCCGGGCGGCCCGGGACGCTGCGGAGGACGGGGCCGCCGCGCTTGAGGCGGAAGCGCTTGGGGGTGGTGAGGGCGTCGGTGGTGCGGTCGACGATCCGCTGCCGTTCGGCGGCCTCGTCCTCGGCGCCGGGCTCCGTGGCGGCGAGGGCGCGGGCGTGGGGGTGGGGGCGGGCCGCGGGGGGTGCGGCGGCGAGGGCCGGGCCGGCCGTGGCGCCGGCGAGGACCAGGAGCGCGGCGGTGACGGGAGCGATGGCGCGGCGGTTGTCCATGGCGGTTCCCTGTCTCGGACTCGGAGGAATGCGCTGCATGGGGCGGGTTCGTCCCGTTTCCCATGGTTCGAGTCTCGGAGCGGGGCGGCCGTGCGGAACAGGGGTTGCCTGTTGCCTCGGTGGACGAGGCGGCGGGCAACCGCCCGCCACCGGCCGTGATGCGCGAGTGGGGGAAGACGCCGCCTGAGGGAGCGTCAGGGGCAGCCGGGGGCGTACGGCACGTCCGGCAGCAGGCGCTCCCACAGCGGCCGGTCCGTGGCGCTGCCCAGCGCCCGGCAGGTGCGCGCGAGGACGCCGGGGACGTCCAGGTCCCACCAGCGCACCGTGCCGTCCTCCGCCACGGACACCACCGGCCCGTCGTCGCCGAGGAACGCCGCGGACCGGACGCGGCCGGTGTGGCCGGTCAGCGTCAGCAGCGGCCGGCCGGTGCCCGGGTCCCAGATCCGCACGGTGTTGTCGCGGCCGGTGCTCACCAGCCGGGTGCCGGCCGGGTTGAAGGCCACCGAGGTGACGGGGCCGGTGTGCCCGGCGAGGGTGCGCAGGCTCCTGCGGCCCGCGGGATCCCAGAGCTTGACGGTGTGGTCGCGGCTCGCCGTGGCCAGCATTCCGTGCGGGCCCGCGGCCAGGCCGAGGACGGTGTCCTCGTGTTCGGTCAGCCGGCGCAGCTCGCGGCCGTCGGAGAGCCGCCAGATCCGGGCGGTGTTGTCGAGGCTGCCCGTGACGAGGGTCTCCGGGCCGAGGAACAGCACGCGGTAGACGGCGTCGTCGTGGCCCAGCAGTGACTGCTCGCGCAGCGCGCCGCTCCCGGCGAGCCGCCACACCTTCGCGGTGCGGTCCTCGCCGGCGGTCGCGAGGGCCCCCGCGTCCCCCGGACGGAAGGCCACCGAGGTGACCGCCCGGTCGTGGGCCCGCCAGCGGTGGACCGGCCGCCGCGGGTCGGCGGTGCGCCACACGGTGGCGGTGCCGCGCTCGTCGCCCGCCGCGAAGAGGGCTCCGTCGGGGCTGAACGCCACCGCCCGCACCGGGTCCTGTCCCACCGTCACCGTGCGCAGGCCGCGGTCGGCGGTGCGCAGCAGCCGCACGGTGCCGTCCCGGCCCGCGACGGCGAGGAGGGAGCGGTCCGGACTGAGGGCCCCGTCCTGCCAGGCCGCGCCCGGGAGCGGGGTCGTGACGGCGGCCTGCGGGGTCCACAGGCGCACCGAGCCGTCCTCGCCGGACGTCGCCAGCGTGCGGCCGTCGGGGGAGTAGGCGATGCCGTGGACGGGGCCGATGTGGCTGGCGAGCCGGGCGATGAGACGGTGCTCGCCGATGTCCCAGATGCCGGCGGTGTCGTCCTGACTGGCCGCGGCCAGCTGCCTGCCGTCCGGCGAGAACGCCACGCCGAACACGGAGTCCGAGAGGCCGTAGAGGGAGGCCTCCCGCCGGCCGGTGCGGGTGTCCCACAGACCGATGCGGTCCTGCCATTCGCCGGTGGCAAGGCGGTGCCCGTCCGGCGAGAAGGCCAGGGCCCGGACGCGGCCGAACTCCCGCGTGCCGACCACCCTCGCCCGCCCGCCGGGCACGTGGAGCAGCCACACCCGCCCGTCCCGCCCGGCGGCCGCGACCTGTGCGCCGTCGCCGCTGACGGCCACGGCGTACAGCAGGCCCAGGCCGGGATCCCGCACCTCCGTACGGGGCCCGCCGTCGCCCAGGCGCGTCAGCCGCACCGTGCCGTCCTCGCCCGCCGAGGCCAGCAGCTCCCCGCGGTCCGAGAGGGCCACGCCGAGGACGGGGCCGCGGTGCCTGCTCTCCCGGGGCAGGGCGAGCGGTGCGGAGCCGCCGCCGGCGCGGTCCCGCAGCGTCACGGCGCCCGCCTCGTCGCCCCACGCGA
>NZ_PXWG01000258.1 GCF_003011965.1 Streptosporangium nondiastaticum
GTCTCCTGCGGGCCGGCGTCCGCCGGGCTGCCGGCCGCAGTGCCCGCCGGGCCGCCCGCAGAGGTGCCTGCTCGGGCGTCCGCCGGAGGAGCGCCGGCCGCGGCGCCCGCCCCTTCCCGCGTGGTCTCGGCCGACACACCCACCCGTTCCTGTGTGATCTCCGCCGGCACGCCCGCCCCGTCCCGCGTGATCTCCGCGACGGCCTCGTCCAGGAACTCCCGCGGCACCGGGAACTGTCCGGCGATGACGTCCGCCAGGTGCGCCGCCTTGGCCCGGTCGATGACGAACAGCGTGGTGATCGGCAGGAACAGGGCGAGGCGCAGGCAGGCCAGGGCGTACTTGTCGACGTCCGTGCCGCGGCGGTCCGGCGGGGCGAAGAAGCCGGGGTGGGCGACGACCTGCCGGCCGTGCTCGGAGGCGGGCGCCGCGGCCTCGAAGTCGATGAGGACGACGGAGCGTTCGTCGGGCGCGACCATGATGTTGAACATGTGGAGGTCGTTGAAGACGAGGCCGCGCGAGTGGACCTTCCCGACGGCTTCCTCGACGGCCCGGTGGACGCGCAGCGCCCAGGCCGTGTAGTCGGCCGTGGCGGTGGGCGAGGGGTCCGCGGCGAGCAGCGGGTGGCGGTGGGCGAAGAAGGAGTTGAGGGGCTTGCCCTCGACGAAGTCCATGACGAGGAAGCGGTGGTCGCCGACGGTGAGCCAGTCGCGCGGCTCGGGGGCGACGCCGAGGCCGGAGAGCCGCTCCAGGGCCTCCTTCTCGCGCTCCAGGCGGGCCACGGCATCGGCCCCGTCGGCGGCGAGCCCGGCGTGCGGACGGCCTTCCTTGAGGACGACCTTGCGGCCGTCGCGCGTGTCGGTGCCGGCGTAGACGCCGCCGCCGTTGGAGAAGTGCAGGGCCTTCTCGATGCGGTACGGCAGGTCGGCGACGGTGGTGGCGTTGCGCGCGGCGAGGTGCGGGGCGAGGAAGGCGGGCAGCGTCACCCACGCCGGCACCTGGAAGGCCGGCTTCCGGGAGTCGGGAACGAGGCGGCCCTCGCCGTCCTCGATCGCGGGCACGAGGCTGCCGCGCCCGTCGATGCAGAAGCGGCGGGCGAAAGCGCCGTAGCGGACGTAGAGCGGGCCTTCGTGCCAGCGCAGGTCGGTGAGGATGTACGGGCCGGGCCGGCCGCCGATGATCCCGTGCAGGCCGGTCAGGGTGGCGTGCAGCTGCTCCTCGCCGTCCGGGTAGACGGTGACGAACTTCCCGCTGTGGCCGCGCTCCGCGTACTTGTTGTTGCGCAGGTGCAGCAGGTGCGGGCCGGGCACGAACTTGAACGGGATGCCGCGGGCCGTGCAGTAGTCCCAGACGTCGGCGGCGGTCTTCTCCGCGGTGTCGGCGGTGGCCGAGACGTGGATCTTCCAGCCTTGAAGCGGCTGTCCGGGGCGCGGGCCACCGTCCTCCCCCACGGGGAAGACATGGAGCCACTCCCCGTGGCGGGAGGTGTCCCAGCCGGCGGGGGCCGGGCGCCGCGCGGTCTCGTACAGGCTTCCCCCCGGAGCCCCGCGACCCTCCTCTGCGCCCGGCCCCGCCGGGACGGACAGGCGGTCCGGGGTCTCGTAGAAGTGCCTGTCCGCCAGGCAGTAGACCTCGTACCGCGCGTCCATCGCTTCCCCCCTCGGCTGCGTTGCCTAGAGATTTCCACGCGGTGAGGGGCCCGGCCAGTCACACGTGTCATCAAGCACCTGTGCGGAACGCATGAGTAACAACGTCCGTGCGTACGAAGGGATTTCACTCGTCGGGAGGAAACACCGTCTCCCCCGTATCCGGCCTGCTGATCGTGATCGCCTCCACGGGGCAGGTCTCCGCGGCCGCGAGCACCTCTTCCGAAGGGTCCGTCTCCTCCGCGAGGGGCCGGGAGCGGTGGCCCGCGTCGAGCGCGAAGGCCCCGGGCGCGCTGCCGGCGCACATCCCCGAGCCCACGCACAGCCCCCGGTCGACCCGCACGTGCCAGCGTTCGGCAGCCATCCCGTCAGCCCTCCCCGTCCTCCCCGCCCTCCCCGTACTCCGGCGGCAGGTGGATCGTCTTGTGCTCCAGGTACTCGGCGAAGCCCTCCGGGCCGAACTCCCGCCCCAGGCCGGAGTTCTTGTAGCCGCCGAAGGGGCCGAACATGTCGAGGCCGAAGGTGTTGACCGAGTACGTGCCGGTGCGCACCCGGCGGGCGACCTCGATGCCGCGTTCGGCGTCGCGGGTCCAGACGCTGCCGGAGAGCCCGTAGTCGGAGTCGTCGGCGATGCGCACGGCCTCCTCCTCGGTGTCGTAGGGCAGCAGGCAGATGACGGGGCCGAAGATCTCCTCGCGGGCGATGCGCATGGCGTTGGAGACGTCGCCGAAGAGGGTGGGCTCGACGTACCAGCCCTTGTCGCGGTCCGCCGGGCGGCCGCCGCCGGCGAGCACCTTGGCGCCCTCGCGCTGCCCGAGCGCGATGTACTCCAGGGACCGGCGGCGCTGCCGTTCGGCGACGAGCGGGCCGACCTGGGTGGCGGGGTCGAGGGGGTCGCCGACGACGAGGGCGGAGGCGGCGGCCGCGAAGCGTTCGGCGAGTTCGGCGTAGTGGGCGCGGGGGGCGAGGATGCGCGTCTGGGCGACGCAGGCCTGCCCGTTGTTCATCCAGGCCGTGGGGACGATGCCGGCGACGGCCGCCTCCAGGTCGGCGTCCGGCAGGACGATCGCCGCGGACTTGCCGCCGAGCTCCAGGGTGACGCGGGTCAGGTGGCGCGCGGCGACCTCCATGACGCGCTTGCCCGCCGCGACCGAGCCGGTGAAGGCCACTTTGTCGACGCCGGGGTGCCCGACCAGGTACTCGCTGACCTCGCGCTCCGCGGGCAGGATCGACAGGACGCCCTCCGGCAGGCCCGCCTCCGTGACGATCTCCGCCAGGAGGTACGCGTCCAGGGGCGTCTCCGGCGAGGGCTTGAGCACCACCGAGCAGCCCGTCAGCAGCGCGGGTGCGAGCTTGGCGGCCGTCACGAGCTGCGGGACGTTCCACGGCACGACGGCGGCGACGACGCCGACGGGCTCGCGCCGCACGAGCAGCGGCCCGAGGGCGCCGGCCCGCCGCTCCTCGTAGGGCAGGCCGCGGGCGACGGCGACGGCGCAGTCCCACACCATCATCGCGCCGAGGGCCTGGGCGAGGACGCTCCAGGAGTAGGGGGAGCCGTTCTGGGCGGAGACGACCCGGGCGATCTCCTCGTGCCGGGCGGCGATGCCGTCCTTGATGCGGGTGACGACCTCGATGCGCTCGGCGAGGGGCCGGTCGGCCCAGACGCCGGAGTCGAAGGCCGCGCGGGCCGCGGCGACGGCCCGGTCGACGTCCTCGCGCGAGGCGTGCGGGACGCGGCCGATGACCTCCTCGGTGTGCGGCGACACGACGTCGATGACGGCGCGGCCAGCCGGGTCGGCCATGACGCCGCCGATGAAGAGCTGCCCGTGCTCGACGACCGGTCCGTTCGCGTGCTGGTTCATGATCCGGATGCCTCCCGCGCGTCTGCGGAGCCCTGCGCGCCGTGACAAAAAACTGACGCAGCATCAGACACTTAGCAGCCCGCCCGGCAGCGGGCAACAGGTCGCCGGACCGTTGATCTTCAGACCGTCCGGCTAAAGTGTCCGTGACAACTTCATCCCGCCTCGGAACGGGGGAAGCCGGTGCAAATCCGGCGCTGACCCGCAACCGTGACTACGGTCCGCCGCCCGGCCGCCGCTGATCCCGAAGGAGGAGATCCCGGCCCGGCGCGGGTGGTCCGACTCCGGCCACGCGGCCGCTTCGGTGAGCAGCTCGACCGAGCCGGAGGACCAGTCGACCTGCGGGGTCGGCCGGTCCACG
>NZ_PXWG01000259.1 GCF_003011965.1 Streptosporangium nondiastaticum
CGGTTCCCCCTCGGCGAGGGGGAACCGGGCCTCCGGCCGTTCCGGCCGTTCCCGGCCGGGACTGCGGAACTGCGGGACTAGTGGAAGAAGTGGCGCGTGCCCGTGAAGTACATCGTCACGCCCGCCGCCTTCGCGGCCTCCACGACCTGCTCGTCACGGACCGAACCGCCCGGCTGCACCACGGCCTTGACGCCCGCGGCCGTCAGGACCTCCAGCCCGTCCGGGAAGGGGAAGAACGCGTCGGAGGCGGCGAACGAGCCGCGCGCCCGCTCCTCGCCCGCCCGCTGCACCGCGAGCTTCGCGGAGTCGACGCGGTTGACCTGGCCCATGCCGACGCCGACGGTCGCGCCGTCCTTGGCGAGCAGGATCGCGTTGGACTTCACGGAGCGGCAGGCGCGCCAGGCGAAGGCCAGCTCGGCGAGGTCGGCGGCGGACAGCGCCTCGCCCGTGGCGAGCGTCCAGTTGGCCGGGTCGTCGCCCTCGGCCTGGAGGCGGTCCTTGGCCTGGACGAGGACGCCGCCCTCGACGGGCCGGGACTCGCCGTGCGCCGCGGGGGCGTCGGCGCAGCGCAGCACGCGGATGTTCTTCTTGCGGGCCAGCACCTCGACGGCGCCGTCCTCGTAGGCCGGGGCGACGATGACCTCGGTGAAGATCTCGGCGACCTGCTCGGCCATGGCGACCGACACGGGCCGGTTGACGGCGATGACGCCGCCGAACGCGGACAGCGAGTCGCAGGCGTGGGCCTTGCGGTGGGCCTCGGCGACGTCCGGACCGGTCGCGATGCCGCACGGGTTGGCGTGCTTGATGATGGCGACGCAGGGGTCGGTGTGGTCGTAGGCCGCGCGGCGGGCCGCCTCGGTGTCCACGTAGTTGTTGTAGGACATCTCCTTGCCGTGCAGCTGCTCGGCGTGCGCGAGGCCCTTGCCCGTGCCGTCGGTGTAGAGGGCGGCGGGCTGGTGGGGGTTCTCGCCGTAGCGCAGGACCTGCTTGCGCTCGTAGGAGACGCCGATGAAGTCCGGCCAGGGGCCCTCGTCGGCGCCGTAGCCCGCGGCGAACCAGTTCGCGACGGCCACGTCGTAGGCGGCGGTGTGCTGGAACGCCTCGGCGGCCAGGCGCTTGCGCTGCGCGAGGTCGAAGCCGCCGTCGGCGACGGCCTTGAGGACGTCCTGGTAGCGGCCGGGGCTGACGACGACGGCCACGGAGGGGTGGTTCTTGGCTGCGGCGCGGACCATCGAGGGGCCGCCGATGTCGATCTGCTCGACGCACTCGTCGGGCGAGGCGCCGGAGGCGACGGTCTCCCGGAACGGGTAGAGGTTGACGACGACGAGCTCGAAGGGCTCGACGCCCAGCCCGGCGAGCTGCTCGCGGTGCGCGTCGAGGCGCTGGTCGGCGAGGATGCCGGCGTGGACGCGCGGGTGCAGCGTCTTCACGCGGCCGTCCAGGCACTCGGGGAAGCCGGTCAGCTCCTCGACCTTGGTGACGGGGACGCCGGCCGCGGCGATCCGGGCGGCCGTGGAGCCGGTGGAGACGAGCTCGACACCGGCCTCGTGGAGACCACAGGCCAGCTCCTCCAGCCCGGTCTTGTCGTAGACGCTGACCAGCGCCCGGCGGATGGGCCGCTTCATACCTTCGGCGGTCACGGGATCCTTACCTTTCGTCCCTCTATGCGGTAGCCGTTGCGGGCCAGACGCCCCACGACATCGACGAGCAGCGCGCGCTCGACTTCCTTGATGCGCTCGTGCAGAGCGGCTTCGCCTTCCTCGGTGTCCTCTTCCACGACCTCGACCACGCCCTGGGCGATGATCGGGCCGGTGTCGACGCCGTCGTCGACGAAGTGGACGGTGCACCCGGTCACCTTCACGCCGTACGCGAGCGCGTCGCGCACGCCGTGGGCGCCGGGGAAGCTGGGCAGCAGGGCGGGGTGCGTGTTCACGATGCGCCCGCCGTAGCGCGCGAGGAACTCCTTCCCCACGATCTTCATAAAGCCGGCCGAGACGACGAGGTCCGGCTCGTGCGCCGCCGTGGCCTCGGTCAGCGCGCGGTCCCAGGCCTCGCGCGTCGGGTGGTCCTTGACCCGGCAGACGAACGTCGGGATCCCGGCGCGCTCGGCGCGCTCCAGGCCGGCGATGCCGCCCCGGTCGGCGCCCACGGCCACGACCCGCGCGCCGTAGCCCTCGGGGTCGGCGGCGATCGCGTCGAGGAGTGCCTGCAGGTTGGAGCCGGAGCCGGAGACGAGGACGACGAGGCGGGCGGGGGGCGCGGGAGGCGGGGAGGCCACGGTGGGGCCCTTTCTCGCGGGCGGGAGCGGTGAGACGGCCGTATTGACGTCCGTACGGTGGACAGCGCCGTACGGTTTGTATGGTCGTACGAGACGAGGGTGCCGCGGAATACGGGGGACTCTACGAACCCGCCGACCGCCAGCAACGATACCGGCACACCGAACGGCCCCCGCGGGACGGGGGCGGCCGCGGAAGGTAGCGTCTGGAAGCGGTGCCCGGAAAGCGCGGTGCCACATGCACGGAATCCGGGCGCGACGCCGTACGTTCGGAGTGCGGTAGACGACACAAGGGGAAGACACACTCCACATGCCGGACCGACGCCGTGACGCGGCTCACCGCCCCTCCCCGTCCCCGGACGAGCAGCGGGACAACCCCTTCGCGCCGCCGCCCGAGGGAACGCCCGACCGGCCGTGGCAGCCGCGCGAGCCGCAGCAGCCGCAGGGCCGGGGGAACGGCGAGGGCGGCCAGGGCGGCGACGGACCGGAGGGCCCCGAGGGCCCGGACGGGCAGCAGCCCCCGTCGTGGGGCAGCCAGTGGAGCAGCCGGCAGCCCGGCCGCCACGACGGCGGCTTCGGCGGCGGACCGGGCGGAAGCGGCGGACCGGGCGGAGGCGGCCTGCGCTGGGACCCGACGGACCCGGCCCAGCGGCGCGCCCGCTACGCCCTCCTCGCGGGCATGTGGGGCTTCTTCTTCGCCCTCTTCAGCATCCCCTACGTCGCCCTGCTGCTCGGCGCCCTCTCGATCTACTGGGGCGTCAGCTCCCTCCGCGCCAAGCCCCGGCCCCGGCGCACGGACCCCGACATCCCGGCGGGCCCGCCGACGCCGGCGCCCGGCGCGTTCAAGCCGCAGACCACGGCGGCGGTGAGCGGCCTGGTGACGGGCGGGCTGGCCCTGGCCATCGTGGCGGCGACGTTCGTCTTCCAGATCGTCTACAGCGACTACTACACGTGCGTGGACGACGCCCTGACGCAGAGCTCGCAGCAGGCGTGCGAGCGACACCTCCCGAAGCAGCTGAGGCCGCTGCTGGGGAACAGGGACTAACCGCCTCCGGCGCGACGGACGCCCACCGGCGGTGACCGGATGTTCCGCCGGACCCTCACCGTCGAGCTTCCTCGCCGTGGCGGCGGGCCCTGTTCTTCCGCCGCCACGGCGCGAAGCCACAACGGCGCGGACCGGCGGTGCCGTACGCGCCACTGGCGGTGACCGGGCATTCCGCCGGACCCTCGCCGTCGTGGTGATGCGCCGTTGCGGCGATTCGCTGTGCGGCGGACATCCTCGCGCGGGCCGGCAGGCCCTGACCTGGGCGACCGGCCCGGCAAGGCCCCGTCCGTGCGGCGCTCAAGGTCCCCGGCCCAGGGCGGAGCCCCCCGGCGCTCAGCCCCGGTCCGGGTTCGCGTCCCGCGGTTCGAAGTCCGGGACCAGGCCGCCCCCGGACTCCCGCAGCGCGGCCCACCGCACCTGCCGCGCCCGCGAGTCGTGCCAGGCCGGCACGACCGCCCCCGCCCGGGCGCCCTCGGACCGCGTCCCCTTGGGCCGGGCCCGGCGGCCGAACCAGCCCCGCCGCTCCCCCCG